>NZ_JAALFW010000024.1:0-25312 GCF_011800485.1 Pantoea sp. EKM20T | reverse complement strand
CGCTTACCGCTCATGGACACCTCTCTTTAAGCCATCTTAAATGACTCTGAGGTGTCTGTTAAACCCGTGGCGATTCACAGTGATTACTTTCTGCAGGATATAGTGCGTTCTGAAAGGCATCGAGTTCGCTTACCAGCCACAGTAGGTCAGAATCACTTTTATCTACTTCTGAAATGCTAAACATTCGCTATCCTGGATTCAGTTTTAACTACTGAATCTAACATAATGTTCCATCTATGACGGCCTTCAGTATTTTACATAGGAGTGCATGTGAAACATCCGCTCCTGGCGCAAAGCGGACTGACGGCAGGCCAGGGTCCACTATGAGCGAGAAGCATAAGTCGCTGCTGCGTGAGCCGGAATAGTGCTTTGGTGGTGCGGCGGGCGAGAAGAACAGTCCGCATTCAAAAAGCTTTCTCGATGGCGTCAAAAAGTTCTTCTACAATTTGACTCGCTAAGCGGAAACGCTGCGGTAAACATAAAAAGCTCCTGCTGTGCAGGGGCTTTTTTTATTGCTGTACGATTCAGCAAAACGTATCCGTTAGGCGTACTTAAAAATTTTTCTCATGTTTCCGCTTTCGTTGTCGATAACCTGATTGCTGGCTGAGTGATGATTTCACTCAGCATTTTTTTTCATTTCAGGCGATAAGGATATTTATGAACAAGCTTTGTGTTGCGGCGTTGTTGGCTCTGAGTTTAACCGGCTGTGCGCAGCAGACTTTCGTAATGAAACAGAATCAAGTTGGCGCGGCGACGAAAACCACCAGCCAGCCGTTCTTTGTTTCAGGTATCGGTCAGCGTAAGAGCATTGATGCGGCGCAGGTGTGCGGCGGCCAGGAAAAAGTTAACCGGGTTGAAGTGCAGCAGACGTTTGTTAATGGCTTACTGAGCGTGGTGACATTTGGTATCTACACGCCACGTGAAGCGCGCGTTTATTGCGCCATCTGATAATGCCTCAGGCCGGTTCGCCGGCCTAATCCTGCGCCTGTTATTAAATCGCATTAGTATATTGTAACTATTAAATTCTGCTCTCGCACCGCTGCGCGGCTCGCCTGCTGACGACGATATCCGAAACGAGTTCAGGCAACGTCGTCCAGCCTGGTAAAAGCAGTGGTAAGCTGTTGATGCGTGTCAGTCCGCTTTGAGCGAGTAACAGACATTGCAAAAAGCGTGCTGTAAGGATTAACAGGGAGCAGGTCAGTCGCCTTCATCACTTATACGCATAAAAAGATCAAGCCTAAGGCATGCATCTGCGCGGGCATCCAGATGCGGTTTTCTCACCTCCTCCAGCTAACTCCTCCACACGCCGACTTCAATAATGACGTCGCGTAGCCCCGCACCGGTTAAATCTGACGATAGAGAAAGTAATGTTTTCACTGATGATTTGTCCTAAAATCATGATCATTGAGTAAAAACGATGGCTGCAATCAGACTCATAGCATCATAAGCCGTGAAACAGTCAATCTGCATTTCAATTATTTCTACAAAATGAGGTCAAATTGAGGCCTTTAAGACAAGCTGCTACGGAGTGACTGGCATGAGTGAGTTAGTGACAATGGCCTTGAGGATCCCACCTGATGACGAATAAACAGGGTGTTTTGATTGTTAACCTTGGAACACCAAAAGAACCAACGCCTGTTGCAGTAAAGAAATTTTTATCTAAATTTCTGCATGACTACAGAGTGGTCGACTTACCAAGAATCATTTGGTGCCCCATTCTACATGGCGTGATTATCCCATTACGTGCAAGGCGAGTGGCGAAATTATATTCTTCGATTTGGATGGAGGAAGGCTCCCCTCTCATGGTTTACAGCGTCAGGCAAGCCCGTGCGCTTGAAGAAGTGACAGGTATGCCCGTCGAGCTGGGAATGAGTTATGGCGAGCCGAGTATAGGTGGTGCAATTGACAGGCTACTGGAAAAAGGCGTCGATAAAATTATCGTCATTCCTTTGTATCCCCAGTTTTCATCTTCGACCGTTTCTTCTGTTTGGGATAGCGTGAGCCGTCACCTGCAGATAATGAAGAACCGGTATACACCCTCCATAAATTTCATCAATGACTATGCCGATCACCCTGCCTACATTGAAGCGTTAAGAGCATCCGTTCAGGCATCTTTCGAAGCTAACGGCGTTCCAGATGCATTGTTAATTTCATATCATGGTATACCGGTAAGGTTTGTCAAAGAGGGGGACCGATACCAGGAAAGATGTGAGTTAACGACAAAATTACTCATTGAAGCAATCAATATGCCGTCATTGAAAATATTGATGACGTTCCAGTCAAGATTCGGCAGAGAGCCATGGTTAACGCCTTTTACTGATGAGACAATTAAAAATCTACCGAATGAAGGAATAAAAAGCCTGCATGTAATCAGCCCGGGGTTCGCATCAGACTGTTTAGAAACGCTTGAGGAGCTTGATGAGCAGAACAGGGAGATTTTTATGCATGCGGGTGGTACATCGTTTACTTACATACCGGCGCTTAATGATAAACCGATTCATATCGAGATGCTGCGACAACTTGTGAACCTTAATCGGTTTCAGGGATGATTTTCACACTCTTGGGAGCAGGGTGTTGCAGGTGTCAACATTCATAGTGAAACCAGAAGTGGGCCCTCCCGGACATGTATGTGATACGTGCCGGGGCGGCGTTATAGGGGCCGCCTGGAAACCCGCTACTCCAGCTGCAAGCAACTGTCTTGTACGAGGGTATGAGTCGGAGATTATTCGTGGGCAAGTCAGCTATGAGCGAGAGGCGGACGTTTAGTATTTACGGGTACGCCTGCGCTGGCGCACCCGGTTACACTCAGGGCTTCCAGCGGCGCAGAGAGGTATGGTCTTCATACGGCAGCTTTGAAGGTAAAGAAATCAGTTCAATGACGCTACCCCACGGCGTGCGGCCGTAGCAGAAAAAGTTATTCTCTCCCACCTCAGTTGGAAACATCAGGGGCTGAGGAGAAGTAAACATTTTCCCGCCAGCCTGCTCGAACAGGCTGATAGCCTCGTTGATGTCATCAACGTAAACAGCAAAATGCTGCAGGCCATAATCACTGGGTCGCACGGGCTGACTTTGCTCTGGCCCCTTCATTTCAAAAAGTTCCAGTCCCGGGCCGTGCTTCAGCTTCATCATTCTGACCGTGGTAATTTTCGTTCCCGGGAACAGGTTCAGAATATTTTCCGTTTCTTCGCCTTTTACGTCATCGTCTGAAGGCGAGACGGAGTCATAAATAACTTCTGCACCAAAGGCGTCAGAAAAGAAGCGGGTAGCCTCATCAATATCAGAAACGGTAATGCCGACGTGGTCCATACCGCGAATAACGTTGGTAGGCATAGTTTTCTCCCTGTGGTTGTTCAGATGTGAGTGATGTTATTAATCAGCCCTGGCGGGCCGCCATTGTCGCGAGCGCACTAAGCTGAGCTGAAATATGGTCACGGGTGTCCGCATCCGTTATGTGGCCGGATTTTGGATCAAGCCGGGATGAGGCCTGTCCAATCATGACCTCTGGCTTGTTAAGCACTCTGCCGTCAAGAAAGACCAGAATCTGACGCAGGTGATACTGCGCCCTTGCGCCACCTATGGCACCGGGTGACGCAGTGATTATGGCGACAGGCTTACCGGCGACAGGGGTATCCGGAAGACGTGAAAGCCAGTCCAGCGCATTTTTCAGGGCACCCGGCACAGAATAGTTATATTCAGGTGTGACAATAATCAGGCCGTCTGCTGCCGCTATCGCTTGTCCCATTTCCACAACCGATTCAGGAAACCCCTGAGCCTGCAGGTCAGCGTCGTAATGCGGTATTTCTCCGACAGAGCTGAGCGCGCTGACATCCACGCCTGCCGGCGCCAGCAGGCTAAGATTGCGGGCTACGACGGCGTTAAAAGATTCCGCGCGAAGACTGCCCAGCAGTGAGACAAATTTCAAAGGTCTTGTCTGTGACATGACTGCTCCCCGTGTTTTTAAGATGGATACGCCGGCAGGTGCCGGCACTTTGTTTTCGAACTGACTTAAGCCTGGTATAGAATTACACATCGATAAACACGCTATGTGTCGCCAGAGAGTCAACTTTATGTCTACCGGTTTTACAGCGGAATCCTTGCGAGGAATCACGACTTTTGTCACAACGGCCAGGTCCAGCAGCTTTACTGAAGCTGCGGAGCAATTGGGCATTACAAAATCTGCCGTCGGAAAAAGCGTGGCGCGGCTTGAGGAGAGGCTGGGAACGCGGTTGTTTCACCGCTCAACCCGTAAGCTAAGCCTGACCAGTGACGGAGAGGCCTATCTCACCAGTTGCCTCTCTGCGCTGGAAATTCTGGACTCGGCTGAAAATACGCTCAGCCGGCGGCAGGACAATCCTGCCGGAACGGTGCGTATAGACATGCCAGCATCATTCGGACGCAATCTGATGATGCCGGTGCTGCTTGAAGTGATGAATCGTTATCCAGCCCTGCGTCTGGTGTTGACCTTTAACGACCGTCTGATTGATCCGGTTGAGGAGGGCGTTGACCTGGTACTGCGCCTGGGCGAACTGCAGAGTACCGATGAGCTGATTGCGCGTCGTCTGAGCCGGCAGCGCCTCATGCTCTGCGCATCTCCCGCTTATGTTGAGCGGCATGGTCAGCCCTTTGATGTCGATGCGCTAAAAAAACACTGCTGCATTATGGGGTACCGGCGGGGGGCGCCGCTTGCCTGGCGGCTGCGGCCAGCCGGGGAGCGGGAATTAAAGTTTATCTCGGCCTCGGCACACCAGATAAGTGACGGAGACGCCATGCTTCAGGCCTGCCTCGCAGGAGCCGGTATTGCCCAGTTTCCGGAATCGATGGTGAACAGCCATATTGATGAGGGCAGGCTTGTTGCTGTTATGCCCGATCATATGCCCGTACCCGTCGGGCTGAACGTTGTCTGGCCCCGGACAAGGCATCTGATCCCCAGGGTCAGGCTTATTGTCGATGAACTGCTAAGTAAGGCCGAAAAAGGATACTTTGGCACTCTTAAGTAGAATTTTTGTCACCACTCAGGCGATTTCAGGGCTGTTTATCAACTCTAAGCAAGCTTATATCCTGTCTGTCCTGCTGCCATCACCGTGTCATGTGCCGGTTCTCTAAACGAAAGCCGGCACGTGTTATGCGCAGCTCAGACAAAAAAATAGGTTAACTGACAGGATATTTGTTATGCCACTTGCTCTCTGGGCGCTGGCGATTGGTGCATTCGGTATCGGTACGACTGAATTCATCATTGCCGGCCTGCTTCCCGTTATTGCCGCTGATTTCAACGTTACTATTCCCGTGGCCGGAAATCTGGCAACGGCTTATGCGCTGGGTGTTTTTGTCGGCGCGCCGGCCCTGATTATTCTGGGCTCAAAAGTGCCCCGAAAAGCCATGCTGGTTTTTCTGATGCTGCTGTTTGTGGCGGGTAACCTCGTTACGGCCTTTGCGCCCACGCTGGGCATTGCCATTCTGGGCAGGATCATCACGTCTCTGACTCACGGCGCCTTCTTTGGTATTGGTTCGATCATTGCTGCCGATATGGTTGCGCCGTCTAAGCGGGTAAGGGCGATTGCATTCATGTTCATGGGACTGACCGTAGCAAATCTTATTGGTGTTCCCGTCGGTACCTGGATCGGGCAGCATCTTTCCTGGCGAGATGCTTTTATGGTTATTGCCGCAATTGGAGTTGTTACGGTTATCAGCGTCGGTATGCTTATCCCGCATCAGCCCCGTCCGGAGAACCATAATTTCGCACACGAGTTTAATGCCTTCCGCAACGTCAATGTTCTGCTGGCGATGGGCATAACGGTCTTTGGGCCGGGTGCATTTTTTACCTCCATTACCTATATCGCACCCATGATGATCGGGCTGGCTGGATACAGCGAAAGCAGCCTGGCATGGCTGATGCTGCTGTTCGGTCTGGGGCTATTTGTCGGTAACCAGCTGGGCGGCAGATATGCCGATCGCGCGCTGATGCCGATGCTTTACGTCACCCTGGCCGCTCAGGCCGTAGTCCTGCTGGTATTTAACTTTACTGCCCACAACCAGGTCATGTCAGCGGTCTGTATTTTTCTGATGGCTGCGTTTGGGTTTGCGACCGTGTCCCCCATCCAGAAACTGGTGATGGACAAAGCGCGGGCGGCAGGGGCTCCGACGCTGGCTGCAGCCGTTAACATAGGCCTCTTCAATCTCGGTAATGCCCTGGGTGCATGGCTGGGAGGGGCAGTTATAGCGGCCGGCTTTGGTCTTCAGTCGCCTGACTGGGCAGGCGCGATACTCTCGGTTATAGCGCTGATTCTGGCAGTTATATCCGGACTGACTGACAAAACCGGGCATAGCGCTACTATGCGTTCAGCTTCTCACAGTGAGTAACGTCCGCTTCTGGCACAGAGCGGGCATCTGGCAGTCTTCGCATAGAGACTCGATACTGAGGACGTCTGGGAGGCAATGAAAAATTCAATAGCTGAATGCGCGCCGCACTTTACCAGACAGCAGGAAAAAGAGATGCGGGCGCTTATCCGGAGTACGCCCGCACTGTTCGCACGGAAGCTTGAGATATTTGAAAGTCTGGTTTCTGAGGCCACGGACTTTTATGTACTGCATCTTGCTGAAACACTGAGCAGGAACAACGTAATTCCTGCGATTCGATCCTGTTTTGCCTGTCTTCAGGTTGTCCAGGGGGAAGAGCACTGAAATAGCTTCAGGGAAAGCTTTTATCACCCTGATGGCAGAAATGAAGCTTGTACTCCTGACCATGTCCCGATAACCAGATGAATCAGGAACAGAGTCAGAAAAAATGAGCCACTAAAGCCCGATTCTATCGACATGACGTAACGCATCTGTTGGTGAGTTACGCCATGCCTGTAACCCATGTAAAACTATGCTTTTCTCTTACTCTCGTGATTTGCCAGTTGCCGGCTAAACTCGTCAGCCGACCAGCCTTGTTGTAACGCTTCAAGCAACAGCTGCTGTTGCGTTTTGGGCACCAGACCACCCAGCGGAGGATCGGTATCAAGATTAGTCGGGAAGGAGTAGCCTTCGCCGCTCGCCGCCACAACGGCCTGTCGCTGCTCATCGCTTAATGGCTTACTCAGCAGAGTAGAATAGATTGCCTCCATCACCTTGACATGATTCACTTTTTCCATGGTTTTGCCAAAGGCGGATGAGACCTGTAGCAAATTAGCAGTGCGTACATGGTCCTGCGTAACGTTATTTCCCGCGGCATGGAACAGCGCCGGATTGAAAAATAATCCGTCGCCTTTTTTCAGTGGTAACTGAATGGCATGCTGCTGGAAAAATTCAATAAAACGCGAATCGCGCCAGGCCAGATAGCCCTCTGCATATTGTTGCGACCAGGGTAACAGCTGGGTCGGCCCTGATTCTATCGGCATATCGCTGTGCGCGACCGCACCCTGAAGCGTCAGGTATTGCGACAGAATATGCAGCGGCAGCGGGAAGCGGGCGACGACATCATTAAGCTGAAAGCCAAGGTGGTAATCCCGATGCGGCTGTTGCGCTTTGCCGCCGGGACGAACCTGATTTACCTGCGCCGTAATTTCATAGCCGGGGCCAACCCAGGCTTCGCAAATTAGCGCCAGCAAAGGGTTGCTGTAGTATGCAACGAAGACATCGGCATCACGCTCCGCTACTTTTTGCAGCGCATTCCAGATACGCCCATTACTGCCGGCTTTGGCAAAGTGGTCGCCACCACCGCCGTTTTCCGCTTCGCTGGCGAGAATATCCTCAAACACCTTATTGCTGCTGTCTATAGCGGAAACGTCGCTGTATAAGCCCTGAACCACGAACACTCCTGGTCCGCCAGACAATGCGTGATGCAGTTCACCCAGCAGGGACTGACGATCGGTTTTGGCTGCTGCCATCAGATCGTCATGATGATAGATAAGCACATTTTTATCGACGGAATGCGCCAGTGGGAAATCGTCTTTGCGCAGCGTCTGCGAGCAAAGCGTAGCAAACTTATCGAGAGAAATATGACTGTCATTTATATAGATGCTGTTCATGTTTTTACCTCAAAGAGTCAGAGCATGTGATGGCTGAAAACCACCGTTGTCACCGCAACCAACCACACTTTGATCAAAATCGATCACCGCGCCTGTCATCATTCCCGACTCCCCGGAAAGGAGAAACGCTACGGCCCGTGCGACTTCAGTTGACTTCAGCAGACGGCCAAAAGGTTGCGCCTGCTCAGCTTTGGTCAGCCAGTTTTCTTCAGCATTATGATAATGCCGCTGGATGTCGTGCTCATGAGGCGTGTCCATCCAGCCAATGTTCAGACCGTTCACCCTGATACGATTGCGCATGGCGCTGAAAGCCACGTTTTTAGTGAGCGTAACCAGTGCGCCTTTCGATGCGGCGTATGCGGTCAGGAAGCTCTGACCGCCATGGGAGGTCATGGTAATGATATTGATAATGCTGCCTTCAACGCCTTTGGCAATCATCATCTTGATTGCCGCCTGCATCAGAAAGAAAGGGGCACGGATGTTGACCGCCATAATGGCGTCAAATAGTTCCGGGGAAGTGTCGAGGATAGTGCCTCGGTCGGACATGCCTGCACAGTTCACCAGTCCATGCAGGGTGCCAAACGCCGATTCTGCTACCTCCACCACTTTCATGCAGGCTTCTGGCGAGCTGATATCTGCTTCAACAAATATCACCTCGCACCCGGGGTGGCTGAGGGTTTCCGCCTGTTCACGTCCGGCTATCGCATTACGTCCGCAAATCACGATGCCCCGCGCCCCACGCTCTGACAGCAGACGGGCAACGGCTGCGCCCAGCCCCTGGGTTCCGCCGGTAACGACGAACACTTTATTGTTAAAACTGCCGCTTTCATTCAGGTCCATTTGTTGTCCTTTCTAAGTCAGGAGAGGTAAGGTCTGCCCGCTTGCTAACACTGACCTTAGCAATTACATTCGGTTAACAATACGTCCACATAACCTCAAAGAGACCTCAATTTATGGTCAGGTCATTCTCCATCAAACAAATCGCGGCCCAGTCCGGCGTCAGTAAAGCCACTGTCGACAGAGAATTGCACCAGCGAGGCAGCGTAAGTCCTCGTACTGCCCGGCGCATTGCCCAGGCAATCCAGGATCTGGAATTACAACAACGCGCCAGCCTTGCCAGCGGACGCACGTTGCCCATTGACCTGGTGATGCACACGCCGGAACGCTTCAGTTCACTGACTGTGGCGGCGCTGCTCAGTCAGATTAAAAGCTTTGCACCTTTCCGGCTGACACTGCGCTGCCACATCTTTGAAGAGGTCACACTAGAAGAGTTGCAACGCGAGCTGCGTCGCTGCAGTAATGACAGCTATGGCGTATTGCTCAAAGCCAGCGATCATCAGTTGCTCGAGGGAACTATCGCAGAGCTGGCGGAGCTTAACGTTCCGGTGGTCACACTGGTTACAGACCTGCCGGACAGCAGGCGTATCTGCTATGTGGGAATGGATAATGTCGGTGCGGGGCGAACGGCAGCATGGCTCCTTTCCCGATGGCTTTTGAGGACGGCACAAACAGTCGCGATAGTGATCAGCAGTACGGATTTTCGTGGAGAAGAACAGCGCATGGCAGGCTTCATACAGGCGCTTAATCAGCGTGCGCCGTATCTGAAGACCATAACCGTCAGTGAAGGATATGGTATCGATTCACTGACTTTTACGCAGATGTGCAAGGCGCTGGAACAGGACTCTTCTATCAAGTCTGTTTACAGCGTGGGCGGGGGAAACAGCGCGATTCTACGGGCTTTTACAGCAATGCAACGGCAGACAGAAGCCTTTATTGGTCACGACCTGGATGAAGAGAACCGCGCTCTGCTGACTGCTGAAAAAATAGATGCGGTGATTGATCATGATCTGAAGGAAGACGCGAGGTCAGCATTTAGCGCGATTCTGCGTTTTCATGGTTTTTTGCCAGAAACAGAGGATGAAGCGGCATTATCACGCGTAATTGTTGTAACCCCTTACAACATCTGACTTATATCTCCATTAAAGTCATCCGAGCCCTGAGAGGTGTACGAGTTAAAAGTTAAATTACTGATGCCCTGGATTATTGACTCCCTCCCCCAATAATCAACGTAGTTAAGGATGAACAACGTCCGCTTCTGGCCCTGAACAGACGTCGATGAGTTAAATGCGCTGCCAGGTGGAGCGGAAAGAAACAGTTTACTGGTAATCCCGTCATTGACAGTGAGATGGTAAAACACCTCACTTAAAGAGCAGCAAGAATGGCGGATTCCATTTTCTCCGGGGTGGTGGTCGGGGCAAAGCGTTTGATCGGTTTTCCGTCGCGCCCGATCAGGAACTTAGTGAAGTTCCACTTAATACGACCACCCAGCACGCCGGGTAATTCATCTTTCAGGTAACGGAAAATCGGGTGCGTTGAGGTGCCATTGACCTCAACTTTCCCGAACATCGGAAAACTCACACCATAGTTGATGTGGCATGTCTGCGCGATTTCTTCGGCACCGCCGGGTTCCTGCTTTCCGAACTGGTTGCAGGGAAAACCCAGCACCACCAGCCCCTGCGCGGCGTACTTTTTATAGAGCGATTCAAGACCTGCGTATTGTGGTGTGAATCCACAATGGCTGGCGGTATTAACCACCAGAACCACCTTGTCAGCGTAGTCGGCCATCGGGATAAGCTGGCCATTCAGACTGGTGGCAGTGAGTTGATAAAAGGGAGACATGTCGCAATCCTCAGAGCAAAAACCGTATGGCGTTAACATTACCACAGAGTGCATAACGACAGCGGGGTCTGGGAAGCAGATGCTTAGTTAGCTGGTCAGGCATCCTGGCTTCAGGTGCTACCACCTGAGTTAATGACTATTTCCCACGTCAGATCTGGTTGTTATTCCTGATGAATTTCAACCACGACTTTACCCTTTGCATGTCCGCGTTGAAGACAGTCAAGCGCATCCTGAGTTTCTGCAAAAGGGAACACCCGGTCGATTACCGGTTTGATATGTCCTGCTTCTATAAGTTTGCCGATTTGGGTGAGTTGATCGCCATCAGGACGCACAAAGAGAAATGAATAATCCAGACCGCGCTTTTTTGAAAGGCGCATAATTTTGCGGCTCATCAGGGCAAAAATCATCCGCAGGATGATATTCAGCTGCCGGGCTCGCGCGAAATTAACGTCTAATGGACCGACCAGAGAAACAATCTTTCCACCAGGTTTAAGAATCTGCATGGATTTTTCAATGGAATCCCCCCGCAGCGTGCCGAGTACGAGATCGTAGCCACTCAGCACGGTTTCAAATTCCTGCTCTTTATAGTCGACCACTTCATCTGCGCCCAGCCGACTCACCCACTCTACGTTGGCTGAACTGGTCGTCGTCGCTACCCGGGCGCCAAGATGCTTTGCCAGCTGAATCGCAATAGTGCCAATCCCTCCCGAACCTGCCGGAATAAACACTTTTTGGCCTGGTCGCAGATGTGCTCTCTCTGTAAACGCCTGCCAGGCGGTGAGGCTAACCATCGGCAACGAAGCAGCCTCAATGAAATCCATATTTTCAGGCTTAATAGCCGCGAGACGTTCAGGAACGCATGCAAAATCGGCGAGTGAACCTGTTCGCGTGTCGAAAATGCTGGCGAAGACTTCATCGCCCGGCTTGAAACGTGTCACCCGACTTCCTGTTGCAATCACCACGCCTGACAAATCACTGCCCAGTGTCGCCGGAAGTTTAAAATGCAGAATCGGTTTGAAAATTCCGCCGGGGATAATGTTATCAATGGGATTCAGACCAACGGCATAGACTTTTACCAGGATTTCATCGGCAGCGGGGGAAGGGTAATCTACATGTTCAAATCCCAGCTCAGGTGACTTCCCGTAGCGTTTAAACGTAAAGGCTCGCATCGTCCTGGTTTTCATTTGGTGTTTATCCTCTGATGTTTAGCACTGACGTACTTTCAGGTGCCTCTGTTGCTGAGCAAAAAAGCGGCTCCGCGAGCAACGTAATAAATAATGGAATAAGGTTTTGCCGGTTAATATTCTCATGCCACCATTAAGAGATTCATGGTCGATTTACCGTTCAGCAGAACCCTGTAAAAGGTTCTGCTGAGCAGGGCTTAGCTAAAGGGTTTTGTATCGCTCTGCGGCCTCTTCCTGTCGGATGTCCGAGAGCAGACCCTGACGGGAGGCATCAAGAACATCCCAGCGCTCAGCTTTGTGTAATGGCGGAATCGTCACGTGTTCGCGGCGGTCAAAACCCGCCAGAGCGGCGTCAACCAGTTCGCCCACTTCCATCATTTTTGAGGCGTTACTGATGTCGATACCGGCACGATCCCAGATTTCGGTGTACGTACCTGCAGGGAGCACCGCCTGGATATAAATGCCTTTTGAAGAGAGCTCAACGTTCATTCCCTGAGAGAGGAAAAGAACAAAGGCTTTTGTTGCGCCGTAAACCGTCATTGCAAATTCCGGGGCGAGTCCGACTACGGAACTGATATTGACGATCGAACCTTCTCCGGCTTCTGCGAACCGGCGTGCTGCAGCAGTGGCCAGTCTCGTCAGGGCAGTGACGTTAAGCGCGATAAGGCGTTCAATGGAATCAGGCGTCTGCTCGGTAAACGTGCCGGATTGAGCGATACCTGCGTTATTGATAAGAGTGCCTATCCGCGTGTCTTCCCGGAGGCGTGCTTCAACAGCAGCTAAATCACTCGCCAGCGTGAGGTCGGCAGGCAGCACATCGACGGAAATATGATTTTCCTGTCGCAGTCGTTCAGCAAGCGCCTCTAATTTCAATTTGTCGCGAGCAACCAGAACCAGGTCATGTCCACGACGTGCAAAGCGCTCAGCGTAAACAGCACCAATACCCGTTGATGCGCCTGTAATGAGAACTGAAGTACGAGTCATAGTTTTATCTTCTTCATTTGTTTGATAAAAATTGCCGTTAGCGATATAGGGTTAACCGTGATACCTGAAGAGTGATTAACTGTTACCGCTAAGCGATGGATAGTCGGTGTAGCCCTCCGCACCACCGCCATACAGTGTTTCAGGATTAAGCGGGGCCAGAGGCGCTCCCGACTTAAGTCTTTCGACGAAATCGGGGTTAGAAATGAAGGGGCGACCGAACGCGAACAAATCGGCTTTGTCCTGTGCAAGATGGTCAGACGCCAGCGCCAGGTCATAACCATTGTTACCGATGTAGGTGTTTTTAAAGCGGCGACGCAGCGAAGCGTAATCGAACGGTAAGACATCACGGGGACCTCCCGTCGCGCCTTCAACAACATGCAGATAAACGATACCTGAAGCATCAAGTTGCTCTGCCAGGTAGTCATATTGTGGCTGCGGATCGCTGCATGAAATCGCATTAGCAGGTGAGACCGGTGAGATGCGAACGCCCGTCCGCGCTGCGCCGATCTCATCTTTCACGGCCTCCACGACCTCTAGTAGCAGACGCGCACGATTCTCAACTGAACCGCCATATTCATCTGTGCGCTGATTGGCACCATCTTTCAGGAACTGCTCAAGCAGATAGCCATTCGCACCGTGTATCTCTACGCCATCAAAGCCTGCGGTAATGGCATTGGCTGATGCCTTTCTGAAATCGGCAACAATGCCTTTTATTTCCTTCAGCTCAAGCGCTCTGGGTTCTGAAACATCAACAAAATGGTTGTTCACGAAGGTTTTGGTTTCAGCACGGATAGCTGACGGCGCGCCTGGTGCGGCTCCTTCTGGCTGTAAATCGACATGTGAAATTCGACCTGTGTGCCACAACTGCACAAATATCCGTCCGCCTTTGTCATATACCGCATCTGTGACTTTACGCCAGCCCTCAATCTGGGCCTGCGTGTAGATCCCCGGCGTATCCTGATAGCCCTGCGCCTCTGCTGAAATCTGCGTAGCTTCGGTAATCAGTAACCCTGCTGTGGCACGCTGAGCGTAGTAAGTCGCTGCCAGTTCACCTGGCACCAGGCCTGCGCCTGCCCGGTTACGCGTAAGCGGGGCCATCACGATGCGATTCGCAAGCGTGACAGATCCCAGTTCATAGGGCTGAAATAAGGATTGATTCGTCATGGTTATTCCTTTGCGGATTAGCGGGTCAGTAAACTGATTTAATGATGATGATCGTAATCATTAAAGTCAACTGGTTTGATTATGATCATCATCAATGTATACTTAAGCTCAGTTTCAGGAGGAAAAGATGAAAGTGTCAAAAGAGCAGGTTCGCGAAAACAGGAACCGAATCGTTGAAACGGCGTCAGAACTTTTCCGTGAGCGGGGTTACGATGGGGTAGGCGTCGCTGAACTGATGTCAGCCGCAGGGTTAACGCATGGCGGGTTCTATAAGCACTTTGGGTCGAAAGCCGATTTGTTAGCCGAAGCGATGAGCTGCGGCTTCGCGCAATCGGCGGAAAAAACTCAGGGTGTGAGTCGGGAAAAGTTCGTTGAATATTACCTTTCCCGGCAGCATCGCGATGATATGGCAAAGGGGTGTGTCATGTCGGCTTTGGGCACCGATGCAGCGCGCCAGTCTGAATCCATCCGCGAGACCTTTGCAGCCGGAATTGAACGACAGCTTGCCGTTTTAGAAACGGAACAGGTCACGCGTGCGGATCTGATCAATACGCTCGCGCATCTTGTGGGTGCACTGATGCTTTCGCGTGCCTGCCCGGATAATTCCAGGCTTGCTGATGAAATTCTGGAGGTCTGCCGTACGCGTCTGATCAGCCCGGATGCCTGTAAAGATTGAATCGATGCTCTTCCCGTTCAACCTTACTAAAATCGTTGCGGCCTGGACTGAACGCACCAGCCCGCTGGCGTTTTATTATGAACGGCGGGAATGCGTAATCCGGACTTCCCGTTCCGGATACCATTCCCATCAACGCGCTATCAATCAGTCGGCCATCCACCTGGGACAGTGACCCATCACTCAGCCGTTGTCGCGGAATCCAGGATAAAGGCTCATTCCACCATCGATAAAAAGCGTGGTGCCATGAACGTAATCAGAGAGATCACTGGCAAGCCAGACGACGGCGTTCGCCACATCTTCAGCCGCACCGATACGTCCATAAGGAATGAGCTTTAACAGCGCTTTGCCCGCTTCACCCTGGGTGCTTTCCTCGTTGATGGCGGTAGCGATAGCGCCGGGTGCCACTGCATTGACACGAATACGTTCTTCACCCACTTCCTGAGCCAGACTTTTCATCAGCATGTCAACGCCGCCTTTTGATGCGGCATAGTTGACGTGTCCGGCCCAGGGAATGAGCTGATGAACCGAGCTCATATGAATAATCTTACCAACAGCTTTGCTGATGTCCTTGCGATGCTCCTGACGCTTGAACTGACGCAGCGCAGCACGCGCGCAGAGGAACTGGCCAGTCAGGTTCACGTCCAGAACGGTATTCCAGTCCTCTAGCGTCATCTCAATGGACGGGGCATCTTTCTGCAGTCCTGAGTTCGCCACCAGGATATCCAGCCTGCCAAATTCCCTGATTGTCTGGTCAAAAAGATTCTCTACATCCGCCTCTTTCGACACGTCACCTTTGACAGCAATTGCACGGCCTCCATCGGCGCGGATTTTCTCAGCCAGCTCCCCGGCCGGTTCCGCCTGGCTATGGTAGTTAATCACTACACAGGCACCTTCTTTAGCGAGTGCTTCTGCGCAGGCATAGCCGAGACCCGAGCTGGCACCGGTAACCAGCGCAACCTGATTTTTGAGAGAAAAGATCATGAGGCATCCTTATTTCTGTAAATGATGAGCGTCTTAAACCCGGCCGGCATCATCAGGGGAGTGAATATCGATGTATCGCTGACACTACGATGTCCAGCCACCCCCAAACTGATTAATCGGCTAGCCGGATCGGGCGCATGGGCCTGAGTCACTGAATTATAGATGTGAAGTACAGGGTTAGCCGCTAATGCGGTCTGGGTGGATAGTCAGGAAACGTTGAAGCAGGAACATAAGCAGTAAAAAATGGGATATCTGAAAGGCAAAAAAGCAGCTATCAGAAGATAGCTGCTTTTGGCGCTCAGGCTTTTCTGGCTGGAATCACTTTTACTATTTATTGCTTATTGCCTGATAAACAGGCCAGAGCTTGATCATTTTCTATCAAGACCACGAGACCGGCCCCCTTTTCCTGAGGCAGAGGAGGTGGTAATGAACGCTAAAGAGTCTTTACCACCATTCCAGCCGCGGCCAGCATCATGATGGTACCGGCTGAACGGAAAAGGAGTCGTTGCGCTTTAGCACTGGTCAGGAGGTGGCGTATCCTGAGGGCTGCAAAAATAAAAACGGCTCCCACACTTAAAAGGACTAACACGGTAAGCGGAACCAGCAGTCCTCCCCACATCTGAAAAGATACATTATCGAGAGAGATAACCAGAGGCAGTATAGCCAGATAGAAAGCGATGGTTTTAGGGTTTCCCAGCGTTATGGTCAGTCCTGAAAACCAGGCTGATGCCAGTTCTCGTTTTGTCGCTTTTTGATCGATATTTATTGCCTGAGGCTGGTGGCACCAGAACTGCCATGCCAGCAGGCATAAAAAGAGTGAGGCAGCCCAGTTAATCAGCGTAAAGAGAGAGGTAAAGGTATGAGCGATCACCGCCAGACCAAATACCGCCACAGATAAATAAATCAAATCTCCGAGAATGAGACCGGCCAGCATCGTAAAGCCTGTTATTGCGCCCCCACTCACGCTGCGAGCGACTAATGCAGTCATCCCCGGACCCGGAATTGCAGCAGCTAAACCGAGTGCAGCAATATAAGATAGTATTTCAGTAGTTCCTGACATAGTTATTCCTGTTGAAATGCACTTCGGTAAAAGGGAACAGAGTTAGTTGTTCAAAAATGCCTGGTACTGAGCGATGGTTGTCATATAAAAAGCTTAATTAAGGCTGAAAGATGTGCATCCTTTTTATCAGTTGGTTTAACGTTGAAAGTGCAGGTTCGATTATTCCAAAGCGGATATTGCTGCATTAATTTAACTACGCAGATGACAAGTTTAATTTTCATGTGCGCGCAGTGCTCTATCCGATCCTCTCTTCAAGAGATGATCAGCTCCCTGTATTCTTTAAATTAAATTGAATCATATGCATTAAGTCAGGGTTCAGTTTTCCCTTATATTGTTTGTAATAACAACCTGGAAAAGTAAATATATTATGCAGCAGGAAAGCGGAAAATTGTTGCCTATATTATTTACTTAATGCCTGTTTTTAGGTAAAAGTAACCTTAAACTGCTTCCAAAAAGAAAGGAATTTCCCCTTATGGCGCTTAGCTCGACAGATATGAAAATTCTCGAAATTTTACAGGACGATGCCCGGGTAACTAACCAGGTACTGGCGGAGAAGATCAATATTTCAGCATCTCCCTGCTGGCGCAAAGTTCGTAAGCTCGAGGAAGATAAAGTGATTCAGGGCTATCGTGCTGTTATTGACCGCAAGAAAATTGGGCTGGGAGTAATGGTTTTCATTCGGGTCGTCATTGACAGCCATAGCGAAGCGGAGGCCAGAAAATTTGAAGAGGAAGTGACTGCCCTGGAGGATGTGGTTGCCTGTTATAGCATCGGTGGGGATGCTGACTTTCTGCTACAGGTTGTGGCTTCAGATCTGGACTCCTATGCTGATTTTGCAATGTCAGTGGTACGCAGATTGCCAGGAATTAAAGAAATGCAGAGTATGTTTGTGCTTAAAGAGATCAAACCACTCGTTAGTTATCCTATTAAGAAAATCTCTGAGTAGTCTATCGCTGCCGGGATGCCCAGTGACTGATTATCAATTCCGCATAGAGCGGATTGAATGATCAGGCACGCTACTTGCGTTATTCATCGCACAAAACTGTTATCCGGCATGATCTTACACAAGTTAAAAGCGGCATAGCGTTAGCAAGCTTGCTGACTCCCCACATTTTCTCTGCTTTAACAACACAAATATTTGTTATGACATGATTGTTGATAACGACCAGCAGTGCCTTTCAAAACGGAGCCGCCAGCAGCTTAAACTTTAATTCATAGCTTATCTTCAGACTCTGTCAGCTTAAAAGAGACGCTTATTTACATGAAATTATGCCATCAATCTTCCCCCAGCCATAAAGTCCATGCTTTACCGTGACGATAACCGTTGTACCGGGATTTGCCGGCGTAGTTTAAGCTTTAATGTCAGGGCGGGGTTTTCACGATGCCGCGCCCTGACAATCTTTCTTGCGACTGGATGATTTCAGTCGCCGAGCCTATTTAAGGCGTCTCATCAGAAAATCGGGCGCTAATCGCATCACGTTCGTAGCCCTGCGGTTGTGTCAGAATATGGTATAAATCAGGACGGCGACCATGGATCCAGCGACGTCCGGTACTCATTGCAAGCAGACTCAAATCAAGGTCAGCGCTCACCATAAAATCTTCCGCTGCCCAGGTTTCATTAATGATTCTTCCATAGGGATCCAGGATCATTGCATTACCTGTGCGCACCTCATCATCATCTGCACCTACGCCGTTACTGAAGAGAATAAATAAGCCGTTGTCATGCGCACGAGCTGGCAGCCACCTCATCAGCCATTCCCGACCATTTGCCCCTTTGAATGCAGCAGTAATTTCTTCCCTTCGCGTTTCCCGCTCCGCCCAGAGCGTCAGCGGAATGGGTTTCATCGCATAAGGACTGCGGGAATCGGTACCGCCTGTCTGATGTGGCGCGAGAAGAATATCTGCACCCAGCAATGCCGTTGCACGCACATTTTCTACCAGATTATTGTCCCAGCAAATGAGGATACCTACTTTTACTCCCCAGGGCGTTTCAAAAACGGTAAAGCGGTCACCGCTGCTGATTGACGGATGTTCAAAAGCGTGGAGTTTGCGATGAGTGTGCATTGAGCCGTCCGGCATACAGGCAACATACGCATTATAGAGGCGGCCATCATCGGCTCTTTCGATAAGCCCGGCGCCAATCAGCATTTGATGTTTCATCGCCAGGGAACGAATCAATGTAAGGGAAGGACTCCCCTCGATCGGCTCGGCGAGAGCAGCTACCTCAGCCGAGTTGAGTTTGGGTACATGCCAGTAGCCAGTAATACACATTTCCGGGAATGTGAGGATTTTCACCTGCTCAATCGCTGCCTGTTCAATAAATTTCTCCATTATCAGCAGATTATAATTTTTGTTATTTGCCAGATGCTGAAATTGCACGGTGGCAGCTTTTAAGGATGTATGGTTGCTCATGGTACTTCTCCGGTAGTAATCGAAACTGAATTACATAACCATTGCTGATAACTGTATAATCAAAACATTTCCGGTTTCGATAACCTTTTGGAATGTAAAAAATGAACATCCGCTTGCTTAAGGCCTTTTTGATACTGGCTGAAAAAAGAAATTATGCCGACGCGGCACGGGCGTTGTTTATTTCGCAACCTGCATTGACCAAGCAGATTAATCTCCTTGAGTCCCTGGTGGAAACGTCACTGTTTACGCGGGGGCGTCATGGAGCCACACTCACGAGCGGTGGCAGATGTCTGCTGCCAGAGGCTGAAAAAGTGGTCAGGCAAACCCGATTATTTATGCATCATGCAGAGCGAGTTTCAAAAGGGATTGAAGGGCATTTAGCCGTGGGGTTCGGTCTCTCAAGTTTTTATCTTGCACCACGCTGTATGGCAGAATTTCGTCGGGAGTGTCCGGGGATAGAGATGTCATTGACGGATCTTCCTTCCTTCCAGCAGTACGAACTTTTGCAAAATGATGAGCTCCAGATCGGTTTTGTCAGAGTTCCGCCTCCCGTAACGCTGGATTACCTGCCATTGTTTACCGATCGATTGGTTTTGATTGCGCCTGCAAGTTCACCGTCATTGCCTGCTGATGACTGGCTGAAGAAACGCCCTCTGTTGCGACTTCATGCCGGGCGAGGACGGGGTTTAAATGCGCAAATTGATCGCTTTCTTCATGACAACGCGCTTTTCATATCATCCACTCAATTGAGTGATGATATACAAACTATTGTCGCGCTGGTCATCGCGGGCACGGGTGTTGCCCTTGTGCCATACAGTGTTATGCATATTGCACCGCCGGAGCTGGTTATTATTCCGTTAACAGGTGAGTCAATAAGCTGGAAAGTTGGCATTGCCTGGAACGCGAACCACGAGGATATAATCCGTGATAATTTTATTGCCAGTATTAAAAAGGGCATCGCGCTTCATGACGTCTGACCCTCCAGAAACAGGCACTCCTTTTGCCATATTGGATAGGGCAGGATTACTGACATAATTCTTAGTACCCTCTTCAGAACAGGGTCATGATACGAAAGCGACCCTGGAGACGAATAATTTCCTGTTGCGGATAGGGCTTCTCAATACAAACCGTCATTCAAAACGTTCTGCACAGCAGGAATAGCATCCCCGTTTCGCATTATGTATCTGGATATAACTAATCTGCGGTTCGGCAAAAAAATGGCCGATGAGATCTTCGGCAAGTTTCCCCTCAGCTATATCCGCCTCTTTTAAAAAATGCTTTCCGTCATAGGCCCTTAATGACAGCGTTCTGCTTAGCAGGACTTCAGGTAATTCATTGATGTAAATGCCTTGCCGGGTGCATCCCTCCCATATATAGATTGCATGAGTACCAAAATAGGGCGTGTCGGCAGGCTGATAGATGTGATTAATCAGGAGGGCGCTTTCGCCAACGGGGATATCGCACAATGAGATTCTGTCGGGATAACCCGGATAGCATTCTACCGTTTGTCGTACTGCATGGTGTTTTCTCAGATATTCATCGCTCTGTCCAAAAAGATGAGCAAATTGCCCGGCGTTCAGGCCAGAAATTTTATATTTCATAGCATCCCTCTCTTTTCATCGTAACACCGCGAATAATGACGTTATCGAATACTGTGAGGAGAAACTCGCCGTTATCGGTCAGGGAATTTTATGATGTGGCCGTCCGACAGTGGCAGGCGAGTGCTTCATCAGCTGCAAACTCTCAGACGCTGGCTGATACCTTCACACAAGTGCTAAGGCCTCACTTCCCGACAGCGGCGCTCAAATTACTCTGTTCCCTCTCACTCTTTCCCGTTCTCCTGTCGTCACTTCATTAAAAAGATCGCTGAACTCCACCCGGTAACGACATACTCGTCACATAAACTAAGGTTGACGAATACTTTTTTGTGACAAATAACACAACCTGATTACATCTTCCGGCGGGAAAAAATTTTTATCGTGATAATGGTTTTACTCAGTACATTACAGTTTTACAGAGTAAAACAAAGCGCTTTGCGGAATACACGTAAAGCGATGACAAAATTGTGAGGATCATCATGTCTGAAAAACAGCACATCACGACTTTCTCTGCCGATATTGAGCAGCAGACCGTTAAGAAGGTGGTCTGGCGCATTTTGCCCTTCCTGATTGTTTGTTATCTGATTGCCATTATCGATCGCGGCAACATTGGGATGGCTTCGTTGCAGATGAACGAAGATTTAGGGTTGTCGAAAGCGGTATTTGGTTTTGCGAGTAGTCTGTTTTTTGTCGGTTACTTCCTGTTTGAAGTACCCAGCAATCTGGCCATGCAGAAAATTGGCGCAAAGATTTGGATCTCTCGCATCATGGTGTCGTGGGGTATCATCTCTGTCTGTACCGCCTTTGTTGAAAGTGCCAATACACTCTATATATTGCGCTTTTTACTGGGTGCCGCTGAGGCCGGATTTTTCCCTGGCGTCATTCTTTATCTGACTTACTGGATCCCCGGAAAGTACCGAGCACGCGTGATTGCTACCTTTATGGTGGCCATTCCTGCGGCGAACTTTATTGGATCGCCCATTTCTGGTCTGATTTTGTCACTGGATGGCTGGTACGGTATGCGTGGCTGGCACTGGTTATTTATCCTGGAAGGTATTCCGGCGGTCATTCTGGGAATTGCAGCCTTCTTTTTACTGAGCAATCGTCCCACGAATGCCAGCTGGTTAAATCAGGAACAAAAAGCGTGGCTGAACAGCACTCTCGAAGCCGAAAATGCGAAGAAGAAGGCGATAGGTCATATCTCTTTGTGGCAGTTGCTGCGTCACAAACATATCTGGGTGATGGCACTGATTTATGCAGGCGCGTCTGCGGCTGGCTCAACGCTGAGCGTCTGGTCTCCGCAACTGCTTAAATCGTTTGGACTGGATAACTTCACCACCGGTTTAGTCAATGCGATTCCTTACGGTCTGGCCTCCATTCTGATGATTATCTGGGGGAGAAGTTCTGACCGCAGCGGCGAGCGTCGCTGGCACACCGCGTTAACGCTGTTCTTAATTGCAGGTGGCCTGCTGTCAGCCTTTATCACCAATAGTCTGACCGGCAGTGTGGTGATCCTGTCGCTGGTATTAATCGGAGCCTACTCAATGAAAGGACCTTTCTGGGCGCTGGCATCGGGATGGATGTCATCGACTACCGCTGCCGCGGGTCTGGCGGCTATCGGTGCGATGGCGAATCTGATCGGCGGTGGAGTGATGGTCAACGTTTATGGCATTATCAATCAGGCGACCGGCAGCCATACGCTGGCTATGGTGCCACTGGCTATCCTCTGTGGCATCGGGGGCATTGCCGTGCTGGTCATGGGCCGCAAAAAAGAGTTAACCATCGACGTTGAAAATAGCGCTTCGTCAGTCAGTAAATAAAGTAATCCAGCCTGCAGACGCTTAGCAGCGCGTCTGCAGGCGGGTTCTTCCGGCTTTATCTCTGCCATATAAACATTCCACATCCTGTCATTACCTGAATCAGTCTGCTGGTTGTTGATGTCTGTTATGTGTCAGATGCGGAAAGAACTTACCTTTGGGGATTTACTGACAATACGCAGTTTAAGAGCGTTCAGAACTGTTAAGCATGAGATCAATAAAGGCGCGTACAGCAGGATTTGAACGCCGGCTCGCATGCCATACCGCAGAAATATTATGCCGCTCTACTGAAAAATCAGTGAGAAGGGGCACTAACTCCCCGCGCTTAACCCAGGAAGCAGCCATAAAACTCGACACCATGCCTATTCCGGCACCGGCCGCCACAGCCGCGATAACGGCCTCGCTTGCATCGACGATGACAGCAGATGATGGCACAATTTCAATCTCCCGCTCGCCAACCCGGAACGGCCAGCGAAAAATCTGCCCCGTATTTTGATATCGCAAATTAACCGTTTTATGCCCGATAAGATCATTGGGGTGTTCGGGTTCCGGGCATCGGGTCAAATAATCTGGCGAAGCATAACAACCTATCTGATAGGGCGACAGGCGACGCGACAGAAGATTTGAATCTGCGAGGTCGCCGATCCTGATGGCTATATCAATACTCTCGTCAACAATGCTAATTACGCGATCACTCAGTTTTAAGTCGATTGTCACTTTAGGATGAAGTGCACAGAATTGCGGAAGGAGAGGCGCGATCACATGAACACCAATGGGAAACGATGCCGCAATGCGTAATGTTCCCGCTGGCTCCTCTCGCGATCGCATGGCGACCTGCTCAAGCTCCTCAGCATCGCGTAATAACTGCAGCGTGCGCTCGTGCAGTTCACGACCCTCAGCAGTCAGCACCAGCGAACGGGTGGTTCGGGTGAACAATGTGATGCCAAGACGCTGCTCCAGTCTCTGAATACTTTTACTTATCGCGGAAGGGGAAACTGCCAGCGAGCGAGCGGCAGCGGTAAAGCTGCCGAGCGATCCCGCACGAGCGAATGCAATCAGACCTGTTAGTCTTTCAAAGATTATTTGTTCCTTCATGGCAATATTAAAGCGAAATCCAGCCCCATTATCAATCATCACAATTGGTCATATTCTGGCACCTGAATCTGTGTTGGAGTGAAATTGCCATGACTGAAATGATGAAAGCAGTACAGCTACATGCGTTTGGTGGCCCGGAGAATCTCAGGTATGAAGATGCACCCCGCCCAACTATCGGGGCTGACGAAGTCCTTGTGCGCGTGCATGCCGCAAGTCTGAACCCACCAGACTTGTATCTGCGTGATGGTTATCGGGCGCTTCCGCCTGAGTGGCGGCCCGAACCCCACTTTCCCTTAATCCTGGGAACGGATGTTTCAGGAGTTATCGAAGCCGTGGGCGAAAATGTTTCCGCATTCAGCACCGGAGATGAAGTCTATTCAATGGTGCGTTTTCCTGATGGGGTAATGGCCGGTAGTGGTGCTTATGCCGACTATGTAAGCGTTCCTGCATCAGAGGTGGCGTTAAAACCTCATGGAATAGACCATATCCAGGCAGCGGGTGCCCCGATGTCACTGCTCACCGCGTGGCAATTTCTTGTCGACGTCGGCCATGATGCGCCCAATCCGTTTCAATCTTTCAACCATAAACCGATTCTGCTTGAAGGCCAGACGGTGATGGTTAACGGTGCAGGAGGAGGCGTAGGGCACATTGCTGTTCAGATCGCGAAGTGGAAGGGTGCGAGAGTCATTGCCGTCGCTTCTTCCCGTCATGAAGTGCTTATGCGCGAACTGGGTGCGGATGATTTTATCGACTACACCAAAGTAGCCGCTGAGAATGTAGTGAAAAACGTCGATCTGGTTATTGATGCTGTTGGCGGAAAGCATATAGAGCGCTTTTTAAGCTGCATCAGACAGGGCGGAGCACTATTTCTGGTGAATCCTTTGAATTTTACTGGGCAGATTGAGGCCACTCAAAAAGGGATTACTGTGTCAACAACGCAAGTGCGTTCAAGTGGTCTGCAGCTATCCGAAGCGGGGCTTTTGCTGGAAAAAGGCATTATCAACGTCGTGATTGATAGCACCTATCCGTTAGCCATGGCATCAGCCGCACATCAGCGCGCTTCGTCAGGAAGTATCCAGGGCAAAATTGTGCTGACTAACTTCTGATTACCCCATCCCTGATCAGCCATTTTCTGAGGGCGAATAGTAGTCAGTTAAAGGAAAAATAAGATGCTTATCATTTCCGGTTATATGTACATTGATCCTTCTGTCCTGGAAAAATTTATGGGAGAACTTAACTTATTGGCAAATGCCGTTCGACAACGTGATGGAAACATTTCATATAAAGCTGCCGTGGAGGACTATCAGACCGGAAGTTTGCTTATATCAGAACGATGGGTGGATCAGGACGCGCTCAATGCCCATCTTATAAAAACCGACACGGTAGAGTTTATCAACCGATGGCAGGGAAAAATGAAGGGGGAACTCTTCAAATATGACGCCTGTAACGAGAGAGGGCTTATGGATGGGTAAATAAAAATCTTATTAAAATCGAGAGTGCTTTATTATCAAGCCTCGGATCTGTGAGTAATCGCTCTTCGCTCATAGCAGGCATAAGCCTGGACGATGGTCCGCTTTGTGCCAGAAGCGGACATTTTTGCTAAAGGTGATGAGTTACTGGGTCAGGCTGTGCAGAGTAAAAGCAATGAGCAACACC
>NZ_JAALFW010000023.1:0-25847 GCF_011800485.1 Pantoea sp. EKM20T | reverse complement strand
GACAACATCAAAATGGTTGTTACCCTGATCCACCCAATCGCAATGGACGAAGGTCTGCGCTTCGCAATCCGCGAAGGTGGCCGTACCGTTGGCGCGGGTGTTGTTGCTAAAGTTATCGCATAATTACCGATAACGTTTGACGCAATGCACACGGAAAGGGCATCATTTGATGCCCTTTTTGCACGCTGTTTCATAGAACCTGGCTCATCAGTGATTTTTTGAATCATAATCATTGCTGAGACAGGCTCTGTTATGCGGCGTTGGATACCGAGTTACGCCCCAAAAGCTCATTCGGTTTGGACGCCTCGCACTGCGGGGCAGAATAGTTTCTGAATTATTGTGGCAGGTTGGTTTATGAGTGCGAATACCGAAGCTCAAGGGAGCGGGCGTGGCCTGGAAGCGGTAAAGTGGGTAGTAGTCGTGTTACTGCTGCTTGCAGCGATTGTAGGTAACTACCTCTATCGTGATGTGTCACTGCCACTGCGTGCTTTAGCCGTAGTTGTACTGATTGCAGCGGCTGGCGGCATTGCGCTTTTAACGACCAAAGGCAAAGCGACCGTGGCTTTTGCTCGTGAAGCAAGAACAGAAATGCGTAAGGTTATCTGGCCAACCCGCCAGGAAACGCTGCACACCACGTTAATCGTTGCCGCGGTTACTGCCGTGATGTCACTGATTTTGTGGGGGCTGGATGGTATTCTGGTCCGTCTGGTATCGTTTATCACTGGCCTGAGGTTCTGAGATGTCTGAAGCTCCAAAGAAACGCTGGTACGTCGTACAGGCGTTTTCCGGTTTTGAAGGCCGCGTAGCACAATCGCTGCGCGAGCATATCAAATTGCACAACATGGAAGAGCTGTTTGGCGACGTCATGGTTCCGACTGAAGAAGTCGTTGAAATTCGTGGTGGCCAGCGTCGTAAGAGCGAGCGCAAGTTTTTCCCGGGATACGTACTGGTTCAGATGGTGATGAATGACGCCAGCTGGCACCTGGTACGCAGCGTCCCACGCGTGATGGGTTTCATCGGCGGTACATCTGACCGTCCGGCACCTATCAGCGATAAAGAAGTTGATGCGATCATGAACCGTCTGCAGCAGGTCGGCGACAAGCCTCGTCCGAAAACGCTGTTTGAGCCAGGTGAAATGGTTCGCGTTAATGACGGTCCTTTTGCTGACTTTAACGGTGTGGTTGAAGATGTGGATTACGAGAAGAGCCGCCTGACGGTATCCGTTTCCATCTTTGGACGTGCGACGCCGGTTGAGCTCGACTTCGGTCAGGTGGAGAAAGGTTAACCTCTTTCCGCTCACAAATTAGCTGTTGCAGCAGGCGCGAAATTTAACTACAATTTCGCGCCTTTTGTTTTTATGCGCTGGCAACAGCGTGTAAATCGTTATCACGGGGAGCCTTTACAGGCGCTATAACCCAATTGAGGAAATATCATGGCTAAGAAAGTCCAAGCCTACGTCAAGCTGCAGGTTGCAGCTGGTATGGCGAACCCAAGTCCACCGGTTGGTCCAGCTCTGGGTCAGCAGGGTGTTAACATCATGGAATTCTGCAAAGCGTTCAACGCTAAGACCGAATCTCTGGAAAAAGGTCTGCCGACTCCTGTTGTTATCACCGTATACAGCGACCGTTCTTTTACCTTCATTACCAAAACGCCTCCGGCTGCCGTACTGCTGAAAAAAGCAGCGGGCATCAAGTCTGGTTCTGGTAAGCCGAACAAAGATAAAGTCGGTAAAGTGACTCGTGCTCAGGTACGTGAAATCGCAGAAACCAAAGCTGCGGACATGACTGGTTCTGACGTTGAAGCGATGACTCGCTCAATCGAAGGTACTGCTCGTTCCATGGGCCTGGTAGTAGAGGACTAAGAAATGGCTAAGCTGACCAAGCGCATGACCGTAATTCGCGACAAAGTTGACGCGACCAAGCAGTATGATATTGCTGAAGCTGTTGCTCTGCTGAAAGAACTGGCTACTGCCAAGTTCGTTGAAAGCGTTGACGTTGCTGTCAACCTCGGCATTGATGCACGTAAATCTGATCAGAACGTTCGCGGCGCGACCGTTCTGCCACACGGTACTGGTCGTTCAGTACGTGTTGCTGTCTTCGCCCAGGGCGCCAACGCTGAAGCTGCTAAAGCAGCAGGCGCTGAGCTGGTAGGCATGGAAGACCTGGCTGATCAGATCAAGAAAGGCGAAATGAATTTTGACGTTGTTATTGCTTCTCCGGATGCAATGCGCGTTGTTGGCCAGCTGGGCCAGATTCTGGGTCCACGTGGCCTGATGCCAAACCCGAAAGTCGGTACTGTAACGCCTAACGTTGCTGAAGCGGTTAAGAACGCTAAAGCGGGTCAGGTTCGTTATCGTAACGACAAAAACGGCATCATCCACACTACCATCGGTAAAGTGGACTTTGACGCTGACAAACTGAAAGAAAACCTGGAGTCTCTGCTGGTTGCGCTGAAAAAAGCAAAACCATCTCAGGCGAAAGGCGTGTACATCAAGAAAGTTAGCCTTTCAACCACCATGGGCGCCGGCGTTGCCGTTGACCAGGCTGGTCTGAACGCAACAGCAAACTAATTGCTGCTTGAAACGGGCGAAAAATTCACCTAGAATCTTACGCCCGTTGTTCTGTTATTAACGGAACAGGACACCAGAGAGCCAGAACTGATTGTTGCGTGTATCGCCTTTCCCTCTGACTCTGCTGCGTCGCACAGAATTTAGGTTGGAGCCAGGCCTTATCCTGGCCTCCGTCCAAGACCGCAGGAGCTGCTTATCTCCGGATATTCCGCTTAATACCCTGCGTAGACGGTGACAGAACCAAAAGAATTTTTTCTTAGCTGGATTCTGCTCACCGTGTTCGAGCGCTTATTTCCCCTTGGGGTGAGTAAGTGAAGTGAGTTCCGGGGAAATCCTTTCCCGGTCAAATCCAGGAGCAAAAGCTAATGGCATTAAATCTTCAAGACAAACAAGCGATTGTTGCTGAAGTCAGCGAAGTAGCCAAAGGTGCGCTTTCAGCGGTTGTTGCGGATTCCCGTGGCGTTACCGTTGATAAAATGACCGAACTGCGTAAAGCAGGCCGTGAAGCTGGCGTTTACATGCGTGTTGTTCGTAACACCCTGCTGCGCCGCGTCGTTGAAGGAACTCAGTTTGAGTGCCTGAAAGACACGTTTGTTGGTCCGACCCTGATTGCATATTCTATGGAACACCCGGGCGCTGCTGCTCGTCTGTTCAAAGATTTCGCGAAAGCGAATGCAAAATTTGAGGTCAAAGCTGCAGCCTTTGAAGGTGAGCTGATCACGGCGGCCAATATTGACCGTCTGGCAACGCTGCCGACCTACGAAGAAGCACTGGCACGTCTGATGTCGACCATGAAAGAAGCCGCTGCCGGCAAACTGGTCCGCACTCTGGCTGCTGTACGCGATGCAAAAGAAGCGGCTTAAGGTCATATTCTTTTCTTCGTACTTGCTTACGTATAAACTTTTTCTGATTCTTAGGAACAATTGTCATGTCTATTACTAAAGACCAAATTCTGGAAGCTGTTGCAGCGATGTCCGTAATGGAAGTAGTTGAGCTGGTTTCTGCTATGGAAGAAAAATTCGGCGTTTCTGCTGCTGCTGCTGTAGCTGTTGCTGCGGGCCCGGCTGAAGCTGTTGAAGAAAAAACTGAATTCGACGTAGTTCTGAAAGCTGTTGGCCCGAACAAGGTTGCAGTAATCAAAGCCGTACGTACTGCAACTGGTCTGGGCCTGAAAGAAGCCAAAGATCTGGTTGAAGCAACTGGCGTAATCAAAGAAGCGATCAGCAAAGATGACGCAGCTGCACTTGAAGCTGCTCTGAAAGAAGCTGGCGCTGAAGTTGAAGTTAAGTAAGACAGCCTTCGGGTTGCAGTCTGAGTAGTTTCAGGCTGATGGCTGGTGACTTTTTGGTCACCAGCCTTTTTGCGCTACAGGGTCTCAATGGGGTTTCACACTGTTTGTCCATTGTTACTCTTCAATATCTTTCTCTATCGACGACTTAATATACCGCTCTACCTGTGCGGGTTCCCTGCCCTCGCAACAGCGATGAAATGATTTAAGCGTGATAGAAAGAGGTATTGCACTGCTGCTGCGCAGCCAGTGAATCAAACAAAATCGTGTTGCATGAACTGTCCTGTCAGGACGGACAGCGTGGGTCGACTTGTCAGCTAGCTGAGGAACCCTATGGTTTACTCCTATACCGAGAAAAAACGTATTCGTAAGGATTTTGGTAAACGTCCGCAAGTACTGGACATACCTTATCTCCTTTCCATCCAGCTCGACTCGTTCCAGAAGTTTATCGAGCAAGATCCAGAAGGTCAGTACGGACTGGAAGCTGCATTCCGCTCTGTATTCCCTATTGCGAGCTACAGCGGCAACTCTGAGTTGCAGTATGTCAGCTATCGCCTGGGTGAACCTGTCTTTGACGTGAAAGAGTGTCAGATCCGTGGCGTGACCTATTCGGCACCGCTGCGCGTGAAACTGCGTCTGGTGGTCTATGAGCGCGAAGCGCCAGAAGGCACCGTAAAAGACATTAAAGAACAAGAAGTCTACATGGGCGAAATTCCGCTCATGACCGACAATGGTACCTTTGTTATCAATGGTACCGAGCGCGTTATCGTTTCTCAGCTGCACCGTAGTCCTGGCGTGTTCTTTGATAGCGATAAGGGTAAAACCCACTCATCGGGTAAAGTGCTCTACAACGCACGTATCATCCCTTACCGCGGTTCATGGCTCGACTTTGAGTTTGACCCGAAAGATAACCTGTTTGTCCGTATTGACCGTCGTCGTAAGCTGCCGGCCACTATCATCCTGCGTGCGTTGCAGTTCACTACACCTCAGATCCTCGATATCTTCTTCGAGAAAGTGGTGTTTGAAATTCGCGACAACAAGCTGCAGATGGAGCTGGTGCCTGAGCGCCTGCGCGGTGAAACTGCGACCTTCGATATCGAAGCGAACGGCACCGTCTACGTCGAAAAAGCACGCCGTATTACTGCGCGCCATATCCGTCAGCTGGAAAAAGATGGCATTCAGCACATCGAAGTTCCGGTTGAATATATCGCGGGCAAAGTGGTCGCTAAAGACTACATCGATGAGAGCACCGGTGAGCTGATCATTGCAGCGAACATGGAACTGTCACTGGATCTGCTGGCCAAACTGAGCCAGTCCGGTCACAAGCGCATCGAAACGCTGTTCACCAACGATCTGGACCACGGTCCATATATGTCCGAGACCCTGCGTGTCGACCCAACCAGCGATCGTCTGAGCGCACTGGTTGAGATCTACCGCATGATGCGTCCTGGTGAGCCGCCAACACGCGAAGCAGCAGAGAACCTGTTTGAGAACCTGTTCTTCTCTGAAGATCGTTACGATCTTTCTGCTGTGGGTCGTATGAAGTTCAACCGTTCATTGCTGCGTGATGAAATCGAAGGTTCAGGCATCCTGAGCAAAGATGACATCATCGAAGTGATGAAGAAGCTGATCGACATCCGTAACGGTAAAGGCGAAGTGGACGATATCGACCACCTCGGTAACCGTCGTATTCGTTCAGTCGGTGAAATGGCTGAGAACCAGTTCCGTGTCGGTCTGGTACGTGTTGAGCGTGCGGTGAAAGAGCGTCTGTCACTGGGCGACCTTGATACCCTGATGCCACAGGACATGATCAACGCGAAGCCAATTTCGGCCGCGGTGAAAGAGTTCTTTGGTTCCAGCCAGCTTTCTCAGTTTATGGATCAGAACAACCCGCTGTCAGAGATTACGCACAAACGTCGTATCTCTGCTCTCGGCCCGGGTGGTTTGACGCGTGAGCGTGCCGGCTTCGAAGTGCGTGACGTACACCCAACGCACTACGGTCGTGTCTGCCCAATCGAAACCCCTGAAGGCCCGAACATCGGTCTGATCAACTCCTTGTCTGTGTATGCACAGACCAACGAGTACGGTTTCCTTGAGACGCCTTACCGCCGTGTTATCGACGGTCTGGTTTCTGACGAGATTCACTACCTCTCTGCTATCGAAGAGGGTAACTACGTTATCGCTCAGGCGAACGCCCCTCTTGATGATAACGGCGCGTTTGTTGATGACCTGGTCACCTGCCGTAGCAAAGGCGAATCAAGTCTGTTCAGCCGCGATCAGGTTGACTACATGGACGTTTCGACTCAACAGATCGTTTCTGTCGGTGCGTCACTGATCCCGTTCCTGGAACACGATGATGCTAACCGCGCCCTGATGGGTGCGAACATGCAACGTCAGGCCGTTCCGACTCTGCGTGCTGATAAGCCGCTGGTTGGTACGGGTATGGAACGTGCTGTTGCCGTTGACTCCGGTGTAACTGCCGTTGCCAAACGTGGCGGTACCGTACAGTACGTCGACGCATCACGTATCGTTATCAAAGTTAACGAAGACGAAATGCATGCTGGCGAAGCCGGTATCGACATCTACAACCTGACCAAATATACCCGTTCTAACCAGAACACCTGCATCAACCAGATGCCATGTGTTTCTCTGGGTGAGCCGGTTGAGCGCGGCGACGTGCTGGCAGATGGCCCGTCCACCGATCTGGGTGAACTGGCACTGGGCCAGAACATGCGCGTAGCGTTCATGCCGTGGAACGGTTACAACTTCGAAGACTCCATCCTGGTCTCCGAGCGTGTGGTTCAGGAAGATCGCTTTACGACTATCCACATTCAGGAACTGGCTTGCGTGTCGCGTGACACCAAACTGGGGCCGGAAGAGATTACCGCTGATATCCCGAACGTGGGTGAAGCTGCACTCTCTAAACTGGATGAGTCAGGCATCGTCTACATCGGTGCTGAAGTGACCGGTGGTGACATTCTGGTTGGTAAGGTTACGCCAAAAGGTGAAACCCAGCTGACGCCAGAAGAGAAACTGCTGCGCGCTATCTTCGGTGAAAAAGCCTCTGACGTGAAAGATTCGTCACTGCGCGTACCGAATGGCGTGTCAGGCACCGTGATCGACGTTCAGGTCTTTACCCGCGATGGCGTGGAAAAAGACAAACGTGCGCTGGAAATTGAAGAGATGCAGCTGAAGCAGGCCAAGAAAGACCTGTCTGAAGAACTGCAGATTCTGGAAGCGGGCCTGTTCAGCCGTATCCAGAACGTATTGATTTCTGGTGGCGTTGAAGCAGACAAACTGGACAAGCTGCCGCGCGAGCGCTGGCTGGAACTGGGTCTGACTGACGAAGCCAAGCAAAACCAGCTGGAGCAGCTGGCAGAGCAGTACGACGAACTGAAGCACGAGTTTGAGAAAAAACTCGAAGGTAAGCGTCGTAAAATCACCCAGGGCGATGATCTGGCACCAGGCGTGCTGAAAATCGTTAAGGTTTATCTGGCTGTTAAGCGTCAGATTCAGCCGGGTGACAAAATGGCAGGCCGTCACGGTAACAAAGGTGTTATCTCTAAGATCAACCCGATCGAAGATATGCCTTACGATGAAAACGGCACGCCGGTTGACATCGTTCTGAACCCGCTGGGCGTACCATCGCGTATGAACATCGGTCAGATTCTGGAAACCCACCTGGGTATGGCAGCGAAAGGCATCGGCGAGAAGATCAACGCCATGCTCAAAAAGCAGGAAGACGTCGCGAAACTGCGCGAATTCATCCAGCGCGCCTATGACCTGGGTAGCGATCTGCGTCAGAAAGTTGACCTGAACACCTTCTCCGACGACGAAGTATTGCGTCTGGCTGAGAACCTGAAGAAAGGTATGCCAATCGCCACTCCGGTGTTTGATGGCGCGAAAGAGAGCGAAATCAAAGAGCTGCTGCAGCTCGGCGGCTTGCCTTCTTCCGGTCAGATTACCCTGTTTGACGGCCGTACCGGTGAGCAGTTCGAACGTCAGGTAACCGTTGGCTACATGTACATGCTGAAACTCAACCACCTGGTTGATGACAAGATGCATGCACGTTCAACCGGTTCCTACAGCCTGGTTACTCAGCAGCCGCTGGGTGGTAAGGCACAGTTCGGTGGTCAGCGCTTTGGTGAGATGGAAGTATGGGCACTGGAAGCATATGGTGCCGCGTATACCCTGCAGGAAATGCTTACCGTTAAGTCTGATGACGTCAACGGCCGTACCAAGATGTATAAAAACATCGTTGACGGTAACCATCAGATGGAACCGGGCATGCCGGAATCCTTCAACGTACTGTTGAAAGAGATTCGCTCGCTGGGTATCAACATCGAGCTGGAAGACGAGTAACCCCTTTTCAGGCTGCGGTTCGCCGCCGCCTGAAAGCGCAGGGTTTAAAGCGCTCGCAATTGTACTGGTTACGGGGCGTTCAATTTCGGTTGGACGCCCTCTGAGTCTCACTCCGACGGGAGCTAATCCGTGAAAGACTTACTTAAGTTTCTGAAAGCGCAAACTAAGACCGAAGAGTTTGATGCGATCAAAATTGCGCTGGCTTCGCCAGACATGATCCGTTCCTGGTCTTTTGGTGAAGTGAAAAAGCCAGAAACCATTAACTACCGTACTTTTAAGCCAGAGCGCGATGGTCTGTTCTGTGCCCGTATCTTCGGGCCGGTAAAAGACTATGAGTGCCTGTGCGGCAAATACAAGCGCCTGAAACACCGTGGTGTGATTTGTGAGAAGTGCGGCGTTGAAGTGACCCAGACTAAAGTACGCCGTGAGCGTATGGGCCACATCGAACTGGCGTCGCCGACTGCGCACATCTGGTTCCTGAAGTCACTGCCATCGCGTATCGGCTTACTGCTGGATATGCCACTGCGTGACATCGAGCGCGTGCTCTATTTTGAATCTTACGTGGTAATCGAAGGTGGCATGACCAACCTCGAGAAGCGTCAGATTCTGACTGAAGAGCAGTACCTTGACGCTCTGGAAGAGTTCGGTGACGAGTTCGACGCCAAAATGGGCGCCGAAGCGATCCAGGCCCTGTTGAAAAACATGGATCTGGAGCAGGAGTGCGAGCAGCTGCGTGAAGAGCTGAACGAAACTAACTCCGAAACCAAACGTAAAAAACTGACCAAGCGCATCAAGCTGCTGGAAGCGTTCGTACAGTCTGGCAACAAGCCAGAGTGGATGATCCTGACCGTGCTGCCTGTTCTGCCACCGGATCTGCGTCCGCTGGTACCGCTGGATGGTGGCCGTTTCGCAACGTCGGATCTGAACGATCTCTATCGTCGCGTGATCAACCGTAACAACCGCCTGAAACGCCTGCTGGATCTGGCTGCGCCGGATATCATCGTGCGCAACGAAAAGCGTATGTTGCAGGAAGCGGTCGATGCACTGCTGGACAACGGTCGTCGCGGTCGTGCGATCACCGGTTCCAACAAGCGTCCGCTGAAATCGCTGGCTGACATGATCAAAGGTAAGCAGGGTCGTTTCCGTCAGAACCTGCTGGGTAAACGTGTCGACTATTCTGGTCGTTCGGTTATCACCGTAGGTCCATACCTGCGCCTGCATCAGTGCGGTCTGCCGAAGAAAATGGCACTCGAACTGTTCAAACCGTTCATTTACGGCAAGCTGGAACTGCGTGGCCTGGCCACCACCATCAAAGCCGCGAAGAAAATGGTTGAGCGCGAAGAAGCGGTTGTCTGGGATATCCTCGACGAAGTGATCCGTGAGCACCCGGTTCTGCTGAACCGTGCGCCTACGCTGCACCGTCTGGGTATTCAGGCCTTTGAACCGGTTCTGATCGAAGGTAAAGCGATCCAGCTGCACCCGCTGGTTTGTGCGGCATACAACGCCGACTTCGATGGTGACCAGATGGCTGTTCACGTACCGCTGACGCTGGAAGCCCAGCTGGAAGCACGTGCGCTGATGATGTCGACCAACAACATCCTGTCACCTGCGAACGGCGAGCCAATCATCGTTCCTTCTCAGGACGTTGTACTGGGTCTGTACTACATGACCCGTGACTGTGTTAACGCCAAAGGCGAGGGCATGGTGCTGACTGGCCCGAAAGAAGCTGAGCGTATTTATCGCGCTGGCCTCGCATCGCTGCATGCTCGCGTTAAGGTGCGTATCACCGAACACGAGAAAAATGAGCAGGATGAGTGGGTTGCTAAAACCAGCATCATCGACACCACTGTTGGCCGTGCCATCCTGTGGATGATCGTGCCAAAAGGTCTGCCTTTCTCCATCGTTAACCAGGCGCTGGGCAAAAAAGCTATCTCCAAAATGCTGAACACCTGTTACCGCATTCTGGGCCTGAAGCCGACCGTTATCTTTGCTGACCAGACCATGTACACCGGTTTCGCTTACGCAGCCCGTTCAGGCGCGTCTGTCGGCATCGACGACATGGTTATTCCAGAGAAGAAAGTGGAAATCATCACCGAAGCGGAAGCTGAAGTGGCTGAGATCCAGGAGCAGTTCCAGTCTGGTCTGGTAACCGCAGGCGAACGTTACAACAAAGTCATCGATATCTGGGCAGCAGCCAACGAACGTGTTGCCAAGGCGATGATGGAAAACCTCTCAACCGAAACCGTTATTAACCGTGACGGCGTAGAAGAGCGACAGGTTTCCTTTAACAGCATCTTTATGATGGCTGACTCCGGTGCGCGTGGTTCTGCTGCACAGATTCGTCAGCTGGCCGGTATGCGTGGTCTGATGGCGAAGCCAGATGGCTCCATCATCGAAACACCAATCACGGCGAACTTCCGTGAAGGGTTGAACGTACTCCAGTACTTCATCTCAACCCACGGTGCTCGTAAAGGTCTGGCGGATACCGCACTGAAAACGGCGAACTCCGGTTATCTGACGCGTCGTCTGGTTGACGTTGCACAGGATCTGGTTGTTACCGAAGATGACTGTGGTACACACGAAGGCATCATGATGACACCTGTCATCGAAGGTGGCGACGTTAAAGAGCCACTGCGTGAACGTGTTCTGGGTCGTGTGACCGCTGAAGACGTTCTGAAGCCGGGTACTGCTGACATTCTGGTTCCACGCAACACGCTGCTCGATGAGCACTGGTGTGACGTGCTGGAACTGAACTCAGTCGACAGCCTGAAAGTCCGCTCAGTAGTAGGTTGTGAAACCGACTTTGGTGTGTGTGCGCATTGCTATGGTCGCGACCTGGCACGTGGTCACATCATCAACAAAGGTGAAGCGATCGGTGTTATCGCGGCACAGTCCATCGGTGAGCCAGGTACACAGCTGACGATGCGTACGTTCCACATCGGTGGTGCGGCATCACGTGCGGCTGCTGAATCCAGCATTCAGGTGAAGAACAAAGGTACCATCAAGCTGACCAACGCTAAGTCGGTAACGAACTCGGCAGGCAAGCTGGTGATCACCTCGCGTAACGTTGAACTGAAAATGATCGACGAATTTGGTCGTACCAAAGAGAGCTATAAAGTTCCTTATGGTTCTACCATGGCGAAAGGTGATGGTGAGCAGGTTGCAGCGGGCGAAACCGTCGCAAACTGGGATCCGCATACCATGCCAGTCATCACCGAAGTGGGCGGTTTCATTCGCTTCACGGACATGGTTGATGGCCAGACCATTACCCGTCAGACAGATGACTTAACCGGTCTTTCTTCGCTGGTGGTTCTGGACAGTGCTGAACGTACTGCGGGCGGTAAAGATCTGCGTCCTGCGCTGAAAATTGTTGATGCCAACGGCAACGACGTTCTGATCCCGGGCACCGACATGCCGGCTCAGTACTTCCTGCCGGGTAAAGCGATTGTTCAGCTGGAAGATGGCGTGAAGATCAGTGCTGGTGACACGCTGGCGCGTGTTCCGCAGGAATCTGGCGGTACCAAGGATATTACCGGTGGTCTGCCACGCGTTGCTGACCTGTTCGAAGCGCGTCGTCCGAAAGAGCCAGCTATTCTGGCGGAGATCAGCGGCATCATCTCCTTCGGTAAAGAGACCAAAGGTAAGCGTCGTCTGGTCATCACTCCGCTGGATGGCAGTGAGCCGTACGAAGAGATGATTCCGAAATGGCGTCAGCTGAACGTGTTCGAAGGTGAACGTGTTGAGCGCGGTGACGTGGTTTCCGATGGCCCAGAGTCTCCACATGACATCCTGCGCTTGCGTGGCGTGCATGCGGTGACCCGTTACATCACTAACGAAGTGCAGGAAGTTTACCGTCTGCAAGGCGTTAAGATTAACGATAAGCACATCGAAGTCATCGTTCGTCAGATGCTGCGTAAAGCAACCATCGTTAGCGCAGGAAGTGCAGACTTCCTGGAAGGTGAGCAGGCTGAATTCTCTCGCATCAAGATCTCTAACCGTGATCTGGAAGCGAACGGAAAAGTTGGCGCAACCTTCATGCGTGACCTGCTGGGTATTACCAAAGCGTCACTGGCTACCGAATCGTTCATCTCTGCAGCATCGTTCCAGGAAACCACGCGTGTCCTGACCGAAGCAGCAGTAGCAGGTAAGCGCGATGAACTGCGCGGCCTGAAAGAGAACGTAATCGTGGGTCGTCTGATCCCGGCCGGTACCGGTTATGCGTACCATCAGGATCGTATGCGCCGCAAAGCGGCAGGTGAAGTTCCGGTTGCACCGCAGGTTACTGCGGATGAAGCCTCAGCCAGCCTGGCTGAACTGTTGAACGCCGGTCTCGGCGGCAACAAAGACGATTAATCGTCCTTTACCTGATAAAAACCCTGCCTCGGCAGGGTTTTTTTTTGTCTCTGATTCAGACATTCCAGTCGTTGCGGCCAAGGCCAATGTCTTTCAGCTGACTGTCACTCAGCTTCGACAGGATGACGCGTGTCTCACGCCGTAACTGCCAGCGTTTATAACTGCGCCATAAGTAACGAACCAACTGGTAAGGCGTGCCTGTAAACGGTTTAGCTGCGCGATTCTCATCGTATCCCATGATAGTGCCCTCAGTGAATTGTCTGAGGACTATTCTCAGCGGATCGCTCTGTATGATACAGACGCAAAAATCACCTTTCTTTAACATACAGATTGCGTTAATGACAATCTGAATGGTAAAAAAGAGGCATAACTGTACCGGTTAATGCTCAGCTCCTGAGTCAGAGGAAATACAATGACGCGATATGAACATCTGGCCACGCTGCTGGCTCAGCGTATCGAACAAGGTTTATATCGCAGCGGTGAGCGCCTGCCCTCGGTACGCAGTCTGAGTGCCGAACATGGCGTCAGTATCAGCACCGTGCAGCAGGCTTATCATCTGCTGGAAGAGAAGCAGATGATTACGCCGCAGTCGCGCTCTGGCTATTTTGTGGCCTCGCGTAAGGCGACGCCCCCGATGCCTGCGCTGACCCGTCCCGCACAGCGGCCGGTTGAGGTAACGCAGTGGGATGCGGTGCTGGAGCTGATTAACAGCCGTCTGGAAGATGATGTGTTGCAGCTGGGAAGCGGTATGCCCGATCTGACGCAGCCGACGCTTAAGCCGCTGTGGAAAGCCTTCAGCCGTCAGGCTCAGAAGCAGGACATCGCGCTGCTCAATTATGACAACCTCTATGGTGTTCTCGCACTGCGGCAACAGGTTGCACGACTGGCGATAGATAGCGGTTGCCAGCTCACCGCCGATGACATTGTTATTACCACCGGCTGCCATGAAGCGTTATCGGTAGCCGTGCGCGCGGTCTGCGAGCCGGGCGATATCATTGCTGTTGAGTCGCCTTCGTTTCACGGGATCATGCAAACCCTGCGCGGATTTGGCATTCGTGCCATTGAGATCCCGACCGATGCGGTAACCGGCATCAGCCTGGAAGCGCTGGAACTGGCGTTTGATCAATGGCCGATTAAAGCAGTCGTTGTTGTGCCGAACTGTAATAATCCGCTGGGATTTATCATGCCTGAGCCGCGTAAGCGGGCATTGCTGGCCCTGGCGCAGCGGTTTGACGCGGCGGTCATTGAAGATGATGTTTATGGTGAGTTAGCCTGGGAATATCCGCGCCCAGCGACCATTAAAGCGCTGGATCTCGATGGCCGGGTTCTGCTGTGCAGCTCCTTTTCCAAAACGCTGGCGCCAGGTTTGCGTGTCGGCTGGGTTGCACCCGGCCGCTATCGCGACCGTGTACTGCACATGAAATATATCGTCACAGGTTCCACCGCCACACAGCCTCAGCATGCGGTCTCCGAGTTTATCCGCCAGGGCCATTATCAGCCCCATCTGCGCCGGATGCGGCAAATCTATCATCGTAACTATGAAACCTTTAGCTGCTGGGTGCGCCACTACTTTCCCTGCGGCATCTGCGTTTCCCGTCCTCAGGGCGGTTTTCTGATGTGGATAGAGCTCCCCGAAGCGTTTGATGCGGTCCGGCTCAACCGCGAATTGCGCGAGTCAAAAATTCAGATAGCCGTAGGCTCACTCTTTTCGGCCTCGGGTAAATACCGTAACTGTCTGCGCTTAAACTACGGGCTGCCGATCAACGAGCAGACTGAGAAGGCGCTGGCGCTGGTGGGTGCAGCCGTCGAACGCGCCATGATCTCGTGCCAGCATGAGACGCAGATTTCAGCTTCAACTCTCGCATAGCGAAAAGAAGAAGCAGGGCCGGCAAGAGGAGGGAACCGGCCCTGGTCAGATAACCTTAACCTGACGGAGGCCACGTTAAGGTTTTGGATCAGAGCACGCCAGCGGCAACATACGCTTTTGCGCGTCGCTTTCCCGGCAGAAACGCTGGCGTTACTGGTTTTGCAGCCGCTATGCGGGACAGCTTCCACAAATCCTTATTGGTGAAGCTCTGCCAGCGCCAGCAAAGTACGTGTTGCTTCACGCCAGTCATCTGCCTGGGTAATCGCACTCACCACCGCAATACTCCCTACGCCGGTTGCCAGCACGTCAGGTGCCCGAGCAATCGAAATACCGCCAATTGCCACGGTGGGGATATGCGTCAGGCGCGTCAGATGCCGCTTCAGCTGTTCAATGCCCTGCGGCGCAGAAGGCATCTCTTTGGTCTGCGTCGGGAAAATATGTCCAAGCGCGATGTAAGAGGGCTGGATTGCCAGTGCGCGGTCCAGTTCAGCATCGTCATGGGTGGAGAGCCCCAGACGCAATCCGGCCTGATGAATCCGGGCAAGATCGGCGACATCGAGATCCTCCTGACCCAGATGCACGCCATAAGCCTGATGCTTTATCGCCAGCTGCCAGTAGTCATTGATAAACAGGCGCGCGTCATAGCGTTTACCCAGTGCAATCGCCTGAGCGATGGCGGGCTCGGCGACCTCATCGGGCTGATCTTTGATGCGCAGCTGCAGTGTACGAACGCCCATCTTCAGCAGGCGCTCAATCCAGTCGGGGCTATCAACCACCGGATAAAGCCCCAGGCGCGGGGCGGTAGCGGGAAATGCGGGCATCGTTACTCCTCCTTAATGGCATCGGCGGGATGATAAAGCTCACCGCCGCGCCGACGAAAACGGTCTGACATTTGCGCCATGCCCACTTCAACGGGCTCGGCGTGCGTATCCTGACGTGCTGCGAACTCGCGCACCTCCTGGGAAATTTTCATCGAGCAGAACTTAGGGCCACACATCGAGCAGAAATGGGCCACTTTGCCCGACTCTTGCGGCAGGGTTTCATCATGCATAGCCCGCGCCGTATGGGGATCCAGCGCCAGATTAAACTGATCTTCCCAGCGGAACTCAAAGCGCGCTTTGGACATGGCGTTATCACGGATCTGCGCACCCGGATGGCCTTTCGCCAGATCGGCGGCATGCGCCGCGATTTTGTAGGTGATCAATCCCTGCTTCACATCCTCTTTGTTCGGCAGACCCAGATGCTCTTTGGGCGTGACGTAACACAACATGGCGCAACCAAACCAGCCAATCATGGCAGCACCGATACCGGAGGTGAAATGGTCATAGCCGGGCGCGATGTCGGTGGTCAGCGGGCCAAGGGTGTAGAAGGGGGCTTCATCGCACAGGTCGAGCTGTTCTGTCATGTTGCGGCGGATCATATGCATCGGGACGTGCCCCGGGCCTTCAATCATTACCTGAACGTCATATTCCCAGGCAATACGGGTCAGCTCGCCCAGGGTACGCAGTTCGGCAAACTGCGCCTCATCGTTGGCATCCTGAATGGAACCCGGACGAAGGCCATCGCCCAGCGACAGGGAGACATCATAGGCGGCGCAGATTTCACAAATCTCCCGGAAGTGCTGATACAGGAAGCTCTCCTGATGATGCGACAGGCACCATTTCGCCATGATAGATCCACCCCGCGATACAATTCCGGTCAGACGTTTCGCCGTCATCGGGACATAACGCAGCAGCACGCCAGCGTGGATAGTGAAGTAATCGACACCCTGTTCCGCCTGCTCAAGCAGCGTATCGCGGAATATTTCCCAGTTCAGCGCCTCGGCCACGCCATTCACTTTTTCCAGCGCCTGATAAATCGGCACTGTACCGATTGGCACCGGGCTGTTTCGCAAAATCCATTCGCGCGTTTCATGAATATAACGACCGGTAGAGAGATCCATCACCGTATCGGCACCCCAGCGAGTCGACCAGACCAGTTTTTCCACCTCTTCCTCAATAGAAGAGGTCACCGCCGAGTTACCGATGTTGGCATTGACCTTAACCAGAAAGTTGCGGCCAATGATCATCGGCTCCGATTCAGGGTGATTGATATTGGCAGGGATAATGGCGCGTCCGGCAGCGACCTCCTGACGTACAAACTCGGGCGTGATACTGGCTGGCAGATGCGCGCCAAAACTGTGTCCGGGATGCTGTTGCAGCAATACCTCACTGCGGATTCGCTCACGGCCCATGTTTTCCCGCAGTGCGATAAATTCCATTTCCGGGGTGATGATCCCCTGACGGGCATAGTGCAATTGCGTGACGCAGCAGCCTGCGCGGGCACGGCGCGGTGTCGGGAGTTGATCGAAGCGCAGATGATCCAGTCCCTCGTCAGCCAGCCGCTGCTGGGTATAACCCGAGCTGTTCTGTTCGAGAAATTCGCTGTCGTCGCGTTCAGCAATCCAGCGGGCGCGCAGCTTTTCCAGGCCACGATGAACATCGATCTGTGCCGCGGGATCACCATAGGCACCCGCCGTGTCATAGACCGGTACTGCTTCGTTCTGCTCATAGAGAGGCTGTTCTTTGCTGCCGCCGATGTGGGTCGGGCTTAGCACGATTTCACGCATGGGAACGCGGATATCCTCGCGGCTACCGGTAATCCAGATGCGGCGGGACTGGGGAAATGCACTGCCGCTTTGCAGGGAATCAATAAATTCCTGCGCCTGGGCACGCTGTTCACGACGGGTTGTTTTTTGGTCAGACATAGCAATCTTCCTGTTAAGGGGGAACGATGCTTGTCCGGAGTTCGGAAGGAGTAACCGTATAGACAGCGTAAGCATGCTGGTATACAGAGAATATTTACTCTTGTTCCCTTCGCAGGTTCTAACCTGATCAGGTTCCGCGGATCCCGAATTAACGGTCTCAGCCCAACTTGGGCACTCCGACAAGAAGCTGTTTTTACGCGGGTGTCTGATAACAGAGCCAGGCGTAAAAACCTTATATTTCAAAGCAAAAATAAAAAAGGTTCTTTGGAGCACTCTCCTCAGAACCTGTTCAGCATAAAAGGGCTACGGGATAATCTCAACCCCTTTGCCGGAGATGATGATTAGGCCGGACGCGCGATATGGCTGTCATTCGCTACCGGCGGGGGGACAAGCTGGTTATCCCATGCCAGCTGGATAAGCTTATCTTCCAGCGTAAAGCGTGCTTCCAGCACTTCACCCACTTCTGAAAGTGCCTGCTGGAAGGTCATGCAGTTTTCGTCGTCGATCGCCTGCTGCAGGTGGCCGTCATACAGCTGCATCAGACGCTCAGTATTGGCTTCCAGCGGTGGATAGATCTGTGCGGCGGCAATCATCGGGCTGTCGCCACTCATTTCACTGATCACGCGTTCATAGATACTGAAGTGACCCGCAGAAAGATAATCGACCAGACCGTGACAGAAGTTGTCCAGAGCCTGCTCATCAAGACGCGTCAGCGCCTCTTTGTTTGGTTTAAGTCCGACCAGGTGATAATAGGTCACCAGTAGCTGACGACGGGCTTCAAGCCACGAATCGACCAGTTCATTACTGCCACCTACGCGTTCAGCCAGGACGTCTAACTGGTTAAGCATATCTAACTCCATGTGAGTTATAGTTGTTTATCTACACACTTAACATCAGGGCTTCAGCGTGCGAGTTGACGCTAAGGATGACGAAATAAATGCAATGCGAAATCTCAAGCGTAGACGCTGGATGGTGGATTGTCAGCCATGAACAGAAACTTTGGTTGCCACAAGGTGATTTACCCCACGGAAACGCCGAAAAATTTGGTTTGACCGGCAGTAAAGCCCGGACCATCGGTGAGTGGCAGGGCGAAAAAGTCTGGCTGATTTGTGAGCCGCGTTCTGCCGATATGTTCTCAGTACGACAGCTGATCGATCAGGATGTGGCGCTGTTTCAGCTAGTGGGTCGCGGTGTGCAACTGGCGGAATTCTACCGTTCTCATCGCTGGTGCGGCTATTGCGGCCATGAAATGCACCAAAGCAAACATGAATTTGCCTGTCTCTGCAGCCATTGCCGCGAGCGTTACTATCCGCAGATCGCACCCTGCATCATTGTGGCTATCCGTCGCGGTGATGAAATCCTGCTGGCGAATCATGCCCGCCATCGCAACAAGGTCTACACGGTGCTGGCGGGTTTTGTGGAGGTGGGCGAGACGCTGGAGCAGGCCGTTGCCCGCGAAGTGATGGAAGAGAGCAATATCCGCGTCAAAAACGTCCGTTACGTTACCTCCCAGCCGTGGCCCTTCCCGCAATCGCTGATGACAGCCTTTATGGCGGAGTATGACAGCGGCGATCTGCAGCACGATGGTAAAGAGCTGCTGGATGCGGCCTGGTTCCGTTTTGATGAGCTGCCGTTGCTGCCACCGCCAGGCACCGTGGCGCGCCGCCTGATTGAAGATACCGTCGCCCTGTGCCGCGCCGAAGTGTGAAAGTGCTACACTACACGCCTGTTATTGAGAGAGTGTTGAGATGAGTGAACTGAAGAACGATCGTTATTTGCGTGCCCTGTTACGTCAGCCGGTTGATGTCACGCCGGTCTGGATGATGCGACAAGCCGGGCGCTATTTGCCGGAGTACAAAGCGACACGCGCCCAGGCGGGTGACTTTATGTCGCTGTGTAAAAACGCCGAGCTGGCCTGTGAAGTTACCCTGCAGCCGCTGCGCCGTTATCCGCTGGATGCCGCCATCCTCTTCAGTGACATCCTGACCATTCCGGATGCGATGGGACTGGGTCTCTACTTTGAAACCGGCGAAGGCCCGCGTTTCTCAAACCCTGTGACCTGTCGCGCTGACGTTGAGCGTTTACCGGTGCCCGATCCCGAAATGGAGCTGGGCTATGTGATGAATGCTGTCCGTACCATCCGTAAGAACCTGAACGGCGATCTGCCGCTGATTGGCTTCTCCGGCAGTCCGTGGACGTTGGCCACCTATATGGTGGAAGGCGGGAGCAGCAAGGCGTTTACCAAAATTAAGAAGATGATGTATGCCGATCCCGCTACGCTCCATGCGATGCTGGATAAGCTGGCCGACAGCGTCATCCTCTATCTCAATGCTCAGATCCGCGCCGGTGCGCAGTCCGTTATGGTCTTTGATACCTGGGGTGGCGTGCTGACCGGTCGTGATTACCGCGAATTCTCACTCCATTACATGCACAAAATTGTCGATGGCCTGCTGCGTGAAAACGACGGTCGCCGCGTGCCGGTGACGCTCTTCACCAAAGGCGGCGGACAGTGGCTGGAAGCGATGGCCGCCACCGGTTGTGACGCGCTGGGTCTCGACTGGACCACCGATATTGATGACGCACGCCGTCGCGTGGGCGACAAAGTCGCCCTGCAGGGCAACATGGATCCTTCTATGCTCTATGCGGCACCTGAGCGTATCGAACAGGAAGTGGCTGGGATCCTGGAGCGCTTTGGCTCGGGCACCGGGCATGTCTTTAATCTGGGTCATGGTATTCATCTGGATGTGCCACCGGAAAATGCGGGCGTCTTTGTTGAGGCGGTACACCGTTTATCACGTCCCTGGCATCAGGAGTAATCATGGATATTGCCGCACTTCGCGCTGAGCAGTTACAACGCGCCGCTGATGTGGTGCGTGAAGATGACTTTGATGTGCTGCCACCCCGCTTTATCGGCGGGGCGGACGTTGGATTTGAGCAGGAAGGCACCATCACCCGGGCGGCGATGGTGATACTGGAGTATCCCTCCTTAAAGCTGGTAGAGCACCGCATCGCACGCGTTGAGACCACCATGCCTTATATTCCGGGCTTTCTCTCATTCCGTGAATATCCAGCGCTGATGGCCGCCTGGCAGATGCTGGAGCAAAAGCCGGACCTGCTGTTTGTGGATGGACACGGTATTTCGCATCCACGACGACTTGGCGTCGCGTCACATTTTGGCCTGCTGGTCGATGTGCCCACCATTGGTGTCGCGAAAAGTCGCCTGTGTGGCCGTTTTGCCGATCTGGATGCGCAGCCTGGCAGTCGTCAGCCACTGATCGACAAAGGCGAGCAGATAGGCTGGGTATGGCGCAGCAAGCTGCGGTGTAATCCGCTGTTTGTCGCCACCGGCCATCGTGTCAGCCTGGATACCGCGCTACAGTGGGTCGAAAACTGTACGCGTGGTTACCGGCTGCCGGAACCGACCCGCTGGGCCGACGCGGTTGCCTCGAACCGAACCGCTTTCCAGCGCTGGCAAAACGCGCTTTAACACTGTTTGTGCTGCGGTTTTGCAGTTACACTGCGGCCAGCGAAACGAATAAGAGCCACCTTTATGTTACAAAATCCCGTTCATCTGCGTCTGGCGAAGCTGGAAAGCTGGCAGCACCTTACTTTTATGGCCTGCCTGTGCGAGCGCATGTATCCCAACTATCGTGCGTTCTGCGAGCAGACTGAATTTGCCGATCCGGCACTCTATCGCCGCATTCTTGATCTGATCTGGGAAAACCTGACGGTCAAAGATGCGAAGATTAACTTCGACAGCCAGCTGGAAAAGCTCGAAGCCGCCATTCCTGATGGTGATGCGTTTGAGGTTTACGGCGTTTATCCGGCTATCGATGCCTGTGTGGCATTGAGCGAAGTCGTACATGCGCAGCTGAGCGGTGAAACTCTTGAGCATGCAATTGAAGTCAGCGAGACCTCAATTACTACTATCGCCATGCTGGAAATGACCCAGGCTGGACGCGAAATGACCGACGAAGAGCTGCGTGAAAACCCGGCTATCATCGATGAGTGGGACCTTCAGTGGGAGATTTTCCGCCTGCTGGCGGAGTGTGAAGAGCGCGACCTTGAATTGATTAAAGGTCTGCGATCTGACCTGCGTGAAGCGGGAATTAGCAACATCGGTATAAATTTCCAGCAGTAAGGCGATAAAACGTGACTTCAGGCCCGAATTAGCGCGCCTGGAGGCTTCACATTGGCCCCCTGTCTGGTCTACATTTGGGGGGCTGAAAATTGTGGCTATCGGTGCGTGCAGGCAGAAGAGTGCCAGAATATGGCTTTTCCCTCGCACTCGTTGCTTAGCAAGCGATAAATACACTTTAAGGATAACTTATGAACAAGACTCAACTGATTGATGTGATCGCAGAAAAAGCTGACCTGTCTAAAACCCAGGCAAAGGCAGCGCTGGAATCTACTCTGGCTGCGATCACTGAGTCTCTGAAAGATGGTGATGCTGTACAACTGGTTGGTTTTGGTACTTTTAAAGTGAACCACCGCGCTGAGCGTACCGGTCGTAACCCGCAGACTGGCAAAGAGATCAAAATCGCTGCAGCAAATGTACCGGCATTCGTGTCTGGTAAAGCGCTGAAAGACGCCGTTAAGTAAGACGTCGCACTGCGGTTAAGCTTTAAAACAGGGGGCGTTTCGCCCCTTTTGTTTAAGAGGCCAGCCATCATGACCCCGCTGTTTCAGCGTTTATCTGTTCTGTTTCTCTCCCTGTTTCTTTTCGGTTGCAGCTCTACTCCGGATATTCCCCCCTTTTCTGCCAGTGGCTATCTTGCCGATCGTGGTGTTGTTCGTATCTGGCGTAAAAACAGCGACCACCAGTCTGTCCATATCCGCACCTTCTATACGCCGTTCAGTGGGGGTGAGGGTGAAGTGACGGATTATGTCTGGCTGGAAGAGTCGTTGATCAGCATTCAGCGTCAGGTGAAGGGCAACCAGCCTGATGATGTGACCCTGCGCTTTGACCAGGCTGGCGGTCTTAACTTTATGCAGCGCCAGCTTTCAGGCCGGCGTGAAGCGGTCAGCCCGGATGCGGTTGAGCTCTATAAGTTTGATGCCGAGCGGATGCGTAACCTCAGCGATGCGCTATTAAGCGGTCAGGTGTTCCTCAGACAGGGACACTGGCTGGGAAACAATGTGCTGGAGAGTTGCGAAGGCCAGCAGGTCAGACCCGCTTTTGACGCCGACGCTCTGCAGATGCTGACACAGCAGCAACGCCGCGCATCGGCACCGCTGATGGTGTCATGGCTGGAAGCGCCGGAAGGAATACAGCTATTGCGGGTCAGTCAGCAGGATGACTGCTCACAGCAGCCGACAGAAGAAGATATGTGAATTAAAAAGGGGGCACCTGGTGCCCCCTGAACTTATTTGCGATTAATGGCGCGGTAGCCGATATCGCGGCGACAGAAGCTGCCCTGCCATGAGATCGGTTTTGTCAGCTCATAAGCCCGCTTTTGTGCCGCGGCCACATCGTCGCCCAGCGCGGTTACGCACAACACGCGGCCACCGTTTGTCAGCACCAGGTCCTCTTCCAGCCGTGTTCCGGCGTGGAATACCTTGCCGTCAGCAACTTCTTCCAGTGGCAGACCGTGAATCTGATCGCCCTGAGTGTAGTCACCCGGATAACCGCCCGCCGCCAGCACCACACCCAGCGCAGGGCGGGGATCCCATTGTGACGTTTTCTGATCCAGCTTACCGTCACAGGCGGCCAGGCAAAGATCGACCAGATCCGACTGCAGACGCAGCATGATCGGCTGAGTCTCCGGATCGCCGAAGCGGCAGTTGAATTCGATCACTTTCGGCTGCCCGGTGTGATCGATCATCAGGCCGGCATAGAGAAAACCGGTATAGACGTTGCCTTCAGCCGCCATGCCGCGCACGGTCGGCCAGATAACCTGATCCATAACGCGCTGGTGGATCTCATCGGTGACAACCGGAGCCGGAGAGTAGGCACCCATTCCGCCAGTGTTCGGACCGGTATCGCCATCGCCCACGCGTTTGTGATCCTGGCTGGTGGCCATGGGCAGCACATGCTCGCCGTCCACCATCACGATGAAGCTGGCTTCTTCGCCATCCAGAAACTCTTCAATCACAATGCGGTGTCCGGCATCGCCAAAGGCGTTTCCGGCCAGCATATCCTGAACCGCATCCTCAGCTTCCTGCAGCGTCATCGCCACAATCACGCCTTTACCTGCGGCCAGGCCGTCGGCTTTGATGACGATAGGGGCGCCTTTCTCACGCAGATACGCGAGAGCGGGCTCAACCTCGGTGAAGTTCTGGTATTCCGCACTCGGGATCTGATGACGCGCCAGGAAATCCTTGGTGAAAGCTTTAGAGCCTTCCAGCTGCGCAGCGGCCTGAGTCGGACCAAAGATAGCCAGCCCGGCCTCACGGAAGGCATCCACGATGCCAATTACCAGCGGCGCTTCGGGGCCGACAATCGTCAGATCGATCTTTTCACGCCGGGCAAACTCAAGCAGGGCAGGGACATCAGTTGCACTGATCGCGACATTCTGCAGCGCAGGCTCTAATGCGGTGCCCGCATTACCCGGTGCCACAAAGACGGTTTCCGCCAGCGGCGACTGGACTGCTTTCCAGGCCAGAGCATGTTCACGTCCGCCATTGCCGATTACTAAAATTTTCATCTGTTTCTCTCCAGAACGATTAATGGCGGAAGTGACGCATGTCGGTGAAGATCATGGCAATGCCGTGCTCATCAGCCGCCGCAATCACCTCTTCATCGCGGATGGAGCCGCCAGGCTGGATGACGCAGCTCACGCCTGACGCGGCTGCCGCATCAATGCCATCACGGAACGGGAAGAAGGCATCCGACGCCATGGCTGATCCTTTTACTTCCAGCCCTTCATCGGCTGCTTTAATGCCGGCAATCTTAGCGGAATAGACACGGCTCATCTGTCCGGCACCGATACCGATGGTCATGTTGTCGCGTGCATAAACAATGGCGTTAGACTTAACGAACTTCGCTACTTTCCAGCAGAACAGCGCATCACGCAGCTCCTGTTCGGTTGGCTGACGTTTACTGACGACGCGCAGCTGGCTGGCATCAACCATGCCGAGATCGCGATCCTGTACCAGCAGACCCCCGTTGACGCGTTTGAAATCCAGTGCAGCAGTACGGTTTTGCCATTGGCCGCAGATCAGGACACGGACATTCTGCTTCGCGGCGGTAATTTTCAGCGCGGCCTCGGAAACCGCTGGCGCGATAATCACCTCAACAAACTGGCGGCTGATAATGGCCTGCGCAGTTGCTTCATCCAGCTCGCGGTTAAAGGCGATGATGCCGCCAAATGCGGAGGTCGGATCGGTCTGGTAAGCACGCTCATAGGCTGCCAGCAGAGAGTCACCGGTCGCTACGCCACAAGGGTTCGCATGTTTGACGATGACGCAGGCGGGTTCACTGAACTCTTTTACGCACTCCAGTGCAGCATCCGTGTCAGCAATGTTGTTATAGGAGAGCGCTTTGCCCTGAACCTGCCGGGCAGTCGCCACTGAAGCTTCAGTGATGTTCTCTTCTATATAGAAGGCAGCATCCTGATGGCTGTTTTCACCGTAGCGCATATCCTGCTTCTTAATGAAGTTCAGATTCAGGGTACGCGGGAAACGGCCAGCAGGCTGATTACGATCACCGTGATAGGCGGGTACCAGGCTGCCAAAGTAGTTAGCGATCATGCTGTCATACGCGGCGGTGTGTTCGAACGCTTTGATCGCCAGATCGAAACGGGTCTCAAGCGTCAGGCCATTTTCATGGGCATCCATTTCGGCAATGATCGCTTCGTAGTCGCCGCTGCTGACCACGATTGCCACATCTTTATGGTTCTTGGCAGCAGAGCGCACCATGGTCGGGCCACCGATGTCGATATTTTCCACTGCATCTTCCAGTGAACATCCTTCACGGGCGACGGTCTGTGCAAAGGGATAGAGGTTAACGACCACCATGTCGATTGGGCTGATGTCGTGCTGCGCCATAATGGCATCATCCTGGCCGCGACGACCTAAAATGCCGCCATGCACTTTGGGATGCAGGGTTTTGACGCGTCCATCCATCATTTCCGGGAAACCGGTGTAGTCAGAGACTTCTGTGACAGCCAGACCCGCATCCGCCAGCAGGCGAGCTGTTCCGCCTGTGGAGAGCAGTTCGACACCGCGATTTGAGAGCGCCTGAGCAAATTCGAGGATACCGGCTTTGTCAGAGACACTGAGCAATGCGCGGCGTACAGGACGAGTTTGTTGCATGGTGGTTTATCCCTTGGCTTTGTTTCGCGTATATAAGAGCGTTACATCAGGCTTTACAGCGGTTTTCTCTTCTCTATACAGGAAGAAAAAATCAAAAACCTCAGGTAACGCCCCGAAAAGGGGTGTCCGGAACTTCGCCCGGCATTGTAGCGAAAACGTTTGCGTGATGCTCGCCTAAATTTATCTGGCCCGACTAATGTGGATAACATTGTGTGTAACTGCGTATAACAGCCGCTTTTGCTGTGGAATGCAGCGAACGCTCTTTTTTATGCTATTTATGGGTTGCGCCTCTCAGACAACTCCCTATAATGCGCATCCATCAACACGGCACACCGGCAACGGGAAGCGGGTTGAGAGGCACAGGAGACTGCGCCGCCGGAGAAAAACTTCTGAGAAAGAGGTTGAC
>NZ_JAALFW010000022.1:0-28553 GCF_011800485.1 Pantoea sp. EKM20T | reverse complement strand
TAAAGAGCAGTGCGAACAGTGCGTTAGCGTCCTGTCGCGAGGTGGCGTATATTACGCTTTCCTCCTGCAGAGTCAACTTCTTTCTCAGAAGTTTTTCTCCGGCGGCGCAGTCTCCTGTGCCTTCTGACCCGTTTTCCGTTTCCGGTTTGCCGTGTCAGTGGAGGCGCATTATAGGGATCCCGTTTCAGAGCACAACCCTTTTTTTGGATCTTTTATCTGAACGGTTATAAATGATCCAGATTGATGAGATCGCCAGCGATCCAGGCCAGAATTGGCTTGTCAGCTGCCTGAAATCGCATCAGGCTGCATTGAAAACAGAACAAAGGAGAACATGATGGCTTCCGCCCTACGTCCATATAAAGACCTTTTCCCGCAAACTGGCCAGCGCGTTATGGTCGATCCAAGCAGTGTTGTGGTCGGTGATATCATAATGGGGGACGACGTGAGCATCTGGCCGCTGGTTGCGATCAGGGGTGATGTGAATCAGGTCCGCATTGGTGCCCGTACTAATGTACAGGACGGCAGCGTTCTGCACGTTACGCATAAATCAGCGTCTAACCCGCAAGGCTTCCCTCTTATTATTGGCGAGGATGTCACGGTCGGGCATAAAGCGATGTTGCACGGCTGTACCATTGGCGATCGCGTGCTGATCGGAATGGGATCGATTCTGCTTGATGGCGTAATAGTAGAAGAAGAGGTGATGATTGGTGCCGGAAGTCTGGTGCCGCCAGGTAAAAGACTGGAGAGCGGCTATCTCTATCTGGGTAGTCCGGTCAGGCAGATCAGGCCGCTGAATGACAATGAGAAGGAAGGTTTACGCTATTCTGCTAATAATTATGTCGCCTGGAAAGATGATTACCTGGCGGGAGATAACCAGATCCAGCCCTGAGCATCAATATTATCCTGACGGATAGCCGCTTCAGCCTCATCTTCCAGATCCCAGCGATGGTGCTGAAACAGCGCCATCGCCTCCCCTTCACCAAAACGTGAAGCCAGCGACTTCCTGCTGATTGCACAGGTCAGCCGCATGCCGTTGACCAGCACCGGGAAACAGACCGCGTTCAGTTCAGCATTATAGGTTTCATCATCAGGAAACTGTATCGCCTGATTCATGGCTGCATGGCCTGTTTAAGCTGGGTAATCACCGGCGCGATTTCCGGCATCACACCGTGCCACAGATAGAAGGCATGAGCAGCCTGCCCCACCAGCATGCCCAAACCATCTGCCAGATGAGCCGTGCCCTGCGCCTGACACCAGCGAAGGAAAGGCGTGAGCCCGATTTGATAAAACATGTCATAACAGCGCACATCAGCATGAATGACTGCTGCAGGTAAAGGAGGGGTTTCGCCATTCACACCGCTTGATGTCGCATTAATGATCAGATCAAAGTGCTGATCTGTCAGCTGCTCAAAACCACATGCGCGGATAGTGCCGCTCGCTGCAAACAGGCCAGCCAGCTCTTCCGCCCGCGCGGCGGTACGGTTAACAACAGTGAGTGTCACGCCTGCTGAGAGAAGCGGCAGAATGACCCCACGTGCAGCACCACCCGCCCCCACCAGCAAAACCTTGTCACCAGCATTGATCATCTTCAGCCGTTCAAGATCGCTTAACAGCCCGATACCATCCGTGTTGTCACCCAGGATCTGCCCATCGCTGAGTTTTTTCACCGTGTTTACCGCGCCGGACAGGGCTGCACGTTCGCTGAGCTGATCGGCAAATTCCCATGCCTGCTGTTTAAAAGGTAACGTCACGTTGGCACCACGGCCTCCCTGTTCGAAAAAGGCAGAGAGCGCCTGAGGAAAACCATCTATCGGGGCACAAATCCGACCATAGCGATGTTCAACGCCCGTCTGTTCAGCGAAAGCCTGATGGATCAGCGGAGATTTACTGTGGTTGATCGGATTACCGAAAACGGCGAATTGATCCATGAATTAGCCCTGACGTATAAGTTCGCCGCTGATGACATCGCGGATTTCAGAGGGATTGAGCCGCCCACCCGTTTTTCCCGACAGAACCGGGAACTGCTCACCAAACTGCTGCTTCACTTCTTCAGCCGTTCGGCAGGGAGGCAGGCCTGACAGATTTGCACTGGTTGAGACCAGCGGTTTACCAAATGCGCGGCAAAGGGCCTGCACATCAGGATGGTCACTGACGCGAATGGCCAGTGAATCAAACTGTCCGGTAAGCCAGCGAGGCGTTTGTGGCGGAACGGGTACGACAAAGGTCACCGGGCCGGGCCAGCATGCAAACATCCGCTCACGCTGTATCACAGACAGTTCCCGAGCGGAGATGTAAGGTTCCAGCTGGGTGTAATCAGCCGCAATCAGGATAAGCCCCTTTTCTACCGGACGCTGTTTCAGCGCCAGTAAAGCCATGACGGCAGATTCACTGTCAGGGTCACAGCCCAGACCAAATACGGCTTCAGTAGGATAGGCGATGACCGCCTGTCGATTCAGCTGCTCTAAGCAGGTTTCAAGTGAATCGGCGAGGTGTTGATTTTCCATGGTCTATGAATTCTCTTCAGCAATGGCTTTGCCACAACTTTTACTGGCGCAAAAGCGTTTGATCCCTTGGGCCGTCTTTTTTTCAACTAATAGCGGATACTGGCAATAAGGACAGATTCCGGCAACGGGTGTCAGATTCACAACAAACTGGCAGGCTGGATAGCGGTCGCAGGAGTGAAACGTTTTGCCGTAACGGGAGCGCCGCTGAACTAACCGGCCTTCATGGCACTGTGGACAGGCCAGCGAGGTTTCATCCGGTTTGTCGATGGTTTCGGTGTATCCGCATTCCGGATAGAGGCTACAGCCAATGAACATGCCAAATCGCCCCTGCCGCAACACTTTATCCGCACCGCATTCGGGACAGGCGTGGCCTTCCAGCACTTTGACCACATGACCATCGGCCTGACCCTTTAAGGGTCGAATGTAGTCGCATGCCGGGTAGTTCGCGCAGCCCAGAAAAGGACCGTGTTTACCGGAGCGGATAACCAGTTCTGCCCCGCAAGCGGGGCAGGGATCCTGTTTACGCACGGTGAAGAGTGCAGCTTTACTCATAGCGATCAATGCATGAAAGGAAATTTAATGCAGCATACCTTCATTGGCGTCGAATAGCAGTTCTTCCATCTGCTGATAGGCATTTTCACATCCGGGAATGTTGAACAACACCATCAGTACCACCCATTTGAGATCCTCCAGGTCAAACTCAGAGGTATCCAGCGCCATAATGCGTTCGATGACCATTTCACGCGTTTCCAGGTTCAGCACCTGAATCTGCTCCAGGAACAGCAGGAAACCACGGCTGTCAGCATCTAAACGTTTGCTCTCTTCATCGGTATAAATACGCATGGAGAGCGGATCATTTGTCAGTAAAATTGGCGCAACCAGTCCTTCCTGATAGTCAGCCAATCTTTCTAACCAGTTCAGCGCACTGTAAATATCTTCACGATGGAACCCGGCATCCGTCAGGTCGTCTGTCAATCTGTCCTGATCAACACCCATTTCTGCTTCGTTGTGGATATATGTCTCAAACAAATACATCAGTACGTCGAACATGGCATGCCCTCCTCAATCGGACATAGCCGCCGGGTACAGCTGCGATCCATCCTGCTAACTCCAGTTCCAGCAACTGAGCTGAGATAACTGGCACAGATTGGCCGGCACGTTCAGCGACAACGTCAACAGGTGTAACATCATCACCTACGTTAGCCAACACATCAGCAAATGGCAATGGAGCATCGTCACTCACCTCAGAATAAATTTCACCGGCCGGTGTCATCGGCAGCCAGTTAAGTGCACTTGCCAGATCTTCCACGATGTTATGGGGATGGGCCACCAGCAGCGCCCCCTGCTGAATCAGCCAGTTTACGCCTTCACTTAAGGGGTTACCGAGCGCGCCAGGTAAGGCATAGACATTACGATTTTGCTCCAGCCCATACCGCGCCGTTACCAGGGAACCACTCTTCAGCGAGGCTTCTACCACCAGCACCCCATGGCTCAGGCCGCTGATGATACGATTACGGCGCGGAAAATTAAGCGGATGCGGCAGGGTCGTCAGCGGAAACTCAGAAACCACCGCCCCACCCTGTTCAACGATCTCTGCGGCAAGATGGGCATGATTGCTGGGATAGAGCCGCTGCAAACCACTACCTAACACGGCCACCGTTTTACCGCCTACGTTGAGTGCTGCCTGATGCGCAACACCATCAATACCTCTTGCCAGTCCGCTGGTAATGGTCAGACCGCTGAGGCTTAAGTGCTGGGTAAACCAGTCGCACCAGTAGCGGCCATAGTGTGAACAGTTTCGGCTGCCCACCACCGCTAACTGTGGTGTGCTGATAAGCGCAGGATCGCCATCAATATAGAGCAGCGGCGGAAAGCGGTTGGTTTCTTTAAGACGGGCAGGATAGGCCGCGTCCAGAGCAGTCACCAGATGGTGAGCCGGACTCTGAGCCAGCCAGGAATAGACTTCTGTGAGATTTTTTTCATTATAATCATAATATTGCTGGCACTGACTCTCATCTAAGCCAAGCCGGATAAGCTGCTCCCTGTCTGCCTGTCCGGCACCTATTTGCTGCGCCACATCAACCCAGCGTTTCCCTGTCATTCCAGTGACAGCGGCCAGCCGTACAGACTGCGCTATTTTGTCCATCTTCAGCTCCCTGATCGCCCTTGCTTCCTGCCGCAGAATGCTGTCAATCAGGCCTCGAAAAGTCTACAATATAAGGTAGTAATCTTTTCTTAACCGAATACAGATCTGGATATTTATGTCAGTTTTGCAGGTATTACATTTCCCTGACGAGCGTCTTCGCAAAGTTGCTGCGCCCGTTAAAGAAGTTAACGCAGACATTCAGCGTATCGTTGATGATATGTTCGAGACGATGTATGCCGAAGAAGGTATCGGTCTTGCGGCTACGCAGGTCGATATTCATCAGCGCATTATCGTGATTGACGTCTCTGAAAGTCGTGAAGAGCGTTTAGTGCTGATTAACCCTGAGCTGCTGGAAAAAAGTGGTGAAACCGGCATTGAAGAGGGTTGCCTCTCTATTCCGGAACAGCGCGCATTTGTTCCGCGTGCCGAGCGGGTAAAGGTCCGTGCACTGGATCGCGAGGGTAAAAGTTTCGAACTGGAAGCCAGCGAGTTACTGGCCATCTGTATCCAGCATGAGATCGATCATCTGGAAGGCAAACTGTTTATCGATTATCTGTCGCCTTTAAAGCGGCAACGGATCAAAAATAAATTAGAGAAACTGGCGCGTCAGAACGCGCAGGCTTCCTGAGATCTTAATAAGGGATAAACGTGTCTGCCCCGCTAAAAATCATCTTTGCCGGCACACCTGACTTTGCAGCGCGTCATCTTGACGCGCTGCTTGCTTCTGAACATCAGGTTATCGGCGTATTCACCCAACCCGACCGTCCTTCTGGTCGCGGTAACAAATTAACGCCAGGCCCGGTCAAAACGCTGGCGATGGCACATGACATTCCGGTTTATCAGCCTAAGTCACTGCGACCTGAAGAAAATCAGCAACTGGTTGCTGACCTCAAGGCCGATGTGATGGTGGTTGTAGCCTACGGATTAATTCTGCCCAAGGCCGTGCTTGATATGCCACGTCTGGGATGCATCAATGTCCATGGCTCACTGCTGCCACGCTGGCGCGGAGCTGCGCCTATTCAACGTGCGCTCTGGGCTGGCGACAGCGAAACCGGCGTGACCATCATGCAGATGGACGTGGGACTGGATACCGGCGATATGCTGCATAAGCTGGCCTGTCCGATTACTGCCCAGGATACCAGTGCCACGCTGTATGACAAGCTGGCACAGCTTGGCCCACAGGGGCTGCTGGATACGCTGACATTACTGACCACTCAGCAGGCTTCACCTGAAAAACAGGATGAAACGCTGGCCAACTATGCTGAGAAACTCAGTAAAGAGGAGGCACGTCTTGACTGGACACTCTCTGCAGAACAGCTTGAGCGTTGTATTCGCGCTTTTAACCCGTGGCCGATGAGCTTTTTCACCATTGAAGATCAGCCGGTTAAAGTCTGGCAGGCAAGCGTTCTGCCCCACAGCGATCGTGCGCCTGGTGAAATTATCCATGCTGACAAGCATGGCATCCAGGTGGCGACGGCTCAGGGCGTACTGAACCTGCTCCAGTTGCAGCCCGCCGGTAAAAAACCGATGTCGGCTCAGGATCTTCTCAACTCGCGCCGGGAATGGTTTGAACCTGGAACCCTTCTGGACTGACTCTCAGGCCCGGTCCCTCACCGGGCCTTTTGTTTGATGACAAAACCCTATGACTAAATCTATCAACCTGCGTAGCCTCTCAGCTCAACTTATTGAGCGTGTGGTCGACAAGGGCGAATCCCTGAATACGGCACTGCCAGCCGCCCAGAAAAAGCTCTCTGACAAAGATAGCGCATTAGTGCAGGAGATCTGTTTTGGCGTATTGCGCACATTACCGCAGCTGGAAGCGCTGATTGGCAAACTGATGGAGCGTCCACTTACCGGCAAACAGCGGGTTCTGCACTATCTGATCATGGTCGGGCTTTATCAGCTGGAATATACCCGTGTGCCTGCCCATGCCGCACTGGCAGAAACCGTCGCGGGCGCCGAAGTACTGAAGCGCACCAGTATGAAAGGCTTATTAAATGGCGTATTACGCCAGTTTCAGCGTCAGCGGGAAGAGCTGCTCGCCACTGTTCAGGATGGCCCGCAACGCTATCTGCATCCCGGATGGCTGCTAAAGCGTTTACAGCATGCCTGGCCGGAACAATGGCAACAGATTGTCGAAGCAAATAATCTGCGTCCGCCGATGTGGCTGCGGGTTAATCGCCAGCACCACGATCGTGACTCGTGGCTGGCTATGCTGGCCGAAAGCGGCAGGAATGCTCAGCCTGCTGTCGATGTGCCGGATGCGCTGCGGCTTGACGCCCCTGCCCCGGTCAGCCAGCTACCAGGCTTTGATCAGGGTTGGGTTACCGTGCAGGATTTATCTGCTCAGCGCTGTGCCTTGCTGCTTGAGCCCCAAAACGGCGAACAGATTCTGGATTTATGCGCTGCGCCCGGCGGTAAAACGACCCATATCCTTGAAATCGCGCCTCAGGCCGAAGTTATGGCCGTCGACGTGGATGCGCAGCGTCTTAAACGCGTAAATGAGAATCTGCAACGACTGGGTATGAAAGCAGACGTGAAACAGGGTGATGGACGAACGCCGCAACAGTGGTGCGGCGATCGTCAGTTTGACCGTATTCTGCTGGATGCGCCCTGCTCTGCTACCGGTGTGATCCGACGCCATCCTGATATTAAGTGGCTGCGTCGCGATCGGGATATCGCCGAGCTGGCAAAGCTTCAGGGTGAAATTCTTGATGCTATCTGGCTGCACCTGAAACCTGGCGGTACACTGATTTATGCCACCTGTTCCATCCTGCCTGAAGAGAATCATCAGCAGATAGATGCTTTCCTGCAGCGCCAGCATGATGCGCAGGCAGAGCCCCTCAGAGATGCGCCCGCGAACGGCTTACAGGTATTCCCGGAAGCCGAGGGCGGAGATGGTTTCTTCTACGCTAAGCTGATAAAAAAATCGGGTACAAACTGAAATGAGTATTGATAAGCGATGAAAATAATCATTCTGGGCGCAGGACAGGTTGGCGGAACCCTGGCAGAAAATCTGGTGGGTGAAAACAACGATATCACGGTGGTTGATACCGACTCTTCACGCCTGCGTCACCTGCAGGATAAGTTCGATCTTCGCGTCGTGCAGGGTCATGGTTCTCATCCACGCATTTTACGTGAGGCGGGTGCAGAAGATGCCGACATGCTGGTTGCCGTAACCAACTCCGATGAAACCAACATGATTGCCTGTCAGATTGCTTATTCGCTTTTCAATACGCCGAATCGCATCGCCCGTATTCGCGCAGCCGACTATCTGCGTGATGCGGACAAGTTATTTATTCCTGAAGCGGTGCCTATCGATCACCTGATCTCGCCTGAACAGCTGGTGATCGACAATATCTATCGTTTAATCCAGTACCCTGGCGCATTGCAGGTCGTTAACTTTGCTGAAGGCAAAGTCAGCCTCGCCGTGGTGAAAGCTTATTATGGCGGGCCACTGGTAGGAAATCCGCTGTCGATCATGCGTGAGCATATGCCACACATTGATACTCGCGTAGCCGCTATATTTCGTCAGGATCGCCCCATTCGCCCGCAGGGTTCAACCATCGTAGAAGCGGGTGATGAAGTCTTTTTCATTGCAGCCAGTCAGAACATTCGTGCGGTAATGAGTGAAATGCAGCGGCTGGAGAAACCTTATAAACGGATTATGCTGGTAGGTGGCGGTAACATCGGTTTCGGTCTGGCACAAAAACTTGAGAAAAATTACAGCGTGAAGCTGATTGAACGTAACCCCCAGCGCGCAGCAGAACTGGCAGAGCATCTTCACGACACAGTCGTCTTTTATGGCGATGCGTCAGATCAGGAACTTCTCGCTGAAGAACATGTTGATCAGGTTGATCTCTTTATCGCCGTCACCAACGATGATGAAGCCAATATTATGTCAGCCATGCTGGCAAAAAAGATGGGGGCGAAGAAGGTTATGGTGCTGATTCAGCGCCGCGCCTACGTCGATCTGGTACAAGGCAGCGTTATCGATATCGCTATTTCACCTCAGCAGGCCACGATTTCTGCCCTGCTTGGTCATGTGCGCAAAGCGGATATCGTGGGCGTTTCATCGCTACGACGCGGTATTGCAGAAGCGATCGAAGCGATAGCCCACGGAGACGAATCAACTTCACGCGTGGTCGGCCGCTCCATTGATGATATCAAACTACCGCCAGGCACCATTATTGGCGCAGTGGTTCGTGGAGACGATGTGATGATTGCCAATGATAACTTGCGAATTGAACAAGGTGATCATGTCATCATGTTCCTGACCGACAAGAAGTTTGTATCAGATGTGGAACGTCTCTTCCAGCCGAGTCCATTTTTCCTGTAAATGCCGCGTTTATAGGCGAACAGAACACAAGGAACGCAAAACTGCCGCTTAATTCGCTGTGTTGATGGCAAAACCAGTAGGGTTTGTTAGACTTTATGGCATTGGCTTGGGCAAGGAGATAAGTATGAGTTTAATCAAAGAGTTTCGCGATTTCGCAATGCGCGGCAATGTGATGGATTTAGCCGTCGGTGTCATCATCGGTGCTGCATTCGGTAAAATTGTTTCATCGTTAGTCGCCAACATCATTATGCCGCCTTTAGGCTTACTGATTGGTGGTGTCGATTTTAAATCATTCGCCTGGGTACTTAAGCCTGCAGTTGGTGATGCTCCAGCCGTTGTAATGCAGTACGGTATCTTCCTTCAGACCATCTTCGATTTCGTCATCATCGCTTTCGCAATCTTTATGGCGATCAAGTTAATGAATCGTCTGTACAAGAAAAAAGAAGTAGAGAAGCCAGTTACTAAACCGTCAAACGAAGAAGTTCTGCTGACTGAAATCCGCGATCTGCTGAAACAGCAGAATACCCGGGTCTAGTTAATAAGCCGCCGCACAGGCGGTTTTTTTAACCGTAAAAGCAGAAGGGCAGTGATAAGACGCTTTCTTATCACTGCCCTCCCATCCAGTCCCCTTGCCATGTTTCTCTTTCCGCTTAAAACTACCTTTACCCTTTTGCTTCTGCTCGATGCGTTGCCGAAATAGCGGGTCGTGTAACAGAGCCTGAATCGCGTTATCGCGGATTTGCCCTTTGGTGTGCTGATATTTACTCATGATGCCTCCTGTTGAGATGGTCTGATACTCTATTGCTTTGCAGCAAAATAACAATATGCTTATTTGCTCGAAGCCTCTCCCCGCTCCAGCGCCTCAAGAATTGAGCACGAAATGCTACTGTGACTGTCACCACAACAGGCATCGGAAAGGTGTCGCAGAGAACGCTGCATCGTTTCTAATTCTGCGATCATCTGAGCAACTTCGCTCAGCCGTTTTTCAACGATCGCTTTTGATTCCTGACAGGTGTGGTGCGCAGGATCAACCCGGATCGAAAGTAGCTCTCTGATCGCTTCCAGACTGAAACCCAGTTTACGACCATAACGAATAAATTTCAGACGCTGAAGATCGCCCTCGCTGTAAAGGCGAAAACCACCTTCCGTCCGACCATCATGATCCATCATCTGCTGCTTTTCATAAAAACGGATAGTGTCTGGCGTCACCTCCGCAAGCTTAGCTAACTGACCGATGCGAAACATTTACTCCTCCTCGCGGAAACGATGCTGAATAGCAGTGGAATAACTGCCATGGAGAAAATCGGTACTGATACCCGCCTGGCGTAATCTTAGCTCCAGCACCTGAAGCCGATGGCAATGATCCTGATAATTTTGATCCGCAGGATCGAGCTTGCGAATAAGATCGTTAACTTCCATGGCTTCACGTCTGAGCTCAAGCTCCGGCGGCAGAAAGCCCGCATTTTTCAGTAAACGGTAGCCCGCTCTTAGCTCAGGCGGAACATGACTGTCATCATCCAGCTGCAGCGGCTTACCAGAGCCGGGAAGATTACTCAGCTCGCCTTTTTCCAGCGCCGCTTTGATGTGCTGTTCAGCAAGTTCATCAACCAGCCACATAGTTAGCTCCTTTGAACATGAAAAGAGTAAGTTCTAAGGTAGTAAATTTCAGGCAATAAAAAACCCGCCGAAGCGGGTTTTTTACGTTGCTACAGATTACTCTGCGGCTGCTTCTGCTTGAGCTTCTGGACGATCAACCAGCTCGATGTAAGCCATCGGAGCGTTGTCACCAGCACGGAAGCCACACTTCAGAATACGAGTGTAACCACCGGCACGGCTCGCGAAACGCGGGCCCAGCTCATTAAACAGTTTTGCCACGATCTCGTTATCACGAGTACGGGCGAATGCCAGACGACGATTAGCTACGCTGTCGGTCTTGGCAAGAGTAATCAGCGGCTCAACTACGCGACGCAGTTCTTTGGCTTTCGGCAGAGTCGTTTTGATGATCTCATGACGAACCAGAGAACCGGCCATGTTGCGGAACATAGCCTGACGATGGCTGCTGTTGCGGTTCAGTTGACGACCACTCTTACGATGGCGCATGACCTTATCCTTCTCAGTGAAACCTTAACCTGTGATCTGATTATTCATCAGCAATGCTTGCTGGCGGCCAGTTCTCGAGGCGCATGCCCAGAGAAAGACCACGCGAAGCCAGCACATCTTTAATCTCGGTAAGAGATTTTTTACCAAGGTTAGGCGTTTTAAGCAGCTCAACCTCGGTACGCTGTACCAGATCACCGATGTAGTGGATAGCTTCTGCCTTAAGGCAGTTAGCAGAGCGGACAGTCAATTCCAGATCGTCAACAGGGCGCAGCAGGATCGGATCGAATTCTGGTTTCTCTTCTTTAACTTCCGGCTGACGTACATCACGTAAGTCAACGAAAGCTTCAAGTTGTTCTGCCAGAATGGTTGCCGCACGACGAATCGCCTCTTCAGGATCGATTGTGCCGTTGGTTTCCATTTCGATGACCAGCTTGTCCAGGTCGGTGCGCTGCTCTACACGCGCTGCTTCAACATTGTAGGCGATACGGTCTACAGGGCTGTAGCAAGCGTCAACTAACAGGCGGCCGATTGGGCGCTCATCTTCTTCCGAATGAATTCGGGCAGAAGCCGGCACATAGCCACGACCACGCTGAACTTTGATACGCATGCTGATAGCAGCGTTCTCATCGGTCAGATGGCAAATGACATGCTGAGGCTTGACGATTTCGACATCACCATCATGGGTAATGTCGGCTGCAGTCACAGGGCCAATGCCAGATTTATTCAAGGTCAGAATAACTTCATCTTTCCCCTGAACTCTTACCGCCAGCCCTTTCAGGTTGAGCAGGATTTCCAGGATATCTTCCTGTACTCCCTCTTTGGTGCTGTACTCATGAAGTACACCATCAATTTCAACCTCGGTCACCGCGCAACCCGGCATGGATGAAAGCAGAATACGGCGCAGTGCGTTACCAAGAGTATGGCCAAAGCCACGCTCTAAAGGCTCAAGGGTCACCTTGGCGTGCGTCGAACTCACTTGCTCGATATCTACCAGGCGCGGTTTTAGAAACTCTGTCACAGAACCCTGCATTGTGTCCTCTCTTTGGTACTAAGCCTTACTTGGAGTAAAGCTCGACGATCAGGTGTTCGTTAATGTCCGCAGACAGATCAGTACGTTCAGGAATACGCTTGAACACACCTTCCATCTTAGTCGCATCAACTTCCAGCCAGGTTGGCTTTTCACGCTGCTCAGCCAGCTCCAGAGCGGCCTTCACGCGAGATTGCTTTTTGGCTTTCTCACGGATGCTAACGACATCATTCGGAGATACCTGATAAGAAGCGATGTTAACAACGCGGCCATTTACCAGAACAGACTTATGGCTGACCAGCTGACGTGCTTCTGCACGAGTGGCACCAAAGCCCATACGATAAACTACGTTGTCCAGACGACCTTCCAGCAGAGCCAACAGGTTTTCACCGGTGTTGCCTTTCAGACGAGCTGCTTCTTTATAATAGTTACGGAACTGACGCTCCAGCACGCCGTAGATACGACGAACTTTTTGCTTTTCACGTAACTGACCGCCGTAATCAGACAGACGCGGTTTACGCGCACCATGCTGACCAGGGGCTTGTTCAATCTTACACTTGGAATCAATCGCGCGAACGCCAGACTTAAGGAATAAGTCAGTGCCCTCACGACGGCTCAGCTTGAGCTTAGGACCCAAATATCTTGCCATTTTCTTTCTCCAACTATCCTAAAAAAACGGGCGTTATACGCGACGTTTTTTCGGCGGACGACAACCGTTATGAGGGATCGGAGTCACATCAGTAATATTAGTGATGCGGAAACCAGCGGCGTTCAAAGCACGAATCGTAGATTCGCGACCTGGACCCGGACCCTTTACCATAACTTCCAGGTTCTTAATTCCGTAATCTTTTACCGCTTCTGCACAGCGCTCTGCAGCGACCTGAGCAGCAAACGGAGTGGATTTACGTGAACCGCGGAAACCGGAACCACCGGCGGTTGCCCAACCCAGTGCGTTACCCTGACGATCAGTAATGGTAACGATGGTGTTGTTAAAAGAAGCATGGACATGAGCCACGCCATCTGAGACTTGTTTTCTTACACGCTTACGTGCACGAACTGGTGCCTTTGCCATTATTTACTCACCCCGATTATTTCTTGATCGGTTTACGCGGACCCTTACGGGTACGTGCGTTGGTCTTAGTACGCTGACCGCGAACCGGAAGACCACGACGATGGCGCAAACCACGGTAGCAACCAAGGTCCATAAGACGCTTGATGCTCAGGGTGATTTCACGGCGCAGATCACCTTCTACAACGAATTTCGCAACTGCATCACGCAGCTGATCAATTTGTTCTTCAGACAGCTCACTGATCTTAACATTTTCAGCAATACCCGTTGAAGCGCAGATGGCTTTAGAACGAGTTTTACCGATACCGAAGATCGAAGTTAATGCGATAACGGTATGTTTTTGATCAGGAATGTTAATGCCTGCTATACGGGCCACTATGCACTCCTATAATTAAACAAGCACGTCCCATGCTGAAAAGCCCGTTTTCAGGATACTCAAATGGAAACGCACTGACATACAAAAGATTGGCTGGCTAATCTAGCCAGCTCAACCCGACTTTGCAAGAAAAATATGTGACAAAATCAGCCTTGGCGCTGTTTATGCTTTGGCTCGGCGCTGCAGATCACACGGACGACACCGTCGCGACGAATGATTTTGCAGTTACGACATAATCTCTTGACGGAAGCACGAACTTTCATTTTTACTCTCCGTAACTTCTCAACCAACTGAATTAACGGCCGTAGCCTTTCAGGTTAGCTTTCTTCAGTGCCGACTCGTACTGACTTGACATCATCAGAGTTTGCACTTGAGCCATAAAGTCCATGATGACGACAACTACGATAAGCAGTGAAGTACCGCCAAAGTAGAAGGGAACCTTCATCGCATCACGCATGAACTCCGGGATAAGGCAGATAAACGTAATGTAGAGAGCGCCGATTAAGGTCAATCGCGTCATTACTTTATCAATATACTTCGCCGTTTGCTCTCCCGGACGAATTCCCGGTACGAATGCACCAGACTTCTTCAGGTTATCTGCTGTTTCACGTGGGTTGAAAACCAACGCCGTATAGAAGAAACAGAAGAAGATGATTGCAGTCGCATAGAGTAGCACATAAAGCGGCTGTCCTGGCTGCAAATACAGCGAAATTGTTGTCAGCCAGTTCCAACCGGTACCGCCCCCAAACCACGATGCAATCGTTGCCGGGAACAGAATAATGCTGGAAGCAAAGATGGCTGGAATGACGCCTGCCATGTTCACTTTCAACGGTAAATGTGTGCTCTGTGCAGCGTAAACGCGACGACCTTGCTGACGTTTTGCGTAGTTCACCACAATGCGGCGTTGACCACGTTCAACAAAGATAACAAAGAAGGTCACTGCGAATACGAGTACTGCAACCAACAGCAACAGAAGGAAGTGCAGGTCGCCTTGCCGCGCTTGCTCGATGGTATGGCCAATGGCCGGCGGGAGACCCGCAACGATACCTGCGAAGATAATGATCGAAATACCGTTACCGATACCACGTTCAGTAATCTGTTCGCCCAGCCACATCAGGAACATCGTTCCTGAGACCAGACTCACAACAGCGGTAAAGTAGAAAGCAAAGCCTGGATTCATTACCAGGCCTTGCATCCCTGGCATATTCGGCAGACCGGTAGCAATACCGATCGACTGAAATATGGCCAATACCAACGTACCGTATCGGGTGTACTGGCTAATCTTACGACGGCCAGCCTCCCCTTCTTTCTTAATTTCCGCTAACGCTGGATGAACCACCGTTAATAACTGGATGATAATCGATGCCGAAATATACGGCATGATGCCCAGTGCGAAAATAGAAGCACGGCTCAGAGCACCACCAGAGAACATGTTAAACATTTCAATGATGGTGCCACGCTGTTGCTCAAGCAGTTTGGCAAGTACAGTGGCATCAATACCAGGGATTGGAATAAAAGAGCCAATACGGAAGACAATGAGTGCGCCGATTACAAACAGCAGTCTGCGTTTCAGCTCACCAAAGCCACCCTTGGCACTTTGAAAATCTAATCCCGGTTGTTTAGCCATCTGCTACTTATTCCTCGATTTTACCGCCAGCAGCTTCGATTGCAGCACGTGCACCTTTGGTGACACGCAGACCGCGAACCGTTACCGGTGTAGAAACTTCACCAGACAGAATTACTTTAACGAATTCAATCTGAACACCGACAATGTTGGCTGCTTTCAGCGCGTTCAGGTCGACGATACCGCCTTCAACTTTCGCCAGATCAGACAGACGAATCTCTGTGGTGATCATTGCTTTGCGAGAGGTGAAACCGAACTTCGGCAGACGACGGTACAGAGGCATCTGACCACCTTCGAAACCGCGACGTACGCCACCGCCAGAACGTGAGTTCTGACCTTTGTGACCACGACCACCGGTTTTTCCGAGGCCAGAACCGATACCACGACCCAGACGCTTGGTAGCGTGCTTAGACCCTTCGGCCGGAGACAGAGTATTTAAACGCATCTCTTACTCCTCCACTTTAACCATATAGGAAACCGCGTTAACCATACCGCGTACTGCAGGCGTGTCTTCACGCTCAACGGTGTGGCCAATACGACGCAGACCCAGGCCAACCAGAGTGGCTTTATGCTTAGGCAAGCGGCCGATTGAACTACGGGTTTGAGTGATTTTAATAGTCTTAGCCATCGTGATTACCCCAGAATTTCTTCAACGGATTTACCACGCTTAGCAGCGACCATTTCCGGAGATTTCATATTGCCCAGGCCGTCGATAGTTGCACGAACCACGTTAATCGGGTTAGTAGAACCATAGGCTTTTGCCAGTACGTTATGAACTCCAGCGACTTCCAGAACGGCGCGCATTGCACCACCGGCAATAATACCGGTACCTTCTGAAGCCGGCTGCATGAACACGCGGGAACCCGTGTGTGCACCTTTAACTGGGTGCTGCAGGGTGCCGTTGGTCAGCGCGACGTTAACCATGTTGCGACGGGCTTTCTCCATCGCTTTCTGGATCGCTGCTGGAACTTCACGCGCTTTACCGTAACCAAAACCTACGCGACCATTACCATCGCCTACCACAGTCAGTGCTGTGAAGGAGAAGATACGACCACCTTTAACAGTTTTAGAAACACGGTTTACCGCGATCAGTTTTTCCTGCAGTTCGCCAGCTTGTTTCTCGATGTGTGCCATCTTAGACCTCTACCTTAGAACTGAAGGCCAGCTTCACGGGCAGCATCTGCCAGTGCCTGGACGCGACCATGATATTGGAAACCGGAACGGTCGAAAGAAACACCAGTGATGCCTTTTTCGATTGCGCGTTCTGCGATAGCTTTACCTACTGCAGCTGCGGCTTCTTTATTACCGGTATACTTCAGTTGTTCAGTGATAGCTTTTTCTACAGTAGAAGCAGCGACCAGAACTTCGGAACCGTTCGGGGCGATTACCTGTGCGTAAATATGACGCGGGGTACGATGTACCACCAGGCGAGTAGCACCCAGCTCTTTGAGCTTGCGACGTGCACGGGTCGCACGACGGATACGAGCAGATTTCTTATCCATAGTGTTACCTTACTTCTTCTTAGCCTCTTTGGTACGCACGACTTCGTCGGCGTAACGGACACCCTTGCCTTTATAAGGCTCAGGACGACGGTAGGCGCGCAAGTCCGCTGCAACCTGACCAATCAGCTGTTTATCAGCGCCTTTCAGCACGATCTCAGTCTGAGTTGGACATTCTGCAGTGATACCCGCGGGCAGCTGGTGATCGACTGGATGAGAAAAGCCCAGAGACAGGTTAACCACGTCGCCTTTAACGGCTGCACGATAACCTACACCAACCAGCTGCAGCTTCTTAGTGAAGCCTTCGGTAACACCGATTACCATTGCGTTCAGCAGCGCGCGAGAAGTACCCGCCTGCGCCCAGCCGTCAACGAAACCTTCGCGCGGAGCGAAAGTCAGAGCGTTGTCAGCATGCTTAACTTCAACAGCATCATTGATAGTACGAGTCAGCTCGCCGTTTTTACCTTTAATCGAAATTACCTGACCGTTGAGTTTTACCTCTACGCCGGCAGGAACAACGACAGGTGCTTTAGCAACACGAGACATATGTATCCTCCGATTACGCTACGTAGCAGATAATTTCGCCACCAAGACCTGCCTGGCGCGCTGCACGATCAGTCATGACACCTTTAGATGTAGAAACTACAGCGATGCCCATACCAGCCATTACCTTTGGCAGCTCATCTTTTTTCTTATAGATGCGCAGACCAGGACGGCTTACTCGCTGAATGCTTTCTACAACAGCTTTGCCCTGGAAATACTTGAGAGTAAGTTCCAGTTCCAGCTTGATGTCGCCTTCGATTTTGAAATCTTCAATATATCCTTCTTCCTTCAGAACGTTGGCAATTGCCAATTTCAGCTTGGAGGAAGGCATGGTGACCGCAACTTTGTTTGCGGCCTGACCGTTACGGATACGGGTCAGCATATCCGCGATCGGATCTTGCATGCTCATCTGTGTTACTCCCGTGATTCAATTGGTGACAATTACCAGCTAGCCTTTTTCAGGCCCGGGATTTCACCGCGCATGGCGGCTTCGCGGACCTTGATACGGCTCAACCCAAACTTCCGCAGGAAACCGTGCGGACGACCTGTTTGACGGCAGCGGTTACGCTGACGCGAAGGGCTGGAATCACGCGGCAGACTCTGCAGCTTCAGAACAGCATCCCAACGATCTTCGTCGGAAGCGTTCACATCAGAGATGATCGCTTTCAGTTCAGCGCGTTTAGCGAAGAATTTGTCTGCTAATTTTGCACGCTTAACTTCGCGTGCTTTCATAGATTGCTTAGCCATTAAGTAACCCTACCTTACTTACGGAACGGGAAGTCAAAGGCAGCCAGCAGAGCACGGCCTTCATCATCAGATTTCGCAGTAGTGGTAATGGTGATATCCAAACCACGAACGCGATCGACTTTGTCGTAGTCGATTTCTGGGAAGATGATCTGCTCACGTACACCCATGCTGTAGTTGCCACGACCATCGAATGACTTAGCGGACAAGCCACGGAAGTCACGGATACGTGGAACAGCAATGGTGACCAGACGCTCAAAGAACTCCCACATGCGCTCGCCACGCAGAGTTACTTTACAGCCGATCGGATAGCCCTGACGGATTTTGAAGCCTGCAACTGATTTGCGTGCTTTGGTGACCAGCGGTTTTTGACCGGAGATTGCTGCCAGGTCAGCTGCTGCGTTATCCAGCAGTTTCTTGTCAGCGATCGCTTCACCAACACCCATGTTCAGGGTGATCTTCTCGACCCGAGGGACTTGCATGACAGAATTGTAGCCAAACTCTGTCATGAGTTTCTGGACTACTTCGTCTTTGTAGTAATCATGCAGTTTCGCCATCGTACTACTCCAAATTACTTGATAGTTTCGCTGTTAGACTTGAAGAAACGGACTTTTTTGCCGTCTTCGAATCTAAAGCCTACACGGTCAGCCTTACCAGTTGCCGCGTTGAACAGTGCAACGTTAGAAACCTGAATAGCAGCTTCTTTTTCAACGATGCCACCTGGTTGGTTCAGAGCCGGAACCGGCTTCTGATGTTTCTTCACCAGGTTGATACCTTCAACGATGACCTTACCAGAAGACAGGACATTCTTAACTTTACCGCGCTTACCTTTATCTTTACCGGTTAACACGATAACTTCGTCGTTACGACGGATTTTAGCTGCCATTGTTCGCTCCTTAGAGTACTTCTGGTGCCAGAGAGATAATTTTCATGAACTTTTCAGTACGAAGTTCACGAGTTACCGGCCCAAAAATACGCGTACCGATAGGCTGCTCACTGTTATTGTTCAGAATAACGCATGCATTACCATCGAAGCGAATGACAGAACCGTCCGGGCGACGAACACCCTTCCTGGTGCGCACCACTACCGCCTTCAGGACATCACCTTTTTTGACTTTACCACGCGGAATTGCTTCCTTGATGGTAACTTTGATGATGTCACCGACGCCTGCGTAGCGACGGTGCGAGCCACCCAGAACCTTGATACACATTACGCGACGTGCACCGGAGTTGTCGGCGACGTTCAGCATAGTCTGTTCTTGGATCATTTTAGTGCTCCGCTAATGTCAACTACTACTTCGGGACCTAAACCTCAGGTCGTTAGAAAGCCCCATAATTGAGGGCGCGGCATTGTAACACCGGTTCTCACAGATGGGTAGAAAAAATAAACGGCTCTCAATCGAGCCGCTGATTTCCCCTGATGACAGGGAGGGCGTATTCTAGGGAATAGTGCGAACAGTAGCAAATGTAATCTGCCTTATTTTTCGTCGCCTCCCAAATAAAGTGCCCTTCTGACTCAACCAGCCAGTTTCCTGGCCAGTTGGTTATGCTGACGCAACACGGCTGGCAGTTCAATTCCGGCCACTTGTCCGTCCCGTACCCGGACTTTTCCGTTAATGATGCTATAGGCAACCTGTCCCGGATTACAGAACACCAGGGCGGCGACAGGATCGTGCCCTGCCCCGGCAAGTCCAATTCGATTCAGGTCAAAAATGGCCAGATCGGCCATCATGCCCGGCGCAATGGTGCCCACATCATCGCGGTTTAGCACCTTTGCTCCACCCAGCGTCGCCAGTTCCAGTGCCTGACGTGCCGTCATCGCATCCGGGCCGAAGCCAACGCGTTGCAGCAGCATCGCCTGACGAACCTCGGCCATCATGTCTGAGCTGTCATTGGAGGCTGAGCCATCCACACCCATACCCACGTGTACGCCGGCATCACACATATGGCGTATCGGCGCAATACCGGAACCGAGACGCATGTTCGAGCAGGGACAATGCGCGACGCCGGTACCGGTACGTGCAAAGAGTTCTATGCCATGCTGATCCAGTTTGACGCAGTGTGCATGCCAGACATCCGGTCCTACCCAGCCGAGGTCTTCAACATACTGTGCTGGCGTCATATTGAATTTTTCACGGCTATAACGGATATCGCTGTCGTTCTCCGCCAGATGGGTATGCATAGAGACATTGAAGCTGCGTGCCATCGCTGCGGATTGCTTCATCAGCTCACGGCTGACTGAAAACGGCGAACATGGCGCAACCACGATGCGTAACATCGAACCGTGGCTGTCATCATGGTAGCGCTCAATCACACGCTGCGTATCTTTAAGAATGGCGGCTTCATCCTCTACCAGTGCATCGGGTGGTAAGCCACCCAGGGACTTACCGACGCTCATGCTGCCCCGGCTAGCATGGAAACGCATGCCCATTAAGGCTGCAGCCTCAATACTGTCGTCAAGCTTACAGCCATTCGGGTAGACGTAGAGATGGTCACTGGTGGTGGTGCAGCCGGAGAGCATTAACTCGGCCATGGAGATCTGTGTTGAGATATGAATCATCTCAGGCGTCAGATTCTGCCACAGTGGATAGAGGTGGGTCAGCCAGTTAAAGAGCTCGCCGTTTTGCACTGCAGGAATAGCGCGGGTCAGGCTCTGATACATGTGGTGATGCGTATTGATCAGGCCAGGGATGACAATATGTCCTCGCAGATCGATGATCTCATCCGCGCTATCAGGTAACGAGCGTGCTTCCCCGACTGCAACGATCTTATTTCCTTTTATCAGAATAGAGGCGTTACCTATTTCCCGACGGTCAGCATCCATGCAGACCACACATTCAGCATTCTTCAGTAACAGAGTTCGTTCCATGCTATTGCCTGTGGGTAGTGGTTGTGTGTTACCCGATAATAGCGGCAAGCTTTTGGCAGAGCTAATCGCAGGTAACGCAGCTAACAGTGGCAATTTTAACAGTGACCGGCGTAAGCGGTCATGACTCTCCATTTTCACGGCACATTTCCTTGTACAGTTATGATAACCCCGGCGTTTATAGCCTGGCGTTTTCAGGCCACCTCGCCTGAAGAGAGGCAGCTTAATCCCTGCAAATCCCTGAATTTGTGAGCACCATCAAATCCGTATTGCCACGGGCACAAATGGATCAAGCCCGAATCGCAGGCAAAAAAAAACCCCCTGCCGAAGCAGAGGGTTTCCTCAGAAAAAACGATTCTTATTACAGAACAGCTTTCTCGATTACGCGAACCAGGGTCCAGGATTTAGTCTTGGACAGTGGACGGCATTCGCGGATTTCTACCACGTCACCAATTCCACATTCATTGTTCTCGTCATGGATGTGCAGCTTGGTCGTACGTTTAATGAATTTGCCGTAGATCGGGTGTTTCACGAAACGTTCGATAGCAACAACTGCAGATTTCTGCATTTTGTCACTTACTACACGACCCTGCAGAGTACGGATTTTATCGGTCATTACGAACCCGCCTTCTCAGTCAGTAAAGTCTTAACGCGTGCAACATCACGGCGAACCTGTTTCAGCAGATGAGTCTGCTGCAGTTGGCCAGATGCTGCCTGCATGCGCAGGTTAAATTGCTCACGCAGCAGATTAAGCAGCTCAGTGTTCAGCTCTTCAACGCTTTTTTCACGCAGCTCAGTTGCTTTCATTACATCACCGTCTTAGTTACAAAGGTGGTTTTGATAGGCAGTTTTGCTGCTGCCAGCTTGAATGCTTCACGGGCCAGCTCTTCTGGTACGCCGTCCATTTCATACAGGACTTTACCAGGCTGGATCAGGGCAACCCAATACTCTACGTTACCCTTACCTTTACCCATACGCACTTCCAGCGGCTTCTCGGTGATCGGTTTGTCCGGGAATACTCGGATCCAGATCTTACCTTGACGCTTAACTGCACGGGTCATAGCACGACGTGCTGCTTCGATCTGACGAGCAGTCAGACGACCACGGCCAACAGCTTTCAGACCGAAAGTACCGAAGCTGACATCCGTACCCGCAGCCAGACCGCGGTTACGGCCTTTGTGCACTTTACGGAATTTCGTACGCTTTGGTTGTAACATCAGCGACTCTCCTTACTTACGGCCTTTACGCTGCTGCTTTTTAGGTTGAGCAGCCGGTTCCGGTTGTTCAACAGCAGCCATACCACCCAGGATCTCACCTTTGAAGATCCATACCTTAACGCCGATTACACCATAAGTGGTGTGCGCTTCAGAGGTGTTGTAGTCAATGTCAGCACGCAGTGTGTGCAATGGCACGCGACCTTCACGATACCATTCGGTACGTGCGATCTCGGCGCCACCCAGACGGCCGCTAACTTCGACTTTAATACCCTTCGCGCCAAGACGCATGGCGTTCTGAACTGCACGCTTCATAGCACGACGGAACATCACACGACGCTCCAGCTGTGAAGTGATGCTGTCAGCTACCAGTTTCGCGTCCAGTTCCGGCTTGCGGACTTCGGCGATATTAATCTGTGCAGGAACGCCAGCGATATTCGCGACGACCGTGCGCAGTTTTTCTACATCTTCGCCTTTCTTACCGATAACGATGCCCGGACGAGCGGTGTGAATAGTCACACGGATGCTCTTCGCTGGACGCTCGATAACGATACGAGAGACAGATGCTTTAGCCAGTTCTTTAGTCAAAAACTGACGTACTTTAAAATCGCTGTCCAGGTTGTCAGCGAATTCTTTGGTGTTCGCAAACCAGGTAGAGTTCCATGGTTTTACAATACCCAGGCGAATACCATTAGGATGTACTTTCTGACCCATTGCTAGTCTCCAGAGTCTCAGCGATCGGACACAACCACAGTAATGTGGCTGGTGCGCTTCAGGATGCGATCTGCACGACCTTTGGCACGCGGCATAATGCGTTTCATGGTCGGACCTTCATCAACGAAAATTTTCGTGATTTTCAGATCGTCGATATCAGCGCCATCGTTGTGTTCGGCGTTAGCAATGGCAGATTCCAGAACTTTTTTGACCAGTACAGCCGCTTTCTTATTGGTGTAGGTCAAAATGTCCAGTGCCTGCGACACTTTCTTACCGCGAATCAGGTCAGCAACAAGGCGAACCTTCTGAGCAGAAGAACGAGCGTGGCGATGTTGAGCTAAAGTTTCCATCTCTTCCTCCTACTTATTTCTTCTTGGCTTTTTTATCAGCCGCGTGACCGCGATAAGTACGTGTCGGCGCGAATTCACCCAGTTTGTGACCAACCATTTCGTCGGAAACAAAGACAGGAACGTGCTGACGACCATTATGGACAGCGATGGTCAAACCGATCATGTTAGGAAAGATCGTTGAACGACGGGACCAAGTGCGCAAAGGCTTCTTGTCACCGCTTTCCACCGCTTTCTCTACCTTCTTCAGCAAGTGCAGGTCAATAAAAGGACCTTTCTTGAGAGAACGTGGCATGGCTTATCCTCTAATATTATTTGCTACGGCGACGTACGATAAACTTATCGGTACGCTTGTTGCTACGGGTCTTCTTACCTTTGGTCTGAACGCCCCACGGAGTTACCGGGTGCTTACCAAAGTTACGACCTTCACCACCACCGTGCGGGTGATCAACTGGGTTCATCGCGGTACCACGAACGGTAGGACGAACACCACGCCAACGGGCTGCACCAGCTTTACCCAGAACGCGCAGCATATGCTCAGCGTTGCCGACTTCGCCCAGTGTTGCGCGGCAGTCAGACTCGACTTTACGCATTTCACCTGAACGCAGACGCAGGGTAACGTAAGAACCTTCACGCGCAACGATCTGCACGTAAGCACCGGCTGAGCGAGCAATCTGACCGCCTTTGCCTGGTTTCATTTCTACGTTATGCACGGTTGAACCCACCGGGATGTTACGCATCGGCAGAGTGTTACCTGCTTTAATCGCAGCATCAACGCCAGATTGGATCTGGTCGCCGGCTTTCAGGCCTTTAGGGGCCAGGATGTAACGGCGCTCGCCGTCTTTGTACAGAACCAGTGCGATGTTCGCAGAGCGGTTCGGATCGTACTCAAGACGTTCAACAACTGCCGGGATACCGTCTTTGTTGCGTTTGAAGTCAACAATACGATAAGCCTGCTTGTGACCACCACCGATATGACGGGTAGTGATACGACCATTGTTGTTACGGCCACCGGATTTGCTGTTTTTTTCTACCAGCGGGGCAAATGGTTTGCCCTTGTGCAGCTCCGCGTTTACCACTTTAACTACATGGCGACGACCCGGAGATGTCGGTTTACATTTAACAACTGCCATTGTCTTTCTCCTCCGACTTACTCAGCGCCGCCAGCGAAGTCCAGATTCTGGCCTTCTTTCAGGGTGACGTAAGCTTTTTTCCAGTCGCTACGACGACCGATACGCTGTCCTTGACGCTTAACTTTGCCCTTAACTACCAGGGTGTTTACGTCTTTAACTTCTACTTCGAACAGTTTCTCAACAGCAGCAACGATCTCTGCTTTGGTCGCGTCATTAGCAACTTTGAGAACGATGGTATTGGTTTTTTCCATCGCGCTAGATGCTTTTTCAGATACGTGCGGCGCGCGCAGTACTTTCAGCAGACGTTCTTCACGGATCATGCCAGCATCTCCTCAACTTGCTTAACTGCATCAGCAGTCATAACGACTTTGTCGAAGGCGATCAGGCTAACTGGGTCGATACCGGATGCATCACGTACGTCAACCTTGTACAGGTTGCGCGCAGCCAGGAACAGATTCTCATCCAGTTCACCGGTGATGATCAGCACGTCTTCCAGAGCCATGTCTTTCAGTTTCTGTACCAGCAGCTTGGTTTTCGGTGCTTCTACAGCAAATGATTCGACAACGATCAGACGATCTTGACGTACCAGTTCGGACAGGATGCTTTTCAGCGCGCCGCGGTACATCTTTTTGTTAACTTTTTGACTGTGGTCCTGCGGCTTCGCAGCAAAGGTCACACCACCTGAACGCCAGATTGGGCTCTTTACAGAACCTGCACGCGCACGGCCGGTGCCTTTTTGACGCCATGGCTTTTTGCCTGAACCGGTTACTTCGGCGCGAGTTTTCTGCGCGCGAGTACCCTGGCGGGCGCCAGATGCGTAAGCAACAACAACCTGGTGAACCAGCGCTTCGTTGAAATCACGACCGAAGGTAGTTTCGGAAACAGTCAGCGCGCTCTGCGCGTCTTTCAATACTAATTCCATTGCTATCCCCTTACGCCTTCACAGCTGGTTTAACGATCAGGTCGCTACCGGTAGCACCGGGAACTGCACCTTTAACCAGCAGCAGGTTGCGCTCAGCGTCAACACGTACTACGTCCAGACTCTGAACGGTTACGCGCTCATTACCCAGCTGACCTGCCATTTTCTTGCCTTTGAACACTTTGCCCGGAGTCTGGTTCTGACCGATAGAACCCGGAACGCGGTGAGACAAGGAGTTACCGTGAGTAGCGTCCTGGGTACGGAAGTTCCAGCGCTTAACGGTACCGGCGAAACCTTTACCTTTAGAGGTACCGGTTACGTCAACTTTCTTAACTTCAGCGAAAATCTCAACGCTGATGCTCTGACCTACAGAGTATTCTTCACCTTCAGCGGTGCGGAATTCCCACAGGCCACGGCCAGCTTCAACGCCAGCTTTAGCAAAATGACCAGCTTCAGGTTTGGTCACACGGTTTGCTTTTTTAGCACCGGTGGTAACCTGAATTGCCTGGTAACCATCGTTTTCCAGGCCTTTGACCTGAGTAACGCGGTTCGCTTCAACTTCGATTACGGTGACGGGGATAGAAACGCCATCTTCAGTGAAGATGCGGGTCATGCCCACTTTTTTACCGACTAAACCAATCATTGTTTCAACCTCTCAATCGCTCGATGACCTGATTAACCCAGGCTGATCTGCACGTCAACACCGGCAGCCAGATCCAGACGCATCAGAGCATCAACGGTTTTTTCAGTTGGCTCAACGATGTCTACCAGACGCTTGTGAGTGCGGATTTCGTACTGATCACGCGCATCTTTGTTAACGTGCGGAGAGATCAGAACAGTAAAACGCTCTTTGCGGGTTGGCAGCGGGATTGGACCACGAACCTGCGCACCAGTGCGCTTGGCGGTCTCAACGATTTCCGCGGTTGATTGATCGATCAGACGATGATCAAACGCTTTAAGACGGATACGGATTCTTTGGTTCTGCATGAGACCAGAGCTCCAAACTTTTTATAGACGAAAAAAATTACTACTCGAGCCCATTACGATTGATGGGAGAGTGTAATCGTTCAGCATATAACTCCACAATTGGGAGTATTGTCAGGCGGCCTAAATTTCAGCCGTCTGCGATTCTGCTCGAATCGCGCCTGCAATATCTGCAGGCCCGCGCATTATACGTAAATCTGTTCAGGAAGCAACCCGTGTTGAGGTTTTACCCATTAAATTGTGGCCGGTTCGTGAAGCGTGCGTCGCATTGCACTGCCGTATCGCTGATAAATCAGTTATTCAGTTGTGACTCTGTTTCCGCCCTTCTTCATTCATAGGTGACACAAAACCCGTTGCCCACGAGAGTGCATCTAACCTTTCGTCCGGAGCATAATCATGTCGCCCACTCTGATAACTCACATTGCTGCACTCGCAGGCGGAGGTGCATTGGGAAGCTTTCTTTCGCTGACCAGCCAGCGCTTCACCCCCGCCCTCTCACCCGCTCAATGGTTTGCCCTACTCTGCTTTCCGGGTTCGCACTGTAATCATTGCCAGCAGCGCCTGCTGTGGCGAGATGCGCTGCCGTTAATAAGCTGGCCTGGCTTAAAAGGGCGGTGTCGCTTCTGTCATCGCGCGTTCGGCGCAGAAAGCGTTGTCATTGAATGGCTGTTTGCCCTTCTGTGCCTGCTGGTGCTGCAGAGTTTTGACCACTCTGCGGAGGCTATTTTTATTATTACGGCCTCAGGCCTCTTGCTGCTCGTGGCTGCCATCGATCGTCGCCACTTCTGTATACCTGACCCGCTCAATTATCTGCTGCTCTGGTCTGGATTATTCCATGCCACGCTGTCCGGAACCGAAACAACGGCGATATGGGGTGCTGTGGCGGGCTACTGTGCGTTGTGGCTGCTCGCCTGGAGCTATCGGCAGATGCGGGGGTACGAGGGATTAGGTTATGGCGATATCAAGCTCTTCGCAGCGTTAGGTGCCTGCTGTGGCTGGCAGGCATTACCCTGGATTGCGTTGGGTGCCACCGTTATGGCGCTGACGTCGATCGTGATGCTGCAACTGCGGGGTTTTATTCAGGGGGACAGCCCGCTGCCGTTTGGCCCTTTCCTGGCCATTGCGGGCTGGGTAGCGATAGTACTGCAGACCCGATTCACTCTTGTTTGATTTGAGCCTGCAGATAGTTCTGGATGCCCATCTTCTGGATTAACTCAAGTTCCGTCTCAATCCAGTCGATGTGATGTTCCTCATCAGCCAGGATTTCAATCATCATGTCACGGCTGACATAGTCATGCACTTTGTCAGCATAGGAGATAGCTTCACGAAGGTCTTTCGCGCCCTCCAGCTCCAGATTCAGGTCTGAACTCAGCATCTCTTCAACATCTTCACCGATACGGAGCCGTCCCAGATCCTGAAGATTTGGGATCCCTTCAAGGAAAAGAATACGCTCAATATATTTATCGGCATGTTTCATCTCATCGATTGATTCATGGTATTCCACATCATTGAGGCGCGTCAGACCCCAGTTTTTGAACATGCGCGCATGAAGAAAGTACTGATTGATAGCAACCAGTTCATTTCCAAGCAGTTTGTTGAGATGACTGATAACTTTGATATCGCCCTTCATTGTTAACCCTCCGCGTCTGGTTTATTAGAGCGTAGATGCGGTTAAAAAGAAGTCAAAAAAACTCGACAGATATTGTGGGTATTCACGCACCGATCGTCGGTCAGGCTATCTCTTTGTAGAGTGGTGCATGCTGCATCTCTTCATCCATAATTTCACGCGCAGCACGAATACATTTGCCGCATTGCTTGCCGACCGGCACAAGCTGGCGCAGTTGCTGAATAGATTTGGGCTGATAGCGACGCACGACTTCACGAAGGGTTTTATCACTGATGGCATTACACAGGCAGACGTACATTGATTCATCACTCGGGTACATTTTCTGTACACAGTGTAAATGCGAATCGTTTTTATTTCAAACCCACCCTTTGCAGGGTTATGGCGTTTTCAGAGCAAAAAAAAAGAGCACCGAAGTGCTCTTTTTACTGTGTTGCAGTGGCCATTTACACAGCCACAGCAGATATCACAATTAAGCGATAACTTTAGCAACAACACCCGCGCCAACGGTACGGCCGCCTTCGCGGATTGCGAAGCGCAGACCTTCGTCCATTGCGATTGGGTGGATCAGGGTAACAACCATTTTGATGTTGTCGCCTGGCATTACCATTTCAACGCCTTCTGGCAGCTCTACTGAGCCGGTTACGTCAGTTGTACGGAAGTAGAACTGTGGACGATAGCCTTTGAAGAACGGAGTATGGCGACCACCTTCGTCTTTAGACAGAACGTAAACTTCTGACTCGAACTGGGTGTGCGGCTTGATTGAGCCTGGCTTAGCCAG
>NZ_JAALFW010000021.1:0-40363 GCF_011800485.1 Pantoea sp. EKM20T | reverse complement strand
CAGCGGCGCGAGGACCGCCAGCCCCTGAGCGGCACCAGACTGCGTTATCACCTGTCGCTTAACTGACTGGCATTACGACATCGGGTCGCCCTTCTTCTTTATACGTCGCGCACCCGTGCCGACATCACCAGCGCCACAATAGCCAGCCCGAATGCCAGCCAGTAAACCGCCTCATGTCCCAGTCGCTCACTGAGCGTGCCCTGAATAACGCCAGCCAGAATCATGCCGGTCGAGATCGAGTTGGTGAACATGGTGGTCGCCGCACCAGGCCGTCCTGGCATCAGATCCTGAAACCACAGCATCCCTATGCCAGCAATAATCCCGACAAACACCGCGTTAAACAGCTGCAACACCATCAGCGACGTGCGGGAATTGAACAGCACCAGCCCCAGATAAAACAGTACGCCAGCCGCCACCGCGATCAGCATTAACCGGCGCTTGCCGATACGCCGCGCGTAATGTCCGGCCAGCAGCATCACCGGGATCTCCAGCCCTGCCGCCGTCCCCATCAGCAGACCGGCCAGCTTCTCGGGCAGGCCCAGCGTGGTGCTGATATAGAGCGGCATATCGATGATATACATAGTGTTGCAGGTCCACATCGCGACTGAGGCCAGGAACAGTAAACGCACATCCCGATCGCGCCAGCCACTTAGCGGCAGCCCGCCGCTTTGCATCAGAGGCTGCGAACGTGGCACCGACGGCACGGTGAACCAGACCAGCAGGATACAGATCAGAAACAGCGCGGCGGCCACCATAAATAGCGTCACAAAGCCGTAGTTCAGTGCCAGCGCGAAGGAGAGCGGCGGCCCAATCACCCACGCCAGCGACAGCTGTGCACGCATCACCGAACTGAACATCACCGCTTCACGCGCCGACTGATCGGCATATTCCCGCGCCAGCGCAAACAGCTGAGGCATTGAGACGCTGGCCAGCGCCGACAGCAGCACGCCCAGCGTCAGCAACGTCAGATAGTGGCGGGTAAAGGCAAACAGCAGCGCATTGACCAGCGCCATCAGGCAGCAGAAGAGAATGATATGACGACGATCGCCGACGCTGTCAGAGCGCTTTGCCACCAGCATGCTCACCACGATACCGGCCACCGCATTGATGGTGAAAAACAGTCCGACCCAGAAGGGCCGCGCCTGCACCTCGCGCGTCAGAAACAGGCTGAGCGTCGGCGCCTGCAGTGCGCCCGCAATGCCCAGCATGAACGAGGCGACCATAAAAGCGAGGTAAACCGGATTGATGCGGCGCTGCCGCGTTAACAGCGATTTCATACCGAAATCCCTTACAGAACAAACAGAGGGGAAAAAAGAAGGGTAGACGATACCGCGCAACATGAAAAAAGCCAGCAGAGATCATCTGCTGGCGGTGTAAATGCACCCTACTCAGAAAAGCACTCCGCTGAACAGCGAAGTCAGGGTCGAACGCCATTCAGTGCTGAATGCCTCCCGCTCTTCCCATAATGCAAAGTTTGCTCTTAAAATAGGGCAAGAAAAACAGAGCGCTTTTCACCGGGAGTTCCTCTTTTATGTCCTCATCACGTCTGAAGCAGCAGTTCATTCGCCTGTGGCAGAGCTGTCAGGGGCAAACGCAGGAGATTACCCTTAGCGAACTGGCTGACCTGCTGCACTGCTCGCGCCGCCATATGCGCAATCTGCTCAACCGGATGCAGGCCGCGGGCTGGCTGATCTGGCAGGCGGAAGCCGGGCGCGGCAAGCGTTCACAGCTTACCTTCTGCTATACCGGACTGGCCCTGCAGCAGCAACGTGCCGAGGATTTGCTGGAGCAGGATCGCATCGATCAGCTGGTCCAGCTGGTGGGCGATAAAAATCAGGTACGGCAGATGATCGCCGCGCATCTGGGCCGCAGTTTCCGTCAGGGCAAGCATATCCTGCGGGTGCTCTACTATCGTCCGCTGCTCAATCTGCTGCCCGGTTCGCCGCTGCGGCGCTCCGAAACCCACATTGCGCGACAGATTTTCAACGGCCTGACGCGGATAAATGAGGAAAACGGGGAAATCGAGCCCGATATTGCGCACCACTGGCAGCAGACTTCCCCGCTTCACTGGCGCTTCTTTCTGCGTCCGGCGATTCGCTTTCATCACGGCAGAGAACTGGAGATGGAGGATGTGCTGGCCACGCTTGAGCGTCAGCGCCCTCATCCGCTCTTTTCCCATATCGAGCAGATCGACTCGCCCGCGCCCTGGACGCTGGATATCCGCTTAAGCCAGCCCGACGAGGGATTACCCTGGCTGCTGGGCAGCGTCAGTGCGATGATCCTGCCGCGCGAATGGCCGACGCTGCACGATTTTGCCCGCCAGCCCGTTGGCACCGGTCCTTACCGGGTGATCCGCAATCAGGAGAGTCAGCTGAAGATCGAAGCGTTTGATGACTATTTTGGTTTTCGCGCCCTGATTGATGATGTCTCTATCTGGGTACTGCCCGACATCAGCGATGAGCTGGTCTATGCCGGTGTCCGTCTGCAGGGCGATGGAGCCGATGAGGTTCAGGAGGAGAGCCGCCTTGAAGAGGGCTGCTACTATCTGCTGTTCGACCAGCGTTCAGAACAGGGACGCAACGAGGCGGTCCGGCGCTGGGTCAGCTACCTGTTTAATCCTATCGCCCTGCTCAATCACGCCGGTGTCGGCTACCAGCGCTACTGGTTTCCGGCGTATGGCCTGCTGCCGCGCTGGCATCACCGGCGCGACCTGACGCCAGTGGAAAAACCGCCCGGCTTAACCCACCTGACGCTGACCTGGTACAGCCAGCACGTGGAGCATGAAGGCATCGCTAACGCGCTGCGTCCGCTACTGGCAGAACATGGCGTCACGCTGGAGACCCGCGAGATCAGCTACGAAAGCTGGTATCAGGGCGAAGCGGAAAGTGATATCTGGCTTGGCAGCGTGAACTTTACCCTGCCGCTGAATTACTCTCTGTTTGCGCAGCTTTATGAGATCCCGTTGCTGCATCACTGTCTGCCGATCGACTGGCACAGCGATGCGGCCCGCTGGCGCGAGAAAACGCTGCCGCTGGCCGAATGGAGTAAACAGTTAGTCGAAGAAGCGGGTCTTCATCCGCTGTTTCACCACTGGCTGCTGCTTGAAGGTCAGCGCAGCATGCGCGGCGTTCGGATGAATACGCTGGGCTGGTTTGATTTTAAATCCGCCTGGTTCGCGCCACCCGCGCTGTGAGGCTTTCGCCCCGGCGCTGAAATGACTAGAATGTGACGTTCTCAACGGGGTGCCGCCTGCCGCCAGCAAGCAGCTGAGAGATACCCGTCGAACCTGATTCGGTTAATACCGACGTAGGGATTTGGGAGGCCTCTGTGCTCAGATCCTTTGCGACTCATCCCCTATTCTCCTGAAGGAGCGCAAAGTGTTAAACAAAGTTCTGCCAGTGCTGCTGTTACTCTCCGCCCCCGTTCTGGCGGCTAAGCCGGTTCTCACGGTCTACACCTACGACTCCTTCTCCGCTGACTGGGGCCCTGGCCCGGCGGTTAAAAAAGCCTTCGAGGCGCAGTGCAACTGCGAGCTGAAATTCGTCACGCTGGAAGATGGCGTGTCGCTGCTGAACCGCGTGCGCATGGAAGGGAAAAACAGCAAAGCCGATCTGGTACTGGGGCTGGATAACAATCTGGTACAGGCGGCGCAGAAAACCGGTCTGTTTGCCGAAAGTCAGGTCGATACCTCGACATTAAAACTGCCCGGCGGCTGGCACAACACCACCTTCGTGCCGTTTGATTATGGCTACTTCGCGTTTGTCTATGACAAAACCCGGCTGAAGAATCCGCCAAAAAGCCTGAAAGAGCTGGTCGACAGCCCGGAAAAGTGGCGGGTGATCTACGAAGATCCCCGAACCAGCACCCCCGGCTTAGGCCTGCTGTTGTGGATGCAGAAAGTCTATGGCGATCAGGCACCGCAGGCGTGGCAGAAGCTGGCGCAGAAAACCGTGACGGTGACCAAAGGCTGGAGTGAAGCCTATGGCCTGTTCCTCAAGGGCGAAGGCGATCTGGTGCTAAGCTACACCACCTCACCGGCTTACCACATCATCGAAGAGAAAAAAGAGAACTATGCCGCCGCGCCGTTTGCAGAGGGCCACTATCTGCAGGTTGAAGTTGCCGCGCAGTTAGCCAGCAGCAAGCAGCCGGCGCTGGCACAGCAGTTTATGAAGTTTATGGTGTCACCCGACTTCCAGCGCACGATTCCCACCGGTAACTGGATGTACCCGGTAATCGACACGCCATTGCCTGCCGGTTTTAGCGCGCTCACTGTGCCCGCCACCGCCCTGCAGTTCTCGCCGGAAGAGGTTGCCAGCCAGCGTTCAGGCTGGATCAGCCAGTGGCAACGCGCCGTCAGCCGCTGATGCCGCGCTGGCTTATCCCCGGTTCGCTCGCCACGCTGCTGTTAATCAGCGTGGCGCTGCTGGCCTTCGGTGCACTCTGGAGCGCCGCGCCAGAGAATGACTGGCGCAGCGTGCTGCAGGATGATTACCTGCATCACGTTATCGCCTTCTCTTTTGGTCAGGCGCTGCTCTCCGCGCTGTTGTCGCTGCTGCCAGCGGTGCCGCTGGCGCGCGCGCTCTACCGACGCCGTTTCCCTGGCCGTCAGCTGCTGCTGCGTCTGTGCGCCATGACCCTGGTGCTGCCGGTGCTGGTGGCGGTATTTGGTCTGCTCACCGTCTATGGTCGTGTTGGCTGGCTGGCGCAGTTGTGCCAGCTGGCAGGGATTGATTACCACTTCTCTCCCTACGGTCTGTCGGGCATTTTGCTGGCGCACGTCTTCTTTAACCTGCCGCTGGCGACCCGCCTGATGCTGCAGGCGCTGGAGAGCATTCCGGCGGAACAGCGTCAGCTGGCGGCACAGCTCGACCTGCGCGGCTGGCACCATTTTCGTCTGCTGGAGTGGCCATGGCTGCGGCGTCAGCTGCTGCCGACCGGCGCGCTGATCTTCATGCTCTGTTTCGCCAGCTTTGCTACCGTGCTCTCACTGGGCGGCGGCCCGCAGGCGACGACCATCGAGCTGGCGATTTTCCAGGCGCTGAGTTATGACTACGATCCGGGGCGCGCTGCACTGCTGGCGCTGATCCAGCTTGGCTGCTGCGTGACGCTGGTGCTGCTCAGCCAGCGTTTCAGCAAGGCCATTCCCGCCGGAACCAGCCAGCTGAACGGCTGGCGCGATCCGCAGGATTCGCGCGCGGCGCAGCTGGTTGATGCGCTGCTGATCCTGCTGGCGCTGATCCTGCTGCTGCCCCCGCTGGCGGCGGTCATCATCGATGGTCTGCACGGCGGAGTGCGCGGCGCGCTGGCGCAGCCTGCACTCTGGCAGGCGACGTTTACCTCACTGCGCATCGCCACCGGCGCCGGTCTGCTCTGTGTGGTGCTGACCATGATGCTGCTGTGGAGCAGTCGCGAGCTGCGCCTGCGTCAGCGCCCGGCGGCGGCAACCCTTATCGACACCAGCGGCATGCTGATTCTGGCGATGCCAGGCATCGTGCTCGCCACCGGCTTTTTCCTGCTGTTTAACGCCACCATTGGTCTGCCGGCGTCGGCGGACGGGCTGGTGATCTTCACCAATGCGCTGATCGCCATTCCCTATGCGCTGAAAGTGCTGGAGAACCCAATGCGTGACGTCGCGGAGCGTTACGGCAGACTCTGTGATTCGCTGGATATCCACGGCTGGAACCGGCTGCGGCTGATTGAACTGCGGGCGCTGAAACGTCCGCTGGCTCAGGCGCTGGCCTTTGCCTGCGTACTGTCGATCGGTGATTTTGGCGTGGTGGCGCTGTTTGGCACTGCCGATTTCCGTACCCTGCCGTTCTACCTTTATCAACAGATCGGTGCCTATCGCGGTGCTGACGGTGCAGTGACCGCGCTGCTGCTGCTGCTGCTCTGTTTGTTGCTGTTCACCCTGATGGAAAAATTACCAGGCCGCCATGCTGACACTGAATAACCTCACGTACCTTTATCAGCATCTGCCGATGCGCTTTAGTCTCAAAGCCACCCGCGGCGAGCGCATCGCGATCCTCGGCCCCAGCGGGGCCGGTAAAAGCACCCTGCTGAGCCTGATTGCCGGTTTCCTGCCGGTGAAACAGGGCACCCTGATGATTGACGGCCAGGAGCACACCCACAGCGTGCCGGCCAGACGGCCGGTTTCGATGCTGTTTCAGGAGAACAACCTGTTTCCGCACCTCAGCGTGCAGCAGAACATGGCGCTGGGATTGCACCCCGGACTGAAGCTGAGCGCCGGGCAGCGCCAGCAGCTTGCAGCGCTGGCCGATCAGGTGGGATTAGGCGATCTGCTGACGCGGCTGCCGGGCGAGCTGTCAGGCGGACAGCGACAGCGCGTGGCGCTGGCACGCTGTCTGCTGCGTGACCGTCCGGTGCTGCTGCTGGATGAGCCTTTTTCTGCGCTGGATCCCGCGCTGCGCGGAGAGATGCTGCAACTGGTGCGTTCGGTGTGTGAAGCGCGCAGCATCACGCTGCTGATGGTGTCGCACAGTCTGGAAGATGCCCAGCAGATTGCGCCGCGCAGCGTGGTGATTGTGGATGGCCGGGTTTACTGGGATGGCGAGACCCGACAGTTACTGTCGGGCGACACGCGGGAGGCCGACGTGCTCGGCATCCCGCGTCGTTAAGCGATTCAGGCGAAGAAAACCTGCCACAGCAGATGACGGAAAATGGGCATCATCGGATGGAACTGAATGCCGACGAAAGCCGCGACGGCAATCACCAGCCCCAGCGGCCCAGCCCAGCGCAGGCGCTCAGGCGGCAGCCAGGCCGATGCCCAGTCGCGACTCTTGCCGCTGCGCCACCAGCGCCAGCATAACCAGACACCCAGCCAGATCAGCAGTGCTGCGCCGAGTAACAGCCATTTAAAGCTGCCGCCCTGCGCGGCTTTGGGCACATCGATCGCCACACCCGCCAGAATACCGGGCAGCAGATAGAGCGGCGGCCAGAGAATGCAGCCGATAATATTTGGCGGCAGGAATTTACGCACCGGCAGCTCCAGCATACCGGCCGCCAGCGGGATCAGCGGACGCGTGGGGCCAACAAAGCGTCCGACCAGAATCGTAAACATGCTGTGCTGATGCAGGGCGTGCTCGGTTTTATCCAGCAGGCCTTTATACTTTTGCAGATACTTCCAGCGATGCAGCGGCCCCTGAAATTTCCAGCCGATGCCGTAGGAAACCCAGTCACCAATCAGGCAGCCCGCAAAGCCCGCCGCCCAGGCCGGGTAAAGGCCAAGTTCGCCACTGCCGACCAGCGCGCCCAGACTGGCCATCATCACCGTACCTGGCAGCAACAGCCCGACCAGCGCCAGCGACTCCAGAAACGTCACCAGCGCAACGGCAAACAGCGCCCACTCCAGGGACTGCGTAATCAGTTGTTGAATCCAGGCTTCCATAATCATCCTAAGTAAAAGCAGAAGGCTGGATTGTCCTGAGCCAGCCACACAGCGTCAAGGCAAGAATTGTAGGACAATGTTGACAAAAGCGGGTGGCGGGAACTGTATAAATATCCATGTTATACTGAAGCGGTTTTCTCATCCTGAAATGCTGAGTCTGGAGAACATCTGAATATGCCCCGTGCAGGTTTTCTGCTCACCCGCCACTGGCGCGACAGCCCGCATGGCACCGAAATTATCCTCTGGCTCGCGACCGATGCGGGCGCGCAGCGCGTGGTGCTGCCGGTGCAGGAGTCCGTCGCGTTTATTCCTGAGGAATTTCAGGCGCAGGTCAGCGAATTACTGAAAGATGAACGTCAGTTTCGGATTCAGTCGCTGGCGCTGAAAGATTTTCGGCGTCGCCCGGTTTTCGGCCTCTACTGCCAGCAGAACCGCCAGCTACAGCGCATTGAAAAACGGCTGCGCGAAGAGGGTATTCCGGTCTATGAAGCCGATATCCGTCCGCCGGAGCGCTACCTGATGGAGCGTTTTATTACCGCGCCGGTCTGGTTTGACGGCGAGCAGCGCGGTGACAGCGTGGTCAATGCGCGGCTCAAACCCCATCCCGACTATCGCCCGCCGCTGAAATGGGTCTCGCTGGACATTGAAACCACACAGCATGGCGAGCTTTACTGCATCGGGCTGGAGGGATGCGGTCAGCGCCAGGTCTTTATGCTCGGCCCGGCCAACGGTGATGCCAGCACGCTGGATTTCGAGCTGATCTATCTCGACAGCCGGCCGCAGTTACTTGAAGCGCTGAACCAGTGGTTTGCAGAGCATGATCCGGATGTCTTAATTGGCTGGAACGTCGTGCAGTTTGACCTGCGGGTGCTGCAAAAGCATGCCGATCGTTACGGCATTCCGCTGCGCCTGGGACGCCAGCATGCCGCGCTGGAGTGGCGTGAACATGGCTTCAAACCCGGCGTATTTTTCGCTCAGGCCAGTGGCCGGTTGATTATTGATGGTATTGACGCGCTGAAATCGGCGTTCTGGGATTTTCCCTCATTCAGCCTCGAGTCCGTGTCGCAGCAACTGCTGGGAGAAGGAAAAGCGATTGATAATCCCTGGCAGCGTATGGAGGAGATCAACTGGCGCTTTGCCAACGATAAACCGGCGCTGGCGCGCTACAACCTGAAAGACTGCGAACTGGTGACGCGCATTTTTCACAAAACGGCGATTATGCCGTTTCTGCTGGAACGCGCGGCGGTCAATGGACTGGCGGTGGATCGCCACGGCGGTTCGGTAGCGGCCTTTGGTCATCTCTATATTCCGCGGATGCATCGCGCCGGGTTTGTCGCCCCGAACATGGGTGATGTGGCCCCGGAAGCCAGTCCTGGCGGTTATGTGATGGATTCGCGCCCCGGCCTGTATGACTCAGTGCTGGTACTGGATTACAAAAGCCTCTACCCGTCGATTATCCGCACCTTCCTGATTGACCCGGTGGGTCTGGTGGAAGGGCTGGCCCATCCTGATGATGCCGATTCGATTGAAGGTTTCCGTGAAGCGCGTTTTTCGCGGCATACCCACTGCCTGCCTGCGATAGTTGAACAGATCTGGCTGGGTCGCGAAGCGGCGAAAAAGCAGAATAATCAGCCGCTGTCCCAGGCGCTGAAAATCATCATGAACGCCTTTTACGGCGTGCTGGGCACCAGCGCCTGCCGCTTCTTTGATCCGCGACTCGCCTCTTCTATTACGCTGCGCGGTCACGCCATCATGCAGCAGACCCGCACGCTGATTGAGGCGGAAGGCTACGACGTCATCTATGGCGACACCGACTCCACCTTTGTCTGGCTGAAGTCGGCGCACAGTGAAGAAGATGCCGCCGCGATTGGTCAGCAGCTGGTGCAGAAAGTGAACGCCTGGTGGCGCGACCATCTGCAGCAGACGCAGGGGCTGACCAGCACACTGGAACTGGAGTATGAAAATCACTTCTGCCGTTTTCTGATGCCCACTATTCGCGGCGCGGAACAGGGCAGCAAGAAACGCTACGCCGGACTGATTCGTGACGCCGCCGGTGAGCGCATGGTCTTTAAGGGGCTGGAGTCGGTGCGAACAGACTGGACGCCGCTGGCAAAAGCATTCCAGCAGCAGCTCTACCACCGTATCTTCCACCGTCAGCCGTGGCAGGATTATATCCGTACAACCGTGGCGCAGTTGCTGGCGGGTGAACTCGACGATCAGCTGATCTACAAAAAGCGGCTGCGGCGTCCGCTGAAAGAATATGAACGAAACGTGCCCCCGCACGTGCGCGCCGCCAGGCTGGCCGATGAGCACAATCGTAAATTAAACCGGCCCTTGCAGTACCAGAATGGTGGCCGGATCCGTTATGTCATCGCCACCGCAGGCCCCGAGCCACTGGAGGCGCGCAGCACGCCGCTGGACTATGACCACTACGTGACGAAGCAACTTCAGCCGGTTGCAGAGGGGATTCTGCCTTTTGTCGAGGGGGACTTTGCTACACTTATTACCGGACAGCTGGGGCTTTTTTGACAGGTGACGAACGTCCTGCCATCCAGTACCATAGCGCCCTTCCTGAAACTCACCGCTCTTAAGTACGCTCCAGGCCTTGTTGTCTGGCGGTAACGCTATTGCCTGAGCTTTGGGAACACCTCTAAAAACGTTAAAATTCGAGCAAAAAATATATGGTTTTTACATTAGGTCAGCGCTGGATTAGTGATACGGAAAGTGAACTGGGACTGGGCACCGTGGTGGCGATCGATACCCGCATGATCACCCTGCTGTTTCCGGCCACGGGGGAAAACCGCCTCTACGCCCGCAACGATTCGCCGGTTACCCGCGTCATCTTTAATCCGGGTGATACCATCACCAGCCACGAAGGCTGGCAGATGCGCGTCGATGAAGTACGCAACGAAAATGACCTGATGACCTATATCGGTACCCGTCTGGATACCGAAGAGAGCGAAGTGATGCTGCGCGAAGTCATGCTCGACAGCAAGCTGGTGTTCAGTAAGCCGCAGGATCGCCTGTTTGCCGGCCAGCTCGACCGGATGGATCGTTTTGCCCTGCGCTTCCGCGCCCGTAAATACCAGAGTGAGCAATATCGTCTGCCAATCAGCGGCTTACGCGGCATGCGCACCAACCTGATCCCTCACCAGCTGCATATCGCCCACGATGTCGGCCGTCGCCATGCGCCGCGCGTCCTGCTGGCCGATGAAGTTGGCCTGGGTAAAACTATTGAAGCCGGGATGATCATCCAGCAGCAGCTGCTGGCTGGCCGTGCCGACCGCGTCCTGATCGTGGTACCTGAAACTTTACAGCATCAGTGGCTGGTCGAGATGCTGCGCCGCTTCAACCTGCGCTTTGCGCTGTTTGATGACGATCGCTATACCGAAGCGCAGCACGACAGCGATAACCCATTTGAGACGGAGCAGCTGATTATCTGCTCACTGGACTTCGTGCGCCGTAACAAGCAGCGTCTTGAGATGCTGGCCGATGCCGAATGGGATCTGCTGGTGGTCGATGAAGCGCACCATCTGGCCTGGTCAGAAGGCGAGCCCAGCCGTGAATATCAGGTTATCGAACAGCTGGCTGAGAAAACCGCCGGGGTTCTGCTGCTGACCGCAACGCCTGAGCAGCTGGGCATGGAGAGTCACTTCGCCCGTCTGCGCCTGCTCGATCCTAATCGTTTCCATGACTTTGCCGCCTTTGTTGAAGAGCAGCAGCATTTCCGTCCGATTGCCGATGCCGTCACCGCGCTGCTGGCCGATAAAGCGATCTCCCAGGAGGAGATGAACCGGATCAACGATCTGGTCGGCGAGCAGGATATTGAGCCACTGCTGCAGGTCGCCAACAGCGACCGTGACGGCAAGCTGGAGGCGCGTCAGGAGCTGATCTCCATGCTGATGGACCGCCACGGCACCAGCCGCGTGCTGTTCCGTAACACCCGTAACGGGGTTAAAGGCTTCCCGAAACGCGAACTGCACCAGATCCGCCTGCCGCTGCCTGCGCAGTATCAGACGGCGATTAAAGTCTCCGGCATTATGGGCGCGCGCAAAAGTGCAGAAGAGCGGGCGCGTGACCTGCTCTATCCGGAGCAGATTTATCAGGAATTTGAAGGCGACAGCGGCACCTGGTGGAACTTCGATCCGCGCGTGGAATGGCTGATGGGCTATCTCACCACCAACCGCAAAGAGAAAGTGCTGGTGATCTGCGCCAAAGCGGCCACCGCGCTGCAGCTGGAGCAGGTACTGCGTGAACGCGAAGGTATCCGTGCAGCGGTGTTCCACGAAGGGCTGTCTATCATTGAACGTGACCGTGCTGCCGCCTGGTTCGCCTCAGAAGAGAATGGCGCGCAGGTGCTGTTGTGCTCCGAGATCGGTTCTGAAGGCCGTAACTTCCAGTTTGCCAGCCGTCTGGTGATGTTCGACCTTCCGTTTAACCCGGACCTGCTGGAGCAGCGTATCGGTCGTCTGGATCGTATTGGCCAGGCGCACGACATTCAGATTCTGGTACCGTGGCTGGAGCAGACCGCACAGGCGGTGCTGCTGCGCTGGTATCACGAAGGGCTGGACGCGTTTGAACACACCTGCCCGACCGGCCGGACAATCTATGACAGCGTCCATTCGCAACTGATCGGCTATCTGGCCGCGCCGGAAAAAAGCGAAGGTTTTGATGCGTTTATCACCGACTGCCGTAAACAGCATGACGCGCTGAAACTGCAGCTGGAACAGGGTCGCGATCGCCTGCTGGAGCTGAACTCCAACGGCGGCGAATCGGCTCAGCTGCTGGCCAATGCCATCAGCGAGCAGGATAACGACACCGGCCTGGTGAACTTCGCGCTCAACCTGTTTGATATCGTTGGTATCAATCAGGAAGATCGCAGCGATAACCTGATTGTGCTGACCCCTTCCGACCACATGCTGGTGCCCGATTTCCCTGGCCTGCCGGAAGATGGCTGCACCATTACCTTCAACCGCGATCAGGCGCTGTCACGCGAAGATACCCAGTTCATTACCTGGGAACATCCGCTGATCCGCAACGGTCTGGATCTGATTCTGTCGGGCGATACCGGCAGCAGCGCACTGTCACTGCTGAAGAACAAGGCGCTGCCGGTGGGGACGCTGCTGGTCGAGCTGATCTATGTGGTTGAAGCACAGGCACCGAAGCATCTGCAACTGACCCGGTTCCTGCCGCCAACGCCAATCCGTCTGCTGATGGATACCAAAGGCACTAACCTGGCGGACAAAGTGGAGTTCGAAAGCTTTAACCGTCAGCTGAATGCGGTAAACCGTCATACCGCCAGTAAACTGGTGAATGCGGTGCAGCAGGATGTGCATGCGATTCTGACCCAGGGCGAAGAGAGCGTGGTCAGCGAAGCGCGTGCGGTGATTGATGCAGCGCGTGCCGAAGCGAACGAGAAGCTGGGCGCAGAACTCTCCCGTCTCAACGCGCTGAAAGCGGTGAATCCGAACATCCGTGACGATGAAGTTGAGGCGCTGGAAAGCAACCGTGAACAGGTGCTGGAAAGTCTCGATCAGGCCAACTGGCGTCTCGACGCGCTGCGCCTGATTGTGGTGACACACCAGTAAGCTCAGGGGCCGCATGGCCCCTTATTTTTGGAAAGCCCCATGGAACCTTACAATCCACCGCGTGAACCCTGGCTGCACATCCTTTATCAGGATGCGCACATCATGGTGGTGAACAAACCCAGCGGTCTGCTCTCGGTACCCGGTCGGCTGGACGAACATAAAGATAGCGTGATGACGCGGGTTCAGCGTGATTTTCCGCAGGCTGAATCTGTCCACCGACTGGATATGGCGACCAGCGGCGTGATGGTCGTGGCGCTGACTAAGGCTGCTGAGCGCGAGCTGAAACGACAGTTCCGTGAGCGGGAGCCTTCCAAGACCTACGTGGCCTGCATCTGGGGTCATCCGGCGAAGGAAGAGGGATTGGTTGATCTGCCGCTGATTTGCGACTGGCCAAATCGTCCGAAGCAGATGGTCTGCTTCGAGACCGGCAAAGCCGCGCAGACGGAATATCAGGTGCTGGAATATCGTGCGGATAACAGTGCGCGTGTTTCGCTGAAACCGATTACCGGCCGCTCACACCAGCTGCGGGTGCATATGCTGGCGCTGGGCCATCCGATTCTGGGGGATAACTTCTATGCGCATCCGGAGGCCAAAGCGATGGCGCCCCGTTTACTGCTACATGCGGAGTCACTGACCATTACCCATCCGGCATTTGGTAATGCCATGACGTTTCGTCAGCCCGCCGATTTTTAAGGTTTACTGCTCGCCTGTCGCCGTGGCCTCCTCTGTTGCAGAAGCGGCCACGGAACATGGTGTTTACTTAAAGCCTTTTTCTTTGCGAATCAGATCGTACGCCGCCTGGATTTCCTGGGCTTTCTGCTTCGCCATCTCCATCATCTCTGGCGGCAACCCTTTCGCTACCAGCTTGTCAGGATGATGTTCGCTCATGAGTTTGCGGTAGGCGCGTTTGATGGTGGTGGCGTCGTCGCTGCTCTTCACACCCAGCACGCTACAGGCATCTTCCAGCGTTGGCCCGCGTTGCGCCTGCTGAAAACCGCCTGAACTGCGCTGACCACCGCCAAACTGCTGGCCACCTTCCATCATGCGCAGGAACTGATCAAACTGACCGCGTGAAATGCCCAGCTCTTCGGCAATCACATAGAGCACCTGTCGCTCATTAGGATGCAGTGAACCGTCGGCAAAGGCGGCCTGAATCTGGATCTCCAGGAACATCCGAATCAGATCAAACCGGCCAAAACAGGCGCTGCGCAGTTCACGCAGTTTGCTGCGTAACGGATAATCCGCCTGCTTGCCTTCGCGGAACGCGCGCTGGGCAGCCGTGCGAGAGTCACCGTGCAGTTGCATCCGCTCCATTAACAGCGAAGCAATCTGAATATCCGCTTCCGTGACGCGCCCTTTTGACTTGGTCAGATGGCCCATCACCTGAAAGGTGGTGCTGAAAAACAGCGTCTGTCGGGTCTGATTATTTGAGAAGTAAGCCTTGCCTTGCGCGCCGCGTACTTTGTCAATCATATGGCCAATGATCAAACCGATCACAATACCCCAAAAGCCTGCGCCGGAAAGTAATCCCACCGCCAGACCCACAACTTTTCCCCAGTAGCGCATAAACTCCTCAATTCGCCATGCTTGCGGCTGAAAATTGCATTATCATACCTGTCATTTATCTCAGCGCCTAACGGCAACGCTGACTGACCAGGATTAACACTGGCGCAACGCCGGGCAGTAAGTTAGTCTCTGACCCGATTGTCGGCATGATGCCAGTTTTCATGGAATTCTCGATACCGCGTATGAAAAAACATATACCTACCCTGCTGGCCACACTGATCGGCGCAGCCATTAGCCAGCAAGCCTTTGCCGACGATTTGATGTCGCAGTGTATGTTAGGCGTGCCGAGTTATAACCGCCCGCTGGTGAATGGCGATACGAATCAGATGCCCGTCACCATTCACTCCGACGCCGCCAAAGGGAACTATCCCAACGATGCGGTATTCACCGGTAATGTGAATATTGAACAGGGCAACAGCCGTATGCAGGCGGATGAAGTCCAGCTTCATCAGCGTCAGCAGGAAGGCCAGACCGCGCCCGTACGTACCGTCGATGCGCTGGGTAATGTGCACTACGATGACAATCAGGTCATCCTGAAAGGTCCGAAAGCCTGGTCAAACCTCAACAGCAAAGATACCAACGTCTGGAATGGTCAGTACCAGATGGTAGATCGTCAGGGACGCGGCGTCGCAGATCAGATGAAGCTGCGCGGCGATAACCGCTACACCATTCTGGAAAACGGTACCTTTACCTCCTGTCTGCCCGGCTCCAACAGCTGGAGCGTGGTGGGTTCAGAGGTCATCCAGGATCGCGAAGAGGAAGTGGCGGAGATCTGGAATGCCCGCTTTAAAATCGGTTCCGTTCCGGTGTTCTACAGCCCCTATCTGCAGTTACCGATTGGCGATCGTCGCCGCTCCGGTTTCCTGATCCCGAATGCAAAATATGGCAGCAACAATGGCTTTGAGTTCACGCTGCCCTATTACTGGAACATCGCGCCGCAGGCCGATGCGACCATTACGCCGCACTACATGAGTAAGCGCGGCATGCAGTTTGAAAACGAATTCCGTTATCTGACCACGCTGGGTGCGGGTCTGGTTGAATTCGACTACCTCGGCTCGGACAAACAGTACGATAATGACAAAGCGGTGCGCGGCATTGCCGAAAATGACAGCTCCGATCGCTGGCTGTTCTACTGGCGGCATGCCGGTGTCTATGACCAGAACTGGCGTTTCAACGCGGACTACACCAAGGTCAGCGATAAGTACTACTTCAACGATCTCGACTCGAAGTACTACAGCTCGACCGACAACTACGCCACGCAGAAATTCAGCATCGGCTATGCGGACACCAACTGGGACGCTACGCTCTCCACCAAAGATTTCCAGGTGTTCGGCGATACCACCAGCAATAACGTCTACCGCGCCATGCCGCAGCTGGACGTCAATCTCTATCAGAACGATATTGGCCCGTTTGATGGCCGGGTTTATGCCCAGGCGGTGAAGTTCACCAACGTCAGCAGCCGCTATCCCGAAGCGACCCGTTTACATGTTGAGCCAACGCTGAACCTGCCGCTGTCAAACGGCTGGGCCAGCCTGGATACCGAAGCGAAGTTCCTGGCGACCCACTATCAGCAGACTGACGTTGATTTCTATAACAACGCTGCCAATGGTCTCAGGGGTGATAAGAGCGGCGAACTGGATGAGTCTGTCAACCGCACCCTGCCGCAATTTAAAGTTGATGGCCGTCTGGTGTTTGACCGCGATATGAACTCGGCGGTGGGTTATACCCAGACGCTGGAACCGCGCGTGCAGTACCTTTATATCCCGTATCGTAATCAGAGCAATATCTATCCGTACGACTCAACGTTGCTGCAAACCGACTACACCGGTCTGTTCCGCGATCGTACTTATAGCGGCCTGGATCGCATCGCTTCCGCCAATGAAGTGGCTACCGGCGTCACCTCGCGTATTTATGATAACGATCTGGTTGAACGTTTTAACGTTTCTGTAGGTCAAATCTACTCGTTTACCCCTTCTCGTACTGGTGTGAATCAAACCAGTAAAGAAGATGATACCGGCAGCCTGATCTGGGCTGGCGATACATACTGGAAAATCAGCGATCGCTGGGGCGTCCGTGGTGGGCTGCAATATGACACCAAACTCGACAACGTCTCCCAGGGCAATACCGTACTGGAATACCGTCGTGATGCCGACCGCATGGTGCAGCTGAGCTACCGTTACAGCAGCCCGGAGTATGTTGCGACCGCGCTGAACGATAGCAGCCTGGTCACGAATCCTATCTACAAAAATGGGATTTCACAGGTAGGTACTACGGCCAGCTGGCCGATTGCCGACGCATGGTCTGTGGTAGGCGCTTACTACTACGATACCCGCAACACGCGTCCGGCTTCACAACTGGTTGGCCTGCAATACAGCTCATGCTGTTACGCTATCCGGGTCGGTTATGAACGCAAAATTAACGGTTGGGAAAACAACGACAGTAAGTATGACAACCAAATCTCATTCAACATTGAGCTGCGTGGTCTGAGTCCGAACTATGGCTTAGGCACCAACGATATGCTGCGTCAGGGCATTATCCCTTACCAGCCTGCTTTCTGATGTTGTGATGTTTGACAGGCAATCCCGCAGTGCGGAACCAACAATGGATAAAGTATGAAGAACTGGAGAATGCTGATTCTTGGTGTGGCAATCAGTGCCAACACCGCGTTCGCAGCACCACAAGTCGTTGATAAAGTTGCAGCCGTGGTCAATAACGGCGTGGTTCTTGAGAGTGACGTGGATGGCATGATGAGCACCGTTAAATCTCAGGCCCAGCAGGCTGGTCAGCAGTTACCGGATGATAAAACGTTGCGCCATCAGATTCTGGAACGTCAGATCATGGACAACATCATCCTGCAGATGGGTGATAAAGCGGGAATTCAGATCAGCGACGAGCAGCTGGACCAGGCTATTCAGAACATCGCTGCGCAGAACAAGATGAGCCTTGATCAGCTGCGTAGCCGTCTGGCTTATGACGGCATGAACTACAGCGTGTATCGTTCTCAGATCCGCAAAGAGATGACTATCGCCGAAGTGCGCAACAACGAAGTGCGTCGTCGTGTCACGATTCTGCCGCAGGAAGTGGATACGCTTGCTACCCAGATCGGCTCTCAGAACAGCCAGGGTACTGAACTGAACGTCAGTCATATTCTGCTGCCGCTGCCGGAAAACCCGACGCAACAGCAGGTTGATGAGCAGGAAACGCTGGCGAAACAGCTGGTTGGCGAACTGAAAAATGGCGCTGACTTTGGCAAGATGGCCGTGACCTACTCTGCCGACTCCCAGGCGCTGAAAGGCGGCAACATGGGCTGGGGTAAAATCGAAGAGTTACCGACCCTGTTTGCTCAGGCACTCTCAAGCGCCAAAAAAGGCGATATCGTCGGGCCGGTGCGCTCTGGTGTGGGCTTCCACATCCTGAAAGTGAACGACCTGCGTGGCGAGAGCAAAAATGTCTCGGTCACCGAAGTCCATTCGCGTCACATTCTGCTGAAGCCATCGCCGATCCTGACAGACGATCAGGCACGCGCACAGCTGGAGCAGATTGCTAACGATATCCGCAGTGGCAAAACCACCTTTGCGGCGGCGGCTAAACAGTACTCTGACGATCCGGGTTCGGCGAACCAGGGCGGCGACCTCGGCTGGACCTCTCCGGAAGTCTTTGACCCGGCGTTCCGTGACGCGCTGCTGCGCCTGCAGAAAGGCCAGACCAGCCAGCCGGTTCACTCCTCTTTCGGCTGGCATCTGATTCAGTTGCTGGATACCCGTCAGGTGGATAAAACCGATGCGGCCCAGAAAGAGCGTGCTTACCGTATGCTGTTTAACCGTAAGTTCGCGGAAGAAGCGCAGACCTGGATGCAGGAACAACGTGCCAGTGCCTACGTGAAGATTCTGGATGGCAATGCGCAGTAATGCCCGTGTGGTGATCACGCCCGGCGAACCTGCCGGGATTGGTCCCGATCTTACCGTTCAGCTGGCCCAGCAGTCGTGGCCGGTTGAACTGGTGGTCTGCGCCTCGCCTGCCCTGTTGCAGCAGCGTGCGGCGCAACTCGGTCTGCCGCTGACCCTGCGGCCCTACCAGCCTGGTGTGGCAGCAGAGCCACAGCAGGCGGGTACACTGACTATCCTGCCAATTGAAACGGCAGCGCCGGTCACACCCGGCGAGCTTTGCGTCGCCAACAGCGACTATGTGCTGGCCACGCTGACGCGCGCCTGCGACGGTTGTCTCGACGGTGAATTCGCTGCCCTGATTACCGGCCCGGTGCATAAAGGCGTGATTAACGATGCCGGCATCGCCTTTACCGGCCATACCGAATTCTTCGCCGATCGCGCAGGCGGCCATCGGGTGGTCATGATGCTGGCGACAGAAGAGCTACGAGTCGCACTGGCCACCACCCATCTGCCGCTGAAAGATGTGCCCGCTGCGGTAACCCGTGAATGTCTGCATGAAGTGATTACGATTCTGCATCGTGATCTGCAGCAGAAGTTTGCGATTGCCGAGCCGCATATTTACGTCTGTGGTCTTAACCCTCATGCCGGCGAAAGCGGTCACATGGGTCGGGAAGAGATCGAGACCATCACGCCGGCACTCAATGAACTGCGTCAGCAGGGCATTAATCTGACCGGCCCGCTGCCTGCGGATACCCTTTTCCAGCCCAAATATCTGCAATACGCCGATGCGGTGCTGGCGATGTATCACGACCAGGGCCTGCCGGTACTCAAATTTCAGGGGTTTGGCCGGGCGGTAAATATCACCCTGGGCCTGCCCTTTATCCGGACTTCAGTTGACCACGGCACCGCGCTTGAACTCGCTGGCCTGGGTCAGGCTGAACCGGGCAGCTTCATCACGGCGCTTAACCTCGCCATCACTATGATCAAGAGCAGTAATGAATAATCGCGTCCATCAGGGGCACTACGCCCGTAAACGTTTCGGGCAGAACTTCCTGAACGATCAGTACATTATCGACAGCATTGTCTCCGCCATCCATCCTCAGCGTGACGAAGCGCTGGTGGAGATCGGCCCAGGCCTGGGTGCCTTAACCGAGCCGGTAGGCGAACGCCTCGATAAATTAACGGTGATAGAGCTGGACCGCGATCTCGCTGCGCGTCTGGAAACGCATCCGTTCCTTGGCCCGAAACTGACTATCTTCCAGCAGGATGCCATGACCTTCGACTTCGCCGCACTGGCGCAGGAGAGAGGCCAGCCGCTGCGGGTATTTGGTAACCTGCCGTACAATATTTCGACCCCGCTGATGTTCCACCTTTTCAGCTATACTGGTTCGATCAAAGATATGCACTTCATGCTGCAGAAAGAGGTGGTTAATCGTCTGGTTGCCGGTCCGGGTAACAAAACCTACGGTCGTCTGACGGTGATGGCGCAGTACTACTGCCAGATCATTCCGGTGCTGGAAGTGCCTCCGCACTCTTTCACGCCACCACCGAAAGTGGACTCTGCCGTGGTGCGTCTGGTGCCGTATGCCGAGCCGCCGTATCCGGTCAGCGATGTGCGTATCCTGAGCCGTATTACCACTGAAGCGTTCGGCCAGCGTCGTAAAACGCTGCGCAACAGCCTGAGCCACATGGTGGCCGCCGGTGCGCTGGAAGAGTTATCCATAGATCCAACCCTGCGTGCCGAGAACGTCTCGGTGGCGCAATATTGTCAGCTGGCGAACTGGCTGGCGAATCATCAGGGAAAATCGCAGGAGTAAGTCATGAGTGAAACGGCCCGCGTCTCCGTCCATGTGCAAAGCCAGTACGTCGCCTCACAATCCTCACCGGATGATGATCGCTACGTCTTCGCCTATACCATTACGATACGCAATCTGGGCCGTTCCTCAGTGCAACTGCTGGGACGCTACTGGTTGATTACCAACGGTAACGGCCGCGAAACGGAAGTTCAGGGTGAAGGCGTGGTCGGTGAACAGCCGCTTATCGCGCCAGGCAATGAATTTCAGTACACCAGCGGTGCCGTGATCGAAACACCGATGGGCACCATGCAGGGGCACTATGTGATGGTCGACGAACAGGGCGACACCTTTCACGTAGAGATCCCGGTGTTCCGCCTCGCCATTCAGACCCACATTCATTGATTCACACGCTTTTTGCCCGTTAAGTCGGGCACCTTCCTGATGGATAAAACGTTATGAGCACATACCTGATTGGCGACGTTCACGGTTGCTACGATGAATTACGTGCATTGCTGCAACAGGTCGACTTCAATCCTGAGCAGGATACCCTGTGGCTGACCGGCGACTTAGTGGCGCGCGGTCCTGGCTCACTGGAAGTCTTACGCTACGTAAAATCGCTGGGCGACGCGGTGCGTCTGGTGCTGGGCAATCACGATTTGCATCTGCTGGCGGTCTACGCCGGCATCAGCCGTAACAAGCCTAAAGATCGCCTGACCCCGTTGCTGGAAGCGGATGATGCGGATGAGCTGATCAACTGGCTGCGTCGTCAGCCGCTGTTACAGGTTGATGAAGAGAAAAAGCTGGTGATGGGACACGCCGGTATCACGCCGCAATGGGATATTGAGACCGCGAAAAAGTGCGCGCGTGAAGTCGAAGCGGTTCTCGCCAGCGACAGTTATCCGCTGTTCCTGGATGCCATGTATGGCGACATGCCGAACAACTGGAGTGAGGATCTGACCGGCCTGGCGCGTCTGCGCTTCAGCACCAACGCCCTCACCCGCATGCGCTACTGCTTCCCCAACGGCCAGCTGGACATGATCTGCAAAGATGCCCCGGAATCGGCGCTTCCGCCGCTGAAACCCTGGTTTAACATTGAGGGGCCGGTCGCACGTGACTACACCATCGTCTTTGGTCACTGGGCCTCGCTGGAAGGCAAAGGCACGCCAGAGGGCATTATCGGGCTGGATACCGGCTGCTGCTGGGGCGGAACGCTGACCCTGCTGCACTGGGAGACGCAGCGCTATGTGGTGCAGCCCTCTAATCGCGAAAAAGCCCTGGCCTCCAGCGAAAGTCTGGCACCGCCCACGCTATAACGGCGATGCTGGCCATCAGGCCAGCATCCTGTTTTATGCGCCGATAATGCCGCCATCTTCACGGGTGATCATAATCACCGACGACCGCGGACGCGGACTGTTGTCTGGGAAGTGCGAGTCACCCTCTTCGCCGGGATGCTGCACATTCACGAACAGCGTTTTGTAATCGGGCGTGAAGGTAATACCGGTCAGCTCGCACGATTTTGGACCGACCATAAACCGGCGGATTTCGCCACTATCAGGATCACCCACCAGCATCTGATTATTCCCCTGCCCCTGATAATCCTCTTTGTTGCTGTATTTGCCGTCGGTCAGGATCCATAACCGCCCCTGCGCATCAAACCCCAGCCCATCCGGACTGTTAAAGGTATTCTCCGCGGTGATGTTCGGTGTGCCACGATAGATCCCCTCAGGATGCGCTATCGGGTTGCCACACAGCGCATAGATATCCCACTCAAACGTCTGCGCGGTAGCATCGCCTTTCTCATCCCAGCGAATAATCTGACCGTAGATATTTTTTGGCCGCGGATTCGCTGCATTGACCGGCATGCCTTCATTTCCGCGCTTGTTGTTGTTGGTCAGGGTGCAGTAGGCACGGCCGTCATGCGGGTTAACCGCAATCCACTCCGGCCGGTCCATTCGCGTTGCGTTGACCACATCTGCCGCGGCACGCGCATTGATCAAAACATCTGCCTGGCTATTGAATCCCTTTTCAGCGGTGAGTCCATTTTCGCCCCACTTCAGCGCCAGCCAGCGCCCGGTGCCTTTAAGCGGCGTGCCCTGCGCATCGCCGTTGAACTGCGCCACATAGAGCGTGCCCTTATCAAGCAGTCCGTGATTGGCTTTAGCATCATCCGGAGTGACCTTATCATCTGAGACAAATTTATAGATATACTCGCCGCGCTCGTCGTCGCCCATATAAACCACCAGCTGGCCGGTTTTCGCGACCGTCACGGCGGCATTCTCGTGCTTGAAGCGGCCCAGCGCGGTCCGCTTTACCGGCACGGAGTGAGGATCGAAAGGATCGATTTCGACAATCCAGCCGTGACGGTTGAATTCGTTGGGATTCTTAGCGATATCGAAGCGGGGATCAAAGTCGGCCCAGTTGCGCTCCGGCTCAGCGGCATTCAGGGTATAGCGCTTCTGCTGTGGGGTCGGCGTAAAGTCCGCCTGATGGGTGCCAAAGTAGGTGTCGTAGTTCTCTTCACAGGTGAGATAGGTGCCCCACGGCGTTTTGCCGTTGGCGCAGTTACCAAAGGTGCCCAGGACATGCATTCCCTGCGGATCGGCGGCAGTCTGCAGCGCTTTATCCCCCGCTGCCGGACCGGAGAAGCGCATCGGGGTATTGGCGGTAATGCGGCGGTTATAGTCAGAAGGACGTACCACCTGCCAGCGATTGTCCTCACCCCGTTTGACTTCAACGATGGAGATACCGTGCGCCGCCTGCGACTTTTTGACATCTTCCAGGCTGGTCGCTTTACTGCCGCCGTGGGCGAACAGCGTCGGCTCATTCACATATTCATTGTTAATCGCCATCACGCCGCGATGGTCATTAATCGCGAAGAAGCTCATACCGTCGTTGTTGTCACCGAACTGCTTTTCCTGATCTTCGGCGCTGTTGTTGCCCTGCGGATCAAACGCGGCTGCGCCATTCACCAGCGGATCACCCCAGGAGATCAACACGTCGGCGCGATAGCCAGGGGCTACCACAATCTCATCGGCCGTGGACGCGGCAATCGCCTGAAAGCCCAGCAGTGGGCTGCCCGCAGGCTTCTCCTGCGCCAGTGCACTGCCCGAGAGCGTCAGGCCGCCGCTGAGAAAGCCGGTCAGGCCGATAGCACCGGAACCGGCAAGGAATTTACGACGCAGTGGATCAGGCAGGCGGTCAGTGCTTAATGCGGAGAGTTCGATTTTCATTAGTGATTGCTTCCTTTGTGTCGATCCCAGAAAAGAAGCAATGCTAATGAATAAAGATGACAGCCAGGTTACAGCCCGGCAGGGGGGGATTAGCGACGACGGTCAAGGATCTCAAAGCAGTAGCTGTGGGAATTTTGCTCGTCAGCGTCGTGGAATTCGCTGAACGTTGACTGCCACTCATCCGGCTCGTAATCCGGAAACTGCGTATCACCTTCGACTTCCGCATCAATGTGCGTCAGATAGAGACGATCGGCACGCTTCAGCATCTGCTCATAGACGCGGCCACCGCCAATCACCATGATCTCTTCAGCGTCACCGGCTGCCTGTAACGCCTCATCCAGCGAAGTGACCCAGGTAACGCCTTCGGTGGTGCCCGGCTGGCTGCTGACCACGATATTCAGTCGGCCAGGTAACGGACGGCCAATAGATTCAAAGGTCAGTCGGCCCATAATCACCGGTTTCTTCAGCGTATGGCGCTTGAACCACGCCAGATCTGCAGGCAGGTCCCACGGCATGGCGTTCTCCATTCCAATAATGCGATCTGCTGCTAATGCCGCGATAAGACTAATCATGTTAACCACTCACTGAAAAAAATTGGCGCCATGATACGTAAAGGTGAAACTTTCGTCGATAGGGGGAAAGGTCTAATTGCGTAAAGCTTTTCATGACGTCGTTTTTCACGGCCTGTGCAGCGTTTTTCACCGCCTAATCGCGTCAGTTTGCCGCAGCTCGCCAGCGATCGGCCTTAGGCTGGCACAAAAGTCGTGCGCAAAAAAAAACGGCTCCCGGAGGAGCCGTCAGGGTTATCAGAAGTCGTAGCGCAGACGCACCAGATTCATATCACCCAGGTTATCGGTGCTGGAGGTAAACACATGTTCGTAATCGACACGGAAACCGTAGTCGAGGAACAGCACCACACCCAGACCGTTGTCGATGCGCTGATAATCACGGCCTGTCGCATACTCAATGCGATCGCCCATGACATATGGCTGTACCGCTTTCAGACCATACTGCCCCACCGGAATCTTGTAACCGGCGAAATATTCAATGCCCCACGCGTCGCCGGCAAAGTAGTCATGCACATCTTTGCGTTTGGTGGTCATGAAGTTCTCATACCAGCCACCGCCGGCTGACAACGTCCAGTTACCTGGAGTCCAGCTCAGCGCGGTGCCGTAAATGTTCTGATCGTAATCGCGGCTGTCGCCGTTGTTCGGGTTACGCATCGCCGCGCGGGTGTAGTTCCACGCAGTGCCCCAGCTCAGATCGTCCGTGATGTGGTAGTCCACACCCAGCGAGCCGCCGCCTTTGCGCTTATAGCGCAGGCCGTTGCCTGGCAGATACTCGTTATCTTCGAACAGATAAGAGGCGTAAAGATCCGCATCGCCGAAGCTGTTTTTATACTTCAGCTGTTTGCGTGAGCGGTAAGATCCGTCGTAGTCGCCATTGATCCCGTTACCCGGAGCCTGGCCGACCATGTCGTAATCCCAGATATCGGTCTTGGCGCCCACGGTATCGTAATAGACACTGTTCTGCTGACCAAAGGTAAGCTGGCCCCAGGTTTTGCTTTTCAGACCGGTGTAGAGCTGACGACGCGTGGTGTTATTGGCACCGTCCGCATAGTGACGATCCCAGCTGAAGACCGCCGGGACGTTAACGCCCAGTTCGTAGTAGCTGATCCAGCTGACGTCATCAAACAGGTAGTAGTCAGCGCCGAAACGGAAACGGGTGCCGCCATCAAAACCGTCGCGCTTGTAGGATTTATCATCCACGCCGGTCTGATGATTGAACTGAGCACGAATGCTACCGCCAAAAGTAAAGTTAAGACGGCTAAGCGGATCGCCTGCCTGCGGATCCTGTTTTAACAGGGTAATTTCCGCCTGGCTGGCGAAAGGAAGAATTGCCATCAGTGCAGCCACTGCACTCAGAGAAAAAGTACGCATTTTCATTTTTTATTTATGTCCTGATACGCTCCAGTGATGAGCGGCAGGCATAGTACTGACGAAAAATCCGCACAGGAAGTGTTTATATTATAAATTTGTGCGAACCGGCCTTATTCGCACCTATAGCTAAAAAATTAAGCCAAATCAGTCACTTTAACGCAAACTCTTTGCTTTCCCTGGACCCTGTTTTCGGATTATCGCCAATAAGATGGTCAAAAAAAAACGGCTCCCGCAGGAGCCGTTTTTCACATTACATCGACTTACATCGCCTTGATCTGGGCATGCATCTCCTGAACGGAGATAACCTGTTCCGTCGGGTCAGCATTCAGCGCCATCGCGGTGGCGAAGCCGCCGTTCAGCGTGGTGTCGTAGTGCACTTTATACTGCAGAGCACTGCGGCGAATCAGTTTCGAATCTTCAATCGCCTGACGACCCGCCGTGGTATTGACGATGTAGCTATACTCGCCGTTCTTCAGACGGTCCTGAATGTGCGGACGCCCTTCATGCACCTTGTTCACCAGGCGCGGATTGATGCCCGCTTCGCCCAGCACAACCGCCGTGCCGTGAGTCGCATCCAGTTCGAAACCAAACTTCTGCAGCTTAGCGGCCAGGTCGACAATACGTTTCTTGTCGCCTTCACGCACCGACAGCAGCGCACGGCCCGACTTCTTCATGTTGCTCTGTGCGCCCAGCATCGCTTTGGAAAACGCCTCAGCGAAGGTGCGGCCCACGCCCATGACTTCACCGGTAGAGCGCATTTCTGGCCCCAGAATAGGGTCAACGCCCTGGAACTTGTTAAACGGCAGCACCACTTCTTTGACAGAGTAGTAAGGCGGAATCACCTCTTCAGTGACGCCCTGCTCTGCCAGCGTTTTGCCTGCCATCACGCGCGCGGCGACTTTCGCCAGCGGGACACCGGTCGCTTTAGAGACGAACGGCACGGTTCGCGCCGCGCGAGGGTTAACTTCGATCAGGTAGACTTCGTTGTCTTTCACCGCGAACTGGACGTTCATCAGGCCACGAACGTTCAGCTCAAACGCCAGCTTCTCAACCTGCTGGCGCATCACATTCTGAATCTCCTGACTCAGGGTGTAGGCCGGCAGTGAACAGGCGGAGTCACCGGAGTGGACGCCAGCCTGCTCGATGTGTTCCATGATGCCGCCAATCAGCACCCGCTCACCGTCGCAAATCGCATCAACATCCACTTCGACCGCATCATCCAGGAAGCGATCCAGCAGCACCGGTGCATCGTTGGAAACCGAGACCGCCGTCTGGAAGTAGCGCTTGAGGTCGATCTCGTCGTAGACGATCTCCATGGCACGGCCACCCAGAACATAAGAAGGACGCACCACCAGCGGATAACCCAGACCCGCGGCTTTCTCAACCGCCTGCTCCAGTGTGGCCACCGTGGCGTTGGCGGGTTGCTTCAGGTTCAGTCGATCAACCGCCTGCTGGAAACGTTCACGGTCTTCAGCACGGTCAATGGAATCCGGGCTGGTGCCGATAACCGGTACGCCTGCGGCTTCCAGGGCACGCGCCAGTTTCAGCGGAGTCTGACCGCCATACTGCACAATCACACCTTTTGGCTGCTCAATGCGCACAATCTCCAGCACATCTTCCAGCGTGACCGGCTCGAAGTAGAGGCGATCAGAGGTGTCGTAATCGGTCGAGACTGTTTCCGGGTTACAGTTGACCATAATGGTCTGATAACCATCTTCACGCAGCGCGAGGGCGGCGTGAACGCAGCAATAGTCGAATTCGATACCCTGACCGATACGGTTTGGCCCACCGCCCAGAATCATGATTTTTTCGCGATCCGGACTTGGATTGGCTTCGCACTCCTCCTCATAGGTGGAGTACATGTAGGCGGTGTCTGTCGCGAACTCTGCGGCGCAGGTATCCACGCGCTTGTAAACCGGGTGCAGGTTAAACTGCTGACGCAGCTTGCGGATTTCGCTCTCTGCCACGCCCGCCAGTGTTGCCAGCCGTGCATCAGCAAAGCCTTTACGCTTCAGGGCGCGCAGGAACGTCTCATCCAGGCTATTAACCCCTTCACGGGCAACCTGCTCTTCCAGCCGCACCAGTTCTTCGATCTGCACCAGGAACCAGCGGTCAATATTGGTCAGGTTGAACACGCCATCCACTGACATGCCGGCACGGAAGGCGTCCGCGATGTACCAGATGCGGTCTGAACCGGCATCTTTCAGCTCACGGCGGATGCGGGTTAATGCTTCCGGGTCGTCGAGGTGGACTTTCGGGTCGAAGCCATTAGCGCCTACTTCCAGGCCGCGCAGCGCTTTCTGCATGGATTCCTGGAAAGTACGACCAATTGCCATCACTTCCCCGACCGACTTCATCTGCGTGGTCAGGCGATCGTTGGCACCGGCAAATTTTTCGAAGTTGAAACGCGGGATCTTGGTGACAACGTAGTCGATGGAAGGCTCGAACGAGGCAGGCGTTAAACCGCCGGTGATATCATTCATCAGCTCGTCGAGGGTATAGCCGACCGCCAGTTTGGCCGCCACTTTAGCAATCGGGAAACCGGTCGCTTTGGAGGCCAGCGCCGAGGAGCGTGACACGCGCGGGTTCATCTCAATGACAATCAGGCGGCCATCTTTCGGATTAACCGAGAACTGCACGTTGGAGCCACCGGTTTCCACACCGATCTCACGCAGTACCGCCAGCGAGGCGTTACGCATGATCTGATACTCTTTGTCGGTCAGCGTCTGGGCAGGTGCCACCGTGATGGAGTCACCGGTGTGGATCCCCATCGCATCGAAGTTTTCAATTGAGCAGACGATGATGCAGTTGTCGTTTTTATCGCGCACCACTTCCATCTCATACTCTTTCCAGCCAATCAGCGACTCATCAATCAGCAGCTCATTCGTCGGTGAAAGGTCCAGACCGCGTTCGCAAATCTCTTCAAACTCTTCGCGGTTGTAGGCGATGCCGCCACCGGTTCCGCCCATAGTAAATGAGGGACGGATAATGCAGGGGAAACCGACATCTTCAGCCACGGCCAGCGCTTCTTCCATGGTGTGCGCAATGCCGGAGCGCGCGGTATCCAGACCGATGCTTTTCATCGCCACGTCGAAACGACGACGATCTTCTGCTTTGTCGATCGCATCAGCCGTTGCGCCGATCATGGTGACGCCAAACTCTTCCAGCACGCCATGACGTTCCAGCTCCAGCGCACAGTTCAGCGCTGTCTGACCGCCCATGGTCGGCAGTACCGCGTCCGGGCGCTCTTTTTCGATGATTTTGCGCACCACTTCCCAGTGAATCGGCTCAATGTAAGTCGCATCAGCCATTTCCGGGTCGGTCATGATCGTCGCCGGGTTGGAGTTCACCAGAATGACGCGGTAACCCTCTTCACGCAGCGCTTTACACGCCTGCGCACCGGAATAGTCAAATTCGCAGGCCTGGCCGATCACAATCGGACCGGCACCAAGAATCAGGATGGATTTTAGGTCTGTACGTTTTGGCATGAATTAGCTCCTGATTACTTCGCTTGCAGACGGAATGCGTCAATCAATTCAATAAAGTGGTCAAACAGCGGCGCAGCATCGCCTGGGCCCGGGCTGGCTTCCGGGTGTCCCTGGAAGCTGAATGCGGGCTTGTCGGTGCGGTGAATGCCCTGCACGGTTTTATCGAACAACGAAATGTGTGTAACACGCAGGTTAGCGGGAAGATTGTTCTCATCGACCGCAAAACCGTGGTTCTGCGCGGTGATCATCACGCGATTGTTATCGAGATCTTTCACCGGATGGTTGCCGCCGTGGTGGCCCAGCTTCATCTTCACGGTCTTAGCCCCGCTGGCCAGCGCCAGCAGCTGATGACCCAGACAGATTCCGAACACCGGGATCTCTGTTTTCAGGAAGGCCTGAATCGCGCTGATGGCGTAGTCGCACGGCTCCGGGTCGCCAGGACCGTTAGAGAGGAAGATGCCATCCGGATTAAGCTTCAGTACTTCTTCGGCAGGCGTCTGTGCCGGAACGACGGTCAGACGACAGCCGCGATCGACCAGCATCCGCAGAATGTTGCGCTTGGCACCGTAATCGTAAGCCACCACATGGTAAGGCAGTGATTCAGCGTCGGCCTGCTCTGGCAGCCCTCCCTCCAGCGTCCAGCTGCCCTGCTGCCAGCTATAGGTCTCAGTGGTGCAGACCTCTTTCGCCAAATCCATCCCTTTCAGTCCCGGAAACGCCTGAGCTTTTTGCAGCGCCAGCGCGGCATCCGGATTATCGCCCGCAATGATGCAGCCGTTTTGTGCACCTTTCTCACGCAGCAAGCGCGTCAGCTTGCGGGTATCGATATCGGCAATCGCCACGATGTTGTTGCGCTGCAGGTAGGCGGATAAGCCCTCTTCACTACGGAAGTTGCTGGCAATCAGCGGCAGGTCACGGATAACCAGGCCCTGCGCATGAATCTGGCTGGATTCTTCGTCGGCGGCATTGGTTCCGACATTACCGATATGGGGATAAGTGAGAGTAACGATTTGGCGGGAATAGGAAGGATCAGTGAGGATTTCTTGATAACCGGTCATTGAGGTATTGAAAACGACTTCTCCCACTGCCGACCCTGTTGCCCCGATGGCCCGACCGTGGAATTGGGTTCCGTCTTCCAGAACCAAGAGCGCTGACTTAATCAAAACATCCTCCAGGGAATAAACAGTCACAATATCTGCATATTAATTCAAAATAGCCGCCTGAATCAATGCAAAAACCGCCTGAATTGTCGATTTTTGGCAAATTGCGCGCATTCTAATGATCGCCCTGGCCATTGTCTACCCTGCGGCGGGATTTTTTCACCCTTATCTGCCTTCTGATGAAAATAACGGGCATAAGCAGCAAAAAGAGAGGAAAACTCGGCGGAATAATCGTTTGCCAGGCAGCGTAAAAGCAAAACAGAAGCAGCGCGGCCTTTATTTTTGACCAAATGGTCAAAAACAGCATCCGGCAGAGCAAATAAATGAAGAAAACAGGAAAAAACAGAAGTCAGAGGTAAATTTATATCTGGAAGGCATATTTCAGATAAAATTAAGGGCAATGAAAACATTGCCCCTTTTCAATCAAGCGATTATCGATTGAAACAACCACATCACGATGGTTAACAACACTCACAACATCGACAAATCCAGCACATCACGCATGTCAAACAGGCCAGATTTCTTATCTTTCAACCATAAAGCGGACTTAACCGCGCCATTTGCAAAGGTCATACGGCTTGAAGCCTTGTGGGTTATCTCTACGCGCTCGCCGATATCTGCAAACATCGCAGTATGCTCACCTACGATGTCACCCGCGCGTACTGTTGCAAAACCGATGCTCTGCGGCTGGCGTTCGCCGGTGTGGCCCTCACGCGTATAGACCGCATGCTCATCCAGTTTCCACTGCATCGCATCGGCAATCGCCTCACCCATCGCCAGCGCGGTTCCGGAGGGCGCATCCACTTTATGGCGGTGGTGCGCTTCAACGATCTCAATATCTGCGTACTCCCCCATCACTTTGGCAGCCTTCTCCAGCAGCTTCAGCACCAGGTTAACCCCCACGCTGAAGTTAGCGGCGAACACAATAGGGATATCTTCTGCCGCGGCCCGAATGGCCGCTTTGCCTGCTTCATCAAAACCGGTGGTGCCGATCACCATCGCTTTGCCCTGCTCACGGCAGATCGCCATATACTCCAGCGTGCCTTCCGGGCGGGTGAAGTCGACCAGCACATCAAAATCGTTAATCACCGCGCGTAAATCGTCAGCGATGATAATGCCATTTTTTCCGATGCCCGCTAATTCACCAGCGTCGCTGCCGGTCAGCGATGAGCCCGGGCGAGCCAGTGCCGCACCCAGTTCTGCGCCTTCTGCCTGCTGCGTCGCCTGAATCAGATTACGGCCCATACGGCCCGGCGCGCCCACAATAGCAATGCGGATTGTGTTCATATTTATTCATTCCTAAAACAAAACTATGCATCCAAAGCGTCATCAGGTTAACGATGAGTTAACAGTCACGCCACTATTAATCCGTGATAATAAGAATTTTATGCCAGCCGCCCGTGATTATCAGTAAAAGCAATCACCGCAGCAAATAACGACTTTTTTTGTCAGATTCAAAAAACAAAAAAGGCCGAACAGAGTCGGCCTTTTTATCAGTAATATCGCAGAGTTACTGCACGTTACGCACTTCGACACGTAACTCTTTTGGCACTTCGAAGACAATATTCTCTTCACGGCCAATCAGCTCAATTGCCGCTTCGCCGCCCAGTTCACGCAGCCGCTGGATCACCTGCTGCACCAGAATATCGGGCGCTGACGCGCCTGCGGTAACGCCAATGCAGGCCACGCCTTTTACCCACTCTTCCTGAATATCATCCGCAGAGTCGATCAGCTTCGCCAGCTTACCGGCACGCTGAGCCAGCTCAGCCAGACGGTTAGAGTTAGAGGAGTTCTTCGACCCCACCACCAGCACCACTTCCGCATCTTTAGCCAGAGTACGAACCGCTTCCTGACGGTTGGTGGTGGCGTAGCAGATATCATCTTTACGCGGCCCGATAATCGCCGGGAAGCGCTGACGCAGAGCATCAATGATGTCAGAGGTGTCGTCCACCGACAGCGTGGTCTGCGTCATGAAGCTCAGATTGTTTTCGTCTTTCACTGTCAGTCTGAAGACATCTTCCGGTGACTCCACCAGATACATGCCGCCATTAGGGTTGTTGTACTGCCCCATGGTGCCTTCGACTTCCGGATGACCTGCATGACCAATCAGTATTGCCTCAACGCCTTTACGGCTGGCGCGAGCCACTTCCATATGCACCTTGGTCACCAGCGGACAGGTAGCGTCAAACAGCATAGTCAGATTGCGCGCTTTGGCTTCGGCACGCACCGCCTGAGAAACACCGTGCGCGGAGAAGATCAGAATCGCGTTATCCGGCACTTCACTGATCTCTTCAATGAAGATGGCACCGCGCTCACGCAGGCTGTTTACCACGTAACGGTTATGCACCACTTCGTGACGGACATAGATTGGCGCGCCATACATCTCCAGCGCGCGCTCAACAATACTGATGGCACGATCAACGCCAGCGCAGAAGCCGCGCGGATTAGCTAACAGGATTTGCATCGTTGGCCTCCAGTGCGGGATCGATTTCCAGCACCTCTACATCAAACTGAATACGACGACCTGCCAGCGGATGATTGAAATCCACGGTGATAGAGTCACCGGAGATTTCACGGATCACGCCAGGCATTTCACTGCCGCCCATGCCGCTGAACAGCATGATGGCTCCCACTTCCGGCTCACCCGCATCGATAAAGTCCCGACGCGAGAAATACTGGATCAGGTCAGGGCTGACGCCGCCAAAGGCGTCGTCCGGTTCCAGGGTAAACTGTTTAGTTTCACCCGCTTTCAGCCCCAGCAGTGCCTGCTCAAGTGCCGCAGAGAGGCTGCCATCACCGAGACGGAACAGCGCGGGCTTGCCGTTTGCACGGGTCGATTCCGCCGTCGAGCCATCTTCCAGCTTCAGCGTAAAATGCACCAACACCGCGCTTTCGCGCTGTACGGACTCAGTCATCACTTACCCTTTCTGTTTAGCCTGTTTGCCGTTCGGGCTGAAAAAGCCCTCCAGCACCACCAATGCAGCACCGATACAGATGCCGCAGTCAGCGATATTAAATGTAGCGAAGTGCCAGTTACCGACATAGAAATCGATAAAATCGACCACAAAGCCATGGTATGAGCGATCAAACAGATTGCCTATCGCGCCGCCGATGATCAGGGCATACGCGATGTTAGCGATCTTCTGACTGGCATGATTACGATACATCATCACGACCAGTGAGATCACGATAGCCAGCGCAATACCGGCAAAGAACCAGCGCTGCCAGCCGCCTTTGTCCGCCAGGAAACTGAACGCCGCGCCGTAGTTGTGCGCGTAGAACAGGTTCAGGTAGGGCATCAGTGGCTGGGTTTCATGCAGCATCATGTTGTTCATCACCCACTGCTTGCTGGCGAAGTCGACAACAATCACCACCAGCACCAGCCACAGCCAGCGCAATCCGGTTGATAAAATAGGTTTACGCATCAGGCAAATTCACGCTGTTCGCCGTCACCGGCTACGTTAGTGTAACAACGACCACAGACCTCAGCATGCTCAGGATTCTGTCCGACGTCGGTAGTGTAATGCCAGCAGCGCTGACATTTCTCGCCTTCCGCCTTGTGCAGCGCGATTTTCAGACCTTTCAGCAGCTCACTCTGCTGCGCTTCGTCGTTCGCCAGGGCGTAATCAGCCACCTGTGCGCCAGAGGTCAGCAGCACAAAGCGCAGCTCATTACCCAGCGCCTGCAGTTTAGCCGCCAGCTCCGGATCGGCATAGAGCGTGACCGTTGCTTCCAGTGCGCCACCAATACGTTTATCCGCACGCGCCTGCTCGATCACCTTGTTCACTTCGCCACGCACTTTCAGCAGCTCAGCCCAGTAGGCGTCATTCAGCGCTTCATCTTCAGCCAGGCCAAACAGCCCCTGATACCACTCTTCGGTAAAGACATACTGCGCACGTTCGCCTGGCAGGTAACCCCAGATCTCATCCGCCGTAAAGGACATGATCGGTGCCATCCAGCGCACCAGCGCTTCGACGATATGCCACAGCGCGGTCTGGCAGCTGCGACGCGCCAGGCCATCGCCTTTCGCGGTGTACTGACGATCCTTGATGATGTCGAGATAGAAGCTGCCCATCTCAATTGAACAGAACTGCATCAGACGCTGGATCACTTCGTGGAAATCGTAGTTCTCGTAAGAGGCAACGATATCGGCCTGTGCCGCCTGAGCGCGACCGACGGCCCAGCGATCCACCACCACCATCTCTTCCGGTTTCACCAGATCGGTAGCCGGGTTAAAGCCGCTGAGGTTAGCCAGCAGGAAACGCGCGGTGTTACGGATGCGGCGATAGGCATCGGCAGAACGTTTAAGGATCTCATCGGAGACCGCCATTTCGCCCGAGTAGTCGGTTGATGCCACCCACAGGCGCAGAATATCGGCGCCCAGTTTGTTCATCACATCCTGCGGCGCAACCGTGTTACCGATCGATTTCGACATCTTGCGGCCCTGACCATCCACGGTGAAACCGTGCGTCAGTACCTGACGATAAGGCGCTTTGCCCTTCATCGCCGTGGAGATCATCAGCGAGGACATAAACCAGCCGCGATGCTGATCGGACCCTTCCAGATAGAGGTCAGGCGCATGTCCGCCAAATTCCGGACGCGCATCAACCACGGAATAGCTGGTTGAACCGGAGTCAAACCAGACATCCAGCGTATCCGGCACTTTTACGTAATGATCGGCATCGTCGCCCATCAGCTCGCGCGGATCGAGATCCCACCAGGCCTGAATCCCCTCCTGCTCAACGCGCTGCGCCACTTTTTCCATCAGTGCCAGCGTGTCCGGGTGCAGCTCTTCGCTCTCTTTATGAACGAACAGCGCCATCGGTACGCCCCAGGTACGCTGACGAGAGATACACCAGTCAGGGCGGTTCGCCACCATCGATTCGATACGCGCCTGGCCCCAGTCCGGGATCCACTGCACGCCTTTGATCTCCTTCAGCGACTGCGCACGCAATCCTTTCTGATCCATGCTGATGAACCATTGCGGCGTGGCGCGGAAGATGATCGGCGTTTTATGGCGCCAGCAGTGCGGGTAGCTGTGCAGCAGTTTCTCAACGTGCAGCAGCGCGCCCTTCTCTTTCAGCAGCTCAACGATCATGTCGTTGGCTTTAAAGACGTTGACCCCATCCAGCGTCGGATAGGTGCCTGGCAGATAGCGGCCATCCGGTCCGACCGGATTAGCGGTTTCGATGCCATATTTCTGCCCGATAACATAGTCATCCGGGCCGTGGCCAGGTGCCGTGTGGACTGCACCGGTACCCGCTTCCAGGGTGACGTGATCGCCCAGTACCACCAGCGACTCAAGCGCCAGGAACGGATGCTGGAATTTCTGCAGCTCCAGCGCCGCGCCTTTGCATTCGCCCAGTACCTGCCATTCGCTGACGCCCGCGCGCTTCATCACGCTCTCGACCAGATCTTTTGCCAGGATCAGCGCGCGACCGTCGATCTGCAGCAGCTGATACTCAAATTCCGCGTTTAACGAGATGGCGCGGTTAGCCGGTAATGTCCACGGTGTCGTCGTCCAGATCACCAGTGAAATCGGGCCATTAACCTGTGCCACACCAAACGCCTGACGCACCGCGTCGGCATCGATAGCGTTGAACATCACGTCGATTGAAGGCGAAGTCTTGTCGTAATACTCCACTTCCGCTTCTGCTAAGGCAGAACGGCAATCCAGACACCAGTGCACGGGCTTCGCGCCTTTGTGCAAGTGGCCGTTGCCGATGATTTTACTCAGCGCACGAATGATGTTGGCTTCGGTACCGAAATCCATGGTCAGGTAAGGGCGATCCCAGTCGCCCAGCACGCCCAGACGGATAAAGTCCGCCTTCTGGCCTTCAACCTGTTCTGCGGCGTATTTGCGGCACGCTTCGCGGAATTCAGCAGCGGTGACTTTCTCGCCTGGCTTGCCGATCATCTGCTCAACTTTGTGTTCGATTGGCAGACCGTGACAGTCCCAGCCCGGCACATACGGCGAGTCATAACCCGCCATGCCTTTCGACTTAACGATAATGTCTTTCAGAATCTTGTTAACGGAGTGACCAATATGAATGCTGCCGTTCGCATACGGAGGGCCATCATGCAGGATAAAGGTTTTTTTCCCTTTTTTGGCTTCGCGGATGATGCCGTACAGGTTGTCGGCATACCAGCGTTGCAACATTCCCGGTTCGCGTTTGGCCAGATCGCCACGCATCGGGAATCCCGTTTCCGGCAAATTCAGGGTAGATTTATAGTCACTCATCAGATTCTCGATTCCGTTTTTCGCTCAGGTTAAAGCAGCCCAAAGAACTGCCGGGCCGTTACCACATCGTTCGCAATTTGTTCTTTCAACGCCTCCAGTGAGGCAAAGCGCTGCTCGTTTCGTATTTTCTGTTTCAGCACCACATCAATGTGACGACCATAGAGATCCATATTGATGTCGAGCAGGTGAACTTCAAGCTGCTGGCGTAAACCTTTTACGGTCGGACGGGTGCCGATATTGGCGACACCTGGCAGTGGCTCGGGCGTCAGACCCCGTACCTCTACCGCATAAACCCCTTTCACCGGCGAGACGCTGCGGCGTAAAGGGAGGTTCGCCGTGGGGAAACCCAGCGTGCGTCCCAGTGCATCACCGTGCACAACGCGGCCGGAAATAGTGAAAGGGTGACCAAGCAGCGACTGCGCCAGCGCTAAATCATCCACGGCCAGCGCCTGACGCACGGCAGTACTGCTGATTCGCTTACCGCCATCACAGAAGGTTTCGGTGCTTACGACCTCAAAGCCGTACTCCGCACCGGCTTTCTGTAATAACAGGAAATCACCCTGGCGACCAGCGCCGAAGCGGAAATCATCGCCTACCGCAAGGTACTTTACGTCCAGCTTTTCGACTAACAGGTCACTGATAAAACGCTGGGCGGACAAGGCCGCAAAGCGACGGTCGAACCGCACGCACAACACTTTATCGACGCCGGCTTCCGCCATGTATCGCAGTTTTTCACGCAGACGCGTCAGACGAGCCGGCGCTTTGTCACCGGCAAACAGCTCCAGCGGCTGTGGCTCAAAAACCATGACCACCACCGGCAGATTACGCTTACGTCCCTCTTCACACAGCCGCGACATCAGCGCCTGATGCCCACGGTGCACGCCATCGAAATTACCAATGGTCAGAACGCAGCCGCGATGCTGCTCGTTAAGATTATGAATACCGCGGATAAACTTCATGGCTGGCCCAAACCGGTGGAAATCGGCGGATTATACCCTTGAAAGCGACTCAGGTTAACCCGTCAGCACGCCTTTCATGCTTTAGGCGCTGCATTTCCTGTTGCAGAAGCGCATGTTAAGAATTTTGTCGCGAAATACTGTATTCAGCGAGGGGAAGCTGGTAGAATCCTGCGCCATCAAATACGTAACCGAGTGCCGCTCTCAGGGCGACGCTTATTTGCACAAATCCATTGACAAAATCAGGTTAGAAGGGCATAGTCCTCGGCCTTTGATTTGTCTCTATAGAACACATTTGGGAGTTGTACCTTGGCTAATATCAAATCAGCTAAGAAACGCGCCGTAACATCTGAGAAACGCCGTAAGCATAACGCTAGCCGCCGCTCTATGATGCGTACCTTCGTTAAGAAAGTATACGCGGCGATCGCTTCAGGCGACAAAGCTGCTGCGCAGAACGCATTCAATGAAATGCAACCACTCGTGGACCGTCAGGCTGCTAAAGGTCTGATCCACAAGAACAAAGCTGCACGTTATAAGTCTAACCTGACTGCACAGATCAACAAACTGGCTTAATCGCCTGTTGTTAATCGCTTTGTTAAAAAAGCCGGCGCTTACGCCGGTTTTTTTTCGTCTGTCCCCTGGCGGGGAAAGAGTTCGCTGAAGTCTGCGTGACAGAGTCGCTGCACCGCCGGATGCTGAATCATCCGCTCCGCGAAGAGTATGTGATACTCCTCTGATACCGCGTCGAGCCGCCCGACTTCATATATCCCCTCACGTTGACCCATCTCCAGCAAAGGCGCGACAAAAATCGCATTCTGTCGCGCACCAAACGCCGTCATCAATGCCGCATCATCAAACTCACCCAGAATCTCCACCTGCAGCCCCTGGGTGCTGATCCAGTTGAGGATTTTGCGCCCCAGCATGGAGCGGCGCCCCGGAATCAGCAGGGGACGCGTCTCCAGGCAGGCCGGAAAAGAGAGATCGCTGAGCGGCTGGGTTGACCAGAAGCTGATCGGGCATTCCCCCAGCTTCACCGAAAATAGCCCTTCCTGTTGGGTGGGGTCGATGGAGCAGTCAGAGATAATCATATCCAGCTTATGCTGACTGAGCTGCTCCAGCAGCATTTCGTGGGTCGATTCAAAACAGCGCAGATGAATTTTCTCCTCTGCGACCACCGCCGTCTCCAGCACCTTGCTGACCAGCTGCTTTGAGAGCGCATCTGCCACGCCAACATCCAGCAGCAGATGAGACTCTTTGCGGTAATTCACAATATCCAGCATCTCCTGACTCAGCATAAACATGCGGTCAGCATAGCGAAAAACCAGCTGCCCCAGCTCCGTCGGTACCAGGCCCCGTCCCTGACGCCGGAACAGCTTGCCCTGCAGGCGCTCCTCCAGTGCCTTAATCTGCCCGGTAATGGTCTGTGGCGTCAGGGAGAGTGCCTCTGCTGCCGCCGTAATTGATCCCGCACGGCAGGCGTGCCAGAAGTAGAAGAGATGATTGAAATTGAGCTGATTCATAGAAAAAAGGAGGCTTTCGCCTCCTCCCCATTAACGCAGTCTAATTCGCAGCAGCGTATAGCCGATGACGGCTGAAAGCAGAGAGCCGGTCAGAATGCCCAGTTTAGAAAAGGTCACCAGCTGTTCATGCGCGGCATCAAAGGCCAGCGAACTGATAAAAATTGACATAGTGAAGCCAATTCCGCACAGCACACCAATCGCCATAATATCGCGTATGGTTGTGCCGTTGGGTAATACTGCCAGCCGCAGTTTTACGGCCAGCCAGCAGAAGAGCGTAATGCCTAATGGCTTACCGATTAACAGGCCGAAGATGATGCCTGACGGTTCAGGCGAGAGGACATCACTCAGCGTAATGCCAGCAAGTGAGATACCGGCATTAGCAAAGGCAAACAGCGGCAGAATCATCCAGTTCACCCACGGCATCAGACCATGCGCCAGATGTTCCGCTGGAGAGTGCCCCTCTTTCTTCTCCAGAGGCACGAAGAAGCCCACAATGACGCCAGCCAGGGTTGCGTGGACGCCCGACTTCAGCACGGCGGTCCAGAGTATGATACCCACCAGTATGTAGACTGAGATTCTACGGACGTTAAAGCGGTTCAGGAGTGCCAGCACGACAATTGCGCCAGCAGCCACGCACAGGGAGAGCACTGAGAGGTCACTGGTATAGAACAGAGCGATAATCACAATGGCACCCAGGTCATCAATAATCGCCAGTGCCATCAGAAAGACTTTCAGCGCAACGGGAACACGGCTGCCCAGAAGGGCCAGCACACCCAGCGCAAAAGCGATATCGGTTGCGGTGGGAATGGCCCAGCCGTTACGTGCAATCTCATCACCATGGTTGAAAAGCAGGAAGATCAGAGCGGGTAACGCCATGCCGCCTATTGCCGCGATGACCGGGAAGATAGCCTTGTCACGGCTGGCAAGTTCGCCGACCATCAACTCACGCTTTACTTCCAGGCCAATAACCAGAAAGAAAAGCGCCATCAGCGCATCGTTGATCCACAACAGCAAGTTTTTGCTGATATCCAGCGCTCCGAAGCGGATTTGCACCGGTTCATTCAGCAACGCCTGGTAACCCTGGGCGGTAGCGGCCGTATTGGCGAGGATCATCGCCGCGACCGCCGCCACGATCAACATCACGCCATTGCTGGCATCACTTTCAATAAAACTTTTTAGCAGATTTTTTAATTTGCGCGGCTTGTTCAACGTTCATCTTCCTGAGCAGAGACAGAATGTTAAACAGTGTAACGATTCATATAGTTCGTTAAAAGCAGCTTATACCGCGCTATATGCTCGGTTTCGCCGAGCAGTAATAGCAGTAAACGTCGACATTTTTATGAGTGCTGCGGTGAGGGAGAGATAATGCAGCCATCACAGGCAGGGGATTTAAAGTAAAAAAAAGCGGAGCCGGGGCTCTAATGCTGGTCAGTTAAGCGACAGGTGATAACGCAGTCTGGTGCCGGGCAGGGGCTGGCGGTCCTCGCGCCGCTTCGCGGTTCCTTCACGTCATTCCTCTGCCTGACGGACCGCCGGGGATGGCACATCCTGTGCCGCCCCGCCTTTCGCCCGCGTCCTGCGGGCTC
>NZ_JAALFW010000020.1:0-42447 GCF_011800485.1 Pantoea sp. EKM20T | reverse complement strand
TGGAGCGGGAAACGAGACTCGAACTCGCGACCCCGACCTTGGCAAGGTCGTGCTCTACCAACTGAGCTATTCCCGCAAAGAGGGTACTGCTTACATTTTAAAACTGGAGCGGGAAACGAGACTCGAACTCGCGACCCCGACCTTGGCAAGGTCGTGCTCTACCAACTGAGCTATTCCCGCGCCTTGTACCGTTAATAAATTCTTCACCGGTACGGGGTGCGCATTATACGAGAAATCGTTGCTGCTGCAAGCGTCTGAAAGCAAAATTTTTCGCTTTCCGCGCGTTTGCTGATTAAATCAGCAACCTGGTGATTTCATGCGCACCCGTCGCCGATTAAAGCTGCAAAAAGTGTTCGCGGTAGTACGCCAGCTCCGCCACGGACTCACGGATATCATCCAGAGCCTGGTGCGTCCCCCCTTTTTTGAAGCCAGGAAGGATATCGGGTTTCCAGCGACGAGCCAGCTCTTTCAGGGTACTGACATCCAGATAACGATAGTGGAAATACGCTTCCAGCTCAGGCATGTACTTAAACAGGAAACGACGATCCTGCCCGATGCTGTTGCCGCAGATAGGCGAGGTGTTCGCCGGAACCCACTGTTTCAGGAACTCAATGGTCGCCAGCTCTGCTGCGCGATCGTCAATCTGACTCTCCTTCACCCGCGCAACCAGACCGCTGTTGGTGTGGGTGCGGACATTCCACTCATCCATCAGCGCCAGCTGCGCATCGGACTGATGAACGGCCATGACCGGCCCTTCCGCCAGAATGTTCAGGTTGGCGTCAGTCACCAGGGTCGCAATTTCAATAATGCGATCGTGCGTCGGATCAAGTCCGGTCATCTCAAGATCAATCCAGATCAGATTCTGTTCATTTCCAGTAGCCATGCTGTTTCCTGCGGTTGCTGTAGTCGTCATTTACGATGAATAAGGTGTATCATAGACGTTTTGCCCAGCCGGGCGAAATCTGGCTAACGCTGTGAGGGTGAGTGAGTAAAAATAAACTGTCGAAGGGCCAACAACGCCGCGTAAGCGCTAACCACGATCGCCGTCTCAACCAACGCAGAGAGCGTCCGGAAGCGGATGACAACCTGTTTGGTGAAGCTGCAGATGGGGTCGTTGTCAGCCGTTTTGGCATGCACGCTGATGTTGAGGATAGCGCAGGCGTCGCCCACCGCTGCAATATCCGCCGTACCATTCGTTCGCTGGTCACCGGCGACCGGGTGCTGTGGCGTCCGGCAACCAGCGGCAACAAAGGTATTGTTGAAGCGGTGCATGAGCGCACCAGCGTATTAACCCGCCCCGATTTTTACGACGGCGTGAAGCCGATGGCGGCGAATATCGACCAGATCATCGTCGTCTCCGCAATCCTGCCTGAACTGTCGTTAAACATCATCGACCGCTATCTGGTTGCCAGCGAAACGCTGGATATTGAACCGTTGCTGGTACTGAACAAAACCGATCTGCTGGATGACAAGGCGCGCGCCTTTGTCGATAAGCAGATGGATATCTATCGCAATATTGGCTATCGCGTGGTGATGGTCTCCAGCCGGGCGAAAAACGGCATGGACGACCTGAAAGCGGCGCTGACCGACCGCATCAGTATCTTTGCCGGTCAGTCTGGCGTCGGCAAATCGAGTCTGCTGAATGCCCTGCTCGGCTTCGACAAAGAAGAGCAGGTCGCTATTCTGACTAACGAGGTTTCGGATGGCTCAGGCTTAGGCCAGCACACCACCACCGCATCGCGCCTTTATCACTTCCCGGACGGCGGCGATGTGATCGATTCACCTGGCGTGCGTGAGTTCGGTTTATGGCATCTTGAGCCGGAACAAATTACCCGCGGATTTGTCGAATTCCGCGCATTCCTTGGCGATTGCAAATTCCGCGATTGTAAACACGGCAGCGATCCCGGCTGTGCCATTCGCGAAGCGGTCGAACAGGGCAAAATCAACAGGTCCCGTTTTGATAACTACCACCGTATCCTGGAGAGCATGGCGCAGGTAAAAACGCGTAAAAATTTCCCTGATGGTGAAAGTTAATCGGTATAACCGCGTCTGAACGGATAAGCCGGGGCATTTTGCGAGGTGCATTCCAGTCGCGCGTCCAGACCGTGCAGCGTGCCGGAATTCGGGTATAGTCGCCATCTGAACGGGGCGCTGCTACAATCCGCCCCCTTTTTTACAACGTCATAAAATAGCCAGGAGGCTAAGGTGTTTGATCGTTTAAAACTCGGCTTGAATCATATTCTCCCGAAGAAATGGCTGACTGAACTTGCCGGTTGGGGCGCCAGTCGCCGCGGTGGTTGGTTTACCAAACTGGTCATTGACATCTTTGTCTGGTTTTACAAAGTCGACATGGCGGAAGCGCGTAAGCCCGATACCGCCAGCTATCGCACCTTTAATGACTTTTTCGTTCGTCCGCTGAAAGATGATGCGCGTCCGGTGGATGCCGATGCCAATCTCATCGCCCTGCCCGCGGATGGCGCTATCAGCCAGCTCGGCCACATTGATGGCGATCAGATTTTCCAGGCTAAAGGTCATCACTACACCATTGACGCCCTGCTGGCAGGTGATGAGCGGATGGCGGCACAATTTGTTGATGGCGAGTTCGTCACCACCTATCTGGCGCCCCGTGATTATCACCGCGTCCATATGCCGTGCAACGGCATCCTGCGTGAGATGATTTATGTGCCTGGCGACCTCTACTCCGTCAACCCGCTGACCGCGCGTAATATTCCCAACCTGTTCGCCCGTAACGAGCGCGTCATCTGCTACTTCGAAACCGATATCGGGCCGATGGTGCAGATCCTGGTGGGTGCCACCATTGTCGGCAGCATCGAAACCGTCTGGGCTGGCACCATCACGCCACCGCGTGAAGGCGTGATCAAGCGCTGGCACTATCCGGCAGCGGATGATGAAAACGCCGTGGTGCTGTTGAAAGGCCAGGAAATGGGCCGCTTCAAGCTTGGCTCTACCGTTATCAATCTGTTCGCACCTGGCCGCGTCAAACTGGCTGAAAGCCTGGAAGCAGAAAGCAAAACCCGTCTGGGTCAACCGCTGGCGATTGCGCTGCCGGTCGCGACAGACATTTCCGACGTCATCGTCGATTAAATTGAGTGTCCTCTGTGCGTTCGATTCTCCTCCTGCTGCTGAGCCTGTGGCTCAGCAGCCCGGCCTTCGCGGCCAGCCTTCCTGACGCCAGCCAGCTCAAACAGCAGCTGGAAGAGATAAAATCGGCCAAAAGTTCACCCTCGCAGGCTGAACAGATCCAGACGATTGAAGCCGCCTTAAACTTTCTCTCTGAACGCGATGAATCGCTGGAGCGCGCGGCGCAATATCAGCAGGTTATTGATGATTTTCCGCGTCTGGCGCGCGAACTGCGTCAGCAGATCGCCGCGCTGAGTGACAGCGGGAAAACCGTGCGCAACAACATGAGCAGCGCCGAGCTGGATCAGGAGATCCTGCAGGTCAGCAGCCAGCTGCTGGAAGAGGGGCGTCAGGCACGGCAGGAGCAGGATCGGGCGCGGGAAATCAGTGATTCGCTGTCGCAACTGCCGCAGCAGCAGACGGAAGCACGCCGGGCGATGACGGAGAGTGAACGCCGTTTGCAGAGCGTCAGCAGCAGTTCGCCACAGGGGCAGCTGCAGCTGGCGGCTCGCCAGGCGGAAAGCGCCGCGAATAAAGCGCTGGTCGATGAACTTGAGCTGGCACAGCTCTCTGCCAACAACCGTCAGGAACTGGCGCGGATGCGGGCTGAAGCCCACCAGCGCAAAGCGACTCAGCTCGATAACTATCTTCAGGCGCTGCGCAACCAGCTCAACGATCAGCGGCAACGTGAAGCCGAAGTCGCGCTGGCCCGCACCGAGCAACTGGCAGAAAACAGTGGCGATCTTCCGCCAGAGATCAGCGATCAGTTTCGGGTTAACCGCGAACTCTCGGTTGCCCTGAATCAGCAGGCGCAGCGCATGGATCTGGTGGCGTCGCAGCAGCGACTGGCCACCAACCAGATTATTCAGGTCCGTCAGGCGCTCTCTACCCTGCGTGAACAGTCGCAGTGGCTGGGTGCCTCTAATCTGCTGGGCGAAGCGCTACGGGCGCAGGTCGCGCGTCTGCCGGAGATGCCCAAGTCGCAGCAGATTGATAATGAGATGGCACAGCTTCGCGTGCAGCGTCTCAATTATGAAGATCTGCTGGAGCGCCAGGAGGCGCTGCGCAAGGGACGGCAGGCCGATGGTCAGCCCTTCACCGCAGACCAGAAGCGTATTCTTGATGCGCAGCTACGCACTCAGAGGGAACTGCTCAATTCGCTGATCTCCGGCTGTGACACGCTGATTCTGGAGATCACTAAGCTCAAGGTTGGCAACACGCAGTTGCAGGATGCGCTGACGGAAGTCAAAGAGGCGACGCACCGCTATCTGTTCTGGACCGCCGACGTTAACCCGATTGGTTTGAGTTATCCGCTGGATCTGGCCAAAGATCTTTCCCGTCTGCTGTCGCTGGATACGCTGGGTCAGCTCGGCAAAGCGATGGCGATGATGTTTACCAGCCGCAACTCGGTGCTGCCGATTATTGGTGCGTTGCTGCTGGTCGGCTTCAGCATCAGTTCGCGCCGCCACTTCAATGCTTTCCTTGACCGTGCCGCCAGCAAAGTCGGCAAGGTCACGCAGGATCGTTTCCGCCTGACTATCCGTACCCTGTTCTGGTCTATCCTGGTGGCGCTGCCGCTGCCGGTGTTATGGGGTGCGTTGGGTTATGGCCTGCAGAACGCCTGGCCCTACCCTATCGCCGTAGCGATTGGTGATGGCATTACCGCCACGCTGCCGCTGCTGTGGGCGTTTATGATCAGCGCTGCCTTTGCCCGTCCTAACGGCCTGTTCATTGTGCATTTCCGCTGGCCGCAAAACCGGGTGGCGCGCGCCATGCGCTACTACTCGCTGAGCATCGGATTAATTGTGCCGCTGATTATGTTGCTGATCGCCTTTGGTAATCTGGAAGATCGGCAGTTCTCCTCGTCGCTGGGTCGTCTCTGTTTCATCCTGATCTGCGGGGCAATCAGCATTGTGACCGTCAGCCTGAAGCGTTCCGGGATTCCGCTCTATCTCGATAAAGAGGGAAATGGCGAGAACATGGTGAACCGGATGCTGTGGAACCTGATGATCGCTATGCCGCTGATGGCTGCCCTCGCCTCCGCTGTGGGTTATCTGGCTACCGCGCAGGCGCTGCTGGCGCGACTGGAGACCTCTGTCGCCATCTGGTTCCTGTTGCTGGTTATCTATCACATTATCCGGCGCTGGATGTTGATTCAGCGTCGCCGTCTTGGCTTTGATCGCGCCCGTCAGCGCCGTGCCGATATGCTGGCTAACCGTGCGCGCAGTGAAGAGGAGAAGGAGCAAGGCTCTCTGAACACTGATGCGATTGAAATTGAAGAGCCGGTAATTGACCTGGATGCGATCAGTGCGCAGTCGCTGCGGCTGGTACGCTCTATCCTGATGCTTATCGCCCTGGTCTCTGTGATTGTGCTGTGGTCAGAAATCCATTCGGCCTTTGGCTTCCTGGAGAATATTCAGCTGTGGGACGTCAGTACCTCAGTGCAGGGCGTAGAGTCGATTCAGCCCATCACCCTGGGGTCAGTGCTGATCGCCATTCTGGTGTTTATTATCACCACCCAGCTGGTGCGCAATATGCCCGCGCTGCTTGAGCTGGCGCTGTTGCAGCATCTTAATCTGACGCCAGGTACGGGTTACGCCATCACCACACTGACCAAATATCTGCTGCTGTTGATTGGCGGGCTGATTGGTTTCTCAATGATTGGTATTGAGTGGTCGAAGCTGCAGTGGCTGGTTGCCGCGCTGGGTGTGGGACTGGGGTTTGGTTTGCAGGAGATTTTTGCCAACTTTATCTCAGGTCTGATTATCCTGTTCGAAAAGCCGATTCGTATCGGCGATACCGTGACGATCCGCGATCTGACCGGCAGTATCACGCGAATTAATACCCGCGCGACCACCATTACCGACTGGGACCGCAAAGAGATCATCGTGCCGAACAAGGCCTTTATCACCGAGCAGTTTATTAACTGGTCGCTGTCCGATTCCGTGACGCGCGTGGTGCTCACCATTCCGGCTCCGGCGAAAGTCAGCAGTGAACAGGTGACCACCATTCTGATCCAGGCAGCTGAACGCTGCAGCTATGTCCTGGACACGCCGCAACCGGAAGCCTTCCTGGTCGATCTGCAGCAAGGCATTCAGTTATTTGAACTTCGTGTGCATGCCGCTGAGATGGGACACCGTATGCCGCTGCGTCACGAACTGCATCAGTTGATTCTGAGCGGATTTGATCAGCACGGTATTGAGATGCCGTTCCCGCCGTTCCAGATGCGTATGGAAACCCTGGGTAAGAAGCTGCCTGCCAGCAACGGCACACCCGCTGCCCGCGCCTATAAGTCTGGCGGACTGTAATGCAAAACGCCCGGCAAAGCCGGGCGTTATTGCAAGTCTGAGCCGTCAGTTACTGCTTAACGAACTCTTCGCCCTGGGCGATATCTTTCTTCAGCGTATCCAGCATGCCTGACAGCGCCTGCTGTTCGTAAGCGCTGAGGGTACCAATCGGCCTGCGTTCAGCCACACCGTTTTTACCCAGCAGCAGCGGCTGGGAGAAGAAGCGCGCATGTTCACCCTCGCCTTCTACGTAAGCACACTCCACCACATTAGCTTCACCCTTCAGCGCGCGTACCAGTGACAAACCGAAACGTGCGGCTGCCTGGCCCATCGACAGCGTGGCCGAGCCGCCACCCGCTTTGGCTTCCACCACTTCGGTGCCGGCGTTCTGAATGCGTTTGGTCAGATCGGCCACTTCCTGATCGCTGAAGCTGACGCCTTTAACCTGCGACAGCAGCGGCAGAATGGTTACGCCAGAGTGGCCACCAATGACCGGGACTTCCACCTGGTCAGGCTGCTTGCCTTTCAATGCAGCCACAAAAGTATTGGCGCGAATGATATCCAGCGTGGTCACGCCGAACAGCCGATTTTTGTCGTAAACACCGTGCTTTTTCAGCACTTCTGCCGCAATGGCCACGGTGGTATTGACCGGGTTGGTGATGACACCAATCAACGCTTTAGGTGCCGTTGTGGCAACCTGTTCGATCAGGTTACGGACGATGCCTGCGTTAACGTTAAACAGGTCGGCGCGATCCATACCGGGCTTACGTGCGACACCAGCGGAAATCAGTACCACATCGGCACCCTGTAAGGCAGGCGTGGCGTCTTCTCCACTGAATCCCTGAATAGCCACTGCGGTAGGAATATGGCTGAGATCAACGGCAACACCCGGCGTAACCGGCGCGATGTCATACAGCGAGAGTTCTGAACCTGCGGGAAGCTGGGTTTTGAGCAGAAGTGCGAGCGCCTGGCCTATGCCGCCAGCGGCACCGAGAACGGCAACTTTCATTCTTAACTCCTTATTAAGGTGGGGCAGAGATGGGCCGAAATTCTATCTGTGTCAGACCTTAATCAACTGCTCAGGCGATGATAAATATCCGTTGTTAATTCTACGTGTTTTCACACTTAATCTCCGGATTCAAAAGTTACTTATCATTGCACCTGAATGACCGACAACTTTGCCGTCGTCAGACAGAGAACGGCTACGTGCGTTTTCTGTTACTACACCACCAATAATATAACAACTTTGCAACCTTCGCCTTCCGGGGCTGTGACGCGTGTTTTGGTCTGAGCGGATTTATTTGCTATTATCGCCGCCCGCTAGCCGCCCGGACGCTGCTCATCAATCGATCGATTGCATAAAAATGCATATAAATGCATAATCACCACTCTGCCGCGGGCGGATGCGCGGTTATTCTCTCTATTTATTGGTAACCTATGCGAAACCCATCGAAACAAGACGATCTGGTTAAGGCTTTCAAAGCCTTATTAAAAGAAGAAAAATTCAGTTCCCAGGGCGAAATTGTTCAGGCGCTTCAGGACGAGGGCTTTGAAAATATCAATCAGTCCAAAGTCTCGCGAATGCTGACCAAGTTTGGCGCAGTGCGCACCCGGAATGCCAGGATGGAGATGGTCTATTGCCTGCCCGCTGAGCTGGGTGTGCCGACCACCACCAGCCCGTTAAAAAACCTGGTACTGGATATCGACTACAACGATGCACTGGTAGTGATTCATACCAGTCCCGGCGCAGCACAGCTGATTGCACGTATGCTGGATTCACTGGGTAAGTCGCACGGGATTCTGGGTACCATCGCGGGCGATGACACAATCTTTATTACCCGCGCGCGTGACTTCACCGTTAAGCAGCTGCACGGTGCCATCCTCACCCTGTTTGAACAGGAACTCTGATCGCGGACTGACGAGAGGCCATCATGTGCCAGATCGTCAGTTCGTTCTCTCTGCTCACCCCTTTCCACAATAGTCACCCGCTCTGGATAAGTAATAAGCCTGCTTTTACACGCCCGGCTGTTGGTCAGATCGATAACTCTGCTTCACTTTATGCGCTATTTTACACTGCTTTACATCACTGAACCGGCACCATTGCCCGGATCCAGATCAAACTCCAGCCCGATATACCCCCGACTTTCGCACTAAAAGTTAAAGTGATCTATCTCACTGTTTTTGCAATTAAAAGTGGCTTAAAGGTTACTTTTTATCCTTTTTTATAACGTTAAGTTATTAAAAGTAGCCATAAGGATAAAGAATCACAAAAAAACATTATTAGCGAGGTATTAATTTCTGACGTTATTAGTTCTATACTTCTTTTCGTGATGCAAATCACACTAAATAAAAAGATAAAAATAGACGACGAGGAAAAATCTATGAACGTAAAAACTACTATTGCTACCCTAAGCATTCTCTCCGCCCTCTCATTTGGTGCTGTGGCAGCAGAGTCTATTGATGCGTCACAGGCGCAGAATCTGCAGGCTGTCGGCACCATCAGTGTCAGCGGCGTGGCGGGTTCACCGATGGATATCAAACAGAAACTCAGCGACAAAGCCGATCAGCAGGGCGCAAAAGCCTATCGCGTGATTGAGGCATACAACAACGGCAACTATCACGCTACCGCCGCACTGTATAACTAAGGCGTAACCGATAATGCCATCTGCTCTCTGTCTGACGCGCCCTTTTGCGCTCCGGAGAGCTGAAGCAGAAATTTCAGGAGAGTTGACCATGAAAATGAGATTAGCTATCGCTGCACTGAGTCTGGCATCCCTGTTCTCAGTAGGTGCCAACGCCGCCAGCCTGGTGTCCAATGAACAGGCACAGGGTCTGCAGCCAATGAATCAGACCATCAGCATTGGTGGACGAAATGGCGACCAGACGCATATCCGTCAGGTGCTGTCAGAGAAAGCGGATGCCCAGGGCGCAAGCCACTATCGCATCATCGAAAACAACCAGGATAACACCTGGCATGTCACCGCTGAGCTTTATAAATAATTAACCGTGATGACGCCTGAAGGGCGTCAGAAGATATCGACGACCCGCCTTTACGAGTAACCGCAGGTTGTTGAATGTATTGAGGAGATAATCATGAATATTAAAACAACCATCGCTACAGTCAGTCTGCTTTCCGTTATGACGTTCGGCGCATCAGCCGCACAGCTGGTCACCGGCGATCAGACGCAGAACCTGCAGCCTGCGGGCACCGTAACCATCAGTGGAACCGCGGGATCGCCAATGGATTACCGCGCTGAGCTTTCTCAGAAAGCGGATGAACAGGGTGCCAGCGCCTATAAAGTTATTGAGGCGCGCACCGGCGATAACTATCACATCACCGCACAGCTTTATAAATAATTCCTCGTCAGATGTATGACGAACCCTTTGGCCCCGCTCGCCGGGGCCTTTTTTTATCTGACGTTTTATCTGACGTTAAAGTGAAGCTGACCTTCCAGCTCCTCTTCCGCTTCATCAAATAACAGAATCAGCGCGCCATAACGCCGTCGCTGTCCCCTGCCCAGATTAACAAACTCAATCTCCAGCGGCAGCGGTAACAGATCGCCCGTCACCACATCCCATAATCCATCCAGATCGCAGATGCGGCGCTCCTCCAGCGCAAATCGCTCGCTGAACTGGCGGAAGAAATGGGCCTGATCGACAATTTCATTAAAATCAAAACGCTCGATTTTCATGCTGACGGCTCCCATGCTCCGTCTGCGGGCGACCTGCGTCGCCCGTTACTGTCCGCTAGCTCAAACCGCCCAGGTGCAGCGCTTTGACCTCCAGATACTCTTCCATGCCGAGTACCGAACCTTCGCGGCCCAGCCCCGACTCTTTCACACCACCAAACGGCGCCAGCTCGGTTGATACGGCACATTCATTAATGCCGATCATGCCGCTTTCCAGCGCGGCTGAAACACGGAACACCCGCTGCAGATTCTGGGTGTAAAAGTATGCGGCAAGGCCGAACGGTGTATCGTTAGCACGACGGATGACGTCATCTTCATCATCAAAGCGGAAACAGGCAGCCACCGGACCAAAGGTCTCCTCCTGCGCGAGCTGCATCCCTTCGTGCGCCTCAGTAATCACAGTGGGCTGCCAGAAGTTGCCACCCAGCGCATGTCGCTCGCCACCCGCCAGTAATTTGCCACCTTTTGCTACCGCATCATTGACGTGCTGCTCAACCTTTTCCACCGCCGATGCCTCAATTAATGGCCCGACAATCACCCCCTCTTCCATGCCGTTGCCCACCTTCAGCTTGTTCACTTCGGTAGCCAGCTGCTGAGTAAAACGATCATAGATTGCATTGTGAATGTAGAAGCGGTTTACGCTGACGCACACCTGGCCCGCATTACGGAATTTGTTGGCAATGGCGCCCTGCACGGCGGCATCAATATCGGCATCGTCAAACACGATATAAGGGGCATTACCCCCCAGCTCCATCGACACTTTTTTCATGGTTTCGGCAGCATTACGCATCAGCAGCTTGCCCACCTGGGTGGAGCCGGTGAACGAGATTTTACGCACCGCTTTGCTGGCCATGATGGCATCGCTGATAGCATGGGTATCACCGGCTACCGCATTCAGTACACCATCAGGCACGCCTGCCTCCTTCGCCAGCGCCAGCAGGGCAAAGGCGGAGAGTGGCGTGTTATTGGCAGGTTTGATAATGCCGGTGCAGCCGGCAGCCAGAGCTGGCCCCAGTTTGCGGGTCAGCATCGCCATCGGGAAATTCCACGGCGTAATGGCGGCCACAACGCCAATCGGTTCGCGGGTTGCCAGAATACGGGAGCCGGGTTTAGCTGGCGGAATAATCTCACCATTGGTCCGTTTCGCCTGCTCGGCGAACCACTGAATAAAACTGGCGGCGTATTCTACTTCCCCTTCCGCCTCTTTCAGGGGCTTGCCCTGTTCGGTCGTCATCAGCTGTCCCAGCCAGCGCTTGTTCTCAATGATCAGCTGGTACCAGCGAGTGAGAATTTCAGCGCGCGCTTTTGCAGTCTGCGCCCGCCAGGCGGGAAATGCGCGCTCCGCTGCGGCGATAGCCTGTTCCGTTTCAGCTTTACCCGCTTTCGCCACCTGTGCAATCACCTCACCGGTCGCCGGATTGGTCACGTCAAAGGTAGAAGCCGCCTGATGCCACTGGCCGTCCGCTAAATAGCCGGTCCGGAACAGTTCGCTCTCTTGCAGTGATTTCATTGATTCGCTCCTGTCAGTTTTGCTCTTCCGTCTGGAGAGTATAGTTGGCAAAAGCGACAGATTTTGTGATGGGTGGGGATTGCGCAGGCCGCTGCAGGTCACAGCGGCCAGATTCAGATTTGGATGAGCGTGTTCTGGTACTTATCCAGCATCATAGCCAGTCGTTTTACCGGTTCCGTTACGCTGGCGGGAGCCTCGTAATGGGCCAGTTTTTCCTGATAGACATCCAGCTCTTTCAGCAGACGTTCAAAGTAGTAACGCCGCTTGTCATCGCTGCTGGCGGAGATCACCCGGTCAGCGGTGTAACGCAACTGCCGGTGATAAGCAGAGAGATCGGCATTCACCGGCACTTCTGCGTCGCGTAACCGCTGATGACCGATGATCAGCGTCAGGGCGATGCGATATTTGTTGATATCGCCCGGAAACAGGTTGAGCAGCAGAAACAGTTGCTGATAGAGCGCTGGCAGATGGTTTTCACGCCGGCGCGCCTGATTGGTCGTCATGGCAGAGACAGCCGCATACATAAAGCGGTTCAGCAGCTTGCGGCCGGTACGCGCTTTTGATTTATCACGAATCAGCAGGATCACCATCATCGCCACGAAGCAGCCGATGACCTGGCCCAGAACGTTATCGAGAAAGACGTTAATGTGGAATTCCATCGGATTATCCAGCACCAGAACATTAAGGGTGCCAATCAATGCCCCCAGCGTGCCGAGCTGACGCCGCTGAATGAAGATACCACCGATAAAACCGAGCAGGCCGATTGCGATGCAGAGCAGCAGTGCGCTCTGCTGCGTCGCCGGGAGAACATACATAAAGTAGAGCGCGCCCAGCGGAACCGCGACCGTCATGCCGTAGAGAAAGTCCTTTGCCATCATCAGCGGGTTGGGCATACGCATCGCCAGTGCGGTGATGACAGCCAGCATGACCATGCAGCCACTGCCAGAGGTCCAGCCGGTATAGAGCCAGAACAGCGAACCCAGCGCGGTCGCCACAAAGGTACGGATACCATTGATCATCGCATGATGCGTTTCAGCGGAACGCGCCTGGATCACCACTTCGCGCTGCAGAATCTCCTCTTCCAGCGAGGTGATCCGGCTATTACTTTTGATCCCTTTCAGTAGCAGCAGATATTCGGTAGCAGTGCCTACCCAGCTGGCCAGCGTGACCGGCGTTGATTTGCCGCTGGCACCAATCACCCGCCGCATCACTTTCATCCGCTTATGCACCTCTTCAACGGTCGAGGCTGGTTTTTCAACCATCAGACGATACTGGGGCGGAATGTAATCAGGACGGGAATTCTGGATCAGAAAGGTTTCGGCTGCCTGTGTAATCAGCGTCAGTGACAGCGTATTGAGCATCTGCAAACGGCGGTTGCTGTTCTTCCAGCGTGAGGACTCCATCATCAACTGGCTGCGCATGCTGTTCAGCGCCGTGGTGCGCCGTACCAGCGCGCTCCAGGCTTTGTCGACCTCTTCTTTATCACCGTGAGCGACGCAGAGTTGCAGCAGGTTGTAGTGTGCCACCAGCAGCGAATCGACCTCAGCGTCGATCACTTTTTTAATCGAACGGGGTGAGAAAATCATGTCGGCCAGAATGGCACACAGGATGCCGAGTACGATTTCACTGCAGCGCTCTACCGCATATTGTGGCACCAGCGTCAGACCGCCGCTGGCGTTAGCCGTCACCACAATAATCAGCGCGGTGTAGCCCGCCAGTCCGAGCGCGTAAGAGTTTTCTACCTTGATCAGCGAAGAGAGCCAGACGCAGAGTCCTGCCCAGATGCAGCACAGCAGCAGCATCACGACCGGTGCACGCACGGTGGCGATCATGATGGTCAGCGCGGCGATACAGCCAATAAATGTCCCGATAATACGCAAAACGCCGCGATAGCGCAGCGCCCCGGAATAGGGGTCACCCCCGGCCGCAAACGCGGTACCGCCGGCCACGATACCGGCGGTCATCACCGCCCAACGCGGCGTTTCAAGGTTAAAGTGAAAACCCACCATCAGCGCTAACACCAGCGCAAAGGTGAGCTTTACCGGGAACCGCAGGAACTCGATCATATCGCCCTCTTAACCAAACTCACGCAGGCGATTAAACAGTCGGACCATCGGTGAAACCTGTTCAGGCTGACGATCGGCCTGACCGGTGATCACCACTGTCGCTGTCGTGCCCGCCGGGAAGCGATTGCCGGGCTGCTGATCAAGCCGGATGCGCACCGGCACACGTTGCGCCAGACGCACCCACTCCAGATTGGAGTCCACCGTTGCCATGCCTTTGCTGTCGACCGAGCTGCTGCTGTTGGTGACGCCAGCCGCCACACTGTCTACGGTGCCGCGCAACACGATGTTGCTGCCAAGTGGGGTGACTTCCGCGCGGAAGCCCTTCTCCACGCCGTGCAGTTTGGTCTCTTCCAGGTAAGCCAGCACATAGAAAGAGTGCTGCTGAACCAGCGCCACGGCAACCGAACCACGGGTAATAAACTCACCCTGGTAGACATTCAGGTTGGTGACCCAGCCATCGGATGGCGCTTTCACCGTGGTGCGCTCAAGGTCGATCTTCGCCAGATCGCGTGTCGCCACCGATTTCGCCAGCTGGTGCTCGCTGGTTTGCAGATCGTTATTGGATTGCTCGATAGCCTCGCGCGACATGGCGGAGGTGCCCAGCTGGTTACGGCGCCCGGCTTCGCGACGTTTCTCACTGACCAGTGCCTGGTAATATTCAACATCCGCCTGCGCCTGATCGAGCGCTTTTTGATAGCGCGGCCGGTCAACCACAAACAGCGTATCGCCCTTCTTCACCAGCTGGTTGTCGTGTACCGGAACCTCGGTGATCAGGCCGGTGACGTCAGGGGAGATCGCCACCACGTCAGCGGCGAAACGCGCATCACGGGTCCAGGGCGATTCGGTATAGAAGACCCAGGCACGGAAAATAATGACCACTGCGATGATGACTAGCAGGATAGTAATCGCGTAGCGCGCGATTTTTCTTATGAGTGCTTTCACTTAAACCTCAGACTAATAAACGGGAGACAAGGTAAAACACACAGCAGTAAAGCGCTGTATTAAAAAGTGCCGGATGCCAGACAAGATCGTAGATACCGCTCGGCGTAAGCACGCGTTTCACTAACCAGAACAGCATCAGTGAAATAATAAGTTCGATGAAAATGGGCGGAAAAGAGAGCCCAAACATGACAAATACCGGAAGCACACTCATCACAAATCCTTAGTTCGACCTTGCCGGGATACTCATGCCTCTTCAGATGTCGCAGGAAAACCCTCTGGAAGCGTTATCCGAACCGCAGCTGGCTTAATAATAGCGTATCATCGAAGGGTATCAGGCAATGAAGAATCACCGGGAAATACCCCGGCGCGCTTATAATAACGCGCCTGACTATAAGTTTTCTACAGAATGTGATCTAAATCACTTTTAAGTCAGAGTAAATAATGGAACGACTGAAAGGCATGTCTGTCTTCGCTAAAGTGGTCGAACTGGGTTCGTTTACCGCTGCGGCGCGTCAGCTTCATCTGAGCGTCTCATCAATCAGCCAGATCGTCGCGAAACTGGAAGATGCATTGCAGGTAAAACTGCTGAATCGCAGTACCCGCAGTATCGGGCTGACCGAAGCGGGCAAAATCTATTATCAGGGCTGCCGCCGTATGCTGGCCGAAGCGACGCAGGTGCATGAACAGCTTTACGCTTTTAACAATACGCCCATTGGCGTACTGCGAATTGGCAGCTCCTCTACCATGGCGCAGAACGTGTTAGCCGGCATGACCAGCGATATGCTGCGGGAATATCCGGGGCTGAGTGTGAATCTGGTCACCGGCGTTCCGGCCCCGGATCTGATCGCGGATGGTCTGGATCTGGTGATTCGGGTGGGAGCGTTAAAAGATTCCAGCTTATTTTCGCGTCGCCTGGGTGCGATGCCGATGGTGGTGTGCGCCGCAAAAAGCTATCTGGCGCAGCATGGTACGCCGGAGAAGCCGGGTGATATCGATAATTTTTCCTGGCTGGAATATAGCGTACGGCCCGACAACAATTTCGAACTGATTGCGCCGGAAGGATTAGTGACACGCCTGGCACCCCAGGGACGTTTTGTGACCAATGATTCCCTGACGCTGATTCGCTGGCTGAAGTCGGGCAATGGCATCGCCTATGTGCCGATGATGTGGGTGATTGATGAGATCACCGCAGGCGAGATCGATATTCTGTTTCCGCAGTATCAGTCCGATCCGCGCCCGGTCTACGCGCTCTATACCGAGAAGGATAAGTTACCGCTTAAGGTGCAGGTCTGTATCGATTATCTGACCGGCTATTTTGAACAGGTGGCTGAACAGTATCAGCAGCACCGTAAAAGCTAACAATAAATTGTTGACAACATCTGTCCCGACCAGCTGTAAGACCCAGCCAGCGAAGGGAACACGGTCAGATCGGAAAGACGCAAAATCCGTCATCCCAGACACGCTCGGCCCGCGCCATCTGTGGCGCGGGACGCTTTCCTCCTCTGCCCGTGTTCCCTGCGCTTTCAGCTATTGCATTGCTGCCAGGTTCATCCGGCTATGGATTTGTCAGCATTCTGACAACCCGCCAGGCGGCGGGTTGTTGGGGTCACATCAGGCGGTGCCGCCGATGGTCAGTTTATCCAGCTTCAGGGTCGGCTGACCGACACCGACCGGCAGGCTCTGTCCCTCTTTACCACAGACGCCGACGCCTTTATCCAGCGCCAGGTCATTACCCACCATCGAGATCTGCTGCATCGCTTCGATGCCGGAACCAATCAGCGTTGCGCCTTTAACCGGTTTGGTGATTTTGCCGTTCTCAATCAGATAAGCCTCTGAGGTTGAGAAGACAAATTTACCGGAGGTGATATCCACCTGACCGCCACCAAAGTTGGGCGCATAGAGGCCATACTCAACGCTTTCAATAATATCCTGCGGTGATGACTTGCCAGCCAGCATATAGGTGTTGGTCATGCGCGGCATCGGCAGATGCGCGTAGGATTCACGACGTCCGTTACCGGTAGGGCTAACCCCCATCAGTCGCGCATTCAGCTTGTCCTGCATGTAGCCTTTCAGCACACCATTCTCAATCAGCATGTTGTACTGACCGGGAACGCCCTCATCATCTACCGCCAGTGAACCGCGCAGCCCTTCAAGGGTGCCGTCATCCACCACGGTACAGAGGTCAGACGCAACCTGCTGACCAATTTTACCGCTGAACACCGAGGTGCCACGGCGATTGAAGTCGCCTTCCAGACCGTGACCGACCGCTTCATGCAGCAGCACGCCCGGCCAGCCCGCACCCAGTACCACCGGCAACGCACCAGCGGGTGCGGCCACGGCGGAGAGATTCACCAGCGCCATACGCACCGCTTCACGCGCCCAGGCGTCAGCGCGGACTTCGCCATCTTCATCTGCCAGGAAAAATGCATAACCGGTACGCGCACCGCCGCCGCTTGCGCCGCGTTCACGTTTGCCCTGATCTTCCACCTGGACACTAATAGAGAGGCGAACCAGCGGACGGACATCTGCCGCCAGCGTGCCGTCAGTCGCGGCTACCAATACCTGCTCGTAAACGCCGGTCAGGCTGGCATTGACTTCCTGCACGCGCGGATCAGCCGCACGAGCCACTTTATCAACGCGATGCAGCAGGGCGATTTTGTCTTCACGTGTCAGGCTGCTCAGCGGATCGATAGCCTGATAGAGCGAACGGTTCATCACGGCAGAAAGCGTGTGTGCCTTGCCATTTCCCTGTTCGCGTACGATGCTGCGTGCGGCTTCAGAGGAGAGACGCAGTGCATTCAGCGTGATCTGGTCTGCATAGGCGAAGCCGGTTTTCTCCCCGCTGACCGCACGCACGCCCACACCCTGATCGATATGGTAGGAGCCATCTTTAATGATTTTGTCTTCCAGCACCCAGGATTCGTGAAAGCTGGACTGAAAATAGAGATCGGCATAATCCAGACGACGTTCTGAAAGCTGCCCTAACAGGGAAAATAGGTCCTGCTGATTAATGCCGTTAGCAGTCAGTAACTGCTCACTTACCAGGTTCAGAGTCATCGTTTCTCACTCATTATGTGCTCAGATAATCATAGCCTGCGGTAATTCCGGTACGGCGTCAAATTCACTTGTTGTCAGTCTCACGCGGTTTACGCAGCACTTCATTGATTTCTGGTTTATCCAGCGGGCCACTGATGTGATAACGCAGCAGCGATATCTTGTTCCACAGGGGTCCCAGAACTTTACTGGCGGCAAACACCGCCGCGCCAATTACCGGATTGATGGCAAAAGCTGTCGCCACACCAACCGAGGCGGATATTTCCGGCGCAACCACCGCTTCCATGTCGATCTGACGCTTCACCAGGTCGAGATTACCCTGCATCGCAATGTCCGCTTCCAGGCCATCCACCAGCAGATTATCGGTGCGCATCATGCCGTTTTCGATCCAGGCGGTGCCGTTAATCGAGTCGAAGTAGAAAGAATTGGTGAAGGTGTCGCTGAAGTCGAAGCGCAGCTTGCGCAGTAGCGCATCAAAGCTCACCAGCCGCAGGATTTTCCCGGCGGCACCGGTATTCACATCGGCGATCTGGCCTTTGCCAAAGTGGGTCTTCAGGGTGCCGCTCAGCGTCTCTGCCGAGGGCTGCCAGGGCGCAGAGCGCCAGTGCAGGTCATACGCAATATCAAATGGCGCATCGCGCAGCGGCGTGTTGACCCCAAACCAGTTGGTCGCGTTATTAATATTCGGGCCTTTCAGCGTGCCCTTCAGCGAAGTGCGCTGGTCGTCCGGGCGGTTAACCCATTCCCCGTTGATTTTCAGCTGTGAACTGCCAGTATCCACTTTTCCGTTAGTAAGCGCTAACGTATCTCCGCGGGGTTGCAGCATCGCGGAGACCTGACCATATTTCTGACCCAGCACCCAGCACTCTTTACAGCGCAACTGTAAAGCGGGCCACTGGCTGAAGTTAATGTTCGTGGCTTTTTGAGGTGGCGCTTTGCCGCCTTTGCCTTCACCGTTATCCCACTGCGGATTGTAGTAAAGGTAATCCAGGTTCACCTGCCACGGTGCTTTCGGTGCCATTGCCAGCGCACCATGCAGCTCTTTAGCCCTGACGCCGACCTGGCCCTTGCCGCCCGCACTCTGAGCCAGTGTCGCTTCAACCTCATGCCATTGCTGCCCGGCCAGGGTGACGGCCGGGCTACGAAGCGTGATATTGCCGGGCAGCGTGACGCCACCCGTTTTGAGGCCGCCGCCTGACTCGCTGCCCCCGGATGCTCCCCCTGCGGCCATCATCGCCACCCAGGCCTCGCCATCCAGCGCGGGCAGGTTCAGTACCATGCCGGGATGATCGGGCAGAGCAGGTGTTTTCTGCGCATCATTCAGCCAGATGCCACGATCGACGCGCAGCGTCGGCTCCAGCAACCAGCGGCTGTTAAAGCGATGGTTTGCATCGACGCTGCCACTGAGATCGAAATGGTGCAGGTCGCCACTGGCCTTGATTGCGACTGGCATCGCCTCACCGGCTTTCTTATCGAGCGGTGCAGGTAAGTGACTACTTACTTCTTTTGCATTACCGTTCAGCGTCACGTCATAACGCGCACCGCCATGATGGGGCAGCGTAATATTAACGTCGCCCTGCCACGGCAGATTTCCGCCAAGCTGCTTGCTGACAGCTGCAGGAAGCTGGCTGATTTTAGCAGGCTGCCAGTCGCCCTGAAGTTTGACGTTCACGCCAAAGTCGTCCGGATTCTCTTTAGTGCTGAAACGCACGCCCATCGGCTGACCAAACCAGTTCGCACGCAGATCTTCACTGGCCAGATTGCCGTTGTCGTAACGGAAGCGCCCGGAGAGATTGTTAATGGTGGTTTTTAACGGTTTGATAAACAGCGAATTATTGTTCAGGTCCACATTGCCACGGGCGTGAACCTGCTCACCATCCAGCGGGATATCCAGATTCAGGTGGCCGCCGACGCGGCCTTTGATTTCCAGCTGCTCCAGCGCGGCACCCAGTGAAGGTTTCAGCGGAGTCTGCCCGAAATAGTCCGCGATTTGCTGGCCTTCACCACTGATATCACCCTCAATGATCAGTTTTTCTTTCAGGTAGTCGGGGATGACCGCAGTGACGTTGCGCGCGTCCACCTCGCCCAGTTTCGCCACCGGCGCTTTCATCCAGAGACCGTCATTCAGGAAGTTAAGGTCGATATCGAGATTGCTTAACGCTGGCCATTTGGGCTGAAACGCATAGGTTGCCTGGCGAAGCGGCACCCAGACCTGGAACATGCCATCATTATGCTTGAACGGGAACAGCGCCGGATTACCGGCAAACAGCAGTGTGGCGTTGTCCACCTTGCCACCCTTCACTGCCCCACTCAGATAGTGCGTCAGGCTGTTACCCAACAGCGGTACCGGGAAGTAGCGCCAGGCATCGCCCGCATCGGTAAGCCGGATACCGGCCAGAATATCCAGACGAGGCTCACCGCCGCTATTCTGCTGGTAGCTGAAGTCGCCGCGCGCCCAGAGCGAGCGTGCCTCCAGGTCAAGATTTTCGCCCGCCAGCGTGAGGCCATGATCATCATTCAGCCAGCGCAGCGCACCGGTCACCCGCTTAATCTCTAACGGAGCCTGGAACATGTCGCCATAGGGAACGGTCGCCGCCCCCATATCCACACTGACCTGACCATTGCTCAGGCTGCCGCGCGCTTCCCCGCTTAAATGGCTGATGCCCGGCAACAGTTTCCAGTGCTGCCAGCTGAAATCACGCCACTTCACCTGTACGCGGGTTTTTTCAGGCTGCTGTAACGGAATATCCAGCGCCAGGCCATCGATGGTGCCCTGTGGCTGCAGCGTCTGCCAGTTTTCAAACAGTGCCGGAGAGAGCGGCGCAAACAGCGGAACGATCGGCGCAATATGACTCAGCACCAGCTGTGTGGCGCGAACGCGCACTTCCGGCTGACCATCCGGTCCCAGCATCTGCTTATCTTCAGGACGCCATAACAGAGAGAAGTGACCGGCGGGCCAGGCGTGGCCGTCGGTGCTGAGCCGGGTTTGTGGCACATTGACCACCCAGCCATTCTGGAAACGTGACAGATGCGCGGTCAGCCCATCGACCTCAATGCGGTGTCGTCCGGTCTCGCCCTGCCAGCTGGCTCCGCCCTTGCGCAGCAGCAGATCACCGGCGTAGATGTCGCCATCGCGCAGGTTAACCCAGGCCGCCAGGCTAAATCGTGCGCTATCCAGCCGGGTATTGTCACGCACCCAACGGCCCAGCCACGGGCGCATGTCGACGTCGTCGGCCTGCATCCAGATGCGGCCATCATTGAGTAAACCGTTGCTGTCGTTAAGATCAAGCCGCACCTGGACCACGCCGTGCTGGCCGGTGAAGCTCGACAGACTGACTTCGCCTTCGGCCCGGTGGCGGTTATCTTCATTGACCCAGGTGAGTCGCGGGATCGCCAGCTCAGCATGCTGACCGGAAGGGGTGCGGAAACGGATGGTGCTGTCACGCAGGTCAAAGTGGTCAAACTGACGCAGGAAGAGTTCGTTTATCTGCGCCGGACGGAAGCTGTTTTTCTCTTTGTCGTTATCCAGCAGCGGGCGATTAGTATCGAGGTGCAACTGCCAGAAGGTCAGATCGCGAAACTGCCACCGCCAGTGCAGCAGGGACTGCCAGACGTCGAGAGCCAGATTGATGCGTTTGATAGTGAGTTTGCCGTTCTCATGCAGATCGACGCTAAGATCGCGAACCTGCAGGGTTGGGCCAAAATTCTCCCATTTACCCTGTAACTGGCTGGCGTTGACCGGCACGCCGCTGCTGTCGGAGATGTATTGCAGAAGGTTGCTGCGATAGCTGTCGAGATGCGGCATCACCAGACGCAATCCGCTGACCAGCAGCGCGACAATCACGATGATTGCCGCGACCAGCAGTAACAAAATCCTCGGCAACTGCCTCACTCACGCCTCTCCTTGTGTTCCGTAAACGACGGATAGTTGGTTCTCATACCCGACCGTCTCCCGATAAAAGCGTTAAAACGCGCATTTTATCTCAAACAAGGGCGATTTTTCAGCCCGATATCCGAAGAAACCGGTGACCGGGCTGGCGTTACATCATCACTACGTCGAACTGCTCCTGAGTGTAGAGCGCTTCGACATGAACTTTAACCTGCTTGCCGACAAAGATTTCGACTTCAGCCAGTGCATGAGACTCGTCAGTTTTTAACGCCTCACCCACCGTCGGTGAAACATAGACCAGAAAGCGGTCAGAATCATAAGCGTGATGAACCCGGACAATCTCACGCATGATTTCATAGCAGACCGTTTCAACGGTTTTCAGCGTGCCGCGCCCTTTGCAGACCGGGCAATCCTGGCACAAAACGTGCTCAATGCTTTCGCGGGTACGCTTACGCGTCATCTCCACCAGACCCAGCGCCGAGAAACCATTAATACCGGTTTTAACCCGATCTTTACTGAGCGCGCTTTCCAGCGAATGCAATACCCGACGGCGATGGTCTTCGTTGCTCATATCGATGAAGTCGATAATGATGATGCCACCAAGATTACGCAGTCGCAGCTGACGTGCGATCGCCTGAGTGGCTTCAACATTGGTATTAAAGATCGTCTCATCAAGGTTACGATGGCCGACAAACGCACCGGTGTTGATATCGATGGTGGTCATCGCTTCGGTCTGATCGATGATCAGATATCCGCCTGACTTTAGTTCAACTTTGCGATCCAGCGAGCGCTGAATCTCATTTTCGACGTCAAACAGGTCGAAAATAGGCTGTTTACCGTTGTAGAGCTCCAGCTTACCGGCCATTTCCGGGATATATTCACCGGTAAATTCCACCAGCATGTCGCAGGTCAGGCGGGAGTCGACCCGGATGCGATCCAGCGCCGCGCCCGCAAAATCACGCAGAATACGCTGGGCCAGAGCCAGCTCACCGTAGAGCAGGCAGCGGGTCTGATTGCGCTTTTTACGCTCGCTGACTTTGGTCCAGAGTCGTTTGAGAAAAGCCGCGTCCTGCGCCAGCTCCTCTTCCCCGATGCCTTCTGCGGCGGTACGAATAATAAAGCCGCCCAGATCGTCGCAGTAGTCAGCCACGACCGCTTTAAGCCGATCGCGCTCTTTCTCACTCTCAATACGCTGAGAGACACCCACATGCGATGCGCCTGGCATAAAGACCAGGTAACGCGAAGGCAGCGTGATGTCAGTGGTCAGCCGGGCACCTTTGGTACCAAGCGGATCTTTGACGACCTGAACCACCAGATCCTGTCCCTGCCGCACCAGCTCGGCGATATCCCGCACGATAAAGTTTTTCTTTTCGTCGCCCGCCACACATTCAGTATGCGGCATGATATCTGAGGCATGCAGAAAGGCCGCTTTCTCCAGACCGATATCAACAAAAGCGGCCTGCATGCCGGGCAGAACACGGCTTACACGGCCTTTATAAATATTGCCAACGATGCCGCGCCGCGCCTCACGCTCAATGTGAATTTCCTGCAGTATGCCGCCGTCAATATAGGCAACACGTGTTTCAGAAGGCGTGACGTTTACCAGTAATTCAGCCGTCATGTTGACCCCTTACGGCACGCAGTGACTCGAAATGGCTGATCAACTCCCCTGTCTCAACCAAGGGTAATCCGACCACTGCATGGTAGCTTCCATTAATTTTGCGGACAAAGTTTCCTCCCCTGCCCTGAATACCGTATGCACCCGCTTTATCCATTGGCTCGCCGGTCGCGATATAGTCGTCGATGTCGGTGGCGGTTAAGGTGCGGAATGTCACATCAGTGATTACGACGCAATCCAGCGCCTGCTGACTGTCGGCCAGCGCTACCGCCGTCATCACCTGATGCGTATGACCAGAGAGTTTGCACAGCATCGCGCGGGCATTAGCGGCATCGCGCGGCTTTTCCAGCACTTCGCCATTCAGCACCACAATCGTATCCGCGCCCAGCACCGGCAGATCCTGCGCGGCCAGTTTGACACCCGCCTGCGCTTTATCATTGGCCAGACGGCGGACATAGATTTCCGCCGCTTCGTTCGGCTGACGCTGCTCTTCAACGTCAGTCACGATGCGCTCGAATGTCAGCCCAAGTTGAGTTAACAGCTCACGACGACGCGGTGAACCGGAAGCAAGATAGAGGGTTACCATAAATTTCCTTATTGAACAGCGAACTGACGACGAATTTTTCTCATTAATAAGAATAGCCAGGGCCAGAGAATACCGTCGACGACACTGCTCCAGAAAATTTCAGGTCGGAATGAAACGTTGATTACCAGGAATTCAGCCCAGAAGACAATCACATCCATCGCCAGCGACAGCACCATAACCATTAACGCTTGCTGCCACAACGCTAAGTTGCGGAATAACTGGAACTTAAAGGCAATCAGGTAGGCGATGATACTGAGCGCCAGCGCACGCACGCCGAGTGTGGAACCCGCAATCAGATCCATGATGGCACCCAGCACAAATCCGCTGCCGACATTGACCCGATGCGGCAGTGCGAGCACCCAATAGATAAGGATCAACAGTAGCCATGAGGGCCGGAACATATAAATTTCATCCGGCCAGGGCATGATCTGCAGGACAAGCGCAACCAGGAAGGAGAGCCAGATGACCCAACGTCCCTGGCTGCGATATCGACTCAAGGCTGCCCCCCGCGTGAACGCGAGGAGTTGCTTTGTCCACTGCTGCTGGTAGCTGACGGTGCAGGCGGTCCCATCTGTACGGCAGGCGCAGGCGGGCCCATTTCTCCCGCAGGCGGTAAGACCTGCGGCATCATCTGCATCAGACGCTCGTTCGCAACGCGATGAACTTCATCCTGCGGCAACGGCATATCACCATTGCGATCGGCACCCCACAGCAGCAGCAGGTAACGCAGACGCTGCAGACCCGCGGTCGGATGCGCCTGAATCACCGTATAGGCGCGTTGGGTATCCACTTTTACCGAGGAAACCACACCCACCGGATAGCCTTCAGGGAATCGGCCACCGATACCTGAAGTCACCAGTACATCGCCGACCCGAATGTCCGTATTACCTGGCAGATGCTCAAGCTGAAGATCTTCAGTACAGCCGTTACCTGCGGCAATGACACGGATGTCATTACGCAGCACCTGAATCGGCAGGGCATGTGACGCATCACAGATCAGCAGAACACGGCTGGTGAGTTGTCCGACAGCGATGACCTGACCGACTACCCCTTTATCACTGATGACCGGCTGGCCTTCATAGACGCCGTTAACGCTGCCTTTGTCGATTACCACCTGGTCGGTGTAAGGATCGGTGCCGGTGGAGATGACCTGTGTCACCATCTTTTGCTCATCCTGACGCAGCGGTGAACCCAGCAGTTCACGCAGGCGTGCGTTTTCCTGCTTATATTGCCCCAGCATTAGCAGGTTACTGTTTTTCAGGAAGAGCTCACGACGTAACGCTTTGTTTTCCTGCTCGAGTTGCTGACGCGACGCCAGCGACTCTGACACGCCATCCAGCAGCTGACGTGGCCCATTGGCCAGGAAGTAAAACGGACTGACCGACGTATCCAGATAGTTGCGTATTTGGGTGAAAGAACCCACACGGCTGTCGGCAATGATAATGGCAATCGCCACGATAACCGCCAGGAATAGACGCAACTGCAGGGAAGGTCCCCTGCTAAAAATCGGCTTCATATAATCTGCGTGATCCTCGACAACAGGAGAGGAAGCGACGGCATAACACCGTGCTTCCCTGGGCTGAACGCACTGCACCGGCACAGATTGCGCCGGTTCACATGCCACTCCCTCGCATGATCATTGCGTTCTTAGCCGGTTGAGGCAATTATTCTTCGCTGAACAAATCGCCGCCATGCATGTCGATCATTTCCAGCGCTTTGCCGCCACCGCGAGCCACACAGGTCAGTGGATCCTCAGCAACCACAACCGGAATGCCCGTCTCTTCCATCAGCAGACGATCCAGGTTGCGCAGTAACGCACCACCGCCGGTCAGCACCATGCCGCGCTCCGAAATATCTGAAGCCAGCTCAGGCGGACACTGCTCAAGGGCAACCATCACCGCGCTAACGATGCCGGTTAATGGCTCCTGCAGCGCTTCCAGAATTTCATTAGAGTTCAGTGTAAAGCCGCGCGGTACACCTTCTGCCAGGTTACGACCACGCACTTCGATCTCACGGACTTCATCACCCGGATAGGCTGAACCGATCTCATGCTTAATACGTTCTGCGGTCGCTTCGCCGATCAGTGAACCGTAGTTACGACGCACATAATTAATAATAGCTTCATCGAAACGATCGCCACCAATACGCACTGACGAGGAGTAGACCACACCGTTCAGCGAGATCACCGCCACTTCTGTGGTACCGCCACCAATATCCACCACCATTGAGCCAGTCGCTTCTGAAACGGGCAGACCCGCACCAATTGCTGCAGCCATCGGCTCTTCAATCAGAAACACTTCACGCGCGCCTGCGCCCTGAGCGGATTCACGAATCGCGCGGCGTTCAACCTGTGTTGCCCCGACGGGTACGCAGACCAGCACACGCGGGCTGGGACGCATAAAACTGTTGCTGTGAACCTGCTTGATGAAGTGTTGCAGCATCTTTTCGGTCACGAAGAAGTCAGCGATAACGCCATCTTTCATCGGACGAATCGCTGCGATATTGCCTGGCGTACGGCCAAGCATCTGTTTGGCCTCATGACCCACGGCCGCAACACTTTTCGGTGAACCGGCACGATCCTGTCGAATAGCGACGACGGAGGGCTCGTTCAGTACGATGCCCTGTCCTTTCACGTAAATCAGGGTATTCGCGGTACCCAGGTCAATGGACAAGTCGTTGGAAAACATGCCACGAAATTTTTTAAACATACTAAGGGGTAATCCTGCAAGCTGGGGGCGGAAAATAAAATCCGCTTACTTTACCAACCACACGAAGCTGCCACAAGGCGCAAAAACGTTCTGCTTCGGTGAAAAAAGACGCCTGATTGCGTTTAAGTCATCTGAACTGGCGATCCACAACAGCAGAATGGCGACCAGACGCCATCAGCACTGCATTTCACGCTATTTCCCCTCGCCCTGTCCGACATAAAATCTAACATTTCCGGCAGTAAGTTCAGAGGTTCAGACGCGAATAAACATTAAAAAAAACCGTAAATTTCCGTCAGTACGACCGCAATTCATTAAATACGGTAACGTTGTGAATACTTCTTCACGTTACTGTTAACCGGAAGCGAGGGAGCAAAAAAGTCGCCCTGCCCACCTGCTACGCCCAACGCGACTAAAGTTTGCCACTCCGCTTTAGTGCGGACACCGGTAGCAAACACCTGAATGCCCGTACATTTACAGACTTCCAGCAGACTCTGCACAAACAGCTGATTTTCAGTCCGGCGCTCAATATTGCGTACCAGACCGGCATCAAGCTTGATCAGTTCCAGCGGCAGCTGTCGTATGTAGGCGCTGCTTACCACGGTTAAACCCGCCTGATTTACCGCAACCCGACAGCCAAAAGCCTTAAGTGCGCGGAAAACTGGCGTTAAACGGTTGATGTGTTGACAAACATCTGCCTCGGCAAGTTCAAATAAAAATCGTTTTCTTTGCGCTTTCGGGCACTGCAGCAGCATGTTCTGCAGCCAGAGGACAAAAGAGCGCTGCAGAAGCGAGGTAATCGTCACCGGAATCACCAGCGTCTCTTCTGGCCAGAGTTCAGAGAGTGCCGCAATGCGAGTCATTAACTGACGATCCCAGCCATCAGCCATGCCGAGCTGCTGTACCAGGGGCATATATTCTGCGGCCAGCACTTCTTTATCGCCGTCGAAGATGCGGGTCAGCATCACCCGGTGCTGTACCTTACCCTCAATATTGACGGTGGGTTTATGATAGAGCCGCGGGCCGCCACGGCTAAGCGTGTTCTCCAGCAGGGTTCGCCAGCGCACACTACCCCGCCCGGCGTCCTGCGGATTTCCGGCACCATTGGTCCAGTTGTTGCCGCCCAGCAGTGCCGCACGTCGGGTAGCCATTTCGGCATTTTCCATCACCTGCGGCACAGTCTGCCCGCTGTGCCAGGCGCTGATACCGATATGGATGAGATCATCACGATTAACCAGCCGCATCGGCGGCAGGGAATCAACGGCATTGATCAGCTGATCCGCAATACTGTTTGCCTCTTTGAGACTGCGATGCGGCAGTAGCACGGCAAAATCACTGCGGAAATAGCGTGCCAGCAGGGCGCCAGGATAGCGCAGCACAAAGGTGGAAAGCATGTTGACGAAATTGAAGAGGTACTCCTCAACCAGCCCCGGCTCCAGCGAATCCTTCAGCGTGTCCAGATCGGGCAGGCGCACCATCATCACCACACCATGGGTGCCGACTGCTTCCTGATCCTCCAGCAGGGTGGCGAGCTGGTTATCAAAGAACAGCCGGTTGTTGAGACCGGTGCGTCCATCCTGCGCAGCAAAGGTGCGGATCAGCGTGTCGATACGCAGACGCTGCTCGCCCGCCTCCTGCAGATCCGCCAGCAACACATCCAGTGCGCGGCTCGCTCTCGGTGGCCACTCATCCGCACCGCGTTTCGGCATTACACCGCGCTCACCGCTGATAATCGCCTCTGCCCGCACTTCAAGATGCTCCATACCGCGCCACTGCCGACTGAGCCAGCGATGCATCAGCAGCAGCACCAGACTCATCACCAGCATGACGGTAAACAGGATGCCCAGCGTAGAGGTGCCGGTAATGGAGCGCAGCCAGGTTTTGGCAGGATCAAGGGTGACGACCCGCAGCTCTAAACCCGTCTGGTGCATCAAAGGCACATCGACCTGGATAAAACGATTAGGCTCGTCTTCCAGCATCTGGTTTTCGTGTCGGGAGAGGGTAAGGAAAGTCTGCCTGCCGTTGTGAAGAGAAATCTGCTCGGCATTCATTATCGGCATCATACGCGTGAGCCAGACATGCAGCTCTGCCGGCGTCTGGGTGAACATCGCCTGATCCACTTCGGTCGCCAGTATCTGCGCCCGATGTTCAACCCGCTGATGACTGAACCAGAAAACACTGAATGCACAGCCTGCCAGCATCAACGACATGGCCAGCAGGCTTAAAAAGGTAATAAACGCAGATAATTTTGTGGTTAATCGCATCCCTGTGCCTGTATTACTGCGGTGATAACCGGATCACCCAACCTTGTACCGTCAGCCTGACGAAAACGCGAGCAAAAATAGCATAATTTGCCGTTGCCGACAGCGCCGGGACGTATGAAGCCGAAGTATATCGTCGGGATATCATCGCTGACGTTGATCCTGGCACTTTTCGGTGCATTCTCATCGTACCGGCCAGCCAGGAAATTTCACATTTTCAGGGCGAAACTGGCTGATATCAGTAATAGTCATCATGCTGGTTAATGACATCCTGTCTGGAGAAGGCACCATGAAACGCACACCCCGTCTGACCGAAGCCGACGTAACGCCGGAAAGCATTTTTAACATGAAGCGCCGCCAGGTGCTGAAAACGCTGGGACTGAGCGCAGCGGCGATGGGTATGCCGGGCGTGGCGCAAGCCGATATTCTCAGCTGGTTCAAAGGCAACGATCGCCCACCCGCGCCAGCAGGCCGGCCGCTGGACTTTACCAAACCAGCGCAATATCAGGCCGATCTGACCTTAACGCCTGCGGATAAAGTTTCCGGCTATAACAACTTCTATGAGTTCGGGCTGGATAAGGCCGATCCGGCTGCCAATGCCGGTACGCTGAAAACAGAGCCCTGGAAACTGACCATTGATGGCGAAGTGGCTAAGCCCGTGACCCTGGATATGGATGACATCTTTAAACGGTTTGCCATGGAGCAGCGAATCTATCGCATGCGCTGCGTGGAGGCCTGGTCGATGGTGGTGCCCTGGATAGGCTTTGAGCTGAATAAGCTTATCTCTCTGGCGGAACCCACCAGCAAAGCGCGTTTTGTCGCCTTTCAGACACTGTACGATCCTGAGCAGATGCCAGGTCAGAAAGATCGCTTTATTGGCGGCGGACTCAATTATCCCTATGTCGAAGGTTTACGTCTGGATGAAGCCATGCATCCGCTGACCATTCTGACCACCGGCGTCTATGGCAAAGCGCTGCCGCCGCAGAATGGCGCGCCGATTCGCCTGACGGTGCCGTGGAAATATGGTTTTAAGGGCATTAAGTCGATTGTCAAAATCACCCTGACCGCAAATCAGCCGCCAACGACCTGGAACCAGATCGCCGCAGATGAATATGGTTTTTATGCCAATGTGAATCCGCATGTTAATCATCCACGCTGGTCGCAGGCCACTGAGCGATTTATTGGCCCGGGCGGAAGTCTGAAGGTCGAACGTCAGCCAACGCTGCTGTTTAACGGCTATGCCGAACAGGTTGCGTCGCTCTATCGTGGCCTGGATTTACGGGAGAATTACTAGGTGGTACGCCTGTCGATAAAACAGATCACCTGGCTTAAGGTGATTCTGCATCTGGCGGCCCTGTTGCCGCTGATTTATCTGGTTCTTGCCGCGATGCAGGGCGGCCTGAGTGCGGATCCGGCAAAAGATATTCAGCATTTTACCGGCCGCATGGCGCTGAAACTGCTGCTGGGTACGCTGCTGGTCTCACCGCTGGCACGTTATGGCAGGCAACCGCTGTTAATCCGCACCCGGCGTCTGCTTGGCGTCTGGACGTTTGTCTGGGCTTCTCTCCATCTGCTGAGTTATTACCTGCTGGAGCTGGGCGCTGACAATCTGCGTCTGCTGGGCAGCGAGCTGATTTCCCGTCCCTATCTGACACTGGGGATTATCAGCTGGCTGATATTACTGGCCCTGGCGCTGACGTCGTTTCAGCGCGCTCAGCGCAAGCTCGGTAAGCGCTGGCAAACCCTGCACAACGCGGTCTATCTGGTGGCCATTCTGGTGCCGATTCACTATATCTGGTCAGTGAAAACCGTGTCACCCCAGCCACTTATCTACGCACTACTTGCTGCAATACTGTTAGCCTGGCGTTACAAAAAATTTCTCAAATGGTGGCCTCGCTAGCGCTTCACCCGTTGTTTTCCTCTGCACTTTTCTGATAAAAGATGTGGCCCGCAGGCCACATCCGATCATCTTCGCAGATAAGACCAGTATTTTGCTGCGAAATGACACGAAACGGATATAATGCCCGGCTTTATTGCTCGTCGGGTCTTCTTTTTCATTCTCAAAGGTGACAAATGAAGATTCGCAAGGTATTTTACGCGATGCCTCAATGATTGCGGGAGATGGCAGCACGATGGCGCATAAATTACATATTCTGCTTTTAAACGGGCCCAACCTGAACCTGTTGGGAACGCGTGAACCTGAGAAGTATGGTCATACCACGCTGCGTCAGATCGTTGACGATTTGACACGTCAGGCAGACCAGTTGAATGTGGAATTGAGCCACCTGCAAACCAATGCTGAATTTCAGCTGATTGATCGCATTCATGAGGCCAAAGGCAATGTGGATTACATCATTATTAATCCTGCCGCGTTTACCCATACCAGTGTCGCACTACGTGATGCCCTGCTGGCGGTAGAAATACCGTTTATCGAGGTTCATCTCTCCAACGTGCATGCCCGCGAGCCCTTCCGCCATCACTCCTATCTTTCTGATGTCTCTGCTGGCGTGATCTGTGGGCTTGGCGCTGACGGCTACACATGGGCTTTACAAACGGCAGTAAAACGCCTGTCTCAAACTAATTAATCAAACTGAGTACGGAACCCCACTCATGGATATTCGTAAAATTAAAAAACTGATCGAACTGGTTGAAGAGTCTGGCATTTCAGAGCTGGAAATTTCTGAAGGTGAAGAGTCCGTTCGCATCAGCCGTGCACCTGCAAACGTGGGTTACCCGATGATGCAGCAGACTTACGCTGCGCCGGTTCAACAGCCTGCTCTGGCAACAGCTGTTGCTCCTGTTGCAGCGGTTGCCGAAGCGGCACCGGCTGAAATCAGCGGTCACATCGTGCGTTCACCAATGGTAGGGACCTTCTACCGTACGCCGAGCCCGGATGCGAAAGCCTTTGTGGAAGTCGGCCAGAAAGTGAATGCCGGCGATACCTTGTGCATCGTCGAAGCCATGAAAATGATGAACCAGATCGAAGCTGACAAATCAGGTGTAGTGAAAGCTATCCTGGTTGAAAGCGGTCAGCCGGTCGAATTTGACGAGCCACTGGTTATCATCGAGTAACGGGGCAGATCATGCTGGATAAAATTGTTATTGCTAACCGTGGTGAGATTGCGCTGCGCATTCTGCGTGCCTGTAAAGAACTGGGCATCAAGACTGTTGCGGTACACTCAAGCGCGGATCGTGACCTGAAGCACGTGCTGCTGGCAGACGAAACCGTCTGCATTGGCCCGGCGCAGTCAGTTAAAAGTTACCTCAACATCCCGGCGCTGATCTCTGCTGCAGAGATCACCGGCGCGGTGGCGATTCACCCTGGCTACGGCTTCCTCTCTGAGAATGCCGATTTTGCTGAGCAGGTTGAGCGCTCCGGCTTTATCTTTATCGGTCCGAAAGCAGACACCATTCGCCTGATGGGCGACAAAGTCTCTGCGATTAATGCGATGAAGAAAGCAGGCGTCCCAACCGTACCCGGTTCTGACGGTTCGCTGACCGATGATATGGAAAAAAACCGTGCCTTTGCGAAGCGCATCGGTTATCCGGTCATCATCAAAGCCTCTGGCGGCGGCGGCGGTCGTGGTATGCGCGTTGTGCGCAGCGACAAAGATCTGGAACAATCCATCAACATGACGAAAGCGGAAGCCAAAGCGGCTTTCAGCAACGACATGGTTTACATGGAGAAGTATCTGGAGAATCCGCGCCACATCGAGATTCAGGTTCTGGCTGACGGCCAGGGCAACGCGATCTATCTGGGCGAACGTGACTGCTCTATGCAGCGTCGTCACCAGAAAGTGGTTGAAGAAGCGCCAGGCCCAGGTATTACTGAAGAACAGCGCAGCTTTATCGGCAATCGTTGTGCCAAAGCCTGTATTGAGATTGGCTATCGTGGCGCAGGTACCTTCGAGTTTCTGTACGAAAACGGTGAGTTCTACTTCATTGAGATGAACACCCGTATTCAGGTGGAACATCCGGTGACCGAGATGATCACTGGTGTGGATCTGATCAAAGAGCAGCTGCGCATTGCTGCGGGTCAGCCACTGTCGATCAAACAGGACGAAGTGGTTATTCGCGGACATGCGGTCGAGTGCCGTATTAACGCTGAAGATCCGGTCACCTTCCTGCCAAGTCCGGGTAAAATCACCCGCTTCCATGCGCCAGGCGGTTTTGGCGTGCGCTGGGAGTCGCATATTTACTCAGGCTACACCGTACCGCCGTATTACGACTCCATGATCGGTAAGCTGATCACCTATGGCGAAACGCGCGACGTGGCTATCGCCCGCATGAAGAATGCGCTGGCGGAACTGATCATCGACGGTATCAAAACCAACGTTGAACTGCAGATGAAAATCATGTCCGACGAAAACTTCCAGCACGGTGGAACCAATATCCACTATCTGGAGAAAAAACTCGGCTTGCACGAGAAGTAAACGCAACGCTGAGTCAGTCAGAGGCCGGTTAATCCGGCCTTTTTCTTTTGCCGCTGGCGTTAAGGTTGAATCATGGATGCTCGTTTTATACAGGCACATAAAGAGGCGCGCTGGTCGCTCTACCTCACCCTGCTCTGGCTCGCTGCCTGGGGGCTTTCTGCCTGGCTGGGTGGCAGTGAAATTGGTATCACCGGCCTGCCGCGCTGGTTTGAACTCTCCTGCCTGTTTGCTCCCCTGTTGTTCATATTCCTGTGCTGGATGATGGTGCGGTTAATTTTCCGCGACATGCCGCTGGAGGACACAAATGAACAGTGAAATTATCCTGCCGTTACTGATTTATCTGGTGTTGATTGCCGCGCTGTCGGTGTTTGCCGTGCGCAAAAGGCGCGAGGGTAGCTTCCTCACTGAATATTTCCTTGGCAGCCGCTCCATGGGCGGATTTGTGCTGGCGATGACGCTCACCACCACCTATATCAGCGCCAGCTCGTTTATTGGTGGTCCCGGTGCCGCCTACAAATATGGGCTGGGATGGGTATTGCTGGCGATGGTGCAGGTGCCCGCCGTCTGGCTCTCGCTGGGTGTGCTGGGGAAAAAGTTTGCCATCCTGGCGCGCAAGCATAATGCGGTGACGCTGAATGACATGCTCTACGCCCGCTATCAGAGCCCGCTGCTGATCTGGCTGGCGAGTCTGAGCCTGCTGGTTGCCTTTATCGGTGCCATGACGGTGCAGTTTATTGGCGGCGCGCGGCTGCTCGAAACCGCCGCAGGCATCCCGTATGACACGGGTCTGCTGATTTTTGGCGGCACTATTGCGCTCTACACCGCTTTTGGCGGGTTCCGTGCCAGCGTTCTCAATGACGCCATGCAGGGCATCGTGATGCTGATTGGCACATTTCTGCTGCTGTTCGCGGTGATTCATCAGGCTGGCGGCCTGAGCACGGCCGTGCAGAAACTGCATGACATTGATCCCGCTCTGCTGTCGCCGCAGGGACCGGGTGAGATTATAACGCCGACCTTCCTCAGTTCATTTGTCGTGCTGGTCTGCTTTGGGGTGATTGGCTTGCCGCATACTGCGGTGCGCTGCATCTCTTATAAAGACAGCAAGGCAGTCCATCGGGCCATTATTCTGGGTACCATTGTGGTGGTGATCCTGATGCTGGGAATGCATCTGGCCGGTGCGCTGGGCCGGGCGATACTGCCGAATCTGACCGTGCCGGATAGTGTTATACCCACCCTGATGATCACTGTGCTGCCACCGTTAGCTGCCGGACTGTTTCTGGCAGCCCCCATGGCCGCCATTATGTCGACCATTAATGCCCAGCTGTTACAGGCTTCGGCTACGCTGATCAAAGATCTCTATCTGCGTGTTGCCCCACAGCAGATGGAAAATGAGACGCGGCTGCGGCTGTTATCTGGCACCATTACGTTCGCACTGGGTCTCCTGCTGCTGATTGCGGCCTGGAATCCACCCGATATGATTATCTGGCTCAACCTGCTGGCCTTTGGCGGCCTTGAGGCGGTTTTCCTCTGGCCGCTGGTACTGGGTCTCTACTGGGAACGCGCTAATGCCGCAGGCGCCATCACCGGCATGGTGGTGGGTGGAGGCTGCTACGCTTTTCTGGCGAGCCTGAACCTGCAGATTCTGGGTTTTCATCCCATTGTGCCCTCACTGCTTTTAAGCCTGCTGGCATTTTTAGTGGGCAACCTGTTTGGACGCGCGCCGCAAACGGTCGACGCGCCGCAACATTGACGGAAAGAGAGACGTTATGCCGTGGATTCAAATCAAAATTAATAGCTCAGGTGAACACGCGGAAACGCTGAGCGATGCGCTGATGGACATTGGTGCGGTTTCAGTGACCTTTCAGGATACCAACGACACGCCGGTGTATGAGCCGCTGCCAGGTGAAACCCGCCTGTGGGGCGATACCGATGTTATCGGCCTGTTCGATGCAGAAACTGATATGGCCGCGATTACCGCCGAACTGGCGCAGCATCCGTTGCTGGGCGCCGGTTTTCGTCACCGGATCGAGCAGATCGAAGATAAAGACTGGGAGCGCGAATGGATGGAAAACTTCCATCCGATGCGCTTCGGTGAGCGGCTCTGGATCTGTCCGAGCTGGCGTGATGTGCCGGATCCTGATGCCGTCAACGTGATGCTCGATCCCGGCCTGGCGTTTGGGACCGGCACGCATCCGACCACCTCACTCTGCCTTACCTGGCTTGACGGGCTGGATCTGGTGGGCAAAACGGTGATCGATTTCGGCTGTGGTTCGGGGATCCTGGCGATCGCCGCACTGAAGCTGGGTGCGGCTCAGGCGATCGGGATTGATATCGATCCGCAGGCTATTCAGGCCAGCCGGGATAATGCTGAGCGCAACGGCGTCTCTGATCGCCTGTCGCTCTATCTGCCCCACCAGCAACCCGAAAATCTGCAGGCTGATGTGGTGGTGGCCAATATCCTGGCCGGCCCGCTACGTGAACTGGCCCCGCTGATCAGCGTACTGCCGAAGTCTGGCGGTCATCTGGGACTCTCGGGCGTGTTAGAGAGCCAGGCAGAGAGCGTCTGCGAAGCGTATGTCAGCGAGTTCACGCTCGACCCGGTTGCGGTTAAAGAGGAGTGGTGCCGGATTACCGGGATTAAATCCTGAATATAGCGCCTGTCTGCCCCCTCTGATATCGCGCTGCCCGTAACAAAGTGCCTTAACAGAACATTCAGCCAGCCCGTAGCGTAAGTTGCGGGCTTTCCCGATTTGAAATGGATGCTTGTATCGTTAATCACGGCATGTGACGTTTTTTATCTGGCGAATTGACGTACTTTTCTGGAAAAACTTTTGCTCACAATTTCAGCATAAATTGTTAAGTGATTGATATTTAAGCTTAATAAATATGCGCATCGATCATGGCCCGGATTTCATTGATCTTTCTTGCTGATTGTTCAAAGTTTGGCCTTTCATCTTCCTGCAAAAATGCGTAATATACGCCGCCTTGCAGACACAGTATGGCCATTCTGACTTCATGCGTATTGGAAACCTCCAGCTGAGAAATCGACTGATTGCAGCACCGATGGCCGGTATTACCGACAGGCCGTTCAGGGCGCTGTGTCACGAAATGGGTGCAGGCATGGCAGTTTCTGAGATGTTGTCTTCAAACCCGGAAGTCTGGGCTAGCGACAAATCTCGATTACGTATGGTTCACAGCGATGAGCCAGGCATTCGCGCCGTGCAAATTGCCGGTTGCGATCCCAGTGAAATGGCGCAAGCTGCACGCATTAATGTTGAGGCTGGTGCACAGGTCATCGACATTAATATGGGATGCCCTGCCAAGAAGGTTAACCGCAAAATGGCGGGTTCAGCCTTGCTGCAATATCCCACCGTGGTGGAGTCAATTCTCTCCGCAGTGGTTAATGCAGTGAATGTGCCGGTTACGCTGAAAATTCGTACTGGCTGGGATCCTGAAAACAGGAACTGTGTCGCGATTGCCCAATTGGCTGAACGCTGCGGTATACAGGCTCTGACGATACATGGTCGCACTCGTGCCTGCCTGTTCAACGGAGAAGCTGAATATGACAGCATTCGGACAGTTAAGCAGAGTGTCTCCATTCCGATTATCGCGAATGGAGACATAACTGACCCGCATAAAGCCAGAGCGGTGCTCGACTATACAGGGGCCGATGCTCTGATGATAGGACGTGCTGCTCAGGGAAGACCGTGGATCTTCCGGGAAATCCAGCATTATCTGGACACTGGGGAGTTGCTTGCCCCGCTGCCGATGGCAGAGGTCAAGCGCTTGCTTGTTTCGCATATACGTGAGCTGCACGACTTTTACGGTTCAGGCAAGGGATACCGTATAGCGCGAAAGCACGTCTCCTGGTACCTGCAGGAGCACGCCCCGAATGACCAGTTTCGGCGCACATTCAACGCCATTGAGGATGCCAGCGAACAGCTGGAGGCGTTGGAGGCATACTTCGAAAATCTTGCGTAACGAAATAAAGAGCTGAAAGAACTATGTTCGAACAACGCGTAAATTCTGACGTACTGACCGTTTCAACCGTTAACTCACAGGATCAGGTAACTCAAAAACCTTTGCGTGATTCGGTTAAACAGGCACTGAAGAACTATTTTGCTCAACTGAATGGTCAGGATGTGAGCGACCTGTATGAGCTGGTTTTGGCTGAAGTCGAGCAGCCTCTGTTGGACATGGTGATGCAGTATACCCGTGGCAATCAGACCCGTGCTGCCCTGATGATGGGTATCAACCGCGGTACGCTGCGTAAGAAATTGAAAAAATACGGCATGAACTGATTTTTAGTTCTGTCTGTAAATCACGCCAGCCTTCGGGCTGGCGTTTTTATTTGTGCGTCGACGCACAAAGCCACGGTAATGATAGTGAAACAGTTTCCGGTAATATGGTAACTGTAGTTGCAATCGCTGGCGTGATATTTCACCCTCTCGCTTTCGCCCGCTGTGATTTGACTTAGTGCCTGCCTGACCCTCACCTCGCTTCACATCCCCGCCACTGCTGGGTATGTGACTTTCTGCGCATTAAAAAGCAACGCAATCTCTTCATACATTTCTGCCTGAGTGAATGCTCACACTGCTCCCACATAGTGAAACTATTTGCACTAAATGTGATCGGGTCGACTCGCATTGCTTCCTTTTGGTGCGCCATATTAGCGGAACTTTCTAAGTGCTTCCGATTATTAACCGTTCTTTCATACGAATTCAGGAACCTGCAAACCTGGCATCAGCTTTGCAGAGTCGTGGATGGCTGACCGCCACAGACAGGAAAAACGCACACTAAAGTGCGCAAACATAACAACATGATCCCGCCACACAGGATGCTTTATGAAAAAGATGATGCTCTCTACGCTGATCGCTGCTGCCTCGCTGGTTGCCGTTGCTCAGCAAGCACACGCAGGCACCACACTGGATGCGATAAAGAAAAAAGGTTTTGTTCAATGTGGTATCAGTGACGGCTTGCCGGGCTTCTCCTATGCAGATGCTGGCGGCAAGTTTACCGGTATCGATGTGGATGTGTGTCGTGCGACGGCTGCCGCTGTGTTTGGTGATGCAACCAAAGTGAAATATACCCCGCTGACCGCGAAAGAGCGTTTTACCGCTCTGCAGTCCGGCGAGGTGGATGTGCTTTCACGTAATACCACCTGGACCTCATCGCGCGATGGCGGCATGGGCTTCCTGTTTGCGGGCGTGAACTATTACGACGGTATCGGCTTCCTGACTCACCAGAAGGCCGGCCTGAAAAGTGCGAAAGAGCTGGATGGTGCCACTGTCTGTATTCAGGCGGGAACCGACACCGAGCTGAACGTAGCGGACTTCTTTAAAGCCAACAAAATGCAATATACGCCTGTGACCTTTGACCGCTCTGATGAATCGGCTAAAGCGCTGGATAGCGGACGTTGCGATACGCTGGCATCTGACCAGTCTCAGCTTTACGCATTACGCATTAAGCTGGGCAAACCGGACGAATTTATTGTTCTGCCCGAAGTGATCTCCAAAGAGCCGCTGGGGCCGTTGGTGCGTCGTGGTGATGATGACTGGTTCACCATCGTGAAGTGGTCGCTCTACGCCATGCTGAATGCGGAGGAGATGGGCATCTCCTCGAAGAACGTTGACCAGATGACGGCCAAGCCAACCACACCAGACATGGCACACTTCCTGGGCGCCGAAGGTGATTTTGGTAAGGATCTGAAGCTGGATAACAAGTGGGCCTACAACATCGTCAAGCAGGTGGGTAACTATCAGGAAAGCTTTGACCGTAACGTCGGTAAAGACAGCGCACTGAAGATTGCACGTGGTCAGAATGCGTTGTGGAACCAGGGCGGTATTCAGTACGCACCACCGGTACGTTAACAGACCTCACTAATCGGGCACCCTATTCTGTGGTGCCCTACCCCAGCTTTCGTTACTGAGGTTTCAACATGTCACAACGCCCAACCGTGAAAAGGGATTTTTCATTTGGTAATCCCACGGTTCGCGCCTGGATTTATCAGCTCATCGCCGTCGTCGCGGTGCTTGGTGTGGTGGGTTATCTGGTGCATAACACCATTATTAACCTTGCTAATCGCGGTATTACATCGGGGTTTGGATTTCTTGAGCGCACTGCCGGTTTCGGCATCGTTCAGCATCTGATTGAGTACACTGAGGGAGATACCTACGCGCGCGTGTTTCTGGTCGGATTAACCAACACGCTGCTGGTCTCTGCACTCTGTATTGTTTTCGCTTCGATTCTCGGATTCGCGGTCGGTCTTGCCCGCCTTTCTGACAACTGGCTGCTGCGGAAACTCTCGAATATCTATATCGAAACCTTCCGTAATATCCCACCCCTGCTGCAAATCTTCTTCTGGTACTTTGCAGTCTTACGCAATCTACCGGGCCCACGTCAGGCGCTGAATGCTTTTGACCTGGCATATGTCAGTAATCGCGGACTCTACGTTCCATGGCCGACCTATGCAGCAGGCAGCTGGCCGTTTGTTATTGCACTGCTTCTGGCCGCGGCTGTGAGCTATGGCCTGTACCGCTTTAACCGTAAACATCAGCTGAAAACCGGTCAGTTACGTCGCACATGGCCCGCTGCCGTTGTGATGCTGATTCTCTTTCCTTTGCTTGCACACATTGGGTTTGGCCCAGCCACGCACTGGGATGTGCCACAACTGCGCGGTTTCAATTTCCGTGGCGGCTCGGTGATGATACCGGAGCTGGCAGCCCTGACGCTGGCACTGTCGATTTATACGTCGTCGTTTATTGCTGAAGTGATCCGCTCCGGGATCCAGTCGGTCCCCTATGGTCAGCATGAAGCAGCGCGGTCGCTGGGGCTGCCTAATCCGGTTACGCTGCGCCAGGTGATTATTCCTCAGGCCATGCGCGTCATTATTCCGCCACTAACCAGCCAGTATCTGAACATCGTGAAGAACTCTTCACTCGCCGCCGCTATCGGTTATCCCGATATGGTGTCGCTGTTCGCCGGATCGGTACTGAATCAGACCGGTCAGGCTATCGAGACGATTGCTATCACGATGGGCGTTTACCTGATTATCAGCCTGCTGATATCAATGCTTATGAACTTCTACAACCGCAAAATTGCGCTGGTTGAGCGTTAAGAGAACGGGATAACTATGTCTGTGACTACGCATGAAACGCCCCCCGTCCCGACGACTCTGGTCAGTCGCGCCTGGTTTTGGGCTCGTAAAAACCTGTTTTCCAGCTGGTTTAATACGCTACTGACGCTGTTTTGCATCTGGGTTATCTGGCACGTCATTCCACCCGCGCTGAACTGGCTGGTCTTTCAGGCAAACTGGATCGGCACCACGCGCGCCGATTGCACCAAAGAGGGTGCCTGTTGGGTCTTTATCCATGCTCGTTTCGGCCAGTTCATGTATGGGCTTTACCCGCATGAATTGCGCTGGCGTATTAACCTGGCGCTGGTGATCGGCCTGTTGTCGATTGTACCGATGTTCATTAAGAGCCTGCCGTATCGTGGACGCTATATTGCTGCCTGGGCTGTCATCTATCCGGTGATTGTCTGGTTTCTGCTGTATGGCGGCTATCTGGGGCTGGAACGTGTCGAAACACGTCAATGGGGCGGATTAACGCTGACGCTGATTATTGCGTCAGTGGGTATTGCCGGTGCGCTGCCGCTGGGTATTTTGCTGGCGCTGGGCCGTCGCTCACGCATGCCGGTCGTGCGCACGCTGTCGATTATCTTTATTGAGTTCTGGCGCGGCGTGCCGCTGATTACCGTGCTGTTTATGTCATCCGTGATGCTGCCGCTGTTTATGTCTGAAGGCACTAACATCGACAAGCTGGTGCGCGCGCTGGTCGGCGTCATTCTGTTCCAGTCCGCCTATGTGGCAGAGGTGGTTCGCGGTGGCCTGCAGGCACTGCCGAAAGGTCAGTACGAAGCAGCCGAATCTCTGGCGCTGGGCTACTGGAAGACGCAGATGCTGGTTATTCTGCCCCAGGCGCTGAAGCTCACTATTCCCGGCCTGGTCAATACCATCATCGCACTGTTTAAAGATACCAGCCTGGTCATCATCATTGGTCTTTTCGATCTGTTCAGCAGCGTCCAGCAGGCAACGGTCGATCCGACCTGGCTGGGGATGTCGACCGAAGGTTATGTCTTTGCTGCACTGGTCTATTGGATCTTCTGTTTTAGCATGTCGCGCTACAGCCAGTATCTGGAAAAGCGCTTTCACACCGGGCGTACATCGCACTGAGGTTTTACATGACTGACTCTATGACACACTCTTCCGACGCGTTGATGATCTCGCTTGAGAACGTGAATAAATGGTACGGGCAATTCCATGTACTGAAAGACATCAACCTGCAGGTTAAACCCCGTGAACGCATCGTACTGTGCGGACCTTCCGGCTCCGGCAAATCGACGACGATCCGCTGTATCAACCATCTGGAAGAGCATCAGCAGGGCCGCATTGTTGTTGACGGTATCCATCTTAATGATGACGTTCGTAACATTGAGCGCGTGCGCACCGAAGTCGGTATGGTCTTCCAGCACTTCAATCTCTTTCCACATCTGACCGTACTGCAAAACTGCACGCTGGCACCTTCCTGGGTAAGAAAGATTCCAAAGAAGGAAGCTGATGAGCTGGCCATGCACTATCTGCAACGCGTGCGTATTGCCGAGCATGCACATAAGTTTCCGGGCCAGCTCTCTGGCGGACAGCAGCAGCGTGTCGCCATCGCCCGCTCACTCTGTATGAAGCCCAAAATTATGCTGTTTGATGAGCCCACGTCAGCGCTGGATCCTGAGATGGTTAAAGAGGTGCTGGATACGATGATTGGTCTGGCTGAGGATGGAATGACTATGCTATGCGTCACCCATGAGATGGGCTTTGCCCGAACGGTGGCTGACCGGGTGATCTTTATGGATCGGGGAGAGATCGTCGAAGTCGCGCCACCGCAGGAGTTCTTTGCGAATCCAAAATCGGAGCGTACCCGGGCGTTTCTATCGCAAGTTATTCACTGATCAGACGTTCAGTTATCTCACTACCCGGCCTGGTGCCGGGTTTTTTATGGACTGAACAGCCGCTTTAATATGCTTACTGACCTGTTGCTGTTATGAATAAACAGACAGATACGCTGTGAAGAGGGAGTTTTATCGCGGTTTGCCACAACGAAAAAAGCCCTTCGCATACGCAAAGGGCTCTCTCTTATTTGATGCCTGGCAGTTCCCTACTCTCGCATGGGGAGACCCCACACTACCATCGGCGCTACGGCGTTTCACTTCTG
>NZ_JAALFW010000002.1:0-564815 GCF_011800485.1 Pantoea sp. EKM20T | reverse complement strand
ATCAGATGCCACCGACAGAATATGAAAACCAGTATTATCAACGGCTCGGAAGTGTCTAGATTATCCGTGGCGATTCAAACCACGATATGTGGCTTGCCGTCGATGGTTTCGGTAGTGATATTTGAGGCGGAGTTGACGACGGACAGCACGTTAACGCGGATGCGTTTCATGCTGGGTCCTCACGGATGGATTTAAGGCGATAAAAAACCCGCCGTAGCGGGTTAGGTTTTTGATATAACTAAATTAAACTTTTGGTTTACTTCAGTGGTGAGGCAGGGGAATGCAATGTTACGAATATCACCGATATCAAACACAAATGGCTCAGGATTAACGGCACGCCTGTCAAGACATAACCGATACTCATTCTGATGCTCATATTCACTTTGCTTATGGAAAACAGCCTCTTCTCCATTTTCTAAAGAAAGACTTTTCCCCTTGTCATAGTATTTTACTTTGTTAGCACTGAAAGAGGCTGCTTGTTGTGAGTCGATCAGTTTATGTGCTGCAGCTTGCACTTGCGTTATAAAGCTCGGTAATTGTGGGATAACCACAGCATACTCTCCAAGGTTCGCCGCTTCATCTGGGAGCTTGAAATAACCTTTCAAAAGCTCGACTTCGTCGTCAGTGACTGGCTCACTTAGATCTATACCGTGAGAATGCAATAAAGTAAGGCACAAGACATTATAGTTATCATGTGCATTTGCCCTTATAGCTATAGGAGCAGCAATATCTTTTCCTGGTATTGTGAATGGCTCCATTCCTGGTGGATTGAAAGTGATCCTAATCTCTTCAGGCTGAAGCCATGCAGTGATAGCTTCATTTTTATCACCAATATTGTTGGTTGCTTCCTCTTCGAAGTCTTTGAAAAACTTGATGGGATTCATATATAGCTTCCCATCAAGGAAATCATCTCGATACTTCTTTTTCGAAAAGACTTTGACTAAAAACCCAAACTCTTGTGCCATAAAAATCCCTTTTAAAAGGGTTATATTAATTACATTTCAGAAGATTTCCAGTTGGTTCGTTCTTTCTTCAGCTTATCCGCCAGCCCTTCGTTGAAGATGCTGCCGTCGTCGTTAAGAAGCACTGGTATCTGACTGCAGTAGCAGTTGTAGCGATTGCCGTTGATAGCGTAGAAGGCCTGCACCTCTTCCGTGGTGTACGTTCGACCATGCCGTGCAGCATGCCAGCTGCGCGTTGTAGGTTTAAGCGCCGATAACCAGAGCACTGCAGTATTCAGCCCTAATCGCTCACGCGCCCAATCAGTTTCCTGCCACTGAGCCTTGCGCAACGCTCCGACCTGCTCGGTCTGAGCCATGTTCTTGGCTCGGGCCATTGAGACGTCTAGCCTCTGGCTGATGATGCGCGCCGTTTCTTTTGGGTTGATTCCGCGGCCAATTGCGTCTGAAATCACATTAGCCAGATCACCACGCGCCCGGTCGGATTCAAGCAGCCAGTCGCTATACGTTGATACTTACGCTGCTGCCACCTGATTCTGGTATGCGGCCGAGCTGAGTAGCTGCTGAAGTGTCGTCTGCTGCTCGTAGATTGGCGACTGCACCGACAGATTAGTTAATGCCTGCTGAGTGCCACGCTCATACTCTGCCGCAACGTACTGAAGCGCCCACAGGCTTTTGCTGCCGCCTTCCAGCAGATAATCATCAAGGATGAGCTGAACACGCTGCAGAAGGTCAGCCAGTTGAGGTGCCGACATGTCGTAGATGTACGCGCCGGCATTAACCTGATAAATCACGTCGCCATGCACCGCATAGCTCTGCGTGTTGCTTGCCCTCTCCTGCCCGGTAAGGCGCTCATCAAATAGACTCTTCAGCGCCAATTTAATCTGGTAGTAGCGATTCTCGATGTCGCGGAACATTCGGTTAACAGGCCGGGCGGATTGCGTCGGATCAGCTTTGTTGCGGGGTACTATTGGCGTCCCGATTCGGGTTTTCGCTGTCATCGTCATCTGTCAGCGGGTCCTTATCGGTTAATTTTTTATTTGGGTCAGGCGTGGCTTGCGCTTTGCGTGGCTCAAGTTCGCCAACTGTTCGCACCTCATTTTCGTCAACAGCTGGGGTGCCGAATGCCTGCTGAGTGTCTTTGGCTACTGCGGCCATTGCCTGCATATTGGCGATCTTCTCTTTCTCGCTTGGTGCGAGTAAGTCAGACCATGCCAGCGTGACTTCACCTGACGTCGGCGGCTCAATCACTCCAGTCTTCCAGCAGCGCTCAATAAATTTGGTTACTAAAGCCGTTTGATGACCCCAGCGGCGACCATTGCAGCGTTTAGCCCAATCGGTCTTGTCTTCATCGGAGGCTAGCCGACCGGTTTGCTGACCAAACTGAATGGTGAAAGGGCATTGAATTGATGATGTGAACTCATTGGCTGTTACTGTCCAGCTTGGTGCGGGGTCGGCAGCAGCAACTGACAGCACCGATGTGGTACCCGACTGAGTGACTAGCGCCGAATCAGTACCGCGATTCAGCTTCGTCATTTTGTCGTTCATTGCTTCACCCAGATTGGCGTAGCCTGCCTTTTCGGCCTGCGCAGCTATCGCCTGCATATCGGTTGCAGCATCAAAGCTGATGCCCAACTGGCGGCTGGCGTTCTTCAAGAATCCTTCTGCGCTACCACCGGATATTTTTTCGAGGTCGAGCAGTTTGTTGTAGCCAGCACGCAGAAATGGCACGCCGGAAAGCATGTTTTCATCTTCCGAGCCTTCGCACAGGATGATGACGCGGTCTGGATGGACAGTAACGCTGCGCACGGGCCCGTAACTGCCATCATCACCCACTGGCTGCTCGTTGAACTGGTAGTTAACCGGCTCACCGTAGGTTTCCGACATGGTGTCCGTGTCGAAGTTGCCCGGCTTAATCTGTGATTCCCAGGCAGGGATGAGTTTGACGATCGCTTTATCGCGCAACCGGGAAACAACGGCGGTGTCCACTGGCTCTTTCCATTCGCGCCCATCTTTAAACTGGATGAGCAGCGCTGAATATCTGCCAACCAGATTGCGGCGGTCAGCATCTTTGATTTTCGCCCAGTGCTTGCTCAGTAACTTGGTTGCAGCCTTTTCCCAATCAGTGGTTTCCGTTGACTCCTTGTTTTCACTACCGTCGATAATCGTCGGCTTATCCGTCCAGCACGATTCCAGTAGCTTATGCACGGCGGCATATGCAACAGGGTTACGCTCATAGGCGCGGTAATACTGTTCGAAGCCAAGTTCATCGGGATAACCGAATTCCTCGTACAGCTTTGTGCGCTTGGTGTTGCCGGGCTTTCCGGCATACATCATGCGCTGGCGCCCTATCTCATGAGCGAGGGCGTTCACAAGGAATTGTTCCCCGTTGCTTAGTTCACTCACTGATGAGCTCCTTAGAAGAATATTGCGCCGGTCTGTTTGTGATTCGTTTTCGCCACAGCAAAGTAGCGGAACGCATCAGCGCCGTGCGAAGTGAAGTCGTGCAAAGGCTTGTCTTTCCAGCAGCCGCGTTTGTCGTCCCACTCCTTGCGGTATCCCTCAAGGTGAGATATGCCCTGCTCGCATTTGGCCGAGTCGAAGGCGCACTTAGGTAAGATTTCACGTACGGAGTCTATGCCGGTATCAACTCCAAGCTTTGGCGCGACCTTGAAGCGGATTGAATAAACCTGTCCGTCAATTTCAAAGCCTTCTGCAGCTATCTGCTTACGGCTCTTGCCATCACCGGCGAATTCACGGTTATCGATATCGTGCGGCGCCCAGTGATCGCCGTACTCATAGCCGCGGTCTTTCAGCGCCTTCATGTAGTGTCGCAGGCCTTCACCGCTGTTCTCGTAGTAGTCGATGACATGGAACTCATCACCAACCTCACGAATAAACCAGATGGCCGTGGAGTCGCCTACGCCGATATCCCAGAAGGTGTGGACCAGCTGATGAGAGTTATCAGGCAACTCACCAACACGCTTATTCGTGTAGAGCCAGCGGAACTGCTTCGCGTAATAAGCCCCCTCAACCGACTGTTCGAACGCTTCAGCCGGTATAGATGGGTACTCACGCTTCATGTCATCGCCGAGCGTCTTCTCTTTGGCGTAATACCAGGCTTTCTGACGCTCATTGAGTATGACGCCATGCTTCTGCTCGATATCGTTGAAGTAATCGTAGAGACGTTGCGGTAGAGGCTCTACGGAGTCAATTGCATACAGTGGATTCTTCCACCAGGAGAAGAAGAAAAATTTCCAGTCGAGATTGGAAAGCGTCTTACCCTGCAACTGAGCTTTCTCGGCTGCCTGGCAATAGTCAAAGAAGTAACTAGCCCGCCCCTCTGCGGTGCTCTCAATAGTGGTGAAGCAATCGCTGGATACCGCTTCAAACGCACCAGTGACAATCTCACGGGCTTTGTCGGGGAACTTTGCGCATATCTTCCCGAACTCGGAAACGTGCAGGAAGCGCAGCGTGCCGCCACGGAATGATGTGCTGACGTATAGTGAACCGCCCTTCTTAAATACCAGCTCGCCAGCTGAGTCATTGCTCGCCGGATTAGCCGCTCTGATTTCGGCGGGTAGCCGGTCATAGGCGTACTTCACCTTTTCGCGGAACAGTCGCTTTGCATCGTTAAGGGTATGGGCAATCAGGGCGCACTTGGCAGCTTCGAACAAAGCGGCGTCGAGTTGGATAATGCAGACTTCGGTCGTAAAGCCTAGCTGGCGTGCCTTCAGGATGATGTTGCGGGTATGCATGCTCTCAAAGTATTCGAGCTGCTCCGGCGTCATCTGGAAGCGTATCGGCTTACCTTCTTTATCGGTTATCCAGTAGAGGTGATTCAGGCGCCATAACTTATCTCGCAAGAGATTGAGATGTTCAGGCTTCATGATTACCCCTTAGCTAAATCATCCATCAGGTCAGAAAGTTTCTTCGATGCTTCATCACCGGTCAGGCCGTCGATGTCGTATGCCTGACGCTCAAGACCAATAAGTGTCTTCAGCGTGTCGGAGAGGTCTTTCATCGACTTCACTCGCCCCGGCATGCTGATAACCTTGTGGTAGATTTCGTTAAGCTTGTCCTGCCCTTTGTCGTCAGGAGTAAACATCAGGTCGCCAAGCTGCTTCAGCGCACCTACATCAGCGCACTGCGCCTCGAGTTCACCGAACAATGAGCTGGCGATGTTACGAGCACGGCGAATATCCCCACGATGCTCCATACGGACATTGGCGATTACCTCAGCGTTGGCCTCGATCAGTATCCTATCGTTGGTAGCCGTTTCAGTGGACACCTGTCTGGATACCTCACGTTTGGATACCAGCGCATCAGCCTTGGCTTTGATCTTCGCCTTGAGGTCTCGCTCCCATCCATCACGTTTTGCACGCTTGTTTATCGCGCCGTGAGTGATGCCATGTTGTGAGGCTATTTCGCGGATAGACATCAAGCCAGCCCGATATGCCGATTCGATGGCCTCCCAATCTGGTGATGCCATTTTCAATATTCCCAATCAAGTTTATAAAGATACTGCCGATGTATTCATGGAACTCTTTTCGCTCATGGTGACTATGAACAGACGAACTACCGCCAATGCATTTGCGCTTATCCTCTTAGGTTTCTCTTATTCCGCTCTGGCTAATAGCGATTTATGCTCAACAGTTACGTTTGAAGCCTTTGGGGAACCTAAACAGACTGTCAGAGATTGTGCTGACCCCAATGAATCCTTTTGGGTAGCGGTAACGATTGATGGTGCGCGTTTTATGACCCAGGGATTAGGCCTGGTCGTGCCGCAGACGTCATCTCATCAGCAGGGTGATGAGGTGCAATTCTTAACAATTCAGGTCATTAAGAAAAATAATGAATATACTGTTCGCTTCCTGCGGGCGATCAACGGTCAATCAATTTACTGGTCTGGTATCATGTTGCCAGGTCATCAACAAGGCGCAACCATCAAAGGGCATAAAGTTAATATCCGCTTTGAGCGTCAAGAAAACTAATATTCATCATTGGTACTCGCGACAGAACATTTCATGTTTGTCAGTGGGTGCCATAAAGGAGTCCAAAGTTGAAATTTAAAGTCCTTGTGAGATTTTGCGCCGATACCAGAGCGGCGTTTGACCGCGCTAACTTAGCTTCACCTCATGACGAAGACTCAAGCCTTAGTCAGAATAAATTTCCAATGGGATGCTGTGGTGACACATCTAAAATCCTTACCCACTTAATTTTTTTGCAATTTGGCGTCATACCCATTTATCGAAGTGGTACTTATAAAAGCCATTTAATTTATGATTCCAGGCTTAGAACGAACAACAATCATGCATGGCTTGAAGTAAAAGAACTAAAGATTGACATCACAGCAGACCAATTTAACGACCGTGGGTTTAGAAACCCAAAGGTAATGCTTACTAAAAGCAACAAGTTTCATCGGCTGTTTGCAGATAGGCAAAACTTTATGGACAACCTTCCTCAAAAGCATCTAAAAGTAGACTCTGAATTGATCTCATCGTCTGCTTACATTTTTAAGTGCCTTAAAGAGAATGGGTGGGATTTGCCTTTTCTCGCTATTCCGGCACCTACTCCATCTTGAGCGCGTCATAAGGCGCGAGGCATACCCATGCGCCGTTTTCACGAGCAACGCCAATGAAGCCATTAACCATCTAAGGCTGCGATCGGTTCATCAGGCCTTCGTGGGTTTCACCTGACTTCGTGGTAACGGTGATGCGGTATGTGCCAGGCATGTTGGCTCCAATAAAAAAACGCCGACTCAAATTGCTGATCAAATATCAGGATTACAAATTCTCAGCAGTCGATTTATGTTAGCTACTCGGAATATTCTTAAGGGTGAAAGCATGCTGCATACTGTTCATTTTCTATGCCCGGTTACAGCTAGTACGGTCAGTCATTTCCAAGGCGTTTGCTTGGAGGCTCTTCGCAATCAGGCAACATCATTACAGATTCATTTATCCAGTGGCGGTGGCGATCTCATATCTGGGTTTACTGCCTACCACTTTCTAAAATCCCTTCCAGTCCCAGTAATTACTCACAACATAAGCAACGTTGAATCTGTTGCTAACGTCATTTTCATGGCAGGTTCGGAGCGTCGCGCAAATGCAGGCTCTCGGTTCCTTCTTCATCCCTTAAATTGGGGATTCACCAGCCCGGCAGCAGATCACGCTAGGATGGTTGAGTGGTCCAAATGTCTCGATAATGACTTTGAGCGCTTCATTGATGTTCTCAATAACGAGACACATCGCAATGACATCGACTGGGGAGCACTGATTAATGCTGCTACTATTCTGGACGTCGATGCAGCTGCCGCTAACGGTATGGTTACTTCTATAGCAAAAGCAACGCTGGCCGACTCCGCCATCAATTGGTGGGTAACCTGTTGAACGGCTTAATTCATAAGAAAACCTACTCTACCGCTTGAGTGGCGTTCAAATCGATGAAATACTCGCGACAGTACATTTCTTGTTTGTAGGTGAGTGCCATAGAAATACCTTGGAGAATTAAATGGATAAAAAGCAGTCCTCGATTGGGCGCAGACTTGAACAATCGCTAAACAGCCTGATAGCTAATGATTACGAAAGCTCGCTTGTCCATTTTTTTCCGGCCTTAGATAAAACTGCCAAATTAAGAAGGCCAGGCTCTAAGGTAGGTGTTGGGGAACGAATTAGGGGATTCCTAAAGGACGAGGAAGCCTTCATATCATTTTTAGCCTTCCGAATAATTTTTGAAAATACTAGATTTGATGGAGTAAGTTTTCCTGAAGCAATTTATAAATTTGGTCGAACCTCAATTATGCATGAGGGGGAGCTTGATAGGAGGTTAAGTTTTGAGAATGTAGATCAAATTATGATAGTTGGAGATACATGGAAATTATCTCCATCATATATTGCTGCAATGATCACTGCCGTTATGGCTGCAAGTGAAAATTCGCAAGAAACTTTCATATCTCCAAAGATACTTCATCTACATGGCAGAGCGGTAAATGCGAACGATATTTGGGGTAAAAAAGCCATGTTGCAAGATTTCCTTAGGATGCCAAGAAGATACTAACGCAAGCATTGCTCATTAATATACTGCTGCAATCCGGCTATTTGCTTTCCGGCGACTTCGATTCGCTCTCTGAGGGTGAAATAATCCCGTTGAGCGGCGTCAGTAAGTCGGGCGCTGGCTGCATAATCCATGCTGGCGGTTCCGGAGGCGGATTGTTTCTGGCATGTCGCGTTGAGCTGCAACCGACGCTTGCCAGTAGCAACATCATCATGCAGCTGATCGATAGTGGCTTTAGCATCGGCTAACTCCTTCGTGTATTTCTCATCGAGAGCAGCGACATCGCGCTGCCGTATCTGCATATCGGTTATGGCTTCATTTGCCTGCTTAAGGTTGCTGGCTGCAGTGTCGCGCTGGGCCTTATAGTCAATGGCATTGCCGCGATAATAGAGCGCATACGCTACTGATGTGGCTAAGAGGAGTAGAACCAGCAGGATGAGCGCAGCGAGCACTTTAGCCTTTAAGGTCATCTGCACTCTCCGCCAGACACATTGATCGCTCCATGTCTCGTCGGTTCATTAACCCGCGCCACTTCTGCCCGCCTGCATAAATCCACCGGCGCAGCTCTTCACAGGCACCGTCAACATCACCTGAGTTAAGCCGCTTCAGCAGAGTTGATTTGGAAAATGCAGAAGTGCCAACGTTGTAAGTGAAGCTGTAGAGCGCAGCGCGCTGATATTCACCCAGCGGCACCTTGACCAGCCCATCTACCGACTTCTTAACCGGTTGCAGGTCACGCCACAGAAGCCGATCACATTCCCGGTCGGTGTATTTCTTGCCTTTGATGATGTCTGTGCCGGTATGACCATCGCAAACAGTCCAGACGCCAGCCACATCCTTGTAAGGCTCGTACACCCTGCCCTCTACTCCATCCTTTCCACCGAGAAATACCGTAGCGATAGCCATAGCTCCGCCACCCGCGACAGCAATAAGCTTATTACGCAGGCTGTTTGACATAGCCATGGGTTAATCCTCGTTGATGTCTGGCGCAGTGGGCCAGCGCTGAAGGGCTTTGATTTGCGCCAGGGTAGCCTTGCGTTTGTAGTACCAGTTGATGCCGAGTGTGAATAGCGCGACCAGGATACCGGCCAGCACGCCTACAGCACTCCATTCATCGGGACTTAGCCTGGTCAGCAGACCATTGGCGATAGTCCCGGCAGATGCGCCGTAAGCTGCGCCTGATGCCAGTTTGCTCATGTCGATACTCATATCACCTCCGTGATTACGGGCGGTGCTGTAGGTAGTCAGAAGAAAATATCGCCCGTTGCCACACAGGAAAGGGTGAGAGTCGATGTTGATTGGCAGGGGCGATAGACGAAAAAAGGCCAGCTGATTAGCTGGCCAAAGAAATTGTAAGCGCTTTGATTGCTTGAATGGCTAGTAAAAAGTGTCGCTAAATTAGTTTTTTTTCTTCTTCCTCTAAAATTTCAGAAAGAAAAGCAATCAAATTATTTTTTGCATCGTCTACAACAGCATCTCCATCGAATCCTTCTTCGCTGTTACTAATAGCCTCTTCAAATTTCTGCTCTGAAAGCTTTATTAACTTCCGACACTCATCATATTTTGGGTGGGATTTCCCCAATGTAATAAGTATTTTGTTGGAACTAGATACCACGGCGGCGCTTAGCTCCATAACCTTAACCAATTCCTCGTAAGACGCCTTACCTACTTCAGGAAATGTTTCGAACAATAAGTCTATACTGTGATTCGCATGCTCTAGCTTTGTAAGGTAATCTGCGAAAAGAGACCTTAACAAATCAATTTTATTTTGGTGAGCGCTCAGTAAAATCTGGCTTTTAATAAGGTCATTGCTGTTTTTTATTGTTTTCCATGCAATGTATGCCGGAATACATGCAGCAATAAAAGAACTAATTACGTTTTCCCATGGAAACCCCCCATCTATCACAATGGTTGGTAGCTTGTCTATTCGCAAGTAAGAATGACTGTTTTCAATTAGGTGATAAAAAGGGAAAGGGGTACCCTGCCATGTCATGATGATTTCCTTTTCAAAAAGAAAATAACATACATGATCTTTATCAAAACAAAAACTCCCTCGCAGTTGGTGAGACCGCAGGTCGCTTTGACTATCAAAAATCGATGGAGCTGACTGGGTTTGAGTTATCGCGTTAAACAACAGCGCGCAACTTCAACTGTCAGGAATCATATCCCCAGCTTCCTGAAAAGTAAATAGCCCACGATAAAATAATGAGCTATTTCCGATTGCGCTATCCGGTTACCTTATTCAGGGCTGAGTTAGCCCACGATTCCTCAATCTCCAGCTTGCCGATTAGTTGGTCATAGAACGGCTTTCCACTTCGATCCCACGTAGCCAGGCTGATTGCATCGGTAATATCGCAGACGCTTCGAAACGCCTCCACAGCGGGAACGCGCTCATAACCGCGACCGCAACAGCGCTTACAATCTCCCATAACTGGTACGCCCTGCTCTTCAGTGAGTTTGCGATCAATCGCCCGCCCACGTCCATTGCAGTCACGGCATGCTGACGAAACCACGCCCTTCCCTTTGCAGGTCTTACAAAGTACGCGCTCGGTATCTTTAACCTGATAGCTCACATTCTGTATCAGGGCTTCATCCAGCCGCTTTATCTCCGTCACGTTATCCGGGCGCTGCGTGCCGAACCTGGACTTCATGGTGAACACATCCGCCTCAATAAACCCTTTCGCCTGGCAGCATTCGCATGGCTTGACGCTGGCGGCGCTGCGGCAATAATCCATGTAGGCGTAAGTTGCGAGCGTTTGCATAACCGCTGGCTTAATTTCAGCGTCTAGCTTGCGCAAGGCGGCAACCTTATCGCAGGTACTCAATGCATATTCAGTTAATAACGATACGGCGCGTCGGGCGTCGTTATCGTTCACTCCAACCTTACCCATGAACGCACTATAGCCCAGCGGCGCTCGGCTCTGAGTCATTCCCATGGCAGCCATGTAGTCAGTGCCTGATAGCGCATCTGTAGCTGTTGCAGGCGGCATACCCGCAAAGCTCGCTGTTTTTGGAAAATGATATTTTATTGTCGCTTCAAGGCTCATGGTGTTTCGCTCCTTTGCTTGATCAGCTCTCTGGTTTTCTGCCGGTAATGCGCCGCCAGCTCCTGCAGCTCTTCCCGCGCCCACTTCTTCTGCTCATGCGGACCCATAAGGCGATCGAAAGCAGCCTGCCCGATTTTCTTAATCAGGCTTGGCGTATAGTTTTCAATGTTGCCGGAAAGGTGCTGGTTGCAGGGTACGCACTGCTTATGGCAGTTGATTTCTTCGTAGCGTGTAGCCGGTGAAGCGCCGCGAGTTCGATAGTGCCCGGCGTCATATTTTCCTTCGTGGAATCGTCCGCAGCTTATGCACGGATCGGCGGCATCGCGAGTGCGTATATATTCGTTGAAGGCTGACTGTGTTTGCTTATGGAAGTGACTGAGGGGCTTTACTGCTAACTTGCGGATTTTGGTGTGGCGCTTTTCATGCTGAGCTTCATCTTTTCGCCGTCGCTCTGCTTCCTGTATCGCCTTATGCCGGTCCTTCTCTCTCTTTGTCAGTGCTATCACGGTTCCGCATTCTGGTGAGCACCACGTTTGATTTGAGAAACCCGGATGAAACCATTCTCGACAGTCCGCATTCTTACATCTTCGCCTGACTTTTCTCATCGCCCCCTCCGTGCATTCTGATGTTGTCGTCTTACATCCAGCCGGCGCAGCAGCGGACGCAGGCATATGTCTCGTCCGTAGCCAGCGGTATGCCACAGCCATCCCCACATTCCAGTAGCTGAAGATGCTGATCAACATCTGCCGGTGAGCGTTTCACCTTTTTGGCAATCTCGGCAGGTGTCCATCCCTGATTCAGCAGGCGCTGATATGCTGCCGCACGTTCCAGGGGAGACAGCGCCTTACCCTGTGAACTGGTGACCATGAATGCGATGCGATCAGCTTCAGAACCTGAGAAGTCTTTGCACTCAAGACGTGGTATTTCATGCCCGGCTTCAGACGCCATTTTCGCGCCATAGTACCGGTGGTGGCCGTCGATAATCTTGATGCCCTGCTCAGTAACCTGAACAGCCAACTGAGTCTTTTACAGGCCGACTTTCATCGGCCTTTTAACCTCACTGAACTTTTGATTTACCCATTTAAAGGATACCGAATATGACCACTGCAACTGACCTGGCGCAACAGGCGATCGATAACATCAACGCACTTAAAGCGCTGGCTCAAAAAACAGGTGAAATCCCGGCAGATGTGCAGGCTCAACTGGATACTTATGCCGCTCAGGTCGATAAACTGACGCGCCAGTTGGAAAGCGAGCAAGAGACCCGCGAGGGTTATCGCACTGCTATCAGGATCGATGAAGAGCAAATTGGCATGGCTCTCGAAATCATGAACAAAATCGAGGCTGGCTTGGACGATAAAAGCATCCCCCAAATGCATCCTACTTTGCGACGTCAGCTTACAGAAACGCTGATGTATGTTACGAATCGGAAGGAAGAGCTTCTTACTTATCGCAGAGAAAGTGACTCGGAACTGCGTTCGTACGAAGAATACCGCCAAGGAATTTAATCCCTTTAAAATCGTTATAAATAGCCGCCTAAGGGCGGTTTTTTTGTTGCCTGCAATCTGACTATTTTCGCCGCGGCATTGAGCCTGACAGCGGCATAAGGGGTAAGAGAATGAGTAATCCATTAACTATCGGCGTAAGCCCGCTTACGAATACCATCTTCGCCGGCCGCAGCAAGGCGGTAAGGGGTATGGCTCCTGATGCGCGCAAGTTTGTTGGCGCCAAAGAGGACGTAACGGACCAGGTGCTGTATGCCGCTGCCATGCATCTAATGAACAGTGATGACATTAAAGTATTCAAGCCACCTGACGGTACTGAGTTACACCTGCGCGCTGACATCAAGGAGGCGAAATGAAAATGAAGGCCCATAGAGGTGACTTTGGTTGGTGGGTCGGATTATCTTTCAATTTCAACCGCCGAATGATGTTTCACAAATGCAGTATGACTTACGATGGCTGTAGGATGCATGCATTGTGGATTTTAGGGTTTGGGTTTCAGTTGTGGGAGGCAGGTAAAGATGGTGAGGTCTAAAAACTCATTTAACCATCTTGAGTGTGCTAACTAATGGGAGTATGACTGAAAGCCCGCGCGGAGTATTTTATGCATCAATACCTGATTTTCATGCTGACTGGGCCAGAGATTATGAATACAAACGCTCGATATGGGCACAACCAAAGTATAAAAATTGACGGTCATTCTTTCACTGCTCACCATTATCACTACCGAGATAAGGGCCCCTATGGCGTGTTGATTATGCAATCCAATCCCAAAAGCCATGAGCAAATCCGCGATGCTATAGATCGCACCGGTGTAATACCTTTGCCGTGGTAATTTGAGGATTGATCGCCATATCACACAACTTAGCAGCACGCAGCAGAGAAGAGCGCGACAGGATTAACGTTGATTTAGCTGCGTCAGGAGTAGCGTACAAGGAGCTTATGAATCAGCCTGTTATCCCGCATGAAGTGGAGATGCAGCAGCCTGAAGCGATGAGGGATTATTTCAGGGAGCGGTTGCAGCATTACAGGAACGTTGCGCTGCAGTTACCGCGCGGCACTGACCCGATTTATCAGAAGGAGGATGGTAAGTGATAGTCCTTTTCATTCCCTCCCTCATCAGCCTGCTTGTTTCTAAAGCCGAAGAGAAAGGCTCTCCTTTGACTGAAGAGGAGGTGTTGGATATTCGTGATAATGCCACGGCTATCGTCACAGATGCTGAAGGAGTTTTAGCTGTGGCTGAGCGTCGTGGATATCAGGATATCGACCCGGAACATTGCTGGGAGGAATGGCTAGACTTTAATAGGCAGGATTAATGTTCACTACATAGGGCCGATGAGATTTTCGCGGGTATTGGCCCCGGCTTACTAGAAGGAGGAAGTGAAATAGCCTACAAACCCAGAACGTGTCCCTTTTGCAACTTTTGGGGGCCTAAAAAGAATTCTGGCGGAAAATGGTCCTGCGGTATGTGCGGACTCGAATGGAAGCCAGAGCAGGATAAGCGCGACAAAGACAAACAATAAACCTCGCCCATGCGGGGTTTTTTATTGCACGCGGCTAAAGTTTTACCGCGAAGAGTCGATGAAGTTTCCACGGGGATCGGACCCGGTTTATCAAAGGGATGAAGGGAAATGATTGTTGATATTTATCAGAGCAATATACAGCGCAACAAGTTTTTAGTTGTTCAGGCAGGAAGTCAGGTAACTGGCAAGGCTCTTAACCTTGAAGACGCAGCATTCGCAAGCATATCGCCATTTAATATTGGCCTCACCCTTCAGCCAGGAATCATCGGCCTCAATGCTGAAAAGGCAGAGGAGAATATCAAGGCTTATGGATATCACATCTTTGGTATACGGGTTGAAGTAACAATCGATCCTAAATAAATGCCATATAGATAAACATACTAACCTGCTTCGGCAGGTTTTTTTACGCCCGAATTAACATGTACCAGGTCGGTCATTGGCATGATGATTGAAGTGCCATCAGTTAATTTTGCTCTGCAGAGCGCTTGAATGCTCGATTCTCTGCGGGCATGGGCCAGTTATCGTATCCATTCTGAAAGGGAAAAATTATTTCTGCTGTATTGTATGAACTCCTGATTAACAAGAGAGATGAATGCAATGGAAGTTAGAGCGCTAGTAGCAATTGCCGATACAGAACTGGTTTTCCCTATAACGCTTAAGTCCGAACCAAAGGTTGGAGACACGATTTCTCTTCACGTAGATAAATCTGACAGGGATTTTGTCGTGGTCGAAGTCAATCCGACTGGCTTTAGCAATTCTGCCCCATACCTATACGGGGTGTATGTTAAGCCAAAGACTTAATTTTACTTATAACCGAAAAGACCTCGCCATGGCGGGGTCTTTTATTGCCTATAGGAAACCGAAATGACGCATCCAGACCCTATTGATGAAGCCGTAAAAGAAATCCGTAAATTGTTGATATTACAAAGGCTAACTGAACTCACCCATGAAGACTAAAATGTAAATTAAGAGATTTAATAACTTTATCAACAACTTCCTTATCATTTATGTCATCAAAAGCAACGCTCTCAGCATTCTCGCAACAAGCATTTATATAAAAATAAAATATAGAAATCGAAATCACATAAAGTCGAATTTCGTTAGCGAGGGAAAAAATGTCTTTTCTATCAGCACCAATACGTAATACCTCTCCAGCTTTGAAGATATCATGTATTTTATCATGCCGCTCAGAAAGGTGCTTCTCAAGCGTAAGCATAATTTTAAATACCTTTCTCCTCTGCGGATGTAACTGAGCATAAATCTTATCTAAGGCAAGAGGTAATATATAAAACTCATTCTTCCTCGGCAACTTAACATCAGCAACATCAGTTAACACACCATTTCGCATTGAGTAATATGATTTAACCAGCAAAGGAATTGCTCTTTGCAACTCCCCTCTAATATCTTTGATTTCCTCATTCACGTTTAATTTCAGACTAATTAATTCGTTTTTCTTTTGTTTGTTAAAATTCAAGTTTGCTAACCACGCACCTAAAAAAGCTGCGATTAGAGTAACTATAGGCTGAAAATTCATTTCTTCCTCATTGACTAAAAATTAATGGCATCGGTGATATCAGGTTCCATAAGTATTTTATATGAGGCGTTATGTCAATAGATAAAAGGAGTAGATATGGAATCCCCATACATAACATTTGAGGAAACGGCTGCATTCTTCCGCCGGTCAGTTAAAACCATTCGCAACTGGAACAGCCGCGACCGCCGTACTGGTGAAAAACGCATGTGCGGATTTCCCGACCCGGCTCATCACGGGCTGTTCCTGAAAAGCGATATTGAGAAGTTTGGTAAGCTAGCTTGTCACGATTGAGCGAACTTTCGACTCGCCATTTACTATCTTCATTACCAGCGCCCACCAGGCAGTATAGGCCTTCCTCTGCTCATCCAGATAATCGTTATGGTCGTATACCGCCCAGATGCCCGGTAATGCATGCCCCATCATCACTTCGCATACATGCGGTGGAGCAATGGAAGCCCACCGCGTCCTCGCCGTTCTTCTCAAATCATGAATCGACCAGTGCGGCATAATCTCACCCCTGGTACGCTGGTAATATGCCATCACTGTCTTAGGCAGGCCCAGCGCAGATGCGCTGTTGAGTGCTCTTTCCCTGTCCTTTTTCAGCGCGCTCTGGAAGATGAACTCCTTATGCGAGCTCAGCGACATTGCTTCCTCAATCATCGCCTGCGCTGCCGGTATGATCGGCCTTTTTAGTGGTTTTCCCGTGTTGCCGCCTTTGTGGTTTTCAGGTGGAACAGTCCATATGCCGTTATCAAAATCGAAGTGCTCCCTTTTGCTCTGAATCATCTCGCCAGACCGGCAGCCAAAAAGTAATATCAGCTGCATCAGAAGAGCATTTTTTCTGCGCATGCCGGTATTCTCAAAGGTCTCATAAAGCACGCGGATCTCATCGTCACTCAGCACTCGCCGAGTAATGTTGACCTTCATGCCGAAATCATGCGGCTTGAGTCCCTCGATGGGCATTGTCTCCACCAGCTTTCGGCGTAACGACCATGAGTGCGCCTGTTTTGCGTTTGTCAGCAGCCTTCTAGCGATACCGGGCTTATTGCTCTGCACACTTTCTATGAGCTCAATCCAGGCATGTGTGTTAACAGAGTCGTGCGGCAGATGACCAATCCGTGAAAAGACGTGGATTTCAAAAGACCGGATAATGTCGGCGGCGTTCTTTATATTGACGCTTGCATAAACCCTGTTCCACTCCCGCATCACCTTCTCAACTGTCATGGCGCTGACGTTCTTCTCGTATCTGGCAGCCATGTAAAGCTGAGGGTCTACTCCCTCATCAAGCGATCGGCGTATCTTGAGAATCTTATCCCTCGCCTCTCTGAGGCCGAGCGACGGATAGCTGCCAATGTCTACACGGCGCTGCTTGCCGGCAAACATGTAACGCATCTGGAAAACCACTTTTCCCTTTTTTGACACCCGTACAGAAAGGCCGTCCCTGTCCGTCTTTTCAAAGACCCTTTCATGCTCGCGCCCGTGAATAGATCGCAGGTAGCTGTCGGTGAGCGCCATGTCATCCTCATTAGTACATAAAAAAGTGAGGATCGCAGACTAACCGATTTTCTGTACTACAGCATGTACATAAATCACAGGGATGCATCGGGATGATTAGTGAGTAGGAGTGAACATCAAGGACTGAAATGAGTTGTTGTGTGTTGATGCGAAGGGAAGTTTTGTGATGCGCGGGGATGATGAAGGATAAGGCGTTATTTATCAATTAATTCCACAAGTAAATGAGTTGTTTAATGTCGATGTTAATTTTCCATCAGCAGGTTGAAGGCTGTTCGCATTACTGTCTCGTTCGCAGGATCAACCAGAGTATAAGGCTGAATGTTACCCCGCGCAGGCTCGGATGTTTTAACCGCACGGTTCATTTGCGCAGGCGGATCGATGAAATCAGGACTCCGCGCCGCCCTGGTTTAAGCATCAGTGAGGGTAGCGCACTTAAATCATCGCGCCCTGTTGTTTTGCTGGCTTAGTAAAGATGGCATTCAGCGCCAGACAGATTAACCCGAACCCTACTGGCAGCAGGAAATCGTAGCTAAGCAGCCGGTAAAGCCCGATTCCGGCTATCCCTCCTGCAAGGAAAGAAAGCAGGGTCAGACAGTGCAGTCGCAGCCGGCTCAGATAGAGCGGCGCCTCTTTCGGTGACGCTTTACGCCGCAGCACCTCAAACAGCATTGCCAGCTCAATCCCGATATCGGTCGCCGTGCCGGAGATATGGGTAGTGCGAACGCGGGCATTGGAGATACGCGTCACCACCGCATTCTGCAACCCCATTAAAAAGCTCAGGCTCATAATTAACACCACACCGGGCGACTGCGGCGGAAAGTGATTTTCAATCACCCCCAGTGCAATCAGCGCGCTGCCCTCAATCAGGATGACAAAGGCATAGATAGTGCGGATATTTCTGCGGTGCCCGGCATTAATGATCAGCGTTGAAAACATGGAACCCGCAATAAACAGAAGCACGATCGACAGAAAAAACAGGCCAGGCCCCAGATTCGCTTTTGCCAGGTGATCGGACAGCAGCGAGACATTCCCGGTCATGTTGGCTGAAAAAAAACCGACGATCTCAAAGGCTGCGGTATTCAGTGCGCCTGCGGCAGCGGTAAGCGTGCAGGCCAGTCGGGTATCCGCGCTGTTGCTGCGGGCACTTTCCGTGCTGATTAGCATGACCACCCCATATTTACTGGAAAGCCTTATAATCCGCCGATTAGCCCTGCGCCACAAGGCACTGAATCAAACTCTCCCTTCTCTGTCGGGCATTACTCAGCATCGGGGCTCCGGACTCCGCGCTGTATAAACTCAGCGCGGAGAGCCCTGATTAACTGTTTGCCAGACGGAAGGTGGAGACCGACTGCGTCAGATACTGCACCTGCTCTTCCAGCGAGGCAGATGCCGCGGCAGACTCCTGCACCAGCGCCGAGTTCTGCTGTGTGACGCTGTCCATCTCGGTAACCGCCTGCTCAATCTGACCGATACCGCGACTCTGTTCATCAGAAGCGGTTGAGATGTGCTCCATCAGCAGATTCACGCGGCTGACAGAGGAGATAATGGCGCTCATCGCCTCACCGGTCCGGCTGACCTGATCGGAACCGGCGTGGATGATCGAAACAGATTCCGCAATCAGCCCCTCAATCTCTTTGGCTGCGGTAGCGCTGCGCTGGGCCAGATTACGGACTTCCCCTGCCACCACCGCAAAACCGCGACCCTGTTCACCCGCCCTGGCGGCTTCGACTGCCGCGTTCAGCGCCAGAATATTGGTCTGGAAGGCGATGCTGTCGATCACGGTGGTGATCTCCTCGATCTTCTTCGAGCTGGCATTAATCAGCCCCATCGATGTCACCACTTCCTGCGAGACCTTTTCGCCGCTTTCCGCGTTTTTCACCGCTTCACTGGTCAGGCGGCAGGCTTCAAAGACGTTTTCAGTGTTCTGTTTCACCGTTGCGCCCAGCTGCTCCATGCTGGCAGCGGTTTCCGTCAGCGCGGCGGCCTGCTGTTCGGTTCGCGAGGCAAGATCGATGTTGCCCGCCGCAATCTCCTGAGAGGCGGTGGAGACTGAGCGGGTTGAATCGCGCACCTGGAGAATAATGGCGGTCAGCGCGCTGCGCATCTGCTCCAGCGAGCCCATCAGCAACTGAATCTCACTGCGCGAACCGGCTTTGACCGGCACCGTGGTATCCAGGACGCCCGCCGCAATCAGCTTGCAGTGTTCCTGCGCATCATTGATCGGCGAAAGCACATAGCGCTTCATGAAGATGTAAATGGCGACGATGATGGCGAAAAACAGCACCCCAAACAGCCCCAGCAGGGTAATGCCGGAGGTGAAGTGACTCTGTGCATCGCTGTTAAGTTTTTTGGCATAGGTTTCATGCTGGGCCAGCACCCGGTCCAGAATGATTTCATATTGACGATCAAGGCGAACCACGGTGGCAATCTGATTTTTAAAGCGCACCTGATCGTGCGCCTCTGCCGCCTCAATCAACGGCTGTAAACCTTGCTGACGATAGGCCTGATAAGCCTGGCTATAGGCGTCGGCTTCCGCCTCTTCGCCCGGCAGACGCGGCGCGTTCATATAGGCCTGAAATGCAGCATCCGCTTTGCTGGCCACGGTCCGAACGCTGTCCAGCGTGGCGGGATTATTTGCGTCACTGCCCTCAATCTCCTTCATGTACTCCATCAGACGCACACGCAGCGTGCGGCTGTGGTTGATGGGGTCAATCACCGAGAGCACCACACGGATCTCTTTATTAACCGCATTCAGCGAGTGATTGCTCTGAATCAGCAGCCACGTACTGATTGCCACGCTGGTAAGAAACAGCGCCAGCAGGAAGGAGAAGATAATCAGGGAGGATTTTTTTAACGACATCGCGGTGTTCCGAAAAGTAAGAGGATTAGTCGCTATATCGGCAGAAAGGTACGGCCCATTAGGGCTGGGCTTTTTTTAGTTACAATAAGCGGGACGGCAGCGGCGAGAGTGCCCTGGCGAACAGGCGCTAACCGCCCACGGGCGTCGGACGGTTAGCGTTGTGACGAAGAGTGAAACAGGCTGCCGTTAAGCGACGCCCAGCGCCATTTTTACCTCGTTGGCGATCTTCTCGACCTGCGGGCCGTAGATCACCTGAATGTCGTGCTCGCTGACGCGATTGACTCCGTTGGCACCGGTGCTCATCAGCGTCTGATCGACCACCTGATTCATCTCTTTGACCCGCACGCGCAGCCGGGTAAAGCAGCAATCGACATCCTCGATATTGGCCTGCCCGCCCAGCCCGCTGATAATGACCTGAGTCCGTTCATCCGCGGCGACCTGTTGCGGTTTCTCATCCTCCGATTCACGGCCCGGCGTTTCAACATTCATCCGGGTGATCACCAGCCGGAAAGCGTAGTAGTAGATCGGCGCATAGATCACGCCCAGCGCCAGCGTCCACCACCAGTGGGTTTTTGCCCCGCCCAGCATGCCGAACACCACCAGGTCGATAACACCGCCCTGCACGTTGCCAATCATCAGATGCAGCATCGACATCAGCATAAACGACAGGCCGGTCAGGAAAGCGTGTAGCAGATAGAGCACCGGCGAGACAAAGATAAAGCAGAACTCCAGCGGTTCGGTGATGCCGGTGGTGAAGGAGGTCAGCGCCCCCGCCATGACCAGTGCTTTGACCCGCTGTTTATGCTCGGGTCGGGCGGTGTGATAGATCGCCAGCGCCGCGGCGGGCAGGCCGAACATCATGACAGGAATCTTGCCCTGCGCCAGAAACTGCGTGGCGGTGCGCAGCGTCTCATCGGGGATCGATCCCGGATGAGTCAGTGACGCGTTGAAGATGTTCAGTGCGCCAACCACGGTCTGGCCATCGACCACCGCCATGCCGCCAATAGGCGTGAAACGCACGGTTTCGTTGAGGATATGATGCAGGCCGGTGGGGATCAGGATGCGCTCAAAGGCTCCCAGCAGAAAAGCGCCATACTGCCCGCTTTTGCCAATCATCTGTCCAATCCAGGCGATACCGTCGCCAATGGTCGGCCAGACCAGCGCCAGCAAGACCCCAATCAGTGGCAGACAGACCACGGTCACGATCGGCACAAAACGCCGTCCGCCAAAGAAGCTGATCGCGGTAGGCAGTTGCTGGGTATAAAAGCGATTGTGCAGCGCCACCGTTACCAGTCCGGCAATCACCCCGCCCAGTACGCTCATGTTGTAGGTAAAGACGCCCAGCATGTTGATATATTCCGCCGAGGTCATCATGGCGGAGGTCTGATCCATCCCCGCCTGCTGCAGGGCTGCAGGTGTGGTGGTGGCGGCGGTGATCCCCTTGGCCGCCAGCGTCGCGCTGATACCAACGTTCATCACGATATAGCCAATCACCGCGGCAAATGCGGCGGTAGGTTTTTCCGCTTTCGCCAGTCCGATGGCACTCGCTACCGCAAAGAAGACCGGCAGATTAGCGAATAGCGCTCCGGCAACCTTGCGAATAAAGCCGATTATTAACTGCGGCACCTGCATCTGCGCAAAGGCATCGCCGGTGACCGCCGGGTTCTGCATGGCCGCCGCCAGCCCAAGGAAGATACCTGCGGCAGCGATGACGGAGATTGGCATCATCAACGCTTTGCCAAATGCATGAATCTGGCTGGTCAGCTGTTTCATGGAGTCGTGCCCTCTCTGATTGTGAACAGCAAGTATTAGCCTGTTGTCGGGAGAACTCCCGTTATCAGCAGGTTAAAGGCGGGTAAAATCTGACCATCATCACATTTCTGGCTTATGCACGATAAACGCCAGCTATCGCACCATTAAGTCAATCAATTAGACAAGGTATGAGGATAGCTGCAGACTTCCTTTCACCATCAGGATATAACCTGATAACAAACACCAAACAATAATTCCTACTATAAAAAGCCTGCACTCAATATGAAATTTAAACGCCAAATCAAACCCTATCGCGCGGCAGCGGGCGGCTGGGGTTCACTGGAAGCCACCACGCGTTTCGTTCTTGACAGCAAAGCGGCCCTGAAAAATATGCGCAACCTGATGCGCATGAACAAAGCGCGCGGTTTTGACTGTCCGGGCTGCGCCTGGGGTGATGACAATAAAAGTACCTTCAGCTTCTGCGAGAACGGCGCCAAAGCGGTGACCTGGGAAGCGACACGCCGGATGGTCGACACCGACTTTTTCGCTAAACACAGCGTAACCACGCTCTATACCCAGAGTGACTACTTCCTGGAGTATCAGGGACGTCTGACCCATCCGCTGCGCTACAACGCGGAAACCGATCACTACGAGCCCATCAGCTGGGATGATGCGTTTGCGCTGATCGCGCAGCACATCAAGGCGATGGATCATCCGGATCAGATGGAGCTTTACACCTCCGGTCGCGCCAGCAATGAAGCCTCCTGGCTCTATCAGCTGTTTGGTCGCCTGATGGGGACCAATAACTTCCCTGACTGCTCCAATATGTGCCACGAAGCCAGCGGCACCGGCCTGAAGCGCAGCATTGGCGTCGGTAAAGGCACCATTCGTCTGGATGATTTCGACCACGCAGATGCCATTTTTGTCTTCGGTCAGAATCCCGGCACTAACCATCCGCGTATGCTGCACAGCCTGCGTCACGCTGCCGATCATGGTGCGAAAATCGTCACCTTTAATACCCTGCGCGAACGCGGTCTGGAACGTTTTGCCGATCCGCAGAAACCACTGGAAGTGGTGACCTCGAAAGCGGGCAACATCAGCTCCTCCTATTACCAGCCGAACCTGGGCGGTGATATGGCAGCGGTGCGCGGCATGGTGAAATCCCTGCTGGAAACCCATCGCGCGCGTCTGGCGGCTGGCGAAAGCGGCCTGTTCGATCAGACCTTTATCAATGCCAAAACCAACGGCATTGAGGCGTATCTCGACGCCGTGGATAACACCAGCTGGATGCAGATTGTGGCGCAGTCGGGCCTGACGCAGGCGCAGATCCGTGAAGCCGCGGCGATCTACCAGAGCGCTGACCGGGTGATCTGTACCTGGGCGATGGGCATCACCCAGCACAAACACTCTGTCGACACGGTGCGCGAGATCACCAACCTGCAGTTGCTGTTTGGCCAGCTGGGCAAAAAAGGCGCAGGCCTCTGCCCGGTTCGCGGTCACAGTAATGTGCAGGGCAACCGCACCATGGGCATCGATGAGAAACCGGCGAAAGCCTTCCTGGATGCGCTGGGGAATCATTTCAATTTCGAGCCCCCGCGTGCGGCAGGCCACAACACCGTGGAAGCGCTGAACGCCATGCTGCGTGATGAAGTGAAAGTGCTGATCGCGCTGGGTGGCAACCTGGCGGCCGCCGCACCCGACTCACCGCGCACCGAAGAGGCGATGTCACGCTGTGGTCTGACCGTGCATATCAGCACCAAACTGAACCGCAGCCATCTGGTGCCGGGTCACGATGGGCTGATTCTGCCGACGCTGGGCCGCACCGAGCGCGATCTGCAGGCCACCGGCAATCAGTTTATTACCGTGGAAGACTCCTTCAGCATGGTGCACGCCTCTGAAGGGATCGGTATTCCGCTGGCGGAAACGCAGCGTTCAGAGACCTGGATTGTTGCCGGTATCGCCGAGGCGGTGCTGGGTGATGAAAAAGTGAAATGGCGCGAGCTGGCGGGTGATTACAACCTGATCCGTGAGCACATCGCCGCGACGATCCCGGGCTTTGCCGACTTTAACGCCAAATGTGATATCCCGGGCGGTTTCTATCTGGGCAACGCAGCAGCCGAGTTGCGCTTCAACACCCCGAGCCAGAAAGCGGAGTTCAACGCCTCAGCGCTGCCGACCTCACTGTTCCCGAATCTTGATCAGGACGTGCCTTTTACCCTGCAGACGCTGCGTTCGCACGACCAGTACAACACCACCATTTACGGCCTTGATGACCGTTACCGTGGCGTGTTTGGTCAGCGTGAAGTGGTGTTCATCAACCCGGACGATATGGCAGACCTGGGCTTTACCGAAGGCCAAAATGTCGATATCGAAACGCTGTGGAATGATGGCATTACCCGTCGCGTCAGCGGATTCAAACTGGTTCCCTACAATATTCCGCGCGGTAACCTGGCGGCCTATTATCCGGAAACCAACCCGCTGGTGCCGCTGAACAGCTTTGGTGATGACAGTGGCACACCGACCTCTAAATCGGTGCCGGTGAAGCTGGAACTCTCTGAGGCACTGGCCGATCAGCGCATCGCCTGACAGCCCTTTCACTCCCCCCTAAAAAGCCGGCTCGTCCGGCTTTTTGCCTTGCCGCGCGACGTCGATTCGCGTAAAACTGTCAGCCGCAATCAGCCAACGAAACGTAAAAATTATGTTCCAGGATAACCCGCTGCTCGCGCAGCTGAAAGAGAAGCTCCATTCGCAAACGCCTCGTGCTGAAGGCGTCGTAAAAGGCACTGAAAAAGGCTTCGGCTTTCTGGAAGTCGATGCGCAAAAAAGCTACTTCATTCCGCCACCGCAGATGAAGAAAGTGATGCACGGCGATCGCATCACCGCCGTGATCCACAGCGATAAAGATCGCGAAAGCGCTGAGCCGGAAACCCTGGTTGAGCCGTTCCTGAGCCGCTTTGTTGGCCGGGTTCAGAAGAAAGACGATCGCCTGTCGATTGTGCCGGATCATCCCCTGCTGAAGGATGCGATCCAGTGTCGCCCTGCGCGCGATGTCAGCCATGAGTTTGAAAATGGTGACTGGGCCGTGGCGGAGATGCGTCGCCATCCGCTGAAAGGCGATCGCGGCTTTTATGCCGAACTCACCGATTTTATTGTCAAAGCTGATGACCATCTGGCGCCGTGGTGGGTGACGCTGTCGCGTCATAACCTTGAGCGTGAAGCGCCCGATGTCAGTTTTGGCGAGATGCTGGATGAAAATCTGACGCGTGAAGATCTGACCGCGCTGGATTTCGTTACCATCGACAGCGCCAGCACCCAGGATATGGATGATGCGCTCTTTGTGGAAGCCCTGGACGATGGCGCCCTGCGTCTGACCATCGCTATCGCCGACCCTACCGCCTATGTGCCGGAAGGCAGTCAGCTCGATAAGCTGGCGGCGCAGCGTGCGTTTACCAACTACCTGCCGGGCTTTAACATCCCGATGCTGCCGCGCGAACTCTCTGATGATGTCTGCTCGCTGCGTCCGAATGTGCGCCGTCCGGCCCTGGCCTGCCGCGTGACCGTGGCAGCCGATGGCAACTTAGGTGATGACGTTGAGTTCTTTGCCGCCTGGATCGAATCCAAAGCCAAGCTGGCGTATGACGACGTCTCTGACTGGCTGGAAAACAGCGGCTCATGGCAGCCGGAAAGTGAGGCGATTGCTGAACAGATTCGCCTGCTGCATCGCCTCTGCCTGGCGCGTAGCGAGTGGCGTCAGACCCACGCGCTGGTGTTTAAAGATCGCCCGGATTACCGCTTCCTGCTGGGTGAAAAAGGTGAAGTGCTGGAGATCGTGGCTGAACCGCGCCGCATCGCTAACCGCATTGTTGAAGAGTCTATGATTCTGGCCAACGTCTGCGCGGCGAAAGTGCTGCGTGACCGTCTCGGTTTTGGTATCTACAACGTCCATGCCGGTTTCGATGCCACCAATGCTGAACAGGCCGCGGCCGTGCTGGCCAACCATGGTATTACCGTGGATGCGCAGGCGATCACCACGCTGGAAGGTTTCCGCGTGCTGCGTCGTGAGCTTGATGCCCAGCCGACCCAGTTCCTCGACAGCCGGATCCGTCGCTTCCAGACCTTCGCTGAGATCAGCACCGAGCCTGGCCCGCACTTTGGCCTGGGACTTGAGGCTTACGCCACATGGACCTCACCGATTCGTAAGTTCGGCGACATGGTCAACCATCGTCTGCTGAAAGCGATTATTCGCGGTGAGCAGATCGCTCGTCCGGATGATGCGCTGACGGTGACGATGAGTGAGCGCCGCCGCCTGAACCGCATGGCGGAACGTGATGTTGGCGACTGGCTCTACGCCCGTTATCTGGCGCCGTTTGCGGCAACCGACCGTCGCTTCAGCGCCGAAATTATCGATGTGTCACGTGGTGGCATGCGTGTTCGCCTGCTGGAGTTTGGCGCAGTCGCCTTTATCCCGGCGCCGTTCATTCACGCGGTGCGTGATGAGCTGGTCTGCAGCCAGGAAAATGGCAGCGTTCAGATCAAAGGCGAAGTGGTTTACCGTGTGACCGATGTGATTGATGTCACCATCGCCGAAGTCCGCATGGAAACCCGCAGCGTCGTGGCGCGTCCCGCCGTCTGAGTAGTGACGTACTGAGCAGTCAATCGGGCGGGATAACTCCGGTTATCCCGTCTGTTTCCACCCCGCCCGCCTTGCAAAAAAGTTAAATTTGTACCCCGCTTCACACTTCTCCACTGATTAACTTTCACTTACATTCCATTACATTAAGTTTGACTCGTTGTTTTCGATCGCTTTCCTCTCGGTCCTCACAAGGAGTTAGTCATGAAAAACGTCAAAACCAGTGCGATCTGGTTAGTGGTGGCGTTAATCGGCGCGGGCGCTTTCGCCATGCTGGCCCTCAGCCGCGGCGAACACGTCAACGCAGTCTGGCTGGTGATAGCCGCTGTCGCCTGTTACAGCATCGCTTATCGCTTCTACAGCCTGTTTATCGCCCGCAATATTTTCGAACTGGACGACCGCCGGATGACGCCTGCCGAGCGGCTGAGCGACGGGCTCGATTATGTCCCGACCAATAAATGGGTGCTGTTTGGTCACCACTTTGCGGCTATTGCCGGTGCCGGCCCGCTGGTGGGTCCGATTCTGGCGGCGCAGATGGGCTTTCTGCCTGGCACCATCTGGATCCTGGTCGGGGTGATGCTGGCGGGTGCGGTACAGGATTTCCTGATCCTGTTTATCTCAACCCGTCGTGATGGCCGTTCACTGGGCGAGATGGCGCGGCAGGAGCTGGGTGCGTTTGCCGGTGTGGTGACCATGCTCGGCGCGCTGGGCGTCATGATCATTATCCTGTCGGCGCTGGCGCTGGTGGTGGTCAAGGCGCTGGCGAACAGTCCGTGGGGACTGTTTACCATCGCGGCCACCATTCCGATTGCGCTGTTTATGGGCGTCTACATGCGCTTTATCCGGCCCGGTAAAATCGCCGAAGTTTCACTGATTGGCTTTGTGCTGATGATGGCGGCGATTATCTATGGTGGTGACGTAGCCCAGCATCCTTACTGGGGGCCCTTCTTTACCCTGAAAGGCACCTCACTGACCTGGGTGCTGGTGATCTACGGCTTTATTGCCTCCGTGCTGCCGGTCTGGCTGCTGCTGGCTCCGCGTGACTACCTTTCGACCTTTCTTAAAATCGGCGTGATTGTCGGGCTGGCGGTGGGGATTGTCTTTGCCATGCCAGAGATGAAAATGCCGGCGGTCACCAAATTTATCGACGGTACCGGCCCGGTCTTCTCCGGCGCGATGTTCCCGTTCCTGTTTATTACTATTGCCTGCGGCGCCATCTCCGGCTTCCATGCGCTGGTCTCCAGCGGCACCACGCCAAAACTGGTGGAGCGGGAAAGTCATATCCGCTTTATTGGCTATGGCGCGATGCTGATGGAATCCTTTGTGGCGATCATGGCGCTGATTTGTGCCTCAGTGCTCGATCCGGGCGTCTACTTTGCCATGAACTCCCCGGCTGCGCTGATTGGTACCACCGTTGAAAGCGCCTCTCAGGTGATCAACGGCTGGGGCTTTGTCGTCACGCCGGAAATGCTGAGCGGCATCGCCCGTGACGTGGGTGAAGGCTCGATCCTGTCCCGCGCAGGCGGCGCGCCAACCTTCGCGGTGGGGATGGCCCACATCATTACCGAGATCTTTAACAGCCGGGCGATGATGGCGTTCTGGTATCACTTCGCCATTCTGTTTGAAGCGCTGTTCATTCTGACGGCGGTCGATGCCGGTACCCGCGCCTGCCGCTTTATGGTGCAGGATCTGGCAGGCACCGTGGTGCCTTCTATGGCGAATAACCGCTCCTGGCTGGGCAATATGGCCGGCACGACCGTGGCGGTCGCGGGCTGGGGCTTCTTTGTCTATCAGGGCGTGGTCGATCCGCTCGGCGGCATTAACACTCTGTGGCCGCTGTTTGGTATCGGCAATCAGATGCTGGCGTCCATGGCGCTGATCCTCGGCACCGTGGTGCTGTTTAAAATGAAAAAGCAGCGTTACGCCTGGGTGACTATCCTGCCAACTGTCTGGCTGTTTATCACCTCGATGACTGCCGGCTGGCAGAAAATCTTCCATGAAAAACCGTCGATTGGCTTCCTGGCGCAGGCGAATAAGTTCCGCAAAGGGCTGGATGAAGGCGTGATCATCGCCCCGGCAAAAAGCGTGGCGGATATGCAGACCATCGTCTTCAGCAATCAGATTAACGCGGCCCTGTGCGCCTTCTTTATGCTGGTGGCGGTCACGATGCTCATCTCTGCGTTCTTTGTCATTCGCCGGGCGCTGCGCAGCGATCTTCCTACTACGCATGAGTCCGTTGTGACGCTGCGCAACAAGGAGGTGCGTCATGTCTGATGCTATTCATCAGTCCCGGCGTCCGCAGGGAGAGTGGCAGATTATCCGCTGCCAGCCTGCCGCCTCCCCACAGCCACAGACATTCAGCTGGCGGGGATTCTGGCGCGGCCTGCAACAATGTTTTCGCTTAATGGTCGGGGTGCAGGATTATCAAAAATATCTGCAGCATATGCGACTCCATCATCCCGATCAGCCGCCGATGAATGAGCGCGATTTCCACCGTTACTGTCTGGATGCCCGCTTCCCCAGCCAGGCAGGCAAACTGGGTAAATGTCCCTGCTGACCGCACTAAACAGCCCCGCAATGTCGGGGCTTTTTTGTGCCATTCTTATCTGGATGGGAAAATATATTCGGTTTGCATCTTGTGCTGGCGTCAGATGATGAATACTGTTGCTAAAATAATGAGATAACGCCTGCAGAGCACTTCCCGGAGGAAGTTTCCATGACCGATGAACAAGGGCAAACGTTGTTGTACACCCTTTTCGGTACAACCAGCCCTCATTGGCGTCTGACCGCGGACAGCGATGCGTTGCATTTAGCCGAAGATGAGTCGTCACAAACTAATATCGCCCTGCCGTTAACCCCCGGCCAGGCAGCCATGATACGCGCGATGCCGGTCATCACTTCAAGCATTAATCTGACCATGACGCTGCAGGGCATTGATGTTCCGATGCATTTTGTCGGACGCAAAGTGAACCAGGCGACCTGGGCAGGAACCGCTTCTGCCTGGGGCGATACCTCAGCGGTCGCCCGCGACTTAACCCTGGGTCTTTCATTCGCCGAACAGGTGGTTTCTGAAGCCAACTCGGTGATTGTGATCCTCGATCAGCGCGGCAATATTCAGCGTTTTAACCGTCTTAGTGAAGAATACACCGGTCTGAATGAGCATGAGGTTATCGGCCGTAACGTCTTTCAGCTCTTTATGACCAAACAGGAGGCCTCTCAGTCACGACGCAACATTGCGGGCTTCTTCCGTGACGGCAACTCCTATGAGGTGGAGCGCTGGGTTAAAACCAAAAAAGGTCAGCGACTGTTTCTGTTTCGTAATAAGTTTGTTCACAGCGGCAGTGGCAAAAATGAAATTTTCCTCATCTGTTCTGGCACCGACATAACCGAGGAGCGACGCGCCCAGGAACGCCTCCGGGTGCTGGCAAACACCGATACGGTGACCGGTTTGCCTAATCGCAACGCAATTCATCAACAGATTAGCCTGGCGCTGGAGCGATCTGAGCGCGATGAGACCGGCGTGGTCTACCTCGATCTCGATAATTTCAAAAAAGTGAACGACGCCTACGGTCATATGTTCGGCGATCAGTTACTGCAGGCGGTTTCACTGGCGATTCTTAGCTGTCTGGGTAAAGACCAGACTCTGGGCCGGCTGGGTGGCGATGAGTTTGTGGTGCTGGCTGAGCACACCAGCCAGGCTGCGCTGGAGGCGATGTCCTCCCGCATTCTTGAGCGCCTGCGTCAGCCTTTCCGTATCGGACTAATCGAAGTGTACAGCGGCTGCTCTATCGGGATCGCTTTCGCGCCGCTGCACGGTGAAGATCGCGAGAGCCTTATTCGCAATGCTGACACCGCGATGTATCACGCCAAAGAGAACGGTCGTGGCAAGTTCTGTGTCTTCGCGGCAGAGATGAACCAGCGTGTCTTTGAGTACCTGTGGCTGGACACCAATCTGCGTAAAGCGCTGGAGCTGGATCACCTGCTGGTGCATTACCAGCCGAAAATCGACAGTGATGGTGAAGTCCGCAGCGCCGAAGCGCTGGTACGCTGGAACTCACCCGAGCGCGGCCTGGTCTCCCCTGCTGATTTCATTCCCTACGCCGAAGAGTCGGGACTGATTGTGCCGCTGGGACGCTGGGTCATGCTCAATGTGCTGAAACAGATTATCGTCTGGCGCCAGCAGGGCATTTTTCTGCGCGTCGCCGTCAACGTGTCGGCACGTCAGCTGATTGATCAAAGCATCTATACTGACCTGAAACAGGCACTGCATGAGGCGAATATCACCGACTGTCCTATCGATATTGAGCTCACAGAAAGCTGCCTGATAGAGAATGAAGCTGAAGCCCTGCGGCTGATGAAGCAGTTTCAGGAGCTGGGCGCACAGGTTCATCTGGATGACTTCGGCACGGGTTACTCATCGCTTTCTCAGCTCGCACGAGTGCCGATCAATGCCATCAAGCTCGACCAAAGCTTTATCCGCGATATTAATAAACAGCCCGTCTCACAATCGCTGGTACGAGCTATTGTCGCCGTCGCCAAGGCGCTCGATTTGCAGGTGATTGCAGAGGGTATTGAGACCCCGGATGAAGAGAAGTTTGTCCTTAACAGTGGTGTCGATGGGCGTCAGGGCTACTACTACGCAAAACCAATGCCCGCGGAACAGTTTGGGCATTGGCTGGCTAAGCATCCTGCCCGCGTTTAACGCTAATTCAGATTAACCCGCTTTACGCAGTGATGCGCTGTGGCGGTTTTGTAACTGAACCAGGCGTTCCATGTAAGCAATGTCTTTAGGTTCGATGGTAAAGGCGTAATCGACCCAATCTTCGGTAATATCCATCAGCTCAGCGCGTGACAATTGCAGCACGCGCTGACGCGCTTTCAGCATAGCCCGCACGCCATTGAGTTTAGGACGTAACGTATCGATAAAGGTGCGGGTGGCGCGGTAACTGTCGCCAGGCTGGAAGACTTTATCCACCAGTCCGCGCGTTTCATACCACTCTGCGCTGTGGGACTCCCCTTCACAAATTAACTCCTCTGCCAGTTTCATGCCGGAACGACGCGCGACCAGTGAGTAGCCGCCCATGCCGGGAAAGAGGTTAAAAGCAATTTCCGGAAAGCCCATCCGCGCGTTGTTCTGCGCCAGAATGAAGTGATGCGCCAGCGCCGCTTCGAATCCGCCGCCTAAGGCACTGCCCTCAATCATCGCCAGCGTCACCGCGCCGGTATCAAACCCCCGTGCTGCCGAATGGATGCAGTCAACGCAGGCACGGGCATAGGCCCGCAGCGCCTCACGGCGGTTATTGCGAATGCACTCGACAAAGAAGCGCAGATCGCCACCGGCGTTAAACATCTGTGGCACCAGAGAGCCGGTAACCCAGAAGTCGATCGGCAGACCGGAACGCTGAGCGGCGTAGCTCAGATTCATGATCTCCTCAATCAGTTCATGGTTGAAGCTCGGACGGGGCTGTGCACGCAACATCATCCACATAGTACGACGCCCTTCTTCGTAATAGGCGACTAACTGCGTGGTGTTGCCGACTTCGGTAAATAATCTGCACGTTGCTTGGTTAATAACTGTCATTGTCTCATCCTCTGTTTATATTTGATGCGTTAAATACGCCACATCAGCGTAATGCAGAGTGAGGCCAGACCAAATGAGAGATTGATTTACAACACAAAATCCAGAGTGATCCCCGACTCGCGCGTCGGGGATTGATTAGGCGGGTTACTTAATAGCGGCACGCTGCTCCACGGCAACATGAAGACGCTTAACACGTTTTGAATAGATGGCCGTGATGATCGGCACCAGCACGGAGGTCACAATCACGGACGTTGCCACCAGCGCCGTGGCAGCAGGGGCAATCGGTTTAAACTGCGGCAGCATCTCGGCAATCAGCACCGGTGTCGCCACCGCTGCGCCTGCCGTACTGGATGCAGCTATGCCAGCCGTGCCATCCCCGCCCCCAATCAGCCGATCGGTCAGAATGAGTGGGATACCGGTAATAACGATCACCGACACGCCCAGCATGATGCCCAGCAGTCCGGTTTCCGCAATGACACCCAGGTTAATGGTGTTACCCAGAGCAAAGGCGAAGAAAGGAATCAGCGTATGGACCGCTTTTCCGAAGAAGTCGCGCAGCTCCGGATCAAGATTCCCTAATGCAAATCCCACAATAAACGGCAGGACCGCCCCCACAAACACGTGCGGCTCGAATGAGGCGATGCCGGCGGTGCCCAGGATAACCATGGTCATTAATGGCCCGGACTCCAGAGACATCAGCACAAACGCACCGGCCTCCTCTTTGGAACCATATTGCTGCATGATCGAGGCATAAAGGCCGCCATTGGTCATATCCATGGCAGCCACCAGCGCCAGCGTCGATAACCCGGCAAACATCCCCACTTCTACGCCATTCTCCGGCATCACCCGAGAGGCGATGGCAGCCACAACCCAGGCGACGGCAATCTTGGTAAGCACCAGCGTGCCCGATTTACGCAGTACCGTCACGGTGGCGCTGAGTTTAATCGACGCGCCCATACAGAAAAACCAGACGGCCAGAATGGGTACCGTGCCGGTCATCAGGCCGTTGGTGAAAGAACCGAAATATTTCCCGGCGCCTGGAGAAAACGTATGACAGAGTGCGCCGATAAAGAGCGGAATGAGCATCATACCGCCCGGAATTTTGTCTATAGCACGTTTGATATGCATATGGATGTCACCTTTGCTATGCCAGAGGATGGAGCAGGAAGTGCCCGAAGGCGATGCAAGCAAAGTAGTGACTTGAGGTAATCAAAACAGTGATCGCCTCGATAAAATGAAACGCTGTTTTATTTTTAATGACCTGTTGTTTTGATAAATATGATGGAGATCGCCATACCAGTCTCAGATGAGACTAAAAAAAACGGGACGCCGTGGCGTCCCGCTCGCTATTTTTGCCCGTACCAGGCGTTCTCGCCATGCTTTCGCAGGTAGTGCAGGTCAAGCAGTGTCTGGTTAATCGGCGGCAGATTAGCGGTCAGCTGCTGGCTGAACAGGCCCATATACGCCACCTCCTCCAGCACAACCGCGCTGTGCACCGCAGCATGAGCGTCTTTCCCCCAGGCAAACGGGCCATGAGAGTTGACCAGTACCGCCGGGATCGCCGAAGGAGACAACCCACGTTGCGCAAAAGTCTCGATAATTACCTCACCAGTGTTCCACTCGTAGTCGTGCTGAATCTCTTCATTGCGCATCGACCGGGTACAGGGGATCTCACCATAGAAGTCATCGGCGTGGGTGGTTCCCCAGGCAGGAATCGGTCGTCCTGCCTGGGCCCAGATGGTCGCATGCCGCGAATGGGTATGGACAATGCCACCCACCTCCGGCCAGGCGAGGTAAAGCGCGCGGTGCGTCGCCGTGTCCGAGGAGGGGCGTTTATCCCCTTCCACCACGTCGCCACTCGCCAGATCGACCACGACCATGTCGTCGCGCTTCATCACTTCATAGCGCACGCCGGAAGGTTTAATCACCAGCAAACCCTGTTCGCGATCAACAGCGCTGACATTGCCCCAGGTGAAGGTCACCAGGTTGTATTTGGGTAGATCCAGATTCGCTTCCAGAACCTGTTGTTTCAGGTGTTCCAGCATCTATTTTCTCCTGCTGACAATCGTCCCTGAATTTTGCGGAGTCAGACGCGAAAGAGTTATGGAGCAAATGGCTATAAACGCAGAAGGAATGGCTGTGAATGCAAAAATGTGTCGTGATTTCAGAATTTTCTATCTTCGGAATTTAACCAGAACGCTTAGAATCCTCTCAGGCAATGCGTGGCCCTGTCGGGTTTACATTGCGACTCTCCCGCTACAAACGGTTTGTCCATGGTGATCACATTTCCATGCCGACACGGATGCGGCAATGATGCGACACAAGCGGGCTGAGGAAATATCGGAGCTATACTAAGAGTGTTGCCTCTGTGAGCACATCAAAGGAGAAGTGTATGACAACAACAATGAAACGAATCACTGCCGTTGTACTGGCGACTACGTTAGCTGTTGCACTGAGCGGCTGTTCTAACTGGTCTAAACGTGACCGCAACACCGCTATTGGCGCGGGCGCGGGTGCGATTGGGGGTTCAGTATTGACCAATGGTAGCGCACTCGGCACAGTCGGTGGCGCCGCTGTCGGTGGTATTATCGGTCATCAGGTCCACTAAAGACCTTATTAAAAGAATAATCGGCTACGCTAAGCATCTACACAACAATCGGGCTACTTCGGTAGCCCGATTTTTTTTCAGCCACCCGCCAGTTTGACCTTCATGCCTTTGGCTTCCAGCAGGCTTTTCAGTAAATCGCGCTTATCCCCCTGAATCTCGATAACGCCCTTTTTCACCGAACCCCCGCAGCCGCACTTCTTTTTGAGTTCGGCCGCCAGCAGCGTCAATGCCGCGTCGTCCAGGTCGATACCGGTAATCAGGCAGACGCCTTTTCCCTTGCGGCCACTGGTCTGGCGCTGGATGCGCACAACACCATCCCCTTTTGGCCGCTCCTTCGCTGGCTCCGGCTGGGTAATGCGTCCGCTGTCGGTTGAGTAAACCAGTGGATTATCCTTCGCCATTATTGTGTCTCCAGACTGTGCAGGATCGCCTGCAGGGTAGCGGCAGGATCGGCGGATTGGGTGATCGGACGCCCGATAACCATATAGTCCACGCCCGCCTGCTTCGCCTGCTCAGGTGTCATGATGCGACGCTGATCGCCTGCATCACTGCCTGCCGGGCGAATCCCCGGCGTGACCAGCGCAAACTCCTGACCTAAAACCTGTTTGAAGCGGACAGCCTCATGGGCGGAACAGACCACACCATCCAGCCCGCACGACAGTGTCAGCTTCGCCAGTCGCTCTGCCTGTTCGGCAGGCGAAAGCGTAATGCCCAGCCCTTTGAGATCCTCTGCATCCATACTGGTCAGTACAGTCACCGCAATGAGCAGGGGCGCTTCTTTACCAAAGGGAAGCAGCGCTTCACGCGCCGCGTTCATCATCCGTGCCCCGCCACTGGCATGGACGTTGACCATCCAGACCCCGAGATCGGCAGCGGCCGCCACGGCATGAGCGGTGGTGTTGGGAATATCGTGGAATTTAAGATCGAGGAAGATTTCAAAGCCGCGCTGCTGCAGAGTGTTAACCAGCGAGGGGCCAAATAGCGTAAACATCTCTTTGCCTACTTTAAGGCGGCAACTGCGGGGATCGATCTGGTCGACGAAACGCAGTGCGCTGTCGAGGTCATGATAATCCAGCGCTACCAGAATCGGCGAAGCGGTCACGTTGTGGGGTGAAGGCATGGCATTTCCTCTGCAACAGGCGCCCGCAGGCGCAATAGACAAACGGCAAGCATTCTACCTGCGGTGTCTGACCATCACAATCGCCATTGCCCTCCTGCCTGGCAAATTATGCACTGTCGCTGAGGTCTGTAAGCTAACCTGCTCTCTAGTATGTTGTAACTACAATGGGCTATTAACAGTGCAGCTGTAACGGCCGGTTTACTGGCCGTCGAGGCCGCGGATAGGCTTAACCGAAGACCAGGTGCGGCAGGATGGGCAATGCCAGTAGAGTGCGTGGGCGGTAAAGCCGCACTTCTGGCAGCGATAGCGCGGCTTGGTGCGGATCTGTTCGCCGACCATGTCACGCAACACCATCAGGCTCTCTTTCGCCCGGCCATCTTCCGCTTCATGCAGATTTAAATCCATCAGGCGGTGGAACACACGCATGGTAGGATGACGTTGCAGCTGACGGCTGATGTAATTCTGGGCCGCTTCGGGCCCTTGCTGCTGCTCAAGGATGTCAGACAGATAGAGCTCCGCAGCCGCGCCGGTGTTCTCTTCAACACAGCGATGAAGAAACTCTGACCAGGCGTCGGGCTGATTGAGCTGCTGGAAACAGGTCTCCAGCATCCCCAGCGTTTCACTCACCAGCTCTTTATCCTGGTCCAGCACCCGCTGCAGATGGCCCACCGCTTTAGCGTAATCGCCTTTTTCCATCAGGATACGGCCCATCATGATCGAGATACGTGCGCTGTTGCGATCGGCCGACTCCCCTTTCTTCAGCAGGCTCATAGCACGATCGAGATCGTCGCTGCTCATCGCCTGCAGAGCCAGCTCGCAGTAGAAATGGGCTATTTCGCCTTTCTGCTTCTCTTTGCCAAGCTTAACCAGCCGTTCCGCAACCTCAATCGCCTGCTGCCAGTCGCTGGTTGCCTGGTGGATCAGCAGCAGCTGCTGCAGCGCACCCACCCGAAAGTCAGTTTCATCGGTGAGCTGCTTAAACATGTCTTCCGCGCGGTCATATAAGCCCGCCGCCATATAGTCGCGGCCCAGTTGCTGTACGGCGAGCAGTCGCTGCTCATAGTTCAGGGAGGCGCTTTCCATTAAAGCCTGATGGATGCGGATAGCGCGGTCGACTTCCCCGCGCGAACGGAACAGATTGCCCAGCGTCAGGTGTGCTTCAACCGTGCCGCTGTCCTCTTTCAGCATCTCAAGGAAGAGGTCGACCGCTTTGTCCTGCTGATTGGAGAGCAGGAAGTTTACGCCAGCGACATATTCACGTGACAGTCGGTTGGCTTCCTGTTGCTTATCCTGATGCGCGCTGCGACGGCCCATATACCAGCCATACGCTGCCGCCACCGGCAGTAACAGAAACAGCAATTCATGCATCAGGGATTATTCCCGGCCAGCCGGAGAAGATGGCGTGGTCGCCAGGGCAGTACTCTGCTCGATTTGGGTCTGCATACGCTTAATTTTCCGGTTGGCATTCGCCAGGGAGACGCGGGTCCGTAACCAGAACAGACCGCAGATGATCCAGCCAAGCACGAAACCTGCGCCAAACAGGGATGCCAGTAAGGTCGAGATGCTGAACTCACCCTGCGCCAGCAGATAGTTAAAAGTAATGACCTGATCGTTATGCGCACCCAGGGTGACGGAAATAATGAAAATGACCAGTACCACTAAAAAAATCAGCAAATATTTCACAGTGCATCCTGTTGTGAGGTTGTCGGGTAGAATTATGCCAAAACTCCAGCAAAAATGCTGCTCCCAGCAGCATCGGGCGGGTCGCTTTTACGCAAGCCCGTCTAATAATATGGGGTCTTACGGGTGAATTACAATCAGGGCTCCCGCTGCGCCACCTCTTTTTGCTCTTCCGGCGGCAGCGTCAGCGGGCCACAGAATCGCTGCGCCAGCCAGGTGGCAATGGTGACCAGTAGCCAGGAGAGTATGGTTGCCATCGCCAGATCCCGTGGCCAGTGCATGCCCAGCAGCAGACGACTCGCCATTACGCCGGTGGCCCACAGAAAGATCACCACCACGGTTTTATAGTGCCGACGCGGCCAGAGCAGACCCAATGCCAGCAGCGCCCAGCTGGCGGCAAACATAGTATGTCCCGACGGGAACGCGAAACCGGTTTCAAACGCCCAGTGCCGTTTCAGCCAGCCTGGGATCTGCGTCTCATCGGCAATCAGTGAGGTTACCATCTCGCCACGCTGTTTGCGCTTCATCTCGTAGAAGGTCTTTTCATCCAGCCCGTGATGCTGTTCCAGCCAGATCACATAGGGACGCGGCTCCTGAATCTGCTCTTTGATATAGGATTTGGTGTATTGCCCGGCCAGAATGGTGGCGTTCATGATCAGCAACAGCAGGATGGCTGGCTTCAGCCGAAAGCGCAGGCACCAGAGCATCCAGGCACTCAGCACGACGCTGGTAACAATGCCCCAGGGGTTGGTGACGGTCTCGGTCATCCAGAAGAGACCTTTCAGCAGCGCATTGCTTTCGCCTGGTTGCCAGCGCCAGCCGCTCAGCCAGACCGCAACCGGCATGATCAGCAGCAGCAGCATTCCAAAGGTGGTACGACGTGAAATCTTAAACATCCTCTTCCCTTATCCCGGCGTCAAAAGAGATCAATTGCATAACTTTAGCTTAAAAAAGAATAACATAACCGTTGCCGATTGGATAATTGTGCTTTATCACTGCAATTGGTATCAGAGATTACCAGCCCGCTTGCGGGTTGTGGCACAATATTGCACGTTTGTCGGGCCACACTGGCCTGTGCACTATCATGATGATAGTGCATCCTCTGAAGGTTCTGGAGAGTCACATGCAGCTTAAACGGGTGGCAGAAGCCAAACTGCCCACGCCATGGGGAGATTTCCTGATGGTTGGTTTTGAAGAACTGGCAACCGGGCATGACCACGTTGCACTGGTTTTTGGCGATATTAATGATAACGAGCCGGTACTGGCGCGCGTTCACTCTGAATGCCTGACCGGCGATGCACTCTTCAGCCTGCGTTGCGACTGTGGTTTTCAGCTGGAAGCCGCCCTCAATGCCATCGCAGAAGAAGGTCGCGGCGCACTGCTCTATCACCGTCAGGAAGGCCGTAACATCGGTCTGCTGAATAAGATCCGCGCCTATGCGTTGCAGGACAAAGGGTATGACACGGTAGAAGCGAATCATCAGCTGGGCTTTGCCGCCGATGAGCGCGACTTCACGCTGTGCGCCGATATGTTCAAACTGCTGGGCGTCAATGAAGTGCGTCTGCTGACCAATAACCCGCGTAAAGTGGAGATCCTCAGCGAAGCCGGGATCAACATTGTTGAACGCGTGCCGCTGGTCGTGGGACGTAATCCTAAGAATGCGCACTATCTGGATACGAAAGCGGAAAAGATGGGGCATCTGCTGCCGAAGTCATAAATAAGCTGGGATTCACTGGCATCTGACCATTTAAGAAGCCCAATCTGAGAGAATCCTCAAGCAACGGATTAGCTCAACGCGCAGGGGGCACGGTCAGAAGAAGAAAGCGTCCCGCCGCCCGGATAAAAACGCCGGGAGCGTTTTTGAACAACGCAAAGCGTTGGCCCGGTACGGGCGCACCTCAGGGATGAGGTGCGTAATTGCGCGGGCCGGGCATGTCATGGATCACGGCTTTTGCGTCTTTCCGATCTGACCGTGCTCCCTGTGCAGCCACGGTCTCACAGCTTCTTATTACAGACGTTGTAAGCTACATAAAAAAAGCCGGGTTTCCCCGGCTTTTTTTCAGTCCAGCATATTGCGGATAACGTAGTGCAGGATGCCGTCATTGCGGTAATAGGTAAGCTCATTACCGGTATCAATGCGACAGCGAGTGTCCAGCTCTTCCTTACTGCCGTCAGCACGGGTCAGCGTCACTTTAACGCTGCAGCCAGGCGTCAGTGCCTGAAGGTTTTCCACGTCAATGCGCTCATCACCGGTCAGCCCCAGACTTTTGCGGGTCACACCCTGCGGAAACTCCAGTGGCAGGATGCCCATCCCAATCAGGTTTGAGCGGTGAATACGCTCAAAAGATTCCGCAATTACTACCCTGACCCCCTGCAGACGTGGTCCTTTCGCCGCCCAGTCGCGACTTGAACCAGAGCCATACTCAAGACCCGCGATGACCGCCAGCGGCACGCCTTCCGCCTGATATTTCATTGCCGCATCATAGATGGCCAGCTGTTCGCCACTTGGGTAGTGTCGGGTATAACCGCCCTCCACGCCGGGTACCATCTCATTGCGGATACGGATGTTGGCGAACGTACCGCGCATCATCACTTCATGGTTACCGCGACGCGAACCATAGGAGTTAAAGTCTGTACGCTCCACGCCGTGTGACAGCAGATACCGTCCGGCCGGACTTTCCGCTTTGATGCTGCCCGCCGGTGAGATATGGTCAGTGGTGACCGAGTCGCCCAGCATGGCGAGCACTCGCGCACCGCGAATATCCTGCACCGGCTTAGGCTCTTTCTCCATATCGTCAAAGAAAGGCGACAGACGAATATAAGTCGATCCCTCATCCCAGTCGTAAGTCGCGGCTTCACTCACCTTAATCTCCTGCCACTCTGGCGTACCGTCGAAGACTTCAGCGTACTCTTTGTGGAACATGTCGCTGGTGACCTGCTGCACGGCCGTAGCGATCTCTTCCGGTGAAGGCCAGATATCTTTCAGGTAGACCGGCTGGCCCTGACGATCGTGGCCCAGCGGCTCGGTCTGCAGGTTGATCTTCATGTTACCCGCCAGCGCATAGGCCACCACCAGCGGCGGCGACGCCAGCCAGTTGGTTTTAATCAGCGGATGAATACGGCCTTCAAAGTTGCGGTTGCCGGACAGCACAGCACCCACCGTAAGGTCGCCTGCTTTGATCGCAGACTCGATCTCATCTTTCAGCGGGCCGGAGTTACCGATACAGGTGGTGCAGCCATAACCAACCAGATTAAAGCCCAGCTCGTCGAGATAAGAGGTCAGTTGCGCGACGGCCAGGTAGTCTGAAACCACTTTAGAACCGGGTGCCAGCGAGGCTTTGACCCACGGCTGACGTTTCAGCCCCCGCTCGACCGCTTTCTTCGCCAGTAAACCGGCCGCCATTAAGACGCTGGGGTTGGAGGTGTTAGTACAGGAGGTAATCGCACTGATCACCACCGCTCCATCGGTCAGCTTATGCGTCAGCCCGGTATCACTGTCGGTATACTCAACGATTTTATGGGGTTTCTGCGCCTGATTCACTTCCAGCTCATTGCTGGCATCAAACGCGGCGGGCACATCGCCCAGCGACACCCGATCCTGCGGACGTTTTGGTCCTGCGAGACTCGATTCCACCTCATTCATATCCAGCGCAAGAGTGCTGGTAAAACGCGGCTCATCGCCAGGGTTGCGCCACAGACCCTGCGCTTTGGCATAGGCTTCCACTAACGCTACCTGTTCGGCATCGCGTCCGGTCAGGGTCATGTAGCTCAGCGTGACGTCATCAACCGGGAAGAATCCGCAGGTTGCGCCATATTCCGGTGCCATGTTGGCGATGGTCGCGCGGTCTGCCAGCGGCAGATCGGCCAGGCCATCACCGTAAAATTCAACGAATTTACCGACAACGCCGTGCTTACGCAGCATCTGGGTAACGGTCAACACGAGGTCGGTTGCCGTAATGCCCGCCCGCAGTTTGCCGGTGAGTTTGAAACCCACCACATCCGGGATAAGCATTGAGACAGGCTGACCGAGCATGGCGGCTTCGGCTTCGATTCCCCCTACTCCCCATCCCAGCACGCCAAGCGCGTTGATCATGGTGGTGTGAGAGTCCGTACCGACCAGGGTATCGGGCCAGGCGTACTCTTCACCATTCACGGTTTCATGCCAGATCGCCTTGCCGAGATATTCCAGGTTCACCTGATGGCAAATACCGGTGCCCGGCGGCACCACGCGGAATTTATCAAACGCCTTCTGGCCCCAGCGGAGAAAGACGTAGCGCTCATGGTTTCGCTCCATCTCCAGCCGGACGTTCTCTTCAAAGGCGTCATCATTGCCAAAATGGTCGACAGTCACCGAGTGGTCGATAACCAGATCAACCGGTGACAGCGGATTGACTTTCGCCACATCGCCGCCTAGCCGATTCACTGCTTCTCGCATCGCAGCAAGGTCGACTACCGCAGGCACGCCAGTAAAGTCCTGCATTAATACACGGGCTGGCCGGTAGGCAATTTCACGATCGGCGTGGGCATCTTTTTGCCAGTCAACCAGCGCCTGGATGTCCTCCGTCGTAACAGAGTCACCATCCTGATAGCGCAGTAAATTTTCCAGCAGGACCTTGAGGGATTTTGGCAGGCGATCGATATTGCCAAGGTGTTGAGCAGCATGGGGAAGACTGAAGATGTGATATTTTTTGGTGTCGACCTGCAGTACTTCCTGACTCTGCTCGCGTAGGGTAGACGACATAGCTCCTCCTTTCATTCATGGTCTTTAAACCTCAGAGAGACAAAGGTTTATGTTAAAGATAGACCACAATTTCGTTAACGTTTTGATTACAACACAAATTGCTACAATCGATCGCAAACGAAAATGCCCCGTGAAGTCACAAGGCATCATGAAAAGGTGATTTTAATTCAAATTACAGGGTTATCCACACCGCCGCAGACCAGAACGCAAAGGAGAATGCATACGCGCTGAGCCAGGACATTTTAATAATATTCATTTGGTTCACTCCTTCGCCGGAATCGGGCGTAAAAGTTTTTGCGGTCACCTTATAGAAAGAGGCGACACCCTTTGGTCGAACAGGATGTGGTAAGGGCATTTATAGGCCCACCGGAAATTCCGGTTTTAAAAGAACAGTGACGAAGAAATGGTCTGACAACGTTATTTGTTTTTAGGGTCCAGAAACGACTCAATAAAAAGTCTCTGGTTATCACTCAAATCCCATGAATCGGGGATAGACACTTTTTCGTCCTTTGCAAGGGGTTCTTTTCCTTTACAGGAGACCGTCTTGTGCTGACCCGAGGTCAGGGAACGTTTATGGCTGAGTGTATTTGCCCACATGGCTTTAGCCCCAGATACGCCAAATCATTAACGCGACAACTACCCAAAACAGCGCAGAGGCAGCGAATACGGTTAACCAGGCTTTGCGACGAGTGTTGCCGGTACGCTCAACCTTGGTGCTTTTTGCCGGGAAACCCGGTTGTACAGTCAGTCGTGTATTCATAGTTTTTGATAATCACTCTCAACAAAATGATTGATAACATCGATTAAGATTTAGGAGGAATCCTAAACGCGTTAAGGCCAAAAATCCAGTTATTTTTATTGAGTACAACGATTAACGGTATTAATCAATGAGCTCAGGTAACGTAAGAAATCATTAATACCGGAACTAATATTTAATTAAAAAACCCGCTAAAAAATTTGAGTTAATTTAAAAACAGATCCACTCAAAACTATAGATAACACTTAAGAACCTTATGTTTACTGGCTTCCCACGTTAGCTCTTAACTGGAGTATGGGAATATTCCTGGCAAGCCGCAAAGTGACATAGTTAAAAATGTGTTGTAATTCGCATTTAAGAAAGCCCGATGAGGAAACATGTGATCAATGTTTCATTTACAAAAAAATCATAAAAACTTTTGAGTCTCATTTGGCGCTAAAGCCAGGAGACAAAAAAGGCTGCACCAGGCAGCCTTATGTTTACGCGGGGAGGTTAAATTCTATTTAAACGGCAGTTTGATATCTTTAAACATCGCTTCAATGTCTTCATTGGAGCGCAACGCAACCGCAGTATCTACCACATCGCGCGTCAGGTGCGGCGCAAAACGTTGGATAAAATCATACATATAGCTGCGCAGGAAGGTGCTGCGGCGGAATCCAATCTTAGTGGTGCTGTTGGTAAAGATATCGGCGGCTTCAATGCGAATCAGGTCAGGATCGGCCACCGGATCTACTGCCATGCTGGCGATAACGCCAACCCCCAGACCTAAGCGGACATAAGTTTTGATTACGTCGGCGTCGGTCGCGGTAAAGACGATGCGTGGCGTTAAACCTGCACGATTGAAAGCCGTATCCAGTTCTGAACGCCCGGTAAAGCCAAAGGTGTAGGTCACAAGGGGATATTCGGCCAGCTCCTCAATGGTGACCTGCCCTTTTCCTGCCAGCGGATGATCGGCAGTCACCACAATCGCCCGATTCCAGTGGTAGCACGGCAGCATGATTAAATCGTCATAGAGATGCAGGGCTTCGGTGGCGATGGCAAAATCTGCATTACCTTTGGAGACGGCTTCGGCGATCTGAGTTGGAGAACCCTGATGCATGTGCAAAGAGACGCGAGGATAGCGCTCAATAAATCCTTTGATCACACCAGGCAGCGCGTAGCGAGCCTGGGTGTGCGTGGTTGCGACATAGAGCGAGCCTTTATCAGGCCAGGTGTGTTCACCGGCTACCGATTTAATCGCATCCACTTTGGAGAGAACTTCTCGCGCTATACGGATGATCTCTTCCCCTGCAGGCGTGACCTGGGTGAGATGTTTACCGCTGCGGGCAAAGATTTGCACGCCCAGTTCATCTTCCAGCATACGCACCTGTTTACTGATGCCGGGTTGAGAGGTGTAGAGACCTTCCGCCGTCGAAGAGACGTTGAGATTGTGATTGACCACTTCAACGATATAGCGCAACTGCTGTAATTTCATATCTATTCCATCCCGGTAAGTTACAGAGTCGCATCCCCGGTTGACGTATAGTCGCGAGGGTAAAGAGATGCTATGCATCAGGAAAGGTCGGAAATGCTATAACAACTATATCAGTTTAAGTGAGAGAGTAGAACGGATTGATATAAGGCTCAGAAAAAGGCCAGCGAGCGCTGGCCTTCAGGGATTACTTTTTCGCTTCCTGCCATTTGCCATCTATATAGAAGGCCGACCAGCCGGTTGCCTTGCCCTCTTTTTCGGAGGAGACATACTGCTGTTTGGTCTTGCGGCTGAACCGCACCAGCGTTTTGTTGCCTTCCGGATCGGCTGCTGGCGCATCGGCCAGATATTTCAGCTTCTCAGGCAGACGATCTTTGAAGCGCTGAAGCTCTTCCACCAGCGGCGCACGCGTCTCGCGTGATTTCGGGAAGGTGTTGGCCGCGAGGAAGACGCCCGCCGCACCGTCACGCAACACGAAGTAAGCATCTGACTTCTCACACGCCAGCTCTGGCAGCGGAACCGGATCCTCTTTCGGCGGAGCAACTTCACCACTACGCAGGATCTTGCGGGTGTTTTTGCACTCTTCATTGGTACACGCCATGTACTTACCAAAGCGTCCCATCTTCAGGTGCATCTCCGAACCACACTTCTCGCACTCAACCACCGGGCCGTCATAGCCTTTGATGCGGAATTCGCCCTTCTCAATCTCGTAACCATCACACTCCGGGTTATTACCACAGACATGTAATTTACGTTCGTTATCGATCAGGTAGCTGTCCATGGCCGTACCACACTTCTGGCAGCGACGACGGGCACGCAGGGCGTTGGTTTCAGCATCATCCCCTTCCAGAATATTGAGAACTTCATTTTCCGGGATCAGGTTGATGGTCTGTTTGCAGCGCTCTTTAGGCGGCAGCGCATAGCCGGAACAGCCCAGGAAGACGCCGGTACTGGCAGTTCGAATCCCCATCGGACGGCTACAGGTCGGACAGTCAATCGAGGTCAGCACCATCTGATTCGGCTGCATTCCGCCCTCTTCAGGATCTTTCTCAGCCAGTTCAAGCTGCTGGGTAAAATCGGTGAAGAAGTGGTCGAGTACCGCTTTCCACTGCGCCTGGTTATTGGCAACCTGATCAAGGTTGCTCTCCATGCGGGCGGTGAAATCATAATTCATCAGTTCGCGGAAGTTCTCTTCCAGACGATCGGTGACGATTTCACCCATTTTTTCCGCATAAAAACGGCGGTTTTCAACCCGTACGTAGCCACGATCCTGAATCGTCGAGGTAATGGCGGCGTAGGTGGATGGACGACCAATTCCGCGCTTCTCCAGCTCGCGCACCAGTGACGCTTCGCTGAAGCGCGCCGGTGGCTTGGTGAAGTGCTGACCGGGCAGCAGTTGCTGCAGGTCCAGAACATCACCCACGCTTACCGCAGGCAGCGTACGATCTTCATCATTCTTACGCAGCGCAGGCATCACTTTGGTCCAGCCGTCGAAACGCAGAATACGGCCTTTCGCTTTGAGCCGGAAATCACCGGCGGCGGCAGTAATGGTGCTGGAGTCATATTTTGCTGGTGTCATCTGACAGGCAACAAACTGACGCCAGATCAGCTGATAGAGTTTCTGCGCATCCGCTTCCATATCTTTCAGCTTTTCCGCCACCACTTCCACATCAGAAGGACGAATCGCTTCGTGCGCTTCCTGGGAGTTCTCTTTGCTGGCGTAAGTTATGGCGTTTTCAGGCAGATACTTTTTACCGAAATTGCTTTCGATATAGCCACGCGCCATGGCGACCGCATCCTGACTCAGGTTGGTCGAATCGGTACGCATATAAGTAATGTGGCCCGCTTCATACAGCCGCTGGGCCATCATCATGGTCTTCTTAACGCCAAAGCCGAGACGGGTGCTGGCAGCCTGCTGCAGTGTCGAGGTGATATAAGGCGCGCCCGGCTTGCTGCTGGTCGGCTTATCTTCACGATCCACGATCTCATAGCGCGCTTTTTCCAGCAGCGCGACGGCGGCATACGTCTCGTCGCGGTTGACCGGACGGAAGGCTTTATCGCCTTTGTGCGTCACGTCCATCGACAGCTCATCGCCTTTCGGCGTGGTCAGCGCGGCATTAACTTCCCAGTACTCTTCGGGAACAAAAGCTTTAATCTCACGTTCACGTTCCACCACGAGGCGAACGGCAACGGATTGCACACGTCCGGCAGAGAGACCACGAGCGATCTTTTTCCACAGCAGTGGCGAGACCATGTAGCCCACCACGCGGTCCATAAAGCGACGCGCCTGCTGAGCATTAACCCGATCAATATTCAGTTCGCCCGGCTTTTCAAACGCCTGACGAATCGCATTCTTGGTTATTTCGTTAAACACGACGCGGCTGAAGCGCGAGTCATCACCACCAATCACTTCCCGCAGGTGCCAGGCAATGGCTTCCCCTTCGCGGTCAAGGTCGGTTGCGAGATAGATGTGGTCGGCATTGGCGGCTAACGCCTTCAGTTCGGCGACCACTTTCTCTTTGCCGGGCAGAATCTGATAGTCCGCTTCCCAGCCGTGATAGGGGTCAACACCCATGCGGCTGACGAGTGCGGCCTTCTCATCTTTTTTAACTTTTTTGACTTTCTTGTCATTCGAAGCGTCTTTGACTTTCTTATCTGTCGAGGCGTCAGCACTTTTCTTCGCGGTTGAACCACTGGTCGGCAGATCCCGGATATGACCCACGCTGGATTTAACCACGTAATCACTACCCAGGTATTTATTGATTGTTTTAGCCTTTGCCGGGGACTCAACAATAACGAGTGCTTTACCCATATTTACCTTTACCTAATGAAAACATCCTGCTTAACGGGAGAGGATTGGATGCCCAAAAACCCAATGGGTTCAATATTGCTGCGCCTGTTTAACATTTCAAGGCGGAGGGGTCAATCTCAGATCAGATGATGTGGCGTTATGCAACTGCATGATAAAGAGTGCTTTTTCTATCTGAACTCATCGCACATCCTGGTGCAAAATCCCTGAAATCGGAATCGCCCACACTCTACCTGATAAAATCTGTTACGCAACTTAATTAGCACTCAGCCCGGACTTACGCCAGGTTTTCATCGATTACACCGATTTGTCACAGCGTGTGACTCGCCAGTAATATAGAAAGGATTGGAGTACTGTCAAACAGGAGTCAATAAATGCAGAGTTCAACTCAGGCTATTTCCCGCCAGGCGTTGCTGGAAAAGGCCAATGCGCTGATCAAAGAACATGATGATTATTTAGCGGGAATGCAGGCGGATGAGGTGATTCAGCAGGGAGAAGTGCTGGTATTTCGCGGACCGTTTTTTCTCGATGCCGATGGAGTGCCGACGGCTAAAACCACGGCGGTGTTTAACGTGTTCAAACACCTTGCCGTGGTGCTGTCGCCGCTCTACCACCTGGAATGAAAAAACCCGGCGCAGGCCGGGTTTCGCATCATCAGAGCAGGGGCTTTTCGCCGCGCTGCCAGAGTTTCAGCAGCAGGCGCTCTGCCACCGAGCCGGCGCTCTGCGTAAAGCGATCCATCACCTTACGGCGGCGGGCATAATGCACGCCGAGCACGCTGAACTTATCCATCTGACGGATGATCAGATCATCGCTGGTGCCGATTTCGTCAACCAGGCCGAGGTCCAGCGCCTGGCGGCCATACCAGTGTTCACCGGTTGCCACCTGATCGATGTCGAGTGACGGGCGCATCTGGTGGACAAACTGCTTGAACAGCAGGTGCGTTTCGTCGAGATCTTCCTGGAATTTCTCACGTCCCTCTTCGGTGTTTTCACCAAACAGCGTCAGCGTGCGCTTGTACTGTCCGGCGGTATGCAGCTCAATATCAATATCGTTCCGTTTCAGCAGGCGGTTGAAATTGGGGATCTGCGCGACCACGCCGATGGAGCCAATAATCGAGAAAGGTGCTGCCACAATACGATCGGCTACGCAGGCCATCATGTAACCGCCGCTGGCCGCCACTTTATCCACGGCCGCCGTGATACGCAGACCCTGATCGCGCAGACGCTGCAGCTGCGAGGCTGCCAGGCCATAGCCATGAACCACGCCGCCAGGGCTTTCAAGACGCAGCAGCACTTCATCGCCAGGCTGCTTGACGGCCAGCACGGCTGAAATCTCTTCGCGCAGTGAAGTCACCTCATGGGCGTCCATGCTGCCTTTGAAATCGAGTACATAGAGCGTGGGCTTCGCACTGTCTGTCTGCCCCTGCTTCGCCGCCTGCTTTTCCGCTTTGGCTTTCAGCTTTTCACTTTTCTTATGATTTTTCAGCCAGACTTTTTGTGCCTGAGGCTTCATTTTTGCCAGCTGCAAATCCTCTTTCATCTGTTGATAGTCATCATCCAGATGAGTCAGTCGAAGCTGACCGTTTTGTGCCCGTTTGCGTAATGCGGCATTCATCACAATCATGACAATCACAGCGACGGCAACCACCAGTGTCACCACTTTCGCTAAAAACAGTCCATACGTTGAAATAAAATCCATAGGTCGCCTTAGTAAACTGAGAATCAAAAACAGTTCGCCAGTTTAGCCGTTTTGCCCCGGTTCGTCGCCTGAAATGCCAGCAGCTGGCACAGAATGCGTGGGTTGGCGATTGCGCCCATTCGTAAATTCAGGCATAAAGCGGAATCATGCTGTTTTCGCTGGAGGACCCCGCTGTGCATTATCAACCGAAAAGCGACCTGCTCAATCATCGCATTATCCTGGTCACTGGCGCTTCAGATGGCATTGGCCGGGAAGCGGCGCTGACTTATGCCCGCTATGGCGCAGAAGTGATCCTGATGGGCCGTAACCCTGAGAAGCTTCAGCAGGTCGAACAGGCGATCAATCAACTTAATCTCTGCCCTGCTCACACTGTGGTGTTCGATCTGGCCGAAGCGACACCGGAACGTTGCCAGCAGGTGGCAGAACAGCTGGCACAGCAGTTCCCGCGTCTCGACGGCGTGCTGCATAACGCCGGTATCCTCGGTGAGATTGTGCCGCTGGCTGAACTTGACCCACAGGTCTGGCAGCAGGTGATGAACATCAACCTGGACGCCACCTTCTTCCTGACGCAGGCGCTGTTGCCGCTGCTGTTAAAATCGGATGCCGGTTCACTGGTGTTTACCACCTCCAGCGTGGGCCGCACCGGTCGCGCGGGCTGGGGGGCTTACGCCGTCTCTAAATTTGCTACCGAAGGCATGATGCAGGTACTGGCTGATGAGTATAAAACGCAGTCGCTGCGGGTGAACTGTATTAATCCGGGCGGAACGCGAACAAAAATGCGTGCCAGCGCGTTCCCGCAGGAAGATGCCAATAAGCTGAAAACCCCTGCCGATTTGATGCCGCTCTACCTTTATCTGATGGGTGATGACAGCCGTCGTAAAACCGGGATCAGCTTTGATGCCCAGCCAGGCAGAAAACCGGGAGCCGCTGAATAATGGCTGACGATCGTCATCAACAGCGTCAGCAGCGGTTAAAAGAACAGGTAGATGCGCGTATTGCTGCAGCCACGGAGGTTCGTGGCATCCTGATGGTCTTTACCGGCAATGGCAAAGGCAAAACGACTGCGGCCTTTGGCACCGCACTCCGCGCCACCGGTCATGGCAAACGCGTGGCGGCTATCCAGTTCATTAAAGGTGACTGGCCGAATGGCGAGCGAAACCTGCTGGAACAGCACGGTGTTGAATTTCAGGTGATGGCAACCGGCTTTACCTGGGATACGCAGAACCGCGAAACGGATACCGCCGCCTGTCTGGCGGTGTGGCAGCATGCAAAACGGATGCTGGCCGATGAGCAGCTGGATCTGGTGGTGCTCGACGAAATCACCTATATGGTCAGCATGGATTATCTGCCACTGGAAGAGCTGATAGTGGCCCTGCAACAGCGCCCGGCGCATCAGAGCGTCATCATTACCGGACGTGGCTGTCATCGCAGCCTGACTGAGATGGCGGATACGGTGACTGAGATGCGGCCGGTTAAGCACGCTTTTGATGCCGGGATACAGGCTCAGCAGGGAATTGACTGGTAACAGAAAAAGAAAACGCAGCCCTGGGGCTGCGTTTTTAGCGATCGGGCAACGTGATTAACCGGAGTTACGTTTGCTGCCCGGATTGCGGCGTGGTGCACGTGGGGTGCTGCTCACTTTACTGTGACGTTTCACGGCACGACGAATCTGGTTCGCTTTGGTGCGACGACGATCTTTTTCGACCACCAGTTTGGTAACCGTTTCATCATCCATCTCCACCAGGTTACGCAGGTAGTTAACCGCAGGCAGATCCAGTTCGGTCCAGCCACCGCGTGGCAGGCCTTTTGGTAAGGTGATATCGCCGTAGCGAACACGCATCAGACGACTGACCTGCACGCCGACCGCTTCCCATAAACGACGCACTTCACGGTTACGTCCTTCGGTCAGAGTCACGTTGTACCACTGGTTGATCCCTTCTCCACCGCCAAATTTCAGGGTTTTAAAGGCAGCCGGGCCATCTTCCAGCTGAACGCCCTTGCTCAGCTGACGAATTTTATCATCGTCGACCTGACCAAAGACGCGCACCGCATATTCACGTTCCACTTCACGGCTCGGATGCATCAGGCGGTTCGCCAGTTCACCGTCAGTGGTGAAGAGCATCAGACCACAGGTGTTCACATCCAGACGGCCAACGGCAATCCAGCGTGAACCGCGCAGACGAGGCAGACGGTCAAATACCGTTGGGCGCCCTTCAGGATCGCTGCGGGTACAGAGTTCACCTTCTGGTTTGTAGTAAGCCAGCACGCGGCAAACTTCGGTTGCTGATTCAGCAATCGAGACCAGATGGCCATCAATACGGATTTTCAGAGATTTGCTGCTTTCAACGCGGTCGCCCAGGGTGGCGATCTTGCCGTCGACGCTGACACGGCCAGCGGCAATCATTGATTCGATTTCACGACGCGAGCCATGACCGGCACGCGCTAAGACTTTCTGTAACTTTTCGCTCATTGAGCTTCCTCTTTGTCGCCTTCCCAGGCGTCACGGTAGGGTGATAATTCTTTCTTAATCAACAGGTTAACCTATTAATTCGGCCCCATTATACAGGCATTTACCCCTGAAGTAACGCGCTTTATGAGTGGGTCTGAAGCGAATTAAGAAGGGTCAGCCTCTGATAGTTTTAGATCTGATAATATCTGACGCTGATTTAAATAATCCCCGTGCATCTGACAGGAATAAGATTAATAAAATGCATGTATTAAAAACTTTATAGCTGATGACAATTAAATTTTCTAACCACTTTAGTTTCATCAACGTAATGTTCTGGTGATAAAAACCTTAACACCATCTTACACTTTCGCTGGTTTTCCCTTGCTTTTATTCTTCTTAAAAAAACATTAAAGTCAGCACAAACAACTGTTTTAATGACTTAATCCATTATAACCGCTCGGTAAATACAAAAAGGCCAGATTTTTCTTAACGCAGATTTATTTAAGGCCTTATTTTCAAGGACATTTGATTCTTATTAGCTTTAATAAATTGTACGACACTATTAAGCTGATATACTTTATTCCTGTAGCACAATAAAAAGCAGGACTCACGACAGAGGGGTCTTGCAACAATGAAGTCCGGCTTTTGTTATTCGTTTATAAAAATAGTCTTTTTAGATTAATCCAATAAACCGGCGCATCCGGAGTTGTTGCGTTAATACGGTTCAGTGATGAACCTTGCTTGCATGTCAAAAATCTTCACCAGGGATTTCCCGACATGCCTGAATAAAGAAACCCATCATGAAAAACCTGTTGCTGTGCCCGGTGCTTGCTGCACTGGTGCTGAGCGGGTGTTCTGTGGGCCACACTGAGTACAGTCGTACGGCGATGCAGCACGTAGATATGAGCGTGACTGGCATTCCGACGATCCTCGGTCTCGGCACACTGGGCACCAGCATTCCATTGACGCCTGAATATAGCCTGACAGCTGCGCACGTTGCCAAAACTGCCGTGCAGCGCGTCAAGTCTTATCACCCTTATTGCGACCTTGCGATTATTTATCACAAGAATGACGCCAGCACGCTGACTAAGTTCCGCAGCAGCGACATCGGCGATCCGGTTAAAATGTATGGCTACAGTTTTATTTCAGCGATGCCGGTTGAATCGACCGGAGTTAATTTAGCCCGTACGGCTATTCGGAATAACTGGAATAAAAGTCCCTGTATAGCCATGGCCTCCAATGCAGGTGTTGTTCAGGGAATGTCGGGCGGCGGCGTTTATAACCGTGATGATACGCTGGGCGGCGTGATTGTTGGCTATTCTGACTCGATTAAAAATGGGCGTAATAACAAAGTGATCCTGAAAGATGTGTCACTTTATATTCCTTACGGCCAGTTCAAAAGCTGGTTAGAGTCGAATCTGGCCCAGACACCGACACGCGGTGCCTGAGCCTGAGGGCTTACAGGAACGGGCGGGTATCGCCCACCCCTTCACGCACAATTTCCGGCGCATCGGTGGTCAGATCGACCACCGTGGTCGGCTGCTGGCCCAGCGTGCCGCCGTCGATAATCAGATCGACCAGCTTGCCGATGCTGTGCTGGATCTCTTCCGGATCGGACTCGGTGAAATCGTTGCCCGGCAGAATTAATGAGGTCGACATCATCGGCTGATTCAGTGCTTCCAGCAGCGCCAGCGCCACGGGATTAGAGGGCACGCGCAGACCAATGGTCTTACGTTTTTCATTCATCAGGCGGCGCGGCACCTCTTTGGTCGCCTTGAGAATAAAGGTGTAGTTGCCTGGCGTGTTGTTTTTCAGCAGGCGAAACGCTGAGTTGCCCACCTGCGAATAGACCGACAGCTCAGAGAGATCCCGGCACATCAGGGTAAAGTTGTGGTGCCCGTCGAGCTGACGGATACGACAGATACGCTCCATCGCGCCCTTCTCCTCCAGCCGACAGCCCAGCGCATAGCCGGAATCGGTTGGATAAACAATGACGCTGCCTTTGTTCAGGTAGTCAACCGCCTGATTAATCAGGCGAGGCTGCGGGTTGTCCGGATGAATATGAAACAATTGACTCATAGAAACCTCGTGTCACCTTTCCGTGATTGCCAGGCTGGGAGCCAGATCCGGGAAGCGCTCCCAGACCGGCTCAACCGCCGCGGGCAGCCAGAGTTTGCGGCCCAGTTCAATCCACGGACAGGGTTGATGAAAATCAGAACCTTGTGATGCGGCCAGTTCATTATCTCTGGCGTATTGCGCCAGCGTCGTGCGCTCATTAGGTGGCTGCTGGCACTGCGCGACTTCCATCGCATCACCGCCCACTTCGCGGAAATGGGCGACCAGCCGTTTGAGCCACTTTGCCGATAAACCGTAACGGCCAGGATGCGCCAGCACGGCGCAGCCACCAGAATGATGAATAGCATCAATAGCTTGTTTAATTGTACACCATTGTGGCGGCACGTAACCGGTTTTGCCACGCGCCAGATAATTTTTGAACACCTGCGCCATATTCTCTGCTTTACCCTGCTCAATCAGGAAGCGGGCAAAGTGACCGCGGGTAATGATGCCGCCATCAGCCAGTCGCGTGGCTCCCGCCAGCGCATCCGGGATACGTGCCTTCGCCAGTCGCTCACCAATCTCTTCTGCACGTGCTTGCCGACAGGCATGTTGTCCGGCCAGAAACGCCACCATCGCCGGATGGCGGATGTCAATGTTCAGTCCCACGATGTGAATCTCATGGTTTTCCCACAGGGTGGAGATTTCTGCGCCAGCCAGCACTTTTATCGGTAAATCGTGATCGATTGCCGTTTGCTGCGCTTCATCTACCCCTGCAACGCTGTCGTGATCGGTGATCGCCAGTACGCCGACGCGCATCTCAACCGCTCGCTGCACCAGGGCGGCTGGGGTCAGTAAGCCGTCGGAGGCACGCGTGTGGCTGTGTAAATCATAAACCGGGAAACGGGCGATATCGCTCAAGAGAACTCCTGCAAAAACTAAACCGGCCAGCATGATAACGATTTTCACGGTCAGTGAAAAAGTGTATTGACATTTCCGCCCCGAACCCGTTAACTAGTACACAAGTTCACACGTAACGGGTATTCAATCATGGCTGTTGTAATCACGCATTTAAACGGTTGGCGCAATGTTCCCGAAAACGGGCGACAGGGTCGTGCACACTTTGCGTAAACGCTGTGCTAATACCTGAGCCCGCCACCGAGCGGGCTTTTTTTTGAGCGAAATTCAGAGAAATCATCATGCCAAATGCGAAACCTACAGTGAAGTTGATTACCGGCACCGCACCCTACCGCGAAGATCCGGCCGCAGTGTTTCACCAGCTGTGCGGCGCACGTCCGGCAACCCTGCTGCTTGAATCCGCTGACATCGACAGCAAGCGCAACTTAAAAAGCCTGCTGATTGTCGACAGCGCGCTGCGCGTCAGCGCAATGGGCAACAATGTCACCGTTCAGGCGTTGTCAGAAAATGGCCGCGCCCTGCTGCCGCTGCTGGATGAGGCCCTGCCTGCGTCGGTCAGCAATCAGGTTCGTCCCGATGGACGCGAGCTGACTTTCCCGCAGAGCACCGACCATCAGCAGGATGAAGATTCCCGCCTCAAGGCACTGTCGGTGTTTGATGCTTTGCGTCTGATTCCACAACTGGTCAACTCCCCTGCCGATGAGCGCGAAGCCGTACTGCTGGGTGGCCTGTTTGCTTATGATCTGGTTGCCGGTTTTGAAACCCTGCCGGAGCTGGATAATCAGCAACGCTGCCCCGACTACTGTTTTTACCTGGCAGAAACCTTACTGGTGATCGATCACCAGACCCGCAGTGCGCGTCTGCAGGCCAGCCTGTTCTGCCCATCCACCAGCGAGTTCCAGCGCCTGCAGCGCCGCATCGAGCAGTTGCACGGCCAGATGCTGCAACCGGCACCGGCTCTGCCGGTCCAGCCGGTTGAACAGATGACGCTGACCACCAGCCAGAGTGATGAAGAGTATTGCGACGTAGTACGCACACTTCAACAGGCGGTTCGCATCGGCGAAATTTTCCAGGTCGTGCCGTCACGTCGCTTCTCGCTGCCGTGCCCGTCGCCGCTGGCTGCTTATGAGACACTGAAAAACAGCAATCCCAGCCCCTATATGTTTTTCATGCAGGATCAGGATTTCTCCCTGTTTGGCGCGTCGCCGGAGAGTTCGCTGAAGTATGACGCCACCTCCCGTCAGATTGAGATCTACCCGATTGCCGGTACCCGCCCGCGTGGCCGCCATGCTGATGGCTCACTGGACCGCGATCTCGACAGCCGCATTGAGCTGGAGATGCGTACCGACCATAAAGAGCTGGCTGAGCATCTGATGCTGGTGGATCTGGCGCGTAACGATCTGGCGCGTATCTGCGTGCCCGGCAGCCGTTACGTGGCTGACCTGACCAAAGTCGACCGCTACTCGTTTGTGATGCATCTGGTTTCCCGCGTGGTGGGTACGCTGCGCGCGGACCTCGATGTGCTGCACGCTTATCGTGCCTGTATGAACATGGGCACGCTGAGCGGAGCACCAAAAGTTCGCGCCATGCAGTTGATTGCCGGGGCTGAACGCACCCGTCGCGGCAGCTACGGCGGCGCGGTGGGCTACTTCACCGCCCAGGGCGATCTCGATACCTGTATCGTTATCCGCTCCGCCTATGTAGAAGATGGCGTCGCCACCGTTCAGGCGGGCGCTGGTGTGGTGCTGGATTCTAATCCGCAGGCTGAAGCTGATGAAAGCCGCAACAAAGCGCGCGCCGTACTGCGCGCTATCGCGACTGCCCATCACTGCAAGGAGATCTTCTGATGGCCGATATTCTGCTGCTCGATAACATCGACTCTTTTACCTATAACCTGGTTGATCAGCTGCGGACCTTTGGTCACAACGTGGTGATTTACCGCAACAACCTGCCCGCCGAACTGCTTATTGAACAGCTGCAGCGGATGGAGAACCCGGTGCTGATGCTCTCTCCCGGTCCCGGCGCGCCAAAAGATGCTGGCTGTATGCCGGAGCTGCTGCGGGTGCTGCGTGGTCGTCTGCCAATTATCGGTATCTGTCTGGGTCATCAGGCGATTGTCGAAGCCTATGGCGGCCATGTGGGCCAGGCAGGCGAGATCCTGCACGGCAAAGCCTCTTCAATCGACCATGACAGCGAGGCGATGTTTGCCGGTCTGAGCAATCCGCTGCCGGTGGCGCGCTATCACTCGCTGGTGGGCAGCAACACGCCGGAAGAGCTGACGGTGAACGCCAGTTACAACGGGATGGTGATGGCCGTTCGCCATGAAACCGATCGCGTATGCGGGTTTCAGTTCCATCCTGAATCGATTTTGACTTCTCAGGGCGCGCGCCTGCTTGAGCAGACGCTGGCCTGGGCGCTGGCGAAGTAACAGGGAGAATAAACATGCAACAGACACTGGAAAAACTTTACCAGGCGCAGACGCTGAATCAGGCTGAGAGTCACCAGCTGTTCAGCGCCATCATTACCGGACAGCTGGAGCCAACGCAGCTCGCTGCCGCGCTGATCGCCATGAAAGTGCGCGGTGAAACGCCGGAAGAGATCGCCGGAGCCGCCACCGCACTGCTGGAAGATGCCAAACCTTTTCCCCGCCCTGATTATGCGTTTGCTGACATTGTGGGCACCGGCGGCGATGGCAGTAACAGCATTAATATCTCGACTGCCAGCGCCTTTGTCGCTGCGACCTGCGGTCTGAAAGTGGCGAAGCACGGCAACCGCAGCGTCTCCAGCAAATCGGGCTCCTCCGATCTGCTGGCCGCCTTTGGCATCAATCTCGATATGCCCGCTGACCGGGCGCGCCAGGCGCTGGACGATCTGAATGTCTGCTTCCTGTTTGCGCCGCAGTATCACACCGGTTTTCGCCACGCGATGCCGGTCCGCCAGCAGCTTAAGACCCGTACGCTGTTTAACGTGCTGGGCCCGCTGATCAATCCGGCACGCCCGCCACTGGCGGTGATTGGCGTCTACAGCCCGGAACTGGTGATGCCGATTGCCCAGACGCTGAAAGTGCTGGGTTATCAGCGCGCGGCGGTGGTTCACGGTGGCGGAATGGATGAGGTGGCGCTGCACGACGTGACTCATGTGGCCGAACTGCGTGAAGGTGAAATTACGCGCTATCAGCTCTCGCCAGAGGACTTTGGTTTTGGCTTCCATCCCAAAGAGGCGCTGGCGGGCGGCACGCCGGAAGAAAATCGTGACATTCTGACCTCTTTACTCCAGGGTAATGGCCAGCAGGCCCATGAGGAGGCCGTCGCCGTCAACGTGGCGATGTTGCTTAAAGTATTCGGTCAGGAAGATCTGCGTGAAAACGCACAGCAGGCGCTTAACGCCATCCGCAGCGGACAGGCTTATGAGCGTGTCGTCGCACTGGCAGCAAGAGGATAATCATGAAAGGCACCGTGTTAGAAAAAATTGTTCAGGACAAAGCGATTTGGGTTGAAGCCCGTCAGCAGCAGCAGCCTCTCTCTACCTTTCAGAACAGCATTGAACCTGCCAGCCGTCATTTCTACGACGCGCTGCAGGGTGCAAGAACCGCGTTTATCCTGGAGTGTAAAAAGGCCTCTCCCTCGAAAGGCATTATTCGTGAGGATTTCGATCCAGCCGCCATTGCCGGGGTCTACCGCCACTACGCTTCCGCGGTGTCTGTGCTGACCGATGAGAAATATTTTCAGGGCGACTTCGCCTTTCTGCCGATTGTCAGCGCGGCCATCACCCAGCCGGTGCTGTGCAAAGATTTTATCATCGACCCCTATCAGATCTATCTGGCCCGTTACTACCAGGCGGATGCGATTCTGCTGATGCTGTCAGTGCTGGATGACGAGCAGTATCGTCAGCTGGCCGCTGTGGCGCACAGCCTGAAGATGGGCATTCTGACTGAAGTAAGCAATGAAGAGGAACTGGAGCGGGCTATCGCGCTGCAGGCCAAAGTCGTGGGTATCAACAACCGCGATCTGCGTGACCTCTCTATCGATCTTAACCGCACCCGTCAGCTGGCACCGCGCCTGTCACACGGCGTCACGGTAATCAGCGAATCAGGCATTAACAGCTATGCCGATATTCGCGAGCTGAGCCATTTTGCCAACGGCTTCCTGATTGGTTCTGCACTGATGGAAGAAGCCGACCTGACCGCAGCGGTGCGTCGGGTCACGCTGGGCAGCAATAAAGTGTGCGGCCTGACCCGTGCCGAAGATGCGCGTGCCGCCTATGAAGCCGGGGCAATCTATGGTGGGCTGATCTTCGCGGAAGGTTCCCCGCGCCAGATTGACACCGCTACGGCGCAGACCGTTATCGCTGCGGCCCCGCTGCGCTACGTCGGCGTGTTCCGCAATGCCGCTATAAGTGACATTGTCACGCAAGCCGGTGCGCTTTCACTCTCTGCGGTGCAGCTGCATGGCAACGAGACGCCGGCGTTTGTGGCTGAACTGCGTGCGGCTCTGCCAGCAGAGATTCAAATCTGGAAGGCGCTGCGCATTGAAGGCACCTTGCCGGCGCGCGACTGGCCTCATGTTGACCGTTATGTGTTTGATAATGGCGACGGTGGAACCGGACAGCGTTTCGACTGGTCGCTGTTGCAGGGACAGACGCTCAACAATGTTCTGCTGGCCGGTGGCCTGAGCGCGGATAACTGTGTTGAAGCCGCGCAGCTCGGCTGTGCCGGCCTGGACTTCAACTCTGGCGTGGAAAGCGCGCCTGGCATCAAAGATGCCCGTAAAATTGCCGCTGTGTTTCAGACACTGCGAGCCTACTGATTTGCCTGGCCTGCTCAACGGCGGGCCCGAGAAAGGAAGATAAAAAATGACGTTACTTAATCCCTACTTTGGCGAATTTGGCGGAATGTATGTTCCGCAAATCCTGATGCCAGCCCTGCGCCAGCTGGAACAGGCGTTTGTCGACGCCCAGAAAGATCCTGAGTTTCAGGCCGAGTTTACCGACCTGCTGAAGAACTATGCGGGTCGCCCTACCGCCCTGACGCTGTGCAAAAACCTGACTAAAGGCACCAAAACCCGCCTCTATCTTAAGCGTGAAGATCTGCTGCACGGTGGCGCGCACAAGACCAACCAGGTGCTGGGTCAGGCGCTGTTAGCCAAACGCATGGGCAAAAACGAAATTATTGCCGAAACCGGTGCGGGTCAGCACGGCGTAGCTTCAGCGCTGGCCTGTGCGCTGCTGGGCATGAAATGCCGCATCTATATGGGCGCAAAAGATGTGGAGCGTCAGTCACCCAACGTCTTCCGTATGCGTCTGATGGGCGCAGAAGTGATCCCGGTGCACAGCGGCTCCGCCACGCTGAAAGATGCCTGTAATGAAGCGCTGCGTGACTGGTCTGGCAGCTACGAGACATCACACTATATGCTCGGCACCGCGGCGGGTCCGCATCCCTTCCCGACGATTGTGCGTGAGTTCCAGCGCATGATTGGCGAAGAGACTAAAAAGCAGATTCTGGAAAGAGAGGGTCGCCTGCCCGATGCGATCCTCGCCTGTGTGGGCGGCGGCTCCAACGCCATCGGCATGTTTGCCGACTTTATCGATGAGACCAGCGTGAAGCTGATCGGCGTAGAGCCTGCGGGCCACGGCATTGAGACCGGCGAGCATGGCGCGCCGCTCAAGCACGGTCGCGTCGGCATCTACTTCGGTATGAAATCGCCGATGATGCAGACCCATGATGGCCAGATTGAGGAGTCTTACTCCATCTCTGCCGGCCTCGACTTCCCGTCGGTAGGCCCGCAGCATGCTCACCTGAACAGCATTGGTCGTGCGGAATATGTCTCCATCACCGATAACGAAGCGCTGGCCGCCTTTAAACAGCTCTGTCGCGATGAAGGTATCATTCCGGCGCTGGAGTCATCCCACGCCCTGGCGCACGCCATGAAGATGATTCAGGCCGAGCCGGAAAAAGAGCAGTTGATTGTGGTCAACCTCTCTGGCCGCGGCGACAAAGATATTTTCACCGTTCATGACATTTTGACAGCGCAGGGAGAAATCTGATGGAACGTTACAATCAACTGTTTACGCGTCTGTCAGCGAATAACGAAGGGGCTTTCGTTCCTTTTGTTACGCTGGGCGATCCGTCACCGGAGCTTTCACTGCGCGTGATTGATGCCCTGGTTGAAGGAGGCGCGGATGCACTGGAGCTGGGTATTCCCTTCTCAGATCCCCTTGCAGATGGCCCGACCATCCAGAATGCGACGTTACGCGCCTTTGCGGCGGGCACCAACACCAGCCAATGCTTTGAAATGCTGGCCACTATCCGCCGTAAGTATCCGGATCTGCCGATTGGATTGCTGATGTACGCCAATCTGGTCTTCACCAACGGTGTGGATGAGTTCTATGCCCGTTGTGCAGAGGCGGGTGTGGATTCGGTGCTGGTGGCGGATGTGCCCGTTGAAGAGTCCGCGCCCTTCCGTCAGGCGGCGCTGCGTCATGGCATAGCACCCATCTTCATCTGTCCGCCTAACGCCAGCGATGAGCTGCTGCGCGAGATCGCTTCACACGGACGGGGTTACACCTACCTGCTGTCGCGCGCGGGCGTGACCGGTGCTGAAAACCGCGCCAGCCTGCCGTTGCAGCATCTGATCGACAAGCTGCGTGAATACCATGCAGCCCCGCCGCTGCAGGGCTTTGGTATCTCTGAGCCTGACCAGGTGAAGGAAGCGATCGCCGCGGGCGCTGCGGGCGCGATCTCCGGCTCTGCGATTGTCAGAATCATCGAAAAACATCATTCAGAGCCTGAGGTGATGCTGAGCGAGCTGAAGAACTTTGTCAGCCGTCTTAAAGCCGCCAGCCGTTAATCCTGCCAGCATGCCTTATCGCGCGATAAGGCATGATTTGTTTCCTTTTTTTTCATTCCCCCATTTGCCCTTTTTGCAAAATCTGCACCACAATGACAATGCGCCGTTACGGTAACGTCGCATCCATTTTGTGACAGGGAGAGAAAGCAATGAAATTCGTTAAACTGCTGACAGGTGCTGTACTGGCGGGCGTGGTTGCGCTGACACTGAGCGCCTGTGCGCCAACCGCAACCAAAGAGGGAACCGGTGGCTATATTGATGACACCGTGGTGACCACAAAAGTTAAAGGTGAACTGCTGAAAGATGACTCGCTGAAATCAACTGAAATCAACGTAGAAACCTTCAAAGGTAAAGTTCAGCTGAGCGGTTTTGTTTCATCACCACAGATGGCTAACCGTGCCGTTCAGGTTACGCGCAGCGTGGCGGGCGTGAAGTCCGTTGTTAACAATATGCAGATCAAATAACGTCTTAACAGACAAAAAAAGGCCGCTGATTCAGCGGCCTTTTTATCATCTTTATCATCAGAAACGGTAACCCGCTCCGAAGAAGAAGACCCAGGGATCGATGCGCATATTGATATTCTGCTGCTCGCCACCCGCTTTAAACTTCACTTCCGTATCAATATCCATGTACCACACCGACGCATTCAGCATCCAGTCACGGTTAATCTGATAATCCAGACCGACCTGACCCGCCACACCCCAGGAATCCTTCACGCTGAGATCGGTCAGGCCCGCATCGCGGCCCGTTTGATTGAAATCGGCATCGTAAAAGGTGGTGTAGTTGATACCCACGCCAACATAAGGACGCGCTTTGCTCTTGCTGTCAAAGAAGTAGTACTGCGCCATCAGCGTAGGCGGTAACTGGCGTACCGTTGCCAGTGTTCCGGTCGGGCCCAGGCCCACCTTGTGACGGAACGGTGTGGCGGCCAGTAATTCGACACCAATGTTGTCCGTTGCCATGTAAGTAAAGGTCAGGCCCAGCTGCGTGTCGTTGGATGCGCTGAACTCGCCCATCCCTAACACATTATCGGAACCTTCGGTGGGCCGGACGGTGGCACTACCGGCACGCATAAAGAAGTCGCCTGCTTCGTGGGCCATCGACAGTTGGGGAAAAGCCAGAGCCAGCAGCATCGCGCATTTTGCCAGTTTCATCATCACTCCTTTGCTTAATGTTAATGTCGCGAACGTCATCGCTTTTTGCTGGCAAATATTTAACGTGATTTACAGAAAATTGCACTCTGTACCCTTCAGATAAATTACTTAAAAAACAATGAATTGATTTAAATCAATTTCGGCTCAGGCTGGCGCAGCAAAATTCCCCTTGCTGAATAATTTCGCCGGGCCTATTTTGCTTATCTTCTCTGGTGATTTTGGTTCGATGCCCTGGGAGGGGCGGGTGATCAAATGAGTGAAATAACTAACCCTTGTGTCAGCTGTGGCGCCTGCTGCGCCCATTTCCGCGTCTCATTTTACTGGGCCGAAGCCGATGATGCAGGCGGCCCGGTGCCGACCGCATTAACCGAACCGCTCAGCCTGTTAATGCGCAATATGCGTGGAACGAACGATCGCGCGCCGCGCTGCGTTGCCCTTGAGGGCGACATTGGCGGCTGTGTCTCCTGCGGTATTTACGAACAACGTCCGACGCCCTGTCGGGAATTTTCGATGTCGGGCGAAGCGGGTATCCACAATGAAGCCTGCGATCGCGCCCGCGCCCGCTATGGTCTTCCCGCCCTTTTTTCCCCATCTTTACCTGTCATGACAGAAAGTTATGCCGCAGCGGGTGCCAGCGAGCTGCCAGAACATGTACAATCGCCGGGTTAATTAACCCGGTTCCTCAAAGGAGTGTACATGTCTATCACGGCAAGCTCGTTATACCGTGACACAGGAAATTTCGCGCGCCATCAACTGGCTACGGTGCTGTTGATGTCGCTGCTGGCCGCTTTTATCACCGTCATGCTGGTGCATGTGCTGACGCCAGGTGCCGATCAGATGGCCCTCCTGCAACAGGGTGACGATAGCGCCGGTTCGCTGTTTGAGATGGTGCAGAATATGTCACCGGAACAGCAGCAGGTGCTGCTGCGCGCCTCGGCGGCCAGCACCTTCGCTGCGCTGATGGGGAACACGCTGCTGCTTGGCGGAATGCTCTATCTGATCCCGATGGTCTCTTCCGGCCAGCGTGTCAGTGCGTTGCGGGCGATTGGTGCTTCAGCGCCGCTGCTGCCAAAGCTGCTGCTGCTCACCTTCCTGATGACGCTGGTGGCGCAACTGGGCTTTATGGTGCTGGTGGTGCCAGGCATTCTGCTGACGATTCTGCTGTCGCTGGCTCCGGTGATGGTGGCCAGTGAGAAGATGGGTGTCTTTGCCGCCATGCGGGCCAGCATGCGGATGGCGTGGAAGAATGTGAAGCTGATTGCCCCCGCTATTCTGCTCTGGCTGCTGGCCAAAGTGGTGGTGATGCTGTTCTTCTCTTCGCTGACGGTTTTACCGCTGAATGTCTCGTCGGTGATTTTCACCGCGGCAGGCAATGTGGTTTCGGCGATGTTGATTATCTATCTTTATCGGCTCTATATGCTGTTACGTTGATTGACGATGTGCCTTCGGGCACATTTGCAGCCAACTCTGAATGGAAAAACTATGAAGCAGCTACTCGACTTTCTTCCCCTGGTGGTCTTTTTCATCTTCTACAAGCTGTATGACATTTTTGTCGCCTCGGGCGCGCTGATTGTCGCGACCGGTCTGGCGCTGGTTGTCAGCTGGGTGCTCTATCGCAAGCTGGAAAAGATGACGATTTTCACCTTTGTGCTGGTGGCGGTTTTTGGCACCCTGACGCTGGTGTTCCACAACGATGAGTTCATTAAGTGGAAAGTCACGGTTATCTACAGCCTGTTTGCCGCCGCCCTGCTCTACAGCCAGTGGTTTATGGAGCAGACGCTGATTCAGCGCATGCTGGGTAAAGAGCTGCAGCTGCCCGACGCGGTCTGGCGCCGGCTCAACGTTGCCTGGGCGCTGTTCTTCTTTATCTGCGGCCTGGTAAACATCTATGTCGCCTTTTGGTTATCTCAGGCGTTTTGGGTTAACTTTAAAGTGTTCGGTCTCTCCGGTCTGACCTTACTGTTTACCCTGCTCAGCGGGCTTTACATCTGGCGACAGATGCCGCAGCAGGAACAAAAATAATCATCTGCCCGGTCCGCCGGGCATTTTTTTAGCATTCACCTGCATAGAAGTGGAAGCAATGGGCGAAAAACATAAATTGCCGAAAGGCGAAATGGTGCTGCGTACGCTCGCCATGCCAGCAGATACCAACGCCAACGGCGATATTTTTGGTGGCTGGCTGATGTCACAGATGGATATGGGTGGCGCTATCCTGGCGAAAGAGATCGCTGAAGGACGCGTGGTGACGGTTCGCGTCGACGGCATGTCATTTATGAAGCCCGTCGCGGTGGGCGATGTGGTGAGCTGCCATGCGAGCTGTCTTCGTACCGGCAACAGTTCCATGACGATTAATGTGGAAGTGTGGATCAAAAAAGTGTCGTCTGAGCCGATTGGACAAACTTACATTGCGACGGAAGCGGTGTTTATTTATGTGGCGGTCGACAATGAGGGTAATTCCCGTCCTCTGCCAGCCGGTCGCGCTAACCAGCAACCCGGCGAATGAAAAACAGGTCAGGCTGTTTCAGCCTGACCTGACGCTTTATTCTATGCTGGCCCCACCATTAATCTTAAACACGATATTCATGGTCAGACCCTGCCCTGGCCGTCCGCTCTGATAGCGCCACTTTTTCATCGCCTGCTTAACTTCACGCTCAAACATATTGCGCGGCTCAGCAGAGAGGATCTGGATGTTATCCACCCGTCCCTCACTGTCCACATCAAACTTCACCCGTACCCGCCCCTCTACACGCAGTGCAAATGCGCGTTGTGGATAGCCAGGCTTACTGACGTTCAGTGCTTTTGGGCCGGTTGAGGCCGATGAGGTGGGTGACGGCGTAGATTTTGGCGCCGTGGTCGGTTTGTTCTGCGTCGCCGGGGCTTCCTGCTTAAACGGATCGGCCTGCGGTTTGCTCTCCTGACGCGGCTTCACCTCGCGTTTAGGCTGCTCCCGCTTGTGCTCTGGTTTCGGTTTGGGCTTTGGCTTAGGCTCAGGTTTGGGAATCGGCACCGGCTCCGCTTTCGGCGGTTCGGGCACGGGCTGAGGTTCCGGCACCGGTTCAGGTTCTGGCTGAGGTTCTGGCTGTGGTGCAGGCGGCTCCACGATGGCCGGTGCAGGCTCAGGCTGGACTTCAGGGGCGACCATGGTAACGCTGATGGGCTGCGACGCTTTGGGCACCTCAATCACCTGCTGGAATGAAGCATACAGAATTCCGGCTATCACGGCCCCATGCAAAGCAACAGACAACAACATGGAGACAGGCGTGCGTTTAGGTAATGGCATAGTCAGCGTGGTCATAACAGTCGCAGTGATTGAATGAAGCAGCGATTTTAAATGCAAATAGCAATCAGTTTCAATAACTCCCGCCATCCCGCCTGAAGAAAAGCGCTTTTTAGCCCTTTATGCTGAGCCATTCACCACTCTGAGGTTTCGTTTGCACTCTGAGGGGCAATCCCTTAACGTGTTGCGAAATTCTGGTTAATGGGAGTTCCTTAGTGCTTTACGTCATTTATGCAGAAGATACTGCAGATTCACTGGAAAAACGTAACGCCGTGCGCCCTGCCCATCTGGCACGGCTCAAACTGCTGCAGGAAGAGGGACGCCTGATCATTGCAGGCCCGATGCCTGCTGTCGACAGCAACGATCCTGGTGTAGCGGGCTTTACCGGCTCAACCGTGATTGCTGAATTCCCGTCATTAGAAGAAGCACAATCCTGGGCACAGGATGATCCCTACTTCGCCGCGGGCGTCTATAAGCAGGTTTCGGTTAAGCCGTTTAAACGCGTCTTCTGATCGTGACTCAGCATTGAAAATGGCTTCTGTGCCTGGCACAGAAGCCATTTTTATTTTGATCGTTCAAGAGAGGAAAGATGCAGATAATCATTCTGGGGCTATTGGCCATTATCGCTTTACTGATCGGCAGCGCGGTTTATCTCTGGCGAACTCAGGGCTGGCGTAATAAAAAGCAGTGGATTGTCATGCTGATCGTGCTGGCGGCGGCACTGCAGCTGGTGAACGTAACGCTGATGATGACGACACAACGTCTCGCTGGTTAATCAGACCTGAGGTTTCATTGCGACAGAGCAGCACATCACTCTCTGTCGCAGCAACCGGCCGGTCTGAATATTCTGCCTCGCGAATAAACGCAGCGACCAATTGATCTTAATAAATTAAAGCGTTGTTCTGAACGACATTGATAATAAACCGGCAGTACACCGGCCTGGTCATTCAGTAATACACGCTCTCTTTAATATCCCGCCACTGGCTATTTTCAGCGATGAGTTAACCGCGATCCAGAATCAGGCCAATCAGCGCATGATAGTGCTGTTCTTCTTCCGGACTGGTGACATGCTGTAAACGGCCGATCAGTTTTGAGCAGATCGCTTTACGATTCAGACTACGACCCGAACTGATAATTTCCGTCACGACGGAGCCAAGAATGGCCTGTTGTGAGGGCTGCGCGGCGCTGTGTAAATACGCGGAGATGTCAGAGACTGAAGCGGGAATACGAACGTTAGTCTGCATGGTTGACCCTCATAGGATTCATTTAAGATTAATAACCGATGCGATAAAGTTATACAACAACGAGCTATCTGTACAGATATTTAGCTTAAAAAATCAGATCGTCACGTTTTAATGACAATAAACTCATAAATAACAGCACATTACAACATTGTAAAGTTGTACAACTTGTTAGCCTGCGGTTTTTATCCTGTTAATATTCCCTCTTTAGTCCGCGCCTGAATGACCTGTTTTACTATTAAAATATGATCTTTCCGCCCTTTTTTTAGTATTAAAGAGGAATTATCTCGCAGAGCTGTCTACATTTACCCCTTGTGAGTTGAACCTCTGAATGGATGCACAGCACAGTCGCGGGCACATTATGCATAAAACTTATTCTGGCCAGTCCCTTACATTGCTCGACCCGCTGTTATCCCGGCTCCTTTCTATTGTTGACCCCAAAATAGAAGTAATGAGTGGTTACCCTGCTAATTGCTCAGTGTGGCTCACTGTCTATTATCAGCGTAAATCGCGTCAGTGGTCTTACGAATGGTACGATCGTGTGGGTTACCACAGGCCGACTGAGCTGGGCAGCTCAATGGAATGTCTGATGCGCGAAGTCAGCGATCGTGGCGCGTCGCATCAGGAGCACCTGATAGCGCGACGGGCGATGGCAGAATCGGTTTTTTTTGAAGCCTGATTTGAAGTCTGAATAGCCTGCTTTGTCCGACAGGCTGAATTCACCGGGCTTTCGCTATATTATCTGCGTAATAAACAGAATCGAACGACGCTGCTGTTGTGCCAGCTGATGGCGAATGCAGTGGATACGCTTATACCGCCGCGACTGCCCTTCCAGCCAGCGTGAGCGGCGGCGATGCACCTGCCGTAACATTCTCCAGCGCGCCACTTCATTTCTGCTTCGTTTCATCACTTCCTCTCTGACGTCATACACACGAGATATACGCGAGGGCATTATAGAGATCTCTGCGGTAATGCCAAATCGGATCCTTCATCGAGGATGTCCGGGATAAAGGGTTCCGTTAGCCGTCATCTGCACGTAAACTTGCCGGACGAAAGCGCGAACGGGATGTCCACTTTATGACCACTTTTTATACCCTGATCAGCTGGTTGCTGGTGTTTGGTTACTGGCTGCTGATCGCCGGGGTTACGCTGCGCGTATTGATGAAGCGACGGGCAGTGACATCCGCGATGGCCTGGCTACTGGTTATCTATATTCTGCCGCTGGTCGGGATTATCGCTTATCTCTCTTTTGGCGAACTCCATCTGGGTAAACGTCGTGCAGAGCGCGCCCGCACCATGTGGCCATCCACTGCCCGCTGGCTTACTGACCTTAAGCAGTGCCGTGAAATTTTTGCCACCGAACACAGCGACGTTGCGCGTTCGCTGTTTGAGCTTTGCTACCATCGTCAGGGCATCGCCGGGGTCAAGGGCAACCAGCTGCAGCTGCTCACCAGCGCCGACGACGTGATGCAGGCGTTGATTCGTGATATCCAGCTGGCCCGCCACAACATTGAGATGGTGTTCTATATATGGCATCCCGGCGGTCTGGCGGATGAAGTGGCGGAATCGCTGATGGCGGCATCACGCCGAGGCGTTCATTGCCGTCTGCTGCTCGACTCTGCGGGCAGTGTTACCTTTTTCCGCAGCCCCTGGGTCGGCATGATGCGCAATGCCGGAATCGATGTGGTGGAAGCGTTGCAGGTCAGCCTGCTGCGCGTCTTCCTGCGACGGATGGATCTGCGTCAGCACCGCAAAATCGTACTCATTGATAACTACATCGCTTATACCGGCAGCATGAACCTGGTCGATCCGCGCTTCTTCAAACAGAGCGCGGGTGTCGGTCAGTGGATTGACCTGATGGCGCGAATGGAAGGCCCGGTTGCCACCGCGATGGGGATTGTTTTCAGCTGCGACTGGGAGATAGAGACCGGCAAACGCATTTTACCGCCACCGCCCGATCGCAACATTATGCCGTTTGAACAGGAGAGCGGCCACACCGTGCAGGTGATCGCCTCCGGTCCCGGCTTCCCGGAAGATATGATCCATCAGGCGCTGCTGACTGCGGTCTATTCGGCACGTGAACAGTTGATCATGACCACGCCCTACTTAGTGCCGAGCGACGATCTGCTGCATGCTATCTGTACGGCGGCGCAGCGTGGCGTCAATGTCAGCGTGATTGTGCCTCGTCACAATGACTCGCTGCTGGTTGGCTGGGCCAGCCGCTCCTTCTTCAGTGAGTTGCTGGAAGCGGGCGTGAAAATTTATCAGTTTGAAGATGGCCTGCTGCACACCAAAAGCGTGCTGGTCGACGGACAACTGAGCCTGGTGGGAACCGTGAATCTCGATATGCGCAGTTTATGGCTGAATTTTGAAGTGACGCTGGTGGTTGATGATGCGGGTTTTGGCAGCGATCTCGCCTGTGTGCAGGATGACTATATCGCCCGTTCCCGCCTGCTGGATGGCAAGCGCTGGGCAAAACGTGCCTGGTGGCAACGCATCGTCGAACGACTGTTTTACTTCTTCAGTCCTTTACTGTAAAACGAGCCAGATTGTGTAAATGGCCGCAGGCCGACAGGACAGACTATGGATTTAAATAATCGCCTTACCGAAGATGAAACGCTGGAACAAGCCTACGATATTTTTCTCGAACTGGCAGTCGACAATCTTGATCCGGCAGACGTCATTCTCTTCAATCTGCAGTTCGAAGAGCGCGGTGGCGCAGAGCTGTTCGATCCCTCTGAAGACTGGAAAGATCATGTCGATTTCGATCTGAACCCGGACTTCTTCGCCGAGGTGGTGATTGGGCTGGGTGAAGCGGACGGTGAGCCGATCACCGACGTCTTTGCTCGCGTGCTGCTGTGCCGCGAGAAAGACCACAAGCTTTGTCATATCCTGTGGCGTGAGTAAGCGTCAGATTTGATAAGAAAACGCCGGGCGATTGCCCGGCGTTTTGCATTATAGCGGGTCGACTTTCAGACAGGAGACCGCGTGATTGAAGCTGCCTTCCAGCAGCGGCCGGGTTTTCGCACACTCCGGACCGGCAATCGGACAACGGGTGCGGAACACGCAGCCTGATGGCGGATTGATCGGCGACGGCAGCTCCCCTTCCAGCAGCTGAATCTGCTTGTTCTTCTCCTTGTCCGGATCGGGGATCGGCACCGCGGACATCAGCGCACGGGTATAAGGATGCTGAGGATTGCTGTAGACCTCTTTGTAGGTACCCAGCTCCACCGCATGCCCCAGATACATTACCAGCACCCGGTCAGAGATATGTTTCACCACCGCCAGATCGTGCGCAATGAAGATCAGCGATAAGCCCATTTCGCGCTGCAGCTGCTGCAGCAGGTTAACCACCTGGGCCTGAATCGAGACGTCCAGTGCGGAGACCGGCTCATCACAGATAATCAGCTTTGGCTCCAGAATCAGCGCGCGGGCGATACCGATACGCTGACACTGACCGCCCGAGAACTCGTGCGGATAGCGGTTAATCAGGTTAGGCAGCAGCCCCACCTTCATCATCATATTTTTAACGCGGTCTTTCACTTCCTGACGCGCCATTTTTGGATGATAGGTACGCAGTGGCTCTGCGATAATATCGCCGATGGTCATACGCGGGTTCAGCGACGCCAGCGGATCCTGGAATATCATCTGGATATCGCTTCGCGCCTTGCGCCACTCCTCTTCACTTTGCCCCAGCAGATCACGGCCTAACCAGGCGACCCGACCTTCGGTCGCCTTCACCAGCCCGATAATGGCGCGCGCCAGGGTCGATTTACCACAGCCAGACTCGCCTACCACGCCCAGGGTTTCCCCCTCATACAGACGCAGGCTGACCCCATCGACTGCTTTCAGGGTTTTTGATGGCTGCCAGAACCACTGCCTGCCATCTTTGATGTCGAAATGCACCTTGAGGTCGGCGATTTCCAGCAACACTCTTTTTTCAGCTACGGTGCTCATACTAACTCCTCCACCGGCTTAAAGCAGGCACGCAGACGGCCTTCGCCAAAGGGTTCCAGCGGTGGTGCCTGGGTGCAGATATCCATAGCGTGCGGGCAACGCGGCTGGAAGGGGCAGCCCTGCGGCAGACGCAGCAGGTTGGGTGGATTACCCGGAATCGTCGTCAGGCTTTCCCCTTCCGCATCCAGACGCGGCACCGCATTAAGCAGACCAATCGAGTAAGGATGTGACGGCTGATAAAAGACATCGCGGGCACGGCCATACTCCATGGTGCGTCCGGCATACATCACCAGCACTTTGTCGCAGATCCCCGCCACCACACCCAGATCGTGGGTGATCATGATAATGGCGGTGTTGAACTCGCGCTTGAGGTCGTTGAGCAGCGTCATAATCTGCGCCTGGACGGTAACATCCAGCGCAGTGGTCGGCTCGTCGGCAATCAGCAGTTTGGGACGGCACAGCAGCGCCATGGCGATCATGACGCGCTGACGCATACCGCCGGAGAACTCATGCGGATACATCTTCATCCGCTTGCGCGCTTCCGGCATTTTCACCGCATCCAGCATTCTCACCGACTCTTCAAACGCCTGCGCGTTGTTCATCCCTTTATGCAGCTTAAGCACTTCCATCAGCTGCTCGCCCACCCGCATATAGGGGTTCAGCGAGGTCATCGGGTCCTGGAAAATCATCGCAATCTGTTCGGCGCGCAGTTTATTGAGCTTGTTCTCGGGCAGATTCAGGATCTCTTTGCCATTGAACATCGCCGAACCGCCAATGCGGCCATTTTTCGCCAGCAGCCCCATCAGGGCAAAGGCGGTTTGTGACTTGCCGGAACCGGACTCACCGACAATGCCCAGCGTCTCACCGGCGCGCAGCGAGAAGTTCAGGTCGTTAACGGCGGTAACATCACCATCGTGCGTGCCAAAGGTAACGCGTAAATCTTTGACCGTAAGTAGCTGTTCACTTCCCGCGCGGGCCGCCATTGCTGGCTGGAATTCATGAATAGTCATCGGGAAACTCCTTAACGATCTTTCGGGTCGAGGGCATCACGCAGGCCATCGCCGATAAAGTTGAAACAGAACAGCGTGACCACCAGGAAGCCTGCCGGATAGAGCAGCAGCCACGGCGACACTTCCATCGAGTTTGCCCCGTCGCTGAGGAGTGCGCCCCAGCTGCTCAGCGGCTCCTGCGTACCCAGTCCCAGGAAGCTCAGGAAGGATTCAAACAGGATCATGCTCGGCACCAGCAGCGAGGCGTAAACCACTACCACGCCCAGCACGTTCGGCACGATGTGGCGCACCACGATTTTCCAGGTCGATACCCCGCCCACATGGGCCGCTTCGATAAACTCTTTGCGCTTCAGGCTCAGCGTCTGGCCGCGCACAATACGCGCCATATCGAGCCACGAAACCATGCCGATGGCGGCAAAAATCAGCAGGATATTGCGACCAAAGAAGGTCACCAGCAGGATCACGAAGAACATAAACGGGAAGGAGTTAAGGATTTCCAGAATACGCATCATCACCGAGTCTGTTTTGCCGCCGAGATAGCCAGCAATCGAGCCATAGAGCGTCCCGACAATCACCGCGATCAGCGCAGAAGCCACGCCCACCATCAGCGAGATCCGGCCACCGATAGCCACACGTACCAGCAGGTCACGACCCGAAGAATCAGTGCCGAACCAGTGACCAGAGGTGGTATCGGGCGGCGAGGACATCATAGCCCAGTCGGTATCGTCGTAAGTGAACTGCGCCAGCATCGGCGCAAAGATCACGAACAGGGTGATCAGGAACAGCACCAGCAGGCTGATGGAGGCAGCGCGGTTATGAATAAAACGACGACGCGCGTCCTGCCAGAGACTACGCCCTTCTACTTCCAGCTTCTCACTGAACGCATCAAGAGCTTCGCTGTTTTTCTTACTTAACATCATGGCGAACTCCGCAATCAGTAACGAATTTTGGGATCGATAACGGCATAGAGCACGTCAACAATCGCGTTGAATACGATGGTCAGCAAACCCACCAGAATGGTCAGGCTCATCACCAGTGAGTAGTCACGGTTCAGGGCGCCGTTCACAAACAGCTGACCGATGCCCGGCAGACCGTAGATCGACTCAATCACCATCGACCCGGTGATGATGCCGACAAATGCCGGTCCCATGTAGGAGATCACCGGCAGCAACGCGGGCTTCAGCGCATGACGCATTACAATGCGGCGCAGCGGTAAGCCTTTGGCGCGCGCGGTGCGGATAAAGTTGGAGTGCATCACTTCAATCATCGATCCCCGGGTGATACGTGCGATACTGGCGATGTAAGCCAGCGACAGCGCCACCATCGGCAGCAGCATGTAGTTCCACTGCCCGCCATTCCAGCCGCCGCCCGGCAGCCACTTCAGAGTGATGGCGAACAGCAGAACCAGCAACGGCGCGACCACGAAACTGGGTATCACCACGCCGGTCATTGCCACCCCCATCACCGCAAAATCCCACAAGCTGTTCTGTTTGAGCGCAGCGATAACTCCGGCCGTGACGCCAAGCACCACCGCCAGCAGAAACGCGGCCAGGCCGAGTTTGGCCGAGACCGGGAATGCATGCGCGACCAGATAGTTGACCGAATAATCTTTGTATTTAAAGGATGGGCCGAAGTCGCCGTGCGCCAGCTGCACCAGGTAATCGACATACTGCTTACCGATAGGATCGTTGAGGTGATATTTCGCCTCAATGTTGGCCATCACTTCCGGTGCCAGGGTGCGCTCGCCGGTAAACGGGCTGCCGGGCGCCAGTCGCATCATAAAGAAGGAGATGGTAATCAGGACGAACAGCGTCGGTAGCGCTTCAAGCAAGCGACGCAGGATGAATTTTAACATTGCCGTACCTACCAGGCTGTTGCTTCACAACATATGAAAAAAGTAAAAGGCGGCGCCAGAGGCGCCGCCACTGCTGATAGCCTGAATGCTATTAGTGTTTGATGATGTAGAAGTTTTTATCCAGGGTTTTATCCAGTGGATCTTTACCGGTATAACCGCCGACATAAGGTTTCACCAGACGGGTATTCACGTAGTAGTAAACCGGGACGATGGTGCTGTCTTTATCCATGATCTGCTCGGCCTGCTGATAGTCAGCTGCACGGGCTTTAGCATCCGGGGCCTTAATCGCGTCGCGAATCACTTTGTCAAACGCATCGCTCTTATAGTGCGAGGTGTTACTGCTGCTGTTGGACAGCATGGTGTTCAGGAACGAAGTCGGTTCATTGTAGTCCGCACACCATGCCGCACGGGAAACATCGTAGTTACCCTGATGACGGGTATCCAGGAAGGTTTTCCACTCCTGGTTTTCCAGCTTGATGTTCACGCCGATATTTTTCTTCCAGATCGAGGAGGCAGCAATCGCCAGCTTTTTGTGCAGATCGGAGGTGTTATAGAGCAGGTTAAAGGTCAGCGGTTTGTCGGCGGTGTAGCCCGCTTCGGCCAGCAGCTTTTTCGCCTCGGCATTACGCTTGTCCTGTGACCATTTGAACCAGTCTGGCGGCAGAATGTCCATGCCGTCGGTCGCTGGTGGCGTGTAGCTATAGGCAGGTTTCTGGCCCTGCGCCAGCACTTTATTCACCATGATGTCACGATCCAGACCCAGCTTCAGGGCAGCGCGCACGCGCGGATCGGTGAATGGCGCTTTCTGGTTGTTGATTTCGTAGTAATAGGTGCAGAGATATGGATCGACGTGCAGCTCTTTACCGTTGTCACGCTGCAGCTTTTTAAACAGCTCAATTGGCAGGTTGTTATAGGTCATGTCGCTGCCGTTCTCGGAGAAGTAGCGGTTAACATCGCTGACTTCTGAACTGATCGGCAGGAAGGTGACTTTGTTCAGCACCGTATGCTCATTGTCCCAGTAGTTCGGGTTACGCACCAGGGTGATACGTTCGTTAATCACGTGCGCTTCAAGCTTAAAGGCACCGTTGCCGACCCAGTTCTGCGGCTGCGTCCACTGATCGCCAAATTTCTCAATCGCCGGTTTGTAAACCGGTGACATGACGGAGTTAATCAGCAGCTTATCAAAATAGGGAACCGGCTCACTCAGGGTGACTTCCAGCGTGTGGTCATCAATAGCTTTTACGCCCAGATCGGTAACTGGTTTTTTACCGGCGATGATGTCATCGACGTTCAGGATATGACCATACTGCGGATAGCTGGCATACGGTGAGGCGGTTTTAGGATCGACCAGACGCTCCCAGCTGTAGACGAAGTCCTGCGCGGTGACCGGCTCGCCATTGGACCATTTGGCATTTTTACGTAAGTGGAAAGTCCACACTTTGAAATCTTTATTTTCATAGCTTTCCGCTACGGCCGGGATCGGTTTACCGTTGCTGTCATTGACCAGCAGACCTTCGTAAAGATCACGCGCCACGTTATCTTCCGGAACACCTTCAATTTTGTGCGGATCGAGCGACTGCACTTCATCGCCATTGCCGCGAACCAGCTCCTGTTTAGCGGCCAGCTCAACGCCCGCAGGCACCGTTGCCGCGAAAGCCGCATTCCCTGCCAGCGCACTCACTGCGGCGAAAACGCCCGCTGCAATCAGGCTTTTTTTCGTGATGTTGTTCATTATTACACTCCAGTTTTATTATCGTCACCGTGGCGATGCTCTGCCCCGGCGTCCCCCGTCTGCGGGCTCCCTGGCCTGTTACCAGGGAGATTGACCCCAAAAAAAGGTCTGTTTGCTGATGCGCTTTCCGACTGTCTCGCCGAACGGGCGATCAGATCAGTGTTTTTTGATGAAATAGTACTTCAGGTCTGTCATGTCCTGCGGGTCTTTGCCCGTGAAGCCGCCAACCCAGGGCTTCACCAGGCGCACACTTACGCGGTAGTAAACTGGCACAATTGGTGAGTCTTTGTCGAGTTGTGTTTCAGCCTGCTGATACAGGCTGGCGCGCTGCGCCTCGCTGCCCGCCGTCAGCGTCTCCGCCATCAGACGATCAAAGGTCGCGCTGCTGTAAAACGCGGTGTTGATCGAGGCGTTGCTGATCAGCCTGTTCAGGAAGGTTGAGGGTTCGTTGTAGTCGGCACACCAGGTGGCGCGCACCACGTCATACTGCGCCTGATGACGGGTCTCCAGCATGGTTTTCCACTCCTGATTCTGCAGCGTCACCTTAGCACCCAGGTTTTTCTGCCACATCGACGCGGCCGCAATCGCCTGCCGTTTGTTCTGATCGGAAGTGTTGTAGAGCAGCGTAAAGGTCAGCGGATGGGCAGCATCAAAGCCGGCCTCTGCCAGCAGCTTCTTCGCGGCTTCATTACGCTGCGCCTGCGTCCAGGTGAACCAGGCAGGTGGCGTGAGTTTGATACCGGCGGTAAAAGGCGGCGTCAGGCTATAAGCCGGAATCTGCCCCTGGGCCATGATCTTATTGGCAATCACCTCGCGATCGAGGGTCATCTTCAGCGCGGCACGCACCCGCGCATCGGTAAACGGCGGCTTTTTGTTATTAATCTCGTAGTAGAAGGTGCAGAGCAGCGGGCTGACCTTCACTTCATCGCCCAGCTCTTTGCGCAGCTTGCCAAACATCTCTGGTGGCACCGCACTGTTGGTAATGTCCGTGCCGCCGCTGCGGTAGCGATTGATATCGCTGTTTTCAGAGGCGATCGGCAGGAATGTCCCCTGTTCAATCACCGTGTGCGCATTATCCCAGTAGCGAGGATTGCGCTTCACGACAATTTTTTCATTCACTACCCAGTCGCTCAGCGTGTAGGCGCCGTTGCCGATGTAGTGACCCGGGCGGGTCCAGGCTTCCCCCCACTGCTTAATGGCTGGCTCATAAACCGGTTTCATCGCCGTATGCGCTAACATCGCCACCAGGTAAGGAACAGGTTCACTCAGGGTAATTTGCAGCCGATGGGCATCCAGCACCTTCACGCCCAGCTGATCGGGTGACGCTTTACCGGCAAGGATGGCATCAATATTGGCAAAATGGGCTGCCTGCAGATAGCTGGAGTAAGGCGACGCGGTTGTCGGGTCCACCAGACGGCGCCAGCTGTAGACGAAATCAGTGGCGGTAACCGGCTCACCGTTGCTCCACTTCGCATCCTCCCGCAGATTAAAAATCCAGACGGTGGGTTGCGGGTTTTCCCAGCTTTTAGCGACGCCAGGAACGACCTGCCCGCTGTTATCGGTATTGACCAGGCCGTCCAGCAGGTTGTGAATAATGTTGGATTCCGGCACGCCTTCGGTTTTATGCGGATCCAGCGAGGAGACTTCACTGCCGTTATTGATCACAATCTGTTGCTGCGCGGTCAGTGTTGTACCCGGCGGCACCGTGGCGGCATAGGCCGGAGAAAATGCCATTAACAAAACGACTGCGAGTTTTGACCGCTGCTGCTGCAAATTCTTCATCCCAATCATGCGAAACGCCAACCTTAAATTAAGTATCCCGACAGGCTTAAGCAAAAAGCGTTCTCACTTTGGGCTTTCGGAGAAAAAATTTTACGTTGGGCCAAAAATTATCAGAAGCCGTGAAGGCGCGCCAAAGCAAAATAGCTAAAATGTTAACTAATTCTCTTTTATCATGAGAAGTCAGGCAGCGGAAGTGTTAATTTTCGTCCTGAAAATATCATATCGATATGAAAAATAGACTATTTAGCTGGAAACCCCTCTCAGGAGCGGAAAGCAGCGACAAACAGCCTCTTTTTTGGCACTTATATTGGGGAATCTGGCTTCAGCGTGATGAAATTTAAGATAGCGTGATTATTCTGGCAGTTTGTGAGGCTTACACGAAAATAGAGAGCAGAATATCGTGTGAAAATAGTGACATTATTTTGCAGAAAAAAGTCTGTGAGCCAGCACGCAGTAATGAAATTTATAATTGCCTGATTCTGTTAAGCACAACGAATAATTGCATCGTAATGGTGCATAAAATGCCCCTCCTGCACCATTACGGATCATTATTTCACTTCACTCTCTGAAATAAGTAGGCGTTTAATTGAGTAAGCCGGGAAAAATGGACTTCATGCCGGTGACAACAAATTCGATGCCCAGTGCCATCAGTAACAGACCCATAATACGCGTAATGACGTTGATACCGGTCTGGCCAAGAATACGCACCATTAACGGCGCGGCCCGAAAGAGTAACCAGCAGCAGAATGCAAAAATGGCAATCGCCAGGGTGAACCCCAGCAGATTTATCCAGCTGTGGTAGCGGGTGCTCCAGACAATGGTCGAGCTGATAGCACCCGGCCCCGCCATCAGCGGCAACGCCAGCGGCACAACCCCCACACTTTCACGAATCGCCGTTTCTGACTTCTCCTGCTTATTCTGCTTATCTTCGCCCAGCTTGCCGCTGATCATCGACATCGCAATGGTGACGACCAGGATCCCACCCGCGATGCGGAAGGAGTCAATCGAGATACCAAACACATGCAGAATCGCATCACCAAGGAACAGTGACGTCCAGAGAATAATAGCAACCGCCAGATTGGCAGTGAGGTTGGTTTTGTTACGCTCAGCCACCCCCTGATAACGGGTCATGCTGATGAAGACCGGAATAATTCCCACCGGATTGACCAGCGCAAAGAGCCCGACAAAAAATTTTATATAGCCTGATAAATCTAACAGCGCAGGGTTCACGACTTTACTCCGTACCACAGGGGGGGAAAACGCGCCTAATGTATGTGAAAACAGGCACGGACGCCAGATGCTGACTCAGCTATTTATACTGTTGAATGACGGCGCATCCAGCGCGTTACCCCAGAGATTAAAAAGTGACTGGATTTAGCCGCTACCAGGCAGATGACGTGAAGAGGTAACCAATTTGATAAACAAAGGGCGTAAAGGGGAGCTGAAAGGTGTCAGCTTGCGGTTAAATTGATCTGCATCAAAATTGCCCTACCCCAAACCAGGTAATCTTTTCGCAACGGAAGTATTAGCGTCAGCGAAGAAAACCTCACTGACTGCAACAGAAGACTAGTTCAGTAAACAGTTGAAAATCCGGGCGTTCTAATCCAGTCCAGCGCCTTATGGCAACGTGACTATACTCATGGCGCAGGATTGTTTACTAAAAAAGTTTAACTTCCTTCAGGAGAACACCATGGCCGTAACCAATGTCGCCGAACTTAATGCACTGGTTGAACGTGTAAAAAAAGCCCAGCGTGAATATGCCAACTTTTCTCAACAACAGGTCGACGCTATCTTCCGTGCCGCCGCCCTCGCCGCCGCAGACGCCCGAATCCCGCTTGCCAAGATGGCCGTTGCCGAATCCGGTATGGGCATCGTCGAAGACAAAGTGATCAAAAACCATTTTGCTTCAGAATATATCTACAACGCTTATAAAGATGAAAAAACCTGTGGTGTGTTAGCCACGGATGATACTTTCGGCACCATTACCATCGCCGAACCTATTGGCCTGATTTGCGGTATCGTCCCGACGACCAACCCCACTTCAACCGCCATATTCAAAGCATTAATCAGTCTTAAAACCCGTAACGGCATCATCTTCTCTCCTCATCCACGCGCCAAAGATGCGACCAACAGAGCTGCAGATATCGTGCTGCAGGCGGCGGTGGCTGCCGGTGCGCCAAAAGATATTATCGGCTGGATCGACGCACCTTCCGTTGAGCTGTCCAATCAACTGATGCACCACCCTGACATCAACCTGATTCTCGCCACTGGCGGTCCGGGCATGGTGAAAGCGGCTTACAGCTCCGGTAAACCTGCGATTGGTGTCGGTGCGGGTAATACGCCTGTCGTGATTGATGAAACCGCCGATATTAAACGTGCGGTTGCGTCGATTCTGATGTCGAAAACCTTTGATAACGGGGTTATCTGCGCCTCTGAACAGTCGGTGATTGTGGTCGATTCAGTCTATGACGCGGTGCGTGAACGTTTCGCCAGCCACGGCGGTTATATGCTGCAGGGTGCCGAACTGAGTGCGGTGCAGAATATTATTCTGAAAAACGGCGGCCTGAATGCGGCTATCGTAGGCCAGCCAGCGTTCAAAATTGCGGAGATGGCCGGTATCAGCGTGCCACCGAGCACTAAGATTCTGATTGGCGAAGTGAAGCTGGTGGATGAGTCTGAGCCGTTCGCCCATGAAAAACTCTCACCAACCCTTGCGATGTATCGGGCGAAAGATTTCCAGGATGCGGTCGCGAAAGCAGAAAAACTGGTCGCCATGGGCGGTATCGGCCACACCTCCTGTCTCTATACCGATCAGGACAATCAGACCGAACGCGTTCACTACTTCGGCGACAAAATGAAAACCGCGCGTATTCTGATCAACACCCCCGCCTCGCAGGGTGGTATCGGCGACCTCTACAACTTTAAACTGGCGCCGTCTCTGACGCTGGGTTGTGGTTCGTGGGGCGGAAACTCTATTTCAGAGAACGTCGGTCCAAAACATCTGATCAATACCAAAACTGTCGCCAAGCGAGCTGAGAATATGTTGTGGCATAAACTTCCTAAATCCATCTACTTCCGTCGGGGTTCACTGCCAATTGCGCTGGAAGAAGTGGCAACGGATGGCGCGAAACGTGCCTTTATCGTCACTGACCGCTTCCTGTTCAATAACGGCTATGCCGACCAGGTGACCCGCGTGCTGAAATCACACGGCATTGAAACGGAAGTGTTCTTCGAAGTTGAAGCTGACCCGACGCTGAGCATCGTGCGTAAAGGTGCTGAGCAGATGAACAGCTTCAAACCGGATGTCATCATCGCGCTGGGCGGTGGCTCACCGATGGATGCCGCGAAAATCATGTGGGTGATGTACGAACATCCGGAAACTCACTTCGAGGAGCTGGCGTTACGTTTCATGGATATCCGTAAACGTATCTACAAGTTCCCGAAAATGGGTGTCAAAGCGCGCATGATTGCCATCACCACCACGTCCGGTACCGGTTCTGAAGTCACGCCGTTTGCTGTAGTGACCGATGATGCGACGGGTCAGAAATATCCGCTCGCTGACTACGCACTGACGCCTGATATGGCGATTGTCGATGCCAACCTGGTGATGGATATGCCGCGTTCACTCTGCGCCTTCGGCGGTCTGGATGCCGTGACCCACGCGCTGGAAGCTTATGTTTCAGTGCTGGCGAATGAATACTCTGACGGACAGGCACTGCAGGCACTGAAACTGCTGAAAGAGAATCTGCCAGCCAGCTATGCCGAAGGCGCCAAAAATCCGGTGGCGCGTGAGCGCGTACACAATGCCGCCACTATCGCCGGTATTGCGTTTGCCAACGCCTTCCTCGGGGTTTGTCACTCAATGGCGCATAAGCTGGGTTCAGAGTTCCATATCCCACACGGCCTGGCCAACGCCCTGTTAATCTCTAACGTTATTCGCTACAACGCGAATGACAACCCGACTAAACAGACCGCTTTCAGCCAGTACGATCGCCCTCAGGCGCGCCGTCGCTACGCCGAGATTGCTGACCATCTGGGTCTGAGCGCACCAGGCGACCGCACCGCGCAGAAAATTGAGAAGCTGCTCGCCTGGCTGGATGAGATTAAAACTGAACTTGGTATTCCAACCTCTATCCGTGAGGCGGGTGTGCAGGAAGCGGACTTCCTGGCGAAAGTCGATAAACTGGCCGATGATGCGTTTGATGACCAGTGTACCGGTGCTAACCCACGTTATCCGCTGATTGCTGAACTGAAACAGATTATGCTCGATACCTACTACGGTCGTGAATTTGTCGAACCGTTCTCAAGCGTAGCCGAAGCCATTGCCGAGCAGCCGGTAAAAGGTATTAAGCTTGAGAAGAAAGCCAAAAAAGTCTGATAGTGCCGTTCTGACTGTCTGATAAAAAAACCCGCCTCGGCGGGTTTTTTATTACCTGAACAATAGGGTTAATTCAGCGGAGTCTGAGCGCCATGGATCGCCTGTAACGATCCCTGCTCTATCGCCTGTTTATAATGCTTGCGGCAGACTGAGATATAACGTTCGTTACCGCCAATCACCACCTGCTCACCCTCACTGAAAGGTTTGCCCTCGCTATCCAGTCGCAGAACCATACTGGCCTTGCGCCCACAGTGACAAATAGTTTTGAGTTCAACCAGCTTATCTGCCCACGCCAGCAGATACTGACTGCCAACAAACAGTTCACCGCGAAAATCCGTTCGCAGACCATAACAGAGCACCGGAATATCAAGGTCGTCTACAACATCTGACAGCGCTTTAACCTGCTCACGGGTCAGGAACTGACTCTCATCAACCAGCACGCAGTGGACAGGATGAACGGCATGTTCAGCAGCGATGTCGCTGTAGAGTGATGTCTCTGCGTTGTATAGCAACGCCGGTGACGATAGTCCGATACGGGAACTCACCTGCCCGGCACCAAAGCGATTATCGATTTCAGCAGTGTAAACCAGTGAACGCATGCCGCGCTCATGATAGTTATATGAGGATTGTAGCAGTGCGGTTGATTTCCCTGCATTCATGGCAGAGTAATAGAAATAGAGTTGAGCCATCGGCGCGTATCTTCATCAGGACTGAATGGAATGGCGCGCATATTACCACAAAGCGGCGGCAATACGTTGCGGTTGATGAGTGAATAAAGTGTAACGACTGGCCGTTTATTCCTCTGCATGCCGTTTCCAGCGCCTGTTATGTGCAGTGCCGAACGGGATAAGTTTTGCTTATTTTACCCGCAACCAAATCAATGACGTTTTTGTTGCTGACCTGAATACATTAAATTTATTTGATATCGGACTAAAGGAAAATATTTTTATTCTGCACAACTGTGCAATTTTCTGGTGAAAATTATTTTTAGTCACCTGGGTAATTAGTGATATACATATTTTTATGATTGCAGTTATTTTATGTCGCCACTACTATTAGCGGGCAACACAACTTTTCCCTTATTCAGAGACCAGGACAATGAGCGAAGCACTAAAAGTTCTTAATAATATCCGTACGCTGCGCGCCCAGGCCAGAGAGTATTCCGTTGAAATACTGGAAGAGATGCTGGAAAAGCTGGACGTAGTAGTAAAAGAGCGCCGCGAAGAAGAGTCTCATTTTCAGGCAGAAAATGAAGAACGCACACGTAAACTTAATCAGTATCGTGAAATGCTACTGGCTGATGGTATTGACCCGAATGAACTGATTAACACGCTGACCGACACACGGACTGCGGCAAAAGGTAAACGCTCAGTACGTCCGGCTAAATATGGTTACACCGATGAAAAAGGCGAGTCCAGAACCTGGACCGGTCAGGGCCGCACACCGGCCGTGATTAAAAAAGCGCTGGAAGAACAGGGTAAAAAGCTGGACGATTTTTTACTGTAAAAACCCGCAGTGTCACTGCCTTCCTGGCAGCCTGATGCGCAATAAAAAAGGAAGCCGGAGCTTCCTTTTTTTCTTTTAATCAGATACTCAGACGCGGTAAAAGTCGCGGTACCAGTCCACAAAGTTTTTAACGCCCTCTTCGACCCCGGTCTGCGGTTTGAATCCAATTGCCTTAAACAAGGCTTCGGTATCAGCACTGGTTTCCAGGACATCTCCAGGCTGCATTGGCATCAGATTTTTCTTCGCAGTAATGCCCAGGGCTTTTTCAATCGCTTCGATATAGCTCATCAACGTGACAGGCTGACTGTTTCCAATATTATAAACACGATAAGGCGCTGAACTGGTTGCCGGCGATCCGGTTTCAACTGTCCAGTTGTCGTCCTGTTGTGGAATAACATCCTGCAGGCGAACAATGGCTTCAGCAATATCGTCAATATAGGTAAAGTCGCGTTTCATCTGGCCCTGGTTATAAACGTCAATCGCCTCACCGGCAATCATTGCACGGGTGAATTTGAATAACGCCATATCCGGACGGCCCCACGGGCCATAGACCGTAAAGAAGCGCAATCCAGTGGTCGGCAGCTGATAGAGATGCGAGTAAGTGTGTGACATTAACTCGTTGGCTTTTTTGGTCGCTGCATATAAAGAAACCGGATGATCAACGCTATCTTCGGTTGAGAACGGCATCTTGCGATTCAGACCATAGACTGAACTGGATGAGGCGTAGAGCAGATGTTCAATTTTATGATGACGGCAACCTTCAAGGATATTGAGGTGACCAATCAGATTGGAGTCTGCGTAGGCATGAGGATTTTCAATGGAATACCGGACACCAGCCTGAGCGCCAAGATGAATAACGCGCTGGAATTTTTGCTGATCGAACAGTGACGCCATTGCGTCACGGTCCGCCAGGTCCATCTCAATAAAAGTAAAACCAGGATCGGCCTTAATTAAATTGAGACGGGCATGCTTGAGATTTACGTCGTAATAATCATTCAGGTTGTCGATACCGACAACCTGGTGACCGGCGGCCAGCAGACGCTGGCTGACATGAAAACCAATAAAACCTGCGGCGCCGGTGACCAGAAAGTTCATAAATCCCTCGTTAATTATGCAGTTTGAATAGACGCTCCGCGGCCGATTGCATAATAAACGAAACCGCGTTTGCTGATACGCTCTGGATCATACAGGTTACGACCATCAAAAATCACGGCTTCTTTCAGTGCATTTTTGATGATGTCGAAGTCAGGTGCACGGAAGTTTTGCCACTCCGTACAGATGACCAGACCGTCAGCGCCCTGCAGTGCGGCTTCTTTGGTACCCATCAGCTTAAGATCGCTGCGGTGACCGTAGATACGCTGTGCTTCATCCATCGCTTCAGGGTCAAACGCCTGAACAGATGCGCCAGCTTCCCACAGCGTTTCCATCAGCACACGGCTGGAGGCTTCACGCATGTCGTCAGTGTTCGGCTTAAATGACAGGCCCCAGAGCGCAAACGTTTTACCTTTCAGATCGTCACCAAAATGACGTTTGATAAAGGTTGGCAGCTTGTTTTTCTGGTTGTCATTCACATCTTCCACGGCCTGCAAAAGACGTGGCTGATAGCCAATTGACTCAGCGGTACGGATTAACGCCTGCACATCTTTCGGGAAGCAGGAGCCGCCGTAACCACAGCCAGGATAGATAAAGTGGTAGCCAATGCGGGGATCGGAACCGATGCCCTGGCGTACTTTTTCAATATCCGCGCCTAAACGTTCAGCCAGGTTAGACATCTCATTCATAAAGCTGATTTTGGTGGCCAGCATGCAGTTTGCTGCATACTTGGTCAGCTCTGCGCTGCGGATATCCATCATGATCATACGATCGTGGTTACGGTTAAACGGCTCATAGAGCTCGCGTAACAGTTCTACCACGTCGTCGTTGTCAGTACCGACAACGATACGTTCTGGACGCATACAGTCATTGACTGCAGCACCTTCTTTGAGGAATTCCGGGTTAGATACCACATCAAAGGTGATGTTGGCGTCACGCGCTTTCAGCGCTTCCGTCATTACCGCACGAACTTTGTCTGCTGTGCCAACCGGAACGGTTGATTTGTCGATAACCACTTTGTGATCGTTCATATGCTGCGCAATGGTGCGCGCTACGGCGGTCACATATTTCAGATCGGCAGAGCCGTCTTCATCTGGTGGAGTACCAACTGCAATAAACTGCATAACACCATGGTTTACGCCCAGCTCAGCATCAGTGCTGAACTTCAGACGACCCGCTTCGTAATTGGACATTACCAGCGGCGTTAAACCTGGTTCGAAAATAGGAATGATGCCTTTTTTCAGATTTTCGACTTTGTTTTCGTCGACATCAATGCAGAGAACGTCATGTCCGACTTCGGCTAACACCGCAGCCTGAACCAGACCGACATAGCCGATACCAAATACAGTGACTTTCATCGAGTTATCCTGTGTTTATGAATTACTTTTTGTTGCCAACTGCGCCATCGAGCCATTCAGAAAAATCTTTGCCCAATACCGGATGACGAACACCGTACTCAACGAAAGCCTGCATGTAGCCCAGTTTGTTACCACAGTCATGGCTGACGCCTTTCAGGTGATATGCTTCAACTGTCTCTTTTTCCATCAGCATCGCAATGGAGTCAGTCAGCTGAACTTCGCCGCCTGCACCTGGAGGCGTTTTAGCCAGCAGTGGCCAGATCTCTGAAGAGAGAACATAACGACCTACAACGGCCAGGTTTGATGGGGATTCTGACGCTTTAGGCTTCTCAACCACACCGACCATTGGTGCGCTGTCGCCTGGGTTCAGTTCTGCGCCCTGGCAATCGACAACACCGTATGCAGTCACATCGGCAACCGGCTCAACCATGATCTGGCTGCGGCCAGACTCTTCATAACGGCTCAGCATCTCTGCCAGGTTATCTTTGGTTGGGTTAGATTCATATTCGTCGATGATGACGTCTGGCAGGATAACCGCAAACGGCTCATCACCGATCAGTGGGTGTGCACACATTACAGCGTGACCCAGACCTTTAGCGATGCCCTGACGAACCTGCATGATGGTGACGTGTGGCGGGCAGATTGACTGGATTTCATCCAGCAGCTGACGCTTAACGCGTTTTTCCAGCATTGATTCCAGTTCGAAGCTGGTATCAAAGTGGTTTTCGATGGCATTTTTTGATGAATGCGTTACCAGCACAATTTCGTTGATGCCAGCAGCGATACACTCGTTAACGACATACTGGATTAACGGCTTATCAACCAGCGGTAACATTTCTTTAGGAATCGCTTTGGTAGCCGGGAGCATACGCGTACCCAAACCCGCTACCGGGATTACCGCTTTTTTTACTTTGGTATTATTGGCAGACATTAAGATACCTCTCTTATAGGCCGTTCAAGTTAATACTTGATATGTCGGTTTAAAATCGGAAATGAGTATATCAGTTAGTATCGAACGGATTTATCCTGGAAGGCACCAAACCGTCGAAATTAAGACTATTACCCAACTGTAAAGCTAAACTCTGGCCCTGTCCTCAGCGCCAGAATTCCTCTGTTTTTACGGCTTATTCTTCCGTCGATAGCATCAGCCGAATGCGCCCGCCCGCGCCCCAGACGTGGCATTGCCAGTTTTCTGCGCGCTGACTGATCTGGTTAAGATGGGTGCTGCCCATAGTGCCAAGGGGGACACCATTGCTGAGCTGAATCTGATGGGCATGAACATGGAGTGTGGCGTTCAATCCGGCCGAAACCAGAATTAAGTTCTTTAATCCGCGATGATAGTACCCAACCAGTAACGGGAACTGGCCGCTCAGGTTCGCCTGGCGCAGTAACAGATTGACCTGTCTGAGCAGCCCATTAAGTTCCGGCAGACGCTGTTTCTGCCCGGTCAGTTGCTCCTGCAGCAGGCCATTGAACAGCGCCCGCAGCAGCAACGCTGCCAGCACGCCATTATCACCGGCACGGGTCACGTCCAGACAGTAGAACGCCAGATCTTTATCGGAGAGCGCCGCGATATCAAGCACCAGCCCAGGCTGCTCGGCCATCGTCAGCTGACGATAGTTAACCCGGCAGTTGGCAATAGTCTGCTGCACCGGTGGCTGGAGTTGCTTGAGCAACTTGGCAGCCGCTTTAGGATCACGAACCAGCGCATCCCAGTCCTGGAACAGTTGTTCATCCTCTTCCACTTTCGAAGTGAACATAGAGGGATAGAGACACTCATAGACCGCTTCACGAAAGCGCTCAAAGTTTTTAAGTGGTTTAAGCAGCACATCCTGCACCCCAAGACGCAATACATGCGCAATATCCGACATGTTCTCGGTAGCTGAGATGATTAAAATCGGCACGATGTTGCCGCGGGTACGAATGTGCTCAACGAACTGGATGCCGCTCATGCGGGGCATTTCCAGATCGCAGATAATCAGGTCGACAGTATGCTGTTGTAGTTGTGCAATTGCTTCCAGACCATCTTCCGCTTGTAACGTCACAGCACCCATCGATAACAAAAATTGGTCCAGCAACGAACGGAAAACAGCCTCATCTTCGACAATGAGTATCTTTTTGCCGAGTAGTGGTTTTTCCATTCTTTCCCCCTGCGTACCAGATATTTCAATAGTGGTTCATAAAACGCAGTTGCGCCTTTAAGAATTGGCTGAAGTCACCGCTTTGAATGAACAACCTGATTATCTGCCACGGACCAGTGGTAATAGTTCATCCATTTTCTTCTCTACGGCGGCCTTGCCTGCTTCAATGGCTTCCTCAGCACGATGAAAGTCCAGCGTCGAAATTTGCGGACAGACCGGCTGAATCAAAACATCGGGCGGATCGCCTGCCATGCGATTCCGCTTCAGGCGATTTTCCAGCACCTGGATAGAGGTGGACATAATCTCCATCGCGCCAGGTGACTGAGACGCACGGCGCTGGCTGAAATTCACCAGACGCTGACGCAGCTTCCCTCCCCAACTCAATGCCGCTGCGGCGGCTTCTTCTTCGCTATTCTGTGGTGTCACGGAAAAGAGATCCTGCTGCATTAAATGCGCGTCATGCTGCAAGTCAACGGCGATAACAATGTCTGCCCCCAGGGCACGGGTAAGTGAAATCGGCACCGGGTTGACTACGGCACCATCCACCAGCCAATACCCATTGTAGCCCACCGGCGGTAATAAACCTGGCATACTGCATGAAGCGCGTACTGCCTGATGCAGATCGCCCTCAGTCAGCCAGAGTTCACGACCGGTACTGAGGTTAGTCGCCACCACGCCAAAGGGTTTATGACAGTGCTCTATCGTGTCATTGGGGATCAGCTGACGAACATGGCTAAAGACCCGCTCACCGCGCAGCAGTCCGCCACGCTGCCAGGAGACATCCATCAGGCGAATAACATCCCAGTAGCGAAATGCACTGACCCATTTTTCCATCAGCGGCAGGCGGTTATTCACATAGGCAGATCCGACTAATGCCCCGACAGAGCAGCCCGCAACGACGTCGATCTCAATACCTGCACGCTCCAGCGCGTTGATCACGCCGATATGCGCCCATCCTTTGGCCGCTCCAGAACCCAGAGCCAATCCAATTTTTACCTTTCTCATTTCTGTCTGGTCCTGCCGTCAATACGTAGCATCACAACACGGGGTCAGCTAACATAGCGCGCTTGTAAAACCGACCCATCATTCCCGGGAGATAATGTGTCAGAAACCTGCCCATGTTGTAGCGGAGAGCAGTATAGCGTATGTTGCGAGCCCTTTCTTCAGGGTAACCAGATTCCTGTTACAGCTGAACAACTTATGCGATCCCGTTATTGCGCTTATGTGCAGCATAATGCGGACTATCTGGTTGCGACCTGGCATCCTGATAAGCGTCATCCGGCGCTGTCAGGGCTTTTATCTGAAAGTTTTCCAGGAACCGACTGGCTCAGCCTGAATGTAACCCGTTGTAATCATGGAAGCCATGAGAACGAAGCTTTCGTTACCTTTTTTGCGCGATACCGCGAGAAAACCAACATTCAGGCCATTCATGAATGTTCACGCTTTCTTCGCGAGGATCAACGCTGGTACTATGTTGACGGTACAGCACCGCCCGTGGGGCGTAACGATCGCTGCCCGTGCGGCAGTGAAAAAAAATACAAAAAATGTTGTGGTTAAGCTGACGGCTACCCCAGCGGTTTTACCCCTAATGCTTTGACAGGACTCTGATTGAGATGCAAGCGCAAACCATGCAAAGAAAAGTTTTACGAACCATTTGTCCCGATGCAAAAGGTCTGATCGCCAAAATCACCAATATTTGTTACAAGCACGAACTTAATATCGTGCAGAACAATGAGTTTGTTGATCATCGCACCGGGCGTTTTTTCATGCGTACCGAACTGGAAGGGATCTTCAACGACAATACCCTGCTCGCCGATCTCGACAGCGCCCTGCCCCAGGGTTCAGTCCGGGAACTGCACAGCGCCGGTCGTCGCCGCGTGGTGATTCTGGTCACTAAAGAGGCGCATTGCCTGGGCGATCTGTTAATGAAGAGCGCGTTTGGCGGCCTGGATATGGAAATTGCGGCGGTAGTGGGTAACCACGACACCCTGCGTTCGCTGGTTGAGCGTTTTGACATTCCGTTTGTGCTGGTGAGCCATGAGGGACTGACGCGGGAAGAGCACGATAACCGCATGGTGGAAGAGATTGACCGCTATCAGCCCGATTACGTGGTGCTGGCGAAATATATGCGCGTCCTGACGCCCGCCTTTGTGCAGCGTTATCCGAACCAGATTATCAATATTCACCACTCCTTCCTGCCCGCCTTTATCGGTGCCCGTCCCTATCATCAGGCTTATGAACGTGGCGTGAAGATCATCGGTGCCACCGCGCACTATGTGAATGACAATCTCGATGAAGGCCCAATCATCATGCAGGATGTGATAAACGTTGATCACAGCTACACCGCCGATGAGATGATGCGCGCCGGTCGCGACGTAGAAAAGAATGTCCTGAGCAATGCACTGTATAAAGTGCTGGGGCAACGCGTGTTCGTTTACGGCAACCGCACGATTATTCTTTAATCAGCCAGTGCGCTGAATTGTCTGCAGATTCAGCGCTACGCGTAAAAAGTGGGCAAACAGTTGCGGTTTTGCCAGTGGGCGCTTTACACCCTTATCGCATTTGGTATGATGCGCCCCGCTTTAAGAGAGAAAGATTCAGGCCATGGTGGGATTCCCGAGCGGCCAAAGGGAGCAGACTGTAAATCTGCCGTCACAGACTTCGAAGGTTCGAATCCTTCTCCCACCACCATCTGAATCTGAATCATCTTAAGCCACATCACTATCCCAGGTGGGATTCCCGAGCGGCCAAAGGGAGCAGACTGTAAATCTGCCGTCACAGACTTCGAAGGTTCGAATCCTTCTCCCACCACCATCTCGCATGTTGCACTCAATCCCAGACCAATACCTAAGCTTCCTGTTCGCCCCCACATTCCTGCCCGCTTTCACACAATCTCAGCCTGTTCCGCCATGACTTTTTCAGCAAAAATCGCTACCATCTCCGCCTGACATTTCTGAACAACGGTCGATCTCATGAAATTTGTTTCATTTAACATCAATGGGTTGCGTGCCCGCCCGCATCAGCTTCAGGCACTTGTCGAACAGCATCAGCCCGATGTTATCGGTCTGCAGGAAACCAAGGTCCATGACGACATGTTCCCGCTGGAAGAGGTGTCAAAGCTCGGCTATCACGTCTTCTATCATGGACAGAAAGGTCACTACGGCGTTGCCCTGTTAACCAAAGCTGAGCCAGTGTCAGTGAGCCGGGGTTTCCCGGGTGATGACGAAGAATCCCAGCGCCGCCTGATCATCGCGGAACTTCCCAGCCCGATTGGCGACATCACGGTAATTAACGGCTATTTTCCGCAGGGCGAGAGCCGCGACCATCCCACCAAGTTTCCGGCTAAAGAGAAATTCTATCGCGATCTGCAACGTCTGCTGACCGAGGATCTGCCTGCTGATAAGCCGGTTCTGATTATGGGCGACATGAATATCAGCAGCACCGATCGGGATATTGGTATTGGTGAGGAGAGCCGCAAGCGCTGGCTGCGCACCGGCAAATGCTCCTTCCTGCCGGAAGAGCGCGAGTGGATGGACCGCCTGCTGGGCTGGGGACTGGTTGATACCTGGCGTGAGCACAATCCGGAGGTGGCGGATCGCTTCTCCTGGTTCGATTACCGTTCGAAAGGGTTTGATGATAATCGCGGGTTACGCATCGATCTGGTGCTGGCGAGCAAAACCCTGGCGTCGCACTGCGTTGAGACCGGCATTGATTATGAGATCCGGGGCATGGAAAAACCGTCTGACCACGCGCCCATCTGGTCAACCTTCCGCTTTTAACTGATGGTCGCGTGGCAGAGCGCCACGCGACGGCTATTTCACTATTTTCCAGATCAGGTTATTGGTGCCGATGGAGTGTTCATCACGGGTACATTGCAGCAACACCCCCTCTGATTTCACCACCGCGCCTTCCGTGTAGTTACGGTTCTCAAAGATACAGCAGCGGAGACAGTCTGGCTGACGTCTCTCTGCCTGTGTCCATGCCTCGGGTGGCATATCCACCACGACATCGGTGTTGCCACCGTTGCTGCCCTGCTGTGGCATCGACTGATAACGACTGTTGGCCTGCGCCACGCTGGTCGCCAGCGACAGGGCCACGACCAGTAATACTGAATAACGCCTCATTCCGTCTCCTTCACTTTACGCCTGGTTTTGCGCACCGGACGTTTCTGTCCGGTGGACGGTAATCCCCGAAATGCATGCGCCGCAGGCTGCTGTCGCGCCTGCTGGATCAGACCGGTTAAGGTCTGCACCAGCGGCTGCATGAATTCATCATAGCGGCAGGCCTTTTCGCTGATACGCGTCAGTGTCGATTCCCACTGCGCCGTCATATCCGGGCGTGCTGCCAGATCGGGCAGGGAGTGAATCAGGGCGCGTCCGGCATCCGTAGAATTGATATAGCGGCCCTTCTTCACCAGGAAGCCACGACGAAACAGTAATTCGATAATGCCGGCGCGTGTGGCTTCCGTTCCTAAACCATCGGTCGCACGCAGTACTTTCTTTAATTCTTTATCCTGAACGAAACGGGCAATGCCGGTCATTGCAGAAAGAATGGTGGCATCGGTAAACGGGCGTGGCGGCTGGGTTTGCTTCGCCAGCACCTCTCCGTGCTCACACAGCAGCTCATCCCCTTTCGCTACCACCGGCAACGGCATGCCGTCGTTCTCTTCATCACGCTCTTTGTTGCCCAGCAGCGCACGCCACCCCGCTTCCGCCAGGAAGCGCGCTTTCGCCACGAATTTTCCGCCGGCAATATCGAGATCGATGACACATTTGCGGAATACCGCATCCGGGCAGAACTGCATCAGATACTGGCGCGCCACCAGTTCATAGATATGCTGCTCGTTTTCACTGAGTTTCACCGCGCTGGCACGGGCCGTTGGAATAATGGCGTGGTGGGCATCCACTTTTTTATCATCCCAGCAGCGATTTCTGCGATCGGCATCGAAATCTGCCGGTGGGGTCAGCTGTGACTGATGCGCCTGTATCGCCTTTAACACCGCATGACGACCGGCAAAATGCTCTTCAGGCAGATAGCGGCTGTCCGAACGGGGATAGGTAATCAGTTTGTGGGTTTCGTAAAGCCGCTGGCAGGTATCCAGCACCGTCTGCGCACTCAGCCCGTAACGTTTAGCGGCCTCAATCTGCAGGCTGGATAAGGAAAAGGGCAGCGGCGCCACCTCATTTTCGCGCTTATCGCTGTAGGCAGTGACGATCGCCGGCTGGCCCGTGATACGCGTCACCACATGCTCCGCCAGCGCGCGTTTGAGCAGGCGGCCCTCTTCATCCTGCCATGGTTCACAGGCCTCACTGGGGATCCAGCTGGCGATAAATCGGGCGCCGTCAGGCGTGAGGATGTGCGCTTTCACTTCGAAGTAATCTTTCGGCACGAAGTTCTCGATCTCTTCATCGCGCCGGACCACCAGCCCAAGTACCGGCGTCTGCACCCGGCCCACCGACAGTACGCCATCATAGCCTGCATTGCGTCCCAGCAGCGTCCAGGCGCGGGTCATGTTAATGCCATAGAGCCAGTCCGCCCGGGCGCGGGCCAGCGCCGAGACGCACAACGGAATAAACTCGCGATTTTCACGCAGGCGGTTCACTGCCCTGTCCACCGCCTGAGGATTGAGGTCGTTAATCAGACAGCGCTGCACCTTGCTGCGTTTTTCAGCCGGCAGGTTCAGGTAGTCGAGCACCTCATCCACCAGCAACTGCCCTTCCCGATCCGGGTCACCGGCGTGCACCACTTCATTCGCCTGCGCCAGCAAGCCTTCAACCACTTTCAGTTGCTTAGCGACCGAGGGGCGCGGTTTTAGCTGCCATTTTTCCGGAATGATGGGTAAATCCGCCAGCGACCAGCGCGCATAACGGCTGTCATAACTGTCGGGTTGCGCCTGCTCCAGAAGATGGCCTACGCACCAGGTGACGATCTGATCGTTGCCGCAGGCAATGAATCCATCACCGCGTCGATGCGGTTTCGGCAGCACATCTGCGATAGCACGCCCCAGGCTCGGTTTTTCCGCAATAAACAAACGCATTGAATCAGGTAATCCTTAACATCAGGGGGAACGCAGTGATAACCGGTTGTCCGCTGTCGGTTTGAATACTGGGGCTATGTTAGCCTGGCAGGCCCGCTGGCGTAAGTGTGATGCGCGGCGTTAGCGATCGTTCGCACAGGAACCGTGCAAAAAGCAGGGCTGAAATGCACCCTGCCGGAACCGGACAAGCATTGTAGTCAGAAGTAACGGACGAAAGGCGCCGTGTCAGGTGGGAGCACCGTGGTGCTGGATTTCAGTTGCGGGGTGCCCAGATAGAGAAAGCCGACGATGGCATCCTGTTCGCGGCAGCCAAACCCCTGGCGTACCTGCTCGTCATCGGTCCAGGGACCACTGCGCCAGATACCGTTGTAACCCTGAGCGACGGCCGCCATCTGCATGGCCATCACTGCACAGCTTGCCGAGGCGATCTGCTCCCAGCGCGGCACTTTGTGGTGCGCTTCACAATGTGCCACCACCGTAATGATCATCGGTGCGCGAAACGGTGACTGGCTCGCTTTGTTAATCGCCTTTTCATCCAGCTGTTTATCGCGTGCTGCCTGCTCCAGCAGCTGGCTCAGACGGTCGCGCCCCTCATTTTCCACAATGATAAAGCGCCAGGGTTGCAGCGTGCCGTGATCCGGGGCGCGCATGCCAGCCCGCAGGATATTTTCCAGTGCGTCACCCGCAGGTGCCGGCTCAGTCAGGCGTGAGGCCGAACGTCGGTTGACCAGTAACTCCAGTGCGTCCATGTTTTTCTCCCGATCTCTGTAATGTTGCAGTTATCCTGGCACAGGCAGATTTTTTGTAACAGTGCGCAGTGATTTCCTGCTGACTTTTAACACGCCGCTCTTTAGGATGAGCTCGTCGGGGAAGTCTGGTCCGCGCGGCGGCCACTTCCTGCTACATATTTATGGAGAGTCTGATGCGCACATTGTGGCGAATAATTGCAGGTCTGTTCCGCTGGAGCTGGCGGGTACTGAATTTTATCAGGGAATTTATTCTGAATATTTTCCTGATTTTGTTGATTGTGGTGGGTGTAGGGATCTGGCTGCAGGTCAGCGGGTCGGGCGGCAGTTCAGCGCCGATTCAGCAAGGCGCACTGAAAGTGGATCTCAGCGGCGTGCTGGTGGATAAACCGTCGGTAAGCAATCGTCTGAGCAAAATTGGCCGCCAGCTGCTGGGTGCCAGCAGTGACCGTTTACAGGAAAATTCGCTGTTTGATGTGGTCGACGCTATTCGTCAGGCAAAAGATGACAGCAACATTAAAGGCATGGTGCTCGATTTACGCGAATTTGCCGGTGGCGATCAGCCTTCACTGCAATATGTGGGTAAAGCGCTGCGCGAATTCCGCGACAGCGGCAAGCCGATTTATGCACTCGGCGACAGCTACAGCCAGGCGCAGTATTACCTTGCCAGCTACGCCACCAAAATCTATCTGTCGCCACAGGGCACCGTAGATCTGCATGGTTTCGCCACCAACGGACTCTATTACAAAACCCTGCTGGAGAAGCTGAAAGTCACCTCCCACGTCTTCCGTGTCGGGACCTACAAATCAGCGGTTGAGCCGTTCCTGCGTGACGACATGTCCCCTGCCGCACGGGATGCTGACAGCCGCTGGGTCGGTCAACTGTGGCAGAACTACCTGAACACCGTGGCAGCGAACCGCCAGATTACGCCGGAGCAACTCTTCCCCGGTGCTGCTGCGATTATTGCCGGATTAAACGCCGTGAAAGGCGATACCGCGCAATATGCGCTGGATAACAAGCTGGTCGATGCCCTGGGTTCACGTGCGGCAGCCGATCAGGAGCTGGTAAAAACTTTTGGTCTGGATAAGCAGAGCAACGATTACCGTAGCGTCAGCATCTATGACTACAGCGTGAAAACCACCTCCACGCAGCAGGATGGCAACATCGCGGTAGTCATGGCCAGCGGTGCCATCATGGATGGTGAAGAGACGCCGGGCAATGTCGGTGGCGACACGACGGCGGCGCAGATCCGCGATGCGCGTCTCGATCCGAAAATCAAAGCGATTATTCTGCGGGTGAATAGCCCGGGTGGCAGCGTCACCGCCTCGGAAGCGATTCGTGAAGAGCTGGCGGCAGCGCAGGCGGCCGGTAAGCCGATTGTGGTCTCGATGGGAGGCATGGCGGCGTCTGGCGGTTACTGGATCTCAACGCCTGCCAGCTACATTGTGGCGAACCCCAGCACGCTGACTGGCTCGATTGGCATCTTCGGCGTGATCAATACGCTGGAGAACAGCCTGGACAGTATTGGCGTGCACACCGACGGTGTTGCGACCTCACCGCTGGCGGATATCTCAACCACCAAAGCGCTACCAACGGAAGTTCAGCAACTGATGCAGCTGACCATCGAAAATGGCTACCGCAACTTTGTCGGTCTGGTGGCGAAGTCACGTCATAAAACGCCAGAGCAGATTGATGCCATTGCACAGGGCCACGTCTGGACCGGCAGCGATGCGAAAGCCAATGGTCTGGTTGATGCACTGGGTGACTTCGATGATGCCGTGAAGAAGGCGGGCGAGCTGGCGAAAGTCAGTAATCCGCAGCTGAGCTGGTATCAGGATGACCCGAGCTTCCTGGATATGATGCTGAGCCAGATGAACGCGTCGGTGCAGGCTGTCCTGCCTGATACGCTGAAAGCCTGGCTGCCAGCACCGATGCTGGATGTGATGAGTGCTATGAAAGCCCAGCCTGGTCTGTTCGACAAGCAGAACGATCCTCAGAACCGTTATGCATTCTGCCTGAACTGCGGCGAAGTGCGATAAACCTCGCAGCCCGGCCGCTGGTCGGGCTGCTTTTCCCCGCTATTCCCCTTATACTGCGCGTTTTATGGCGAGTCTGAGTTCTCTAATGCAAAAGAAAAACATCTACGTAGCCTACACTGGCGGGACGATCGGTATGCAGCGTTCGGCGCAGGGTTATATTCCCGTCTCCGGACACCTGCAGCAACAGCTGGCTAACATGCCGGAGTTCCACCGCCCTGAGATGCCTGATTTCACCATTCATGAGTATCAGCCGCTGATCGACTCTTCCGACATGACCCCGCAGGACTGGCAGTCTATCGCAGAAGATATCCGTCAGAACTACGATCGCTATGATGGTTTTGTGATCCTGCATGGCACCGACACCATGGCATTTACCGCCTCAGCACTCTCCTTTATGCTGGAAAATCTGGCCAAGCCGGTTATCGTCACGGGCTCGCAGATTCCGTTAGCGGAATTACGTTCAGATGGTCAGCAGAATCTCTTAAATTCGCTCTATGTGGCGGCCAACTATCCGATCAGCGAAGTGTCGCTGTTTTTCAATAACACGCTCTATCGCGGTAACCGGACCACCAAGGCACATGCAGACGGCTTCAACGCCTTTGCTTCGCCCAACCTCTCTGCGCTGCTGGAAGCGGGCATTCATATTCGTCGCCTCAATACACCGCCAGCCCCAGCCGGTCAGGGCGAACTGAAGGTTCACACCATTACGCCTCAGCCCATCGGTGTGGTCACCATCTATCCCGGGATTTCAGCCGACGTTGTGCGTAACTTTCTGCGTCAGCCAGTCAAAGCATTGATCCTGCGCTCCTATGGTGTGGGTAATGCACCGCAGAACAAGGAATTTCTGGCAGAATTGCAGCAGGCCAGCGAGCGTGGCATCGTGGTGGTAAATCTTACCCAGTGTATTTCCGGCAAAGTGAATATGGGCGGATACGCTACCGGCAATGCGCTGGAACATGCTGGTGTCATCAGCGGATTTGACCTCACCGTGGAAGCGGCCCTGACAAAGCTACACTTTTTACTCAGCCAGGATCTTTCGGCCGATCAAATTCGAGCCAGAATGCAGCAGAATTTGCGCGGCGAACTGACTGAAGACTGAAACGGAGCGATATGTAATGAAGCGGGCACTCATCATTATTGATATTCAGAACGATTTTTGCCCCGGCGGCCCGATGGCAGTCCATGAGGGCGACCATACGGTCGAGGTGGCAAATCGTTATGCGCGACTGTTCCGTGAAAACGGTGAATGCGTACTGGCACTGCAGGACTGGCATCCGGCCAATCACGGCAGCTTTGCCTCGGTTTCCGGCGAGCCGGTTTACACGCTGGGCGAGCTAAATGGTCTGGCCCAGATCTGGTGGCCCGATCACGGCATTCAGGGCTCAACTGGCGCTGATTTTCATCCGGGTCTCGATCGCTCACTGTTCGATGCGACGTTCCATAAGGGCCAGGATCAGGATGTCGACAGCTATAGCGCCTTTTTTGACAATGGCCATCGCCGTAAGACCGAGCTGGACAGCTGGCTGCGTGAGCGTGGGATCACCCATCTGGTGATGCTGGGGCTGGCTACGGATTACTGCGTAAAATATAGCGTGCTGGATGCGCTGGAGCTGGGTTATCACGTTGAGGTGGTTAAAGAGGGCTGCCGGGGCGTCAATCTGAATCCCGAGGACAGCGAAATTGCCTTTGCCCAGATGACCGCTCAGGGCGCGGTTCTGATTTAAAATGGAGCTGGCATGACGCCAGCTTTTTTTTAATGCAGATGGATGCGGGTCACGTCAGGGTCAATTCCAAACTCTTCTTTGAGCTCTTTTTTCGACTTCATCACCATTTCGCCACCTTTGCCGATGGTCATGTGCTGCGGCGCGTCGTTGTGCCGCGCCTGCCACATCATGACCAGCTGCAGGCAATTGTCGCGCTGCTCCTGGGTCAGTGCCACGCCATCCGGCCATTTACCAATCTCAACCGCCGTGGCAAGACGCTGATAGACTTCAGGCGTCATCGATGCAAGCATTGCTTCAAGCTGTTCCTTCATCGCCATTACCCTTTGGTCTGTTCGCCCTGCTCGTCGGTGAAATTCAGCGAGGCGGAGTTAACACAATAGCGTTCGCCAGTCGGCTGCGGGCCGTCAGGGAAGACATGTCCCAGGTGCGCATCGCAGCTGCCACAGCGGATCTCAATACGCTGCATGCCGTGTGAATCATCTTCAATATAGCGAATCGCATCATCACTGACCGGCTGATAGAAACTGGGCCAGCCACAGCCAGAGTCATACTTCGTCTCAGAGAGAAAAAGTGGCGCCTCACAGATCAGACAGTGGTAGATCCCTTCCTGCTTGTTGTGCAGCAGTGCGCCGCTGTAAGGCGGTTCCGTTCCGCGTTGCTGAGTGACGTAGCGTTGCATTTCAGTCAACTGTGCAATTTTTGCTTCGGGTGCGGTGTCTTTAGCCATTTTAGGATTCCGGGCAGTGCCATTCTGAAAAATTCGACTATTATTCTAACAAATGATCAACATAACCCGGGTCTTTTTTTGTGCTCACCCTTTCAGCCTGCTCTCTGCTAAGCGGATTTGTGACATCGATCACCTTTTATCCGGAGCATCCCTATATATTCGGCGATTGATTCAACGAAGCGCGATATCATTGGCGGCGCGCAAGCGGTTGCGCATCGAATAATTCCTCTCAGGCGAATTGATTTGTCGCAACAATTGACACGATTCCGCTTGACGCCTGGTAAGGTTTTTGTAATTTTACAGGCAACCTTTTATTCACTAACCAATAGCTGGTGGAATATATGACTATCAAAGTAGGTATCAACGGTTTCGGCCGTATCGGTCGCATCGTTTTCCGTGCTGCTCAAAAGCGTTCTGACATCGAAATCGTTGCTATCAACGACCTGCTGGACGCGGATTACATGGCGTACATGCTGAAGTATGACTCTACTCACGGTCGTTTCGACGGCACAGTAGAAGTTCAGGATGGCGCACTGGTGGTTAACGGTAAAAAAATCCGTGTTACCGCTGAACGTGATCCGGCCAACCTGAAGTGGGATGAAGTAGGCGTTGACGTTGTTGCTGAAGCAACCGGTATCTTCCTGACCGACGAAACCGCGCGTAAACACATCACCGCAGGTGCTAAGAAAGTCGTTCTGACCGGTCCATCTAAAGATGACACCCCAATGTTTGTTCGTGGTGCAAACTTCGACAAATATGATGGCCAGGATATCGTCTCTAACGCATCCTGTACCACTAACTGCCTGGCACCGCTGGCAAAAGTGATCAACGACAAGTTTGGCATCGTTGAAGGTCTGATGACGACCGTTCACGCCACCACTGCTACCCAGAAAACCGTTGATGGCCCGTCTCATAAAGACTGGCGCGGCGGCCGCGGCGCATCGCAGAACATCATTCCTTCATCAACTGGCGCAGCTAAAGCCGTTGGTAAAGTTCTGCCAGAGCTGAACGGCAAACTGACCGGTATGGCATTCCGCGTACCAACCCCTAACGTTTCCGTTGTTGACCTGACCGTGCGTCTGGAAAAAGCGGCTTCTTACAAAGAAATCTGTGCTGCAATTAAAGCGGCTGCAGAAGGTGAGATGAAAGACGTTCTGGGCTACGTTGAAGATGACGTGGTTTCTACCGACTTCAACGGCGAAATCCTGACTTCAGTGTTTGACGCTAAAGCCGGTATCGCGCTGAACGACAACTTTGTGAAACTGGTTTCCTGGTACGACAACGAAACTGGCTACTCAAACAAAGTTCTCGACCTGATTGCGCTGGTTTCTGCTAAATAAGGCAGCCAGACATCATTGAGAATAAGGGCGACTTCGGTCGCCCTTTTTTTGATCCGCACAGGAAGGAATCGAACATGCAAGATAAACTGTTTTCTCTGCCGGTGGTCACGCAGATCTCCCCTTACCTCACCCAGCGCCAGATAGGTGAACTCCCCGCCATTGTTGTGAGTCACCCTAAAGTGCGGGCAGCCATTACGCTTCAGGGCGCGCACCTCATCGCCTGGCAACCCAGCGGCGAAAAGCCGGTACTCTGGCTGAGTGATAAGAGTCTCTTTGCACCGGGTAAGGCGATTCGTGGCGGCGTTCCGATCTGCTGGCCGTGGTTCGGCCCGGCGGGCGAACCGGCACACGGCTTTGCGCGGGTTCAGCCATGGAAGCTTACGGCGCATGATGAAAATGAAGATGGCGTCATGCTGACGCTGGTGCTGGAGAGCAACCCTCAGACGCTGAAGCTCTGGCCGCATGAATTCACCCTGATTGCCCGCTTCCGCCTGGGCCAGCATTGTGAGATTGAGCTGGAAGCCTATGGTGACTTTGAAGCGACGGCGGCTCTGCACAGCTACTTTACCGTCAGCGACATCAACGGTGTGGAAGTCTCGGGTCTGGGCAATAGCTATATCGACAAAGTCAATAACGGCGAGGTGGCCAGCAGCGACGGCAAACAGCGTTATCCTGGACGCATCGACCGTATCTTTACCGCAGCAGAAGATTGCTCAGTGATTAATGATACCGCGGGTGAGCGGCAGATCGAGGTGTACCACCATCATCATAGTGACGTTGTCACGTGGAATCCGGGTGTGGAACTCTCCTGCAGCATGACGGATATGGCGAATGAGGGCTATAAGACCATGGTCTGTGTGGAGACAGCCCGTATCAGCAAACCGTTACGCAGCGCGGGTGAAAAGCCAGCACGACTGGCCACGACGTTCCGCCTCAAAAAGAAAGCCGCAGCCAGCGCTAACGTTAACGGCTAAACAATATCCAGCGGTAACTTATGCTGTGGCGCTGGCCAGGCGCGATCGATGAGCTGCAAATCCTCATCGGTCAGTTTCACCTCCAGCGCCGCCGCATTTTCCTGAACGTGGGCCACTGAACTGGCTTTAGGAATGGCAATCACCCCTGGCTGACGAATCACCCAGGCCAGCAGTAATTGCGCCACGCTGATGCCCTTCTGCTGTGCAATCTGAGTCAGCTGAGGATCGGTAAAGAGTGAGTCACGTAGCCGTCCGGCCTGGGCCAGCGGACAGTAGGCCATGATCGGTACGCCACGCTGCTGACATGCCGGCAGCAGATCAAATTCAATGCCGCGTGAAGCCAGATGATAGAGCACCTGATTGGTCGCGCAGGCCTCGCCCTTCTCTTCATCCCACAGTTCGGCCATATCATCGGTATCAAAATTCGATACGCCCCAGTGACGAATTTTGCCCTGCTGCTGCAGGCGTTCCATGGCGCGCAGTGTCTCTTCCAGCGGAATATTGCCGCGCCAGTGCAACAGGTAGAGATCGAGATAATCGGTTTGCAGACGGCGCAGGCTGCGCTCACAGGCTGCAATGGCATCCACTTCGCCCGCATTCCACGGATAAACTTTGGAGACCAGCAGCGCCCGGTCGCGACGGCCCAGCAGTGCCTGCCCGACCACCTCTTCGGCTCCGCCATCTGCATACATTTCGGCGGTATCGATAAGCTTCAAGCCGCACTCAAGACCCGCCTGCAATGCAGCGACTTCATCAGCACGCTGCGCCGGGTTTTCACCCATATACCAGGTGCCCTGACCGATCACCGGCAGATCGCCAAAACCGGCAAAGTTAATCGTGTTACGCATTCTGCTCTCCCGCCCCATTCTGAGGCCCTGTAAAAGAACAGAGGGCAATAAATGCCCTCTTTTGGTGCGTTATCAGAAGGTATAGCTGACACCCGTCCAGATTAACGCCTGCCCGCTTTTATCAATCATCGGGCTGTCTTTGATTTCGCTGTCGAAACGGATATAACGCCCCATAACGCTGGCATTCCACTGCGGCGCAATCTGATAGCTGGCGCTCAGTTCCACATAAGGTGACCAGCTGTCATCCGGGTTGTAACGGCTGATGCCGGTACGGGCGCTTTCATGCCCGGATACCCCATAGTAATAACGGTTTTGATTGGCGCTGTTCCATGTGGCCCCGATGCCCGGCGTCAGGCTGAAGTCACCCATCTGGAAGCGATAGAGGTATGTCAGGTCCCAGATCATCCCATTGCTGTTATTGAGCACATCCCCCAGCAATGAGGTACGGACAATCCCCCAGTCAGCGGTGTGACGATAGGTTGCGCCACCCATCAGCGTCATGCGGCGTTTATCCAGCCCTTTCATGTCGCCCAGGTCGTTGTCGCTGGGTTTGTACTCCTGCGGTGAACCCAGCAGCGTCAGTGACAGCTGGTTCTGAGGATCTTTCCACAGGTAGTAGCCGCCCTGCAGGCTGCGGAACCAGAAGTCTTCACCCTCATAATTGATAACCGGAAGCGGGATATACCGGTCCTGGCCGCCGCGATAAGGTGAATCGGCATAGATGACCGATGCGCCAATGGAAAGCGGTGCGGCATTCGCGTGCGTGGCCAGTAAATAACAGGGCAGAAGTGCAACAAGCGTCTTAAATTTGAATTGGTTCACAATTTATTCATTCCATAAATATAACAATCAAACAGGAAGTCTAACGTTTTTTCACGGCTGGATTAACTTATATCGAAATCCTTTAAGTGGCTAACCGATGAAAGTGGCATTAAAGGTTAAAAACACGTTAAGTTAAAGCATCACCCATATGAACGCATCTCACAACAGACCCGCTGTACAGTTGATCTTCCCCTCATTAACCCAAACCCGTGGAGGAAATTTCCTAGAAGCCATCTACAGTTAGAAGTAACAGCAGACATTTTGTACGAGCAGAGTAACCATAAAAGTTGTGTATCCCGATAAGAAAGATCAGGTTGGCATAAGGGTTGCTGTACTCAACAGAGAATATCTTCCGGGAGCTGCTATAAGCCTCTAATTACGCTCCTTACCTGTGCTAAAAACGAAAGGACGGGCATCGCTATGAATATATTCGATCACTATCGTCAGCGTTATGAAGCTGCCAAGGACGAAGAGTTCACACTGCAGGAATTTCTTGCCATCTGTAAGCAGGATCGCAGTGCATACGCCAACGCTGCAGAGCGACTGTTAATGGCTATCGGAGAGCCGGTAATGGTCGATACTGCTCAGGAGCCACGCCTTTCCAGAATATTCTCCAACCGTGTGATGGGACGCTATCCGGCGTTCGAGGAGTTTTACGGCATGGAGGAAGCGATTGAACAGATCGTCTCCTACCTGAAACATGCCGCTCAGGGACTGGAAGAGAAGAAACAGATCCTCTATTTACTGGGACCGGTAGGTGGCGGTAAATCCTCACTGGCGGAACGGCTTAAGTCGTTGATGCAGCGGGTACCCATCTATGTACTGAGCGCCGACGGGGAACGCAGCCCGGTTAATGACCACCCTCTCTGCCTGTTTAATCCGCAGGAAGATGCGCATATTCTCGAAAAAGAGTATGGCGTGCCGCGCCGTTATCTCGGCACGATTATGTCGCCGTGGGCCGCTAAGCGACTGCACGATTTTGGCGGCGATATCTCGCGTTTCAAAGTGGTGAAAGTCTGGCCGTCGATCCTGGAACAGCTGGCGATTGCCAAAACTGAACCGGGTGATGAGAACAACCAGGATATCTCTGCGCTGGTGGGTAAAGTGGATATCCGTAAACTGGAAAACCACGCCCAAAACGATCCTGATGCTTACGGTTACTCCGGCGCACTCTGCCGTGCGAACCAGGGTATCATGGAATTCGTTGAGATGTTCAAAGCGCCTATCAAGGTGCTGCACCCCTTACTGACGGCGACGCAGGAAGGGAACTACAACGGCACCGAGGGGATTTCGGCGCTGCCGTTTAACGGCATTATTCTGGCGCACTCCAACGAATCAGAGTGGGTGACGTTCCGTAATAACAAGAATAATGAGGCGTTCCTTGACCGTGTCTATATCGTCAAGGTGCCCTACTGCCTGCGGGTCTCTGAAGAGATCAAAATCTACGACAAGTTACTTAATCACAGTGAGCTGGCGACCTCGCCCTGTGCACCGGGTACGCTGGAAACGCTGGCACGCTTCTCTATCCTGTCACGTCTCAAGGATCCGGATAACTCCAGCATCTATTCCAAAATGCGGGTCTACGATGGTGAAAGCCTGAAAGATACCGACCCTAAGGCGAAGTCATGGCAGGAGTATCATGATTACGCCGGTGTGGATGAGGGGATGAACGGCCTTTCAACCCGCTTTGCCTTTAAGATTCTGTCGCGGGTGTTTAACTTTGACCACGCCGAAGTGGCGGCCAACCCGGTGCATCTGTTCTACGTGCTGGAGCAGCAGATTGAGCGCGAACAGTTCCCACAGGATCAGGCCGAGAAATACCTTGAGCACCTCAAAGGCTATCTGATCCCCAAATATGCTGAGTTTATCGGCAAAGAGATTCAGACCGCCTATCTGGAATCTTACTCTGAATATGGTCAGAACATCTTTGACCGCTATGTGACCTATGCCGACTTCTGGATTCAGGATCAGGAGTATCGCGATCCCGATACCGGACAGCTGTTTGATCGTGAATCGCTCAACGCGGAACTGGAGAAAATCGAGAAGCCCGCTGGCATCAGTAACCCGAAAGATTTCCGTAATGAGATCGTCAACTTCGTGCTGCGCGCCAGGGCACACAATAACGGTCGCAACCCGAACTGGACCAGTTACGAGAAATTACGCACCGTGATCGAGAAGAAAATGTTCTCGAATACGGAAGAGTTGCTGCCGGTGATCTCGTTTAATACCAAGACCTCTACCGATGAGCAGAAAAAGCATGATGATTTTGTCGATCGCATGATGGAAAAAGGCTATACCCGCAAACAGGTTCGCCTGCTGTGTGAATGGTATTTGCGTGTGCGTAAATCGTCCTGATAAGAGTCTGTAAGCTTGCCGGTAAGTGATACCGGTCTGACAAGGTCGGGTTCGCCCGGCCTGCTTACAATGTAGTTTGGGGGAATACCATGGCCTATTTCATCGATCGCCGACTCAACGGCAAAAACAAGAGCGCGGTAAACCGCCAGCGCTTCTTGCGCCGTTATAAGTCGCAAATTAAGCAGTCGATCTCCGAGGCCATCAATAAACGCTCGGTGACCGATGTAAGCAGCGGTGAGTCTGTCTCTATCCCGATTGACGACATCAATGAGCCGATTTTCCATCAGGGACGCGGCGGCAACCGCCATCGGGTCCATCCGGGCAACGACCATTTTGTGCAGAATGACCGGGTCGAGCGACCGCAGGGTGGCGGCGGCGGCGGCAGTGGCCAGGGCAATGCCAGTCAGGATGGTGAAGGTCAGGATGAGTTTGTCTTTCAGATATCGAAAGATGAGTATCTGGACCTGCTGTTTGAAGATCTCGCCCTGCCTAACCTGCGCCGGAACCAGCATCGCCAGTTGAATGAGTATAAGACCCACCGTGCCGGCTTCACCTCCAACGGTGTGCCTGCCAATATCAGCGTCGTACGTTCGCTGCAGAACTCGCTGGCGCGTCGTACGGCGATGACGGCGGGTAAACGCCGGATGCTGCACGAACTGGAAGAAACGCTGCTGGAGATTGAGAACTCTGAACCGGCTCAGCTTCTGGAGGAGGAGCGGCTGCGCAAAGAGATCGCCGAGTTGCGGGCGCGTATCGAACGGGTGCCTTTTATCGACACCTTCGACCTGCGCTACAAAAACTTTGAGAAACGGCCGGAGCCTTCCAGCCAGGCGGTGATGTTCTGTCTGATGGATGTATCCGGATCCATGGATCAGGCCACCAAGGATATGGCGAAACGCTTCTATATCCTGCTTTACCTGTTCCTGAGCCGCACCTACAAGAATGTCGATGTGGTTTATATTCGTCATCACACGCAGGCTAAAGAGGTGGATGAACAGGAGTTCTTCTACTCTCAGGAGACCGGTGGCACCATCGTTTCGAGTGCGCTGAAACTCATGGATGAGGTGGTGAAAGAGCGCTATGACCCGGCGCAGTGGAACATCTATGCTGCGCAGGCGTCGGATGGCGATAACTGGGCCGACGATTCACCGCTCTGTCACGAGATTCTGGCGAAGCATATTCTGCCGGTGGTGCGTTATTACAGTTATATCGAGATTACCCGCCGTGCGCATCAGACGCTGTGGCGCGAGTATGAGCATCTGCAGTCGACGTTCGATAACTTTGCTATCGAACACATTCGTGAGCCGGAAGATATCTACCCGGTGTTCCGATCGCTGTTCCATAAACAGGCAACGGAAGCCTGATGCACTAAGCCGGCTCATCGCCGGCTTTTTTTATCTTCCGAATAACCTGCTAAAACAGTCTGTTTTCTGCCGCTTGCCTGCCAACCCCCTCATTCTTCACATTAATCTGATTCCATACGCTGTTAAGCAATTCGTATAATGATCATTTTCACAATGACAACTCCTTGATAAAACATTATCTTTCAGAGATAGCATGGATATTTGTCACCAGTCGCTGCACCGCACTGTCATATCTCAGGAGATCGGGTTTGAACCACACTATTGTCTACAGTCTGTTTATCATCGGTTCCGTGCTGGTCGCATCGAGCATTCTGCTCAGCTCTTTCTCATCCAGACTGGGTATCCCCATTCTGGTGATCTTCCTCGCTCTCGGCATGCTGACCGGGGTTGATGGTATCGGCGGCATCGCCTTTGATAACTATCCGGCGGCTTACTTAATCTCAAACCTGGCGCTGGCGATTATCCTGCTGGATGGCGGCATGCGGACCAAAGCCAGCTCATTTAAAGTCGCCCTGGGGCCAGCGCTGTCGCTGGCGACCGTCGGGGTCATGATTACCGCAGGCTTAACCGGTGTGGTCGCCGCCTGGTTGTTTAACCTGGATATGATGCAGGGCTTCCTGATTGGCGCGATCATCGGCTCCACGGATGCCGCCGCCGTCTTCTCCCTGCTGGGTGACAAAGGCCTGAATGAGCGCGTCAGCTCCACGCTGGAGATTGAATCGGGCAGTAACGATCCGATGGCGGTGTTCCTGACCATTACGCTGATTGAGATGATCGAACAGGGCCGCAGCGGCCTTGACTGGATGTTCCTGGTGCATCTGGTGCAGCAGTTTGGTCTGGGTATTGTGCTGGGCCTGGGCGGCGGCTGGGCGCTGCAGCAGCTGATTAACCGTATCAGTCTGGCCGGTGGGCTCTATCCGCTGCTGGCGTTGAGTGGCGGCATTCTGGTGTTCGCCCTGACCACGGTATTAGAGGGCAGCGGCATCCTGGCGGTCTATCTGTGCGGCTTTTTACTGGGCAACAGGCCGATTCGCAACCGTCACGGCATTCTGCAGACCTTTGACGGCATGGCGTGGCTGAGTCAGATTGGCATGTTCATCGTGCTGGGACTGCTGGTAACCCCGTCTGATTTGTGGCATATCGCGGTTCCGGCGATGATCCTCTCACTGTGGCTGATTCTGGTGGCGCGCCCACTGTCGGTCTTTATTGGTCTGCTACCGTTTCGCAGTTTTACTACACGCGAACGCGTCTTTATCAGCTGGGTCGGTTTACGCGGCGCGGTACCGATTATCCTTGCGGTCTTCCCGATGATGGCCGGATTAGAAAACGCGTCGCTCTATTTTAATATCGCCTTCTTTGTGGTGCTGGTCTCCCTGATGTTGCAGGGCACCTCGCTGGGCTTTGCAGCGAAAAAAGCCAAAGTGGTGGTGCCGCCTACCGCATCGCCTATCAGCCGTATCGGTCTGGATATCCACCCCGAAAATCCGTGGGAGCAGTTTGTCTACCAGCTCAGCGCTGACAAGTGGTGCATCGGTGCCGCACTGCGTGACCTGCAGATGCCGCGTGAGACCCGCATCGCCGCCCTGTTCCGTGACAATGTGCTGATGCATCCGAATGATGGAACGCGTCTCAGGGAGAACGACGTCATCTGCGTGATTGGCCGTGAGCGCGATCTGCCGGCGCTGGGTAAGATGTTCAGCCAGTCGCCGCCGGTTTCCCTCGACCAGCGTTTCTTTGGTGACTTTATTCTGGATGCTGAAGCTCGCCTGCGCGATATTGCGCAGATTTACGGACTGGAACTGGATGAGAACACCAACGATCAGCAGTCGCTGGGACAACTGGTGCTGAGTATGCTGGGCGGCGCGCCAGTGGTTGGCGATCAGGTTGAGTGGAATCAGCTGACGTGGACCGTCGCGGAGAAAGAGGATAACCGTATTGTGAAGATTGGTGTCCGTCCGGCTGAAGAGAAGGAATAATCCTAATCATTCAGCCACGTTATTTTCTGTCGATACGCTAAGCTTAAAATTCTATGCCAGCAAAAACGGGAGAAATGAATGGGACACGTGGTTAAAATTGGTCGTTATGAGATTGTTGATGCCGATCTTGACAGTGAGAACCTCGACACCGTCAGCATCCCCTGTCACACCAATCCCGGCTTAATTACCCAACTTGATGGCTGGGATCGCGATACCAGCGTCCCGGCATGGATTGACGGAGAACCGGTGGATCTGCAGATTGGTCATTACGATAAACAGCAGGACCGCTGGATTTTAAAAAAACCTGCCTGAGTCTGTTATCACTACCGCCAGTCGTAAGATTTGGCGGTAATTCCTAAAAAGCGTCTTAAACAGTTTGGTTATAACCAACCCCCGCCTTATTTTATCCAGTAAAAACCATGAGTTAGCTATTTAAAACTTTAATCACTTTTGATGTTTTCAGATTTTTTCCGTATTAACTCTGTCAAATAACTCCTGCATACTCATTCTCAATGCTGCAACATTTCGTGAGTACTATCACGCTTTAGCCGTTATCTTTTTTGCAGCTGCACTGGCTTTACTGACTGCAACAGACTGAAAATTATTTTTTAATTTTTCAGAAGCCCACCCCTGAGCGCGTACATGATTCTGGTCAGGCCATCTTTTACTTGAGAAAGAGAGCAGGTTTTATGGCAAGTACATTGATAATGAATAGCCCGAGCCGCTCGTGGAGCGGCACGCGTAAAAATATCATCGTGAAATTCGCCCTGAGCTTTTCCGATCTGATTGCACTTAACCTCGCACTGTTTTTATCTGCCGCGACGATACAGGGTATTTGGGGCGAGCTGGATACCTTTATTCCACCTCATCAAATTGAATATCGTTTTGTGGCACAGTTTATTATGTCAGTCATGTGTACCGGCTGGTTCTGGGTACGCCTGCGTCACTATACCTATCGCAAACCCTTCTGGTTTGAGCTGAAAGAGATCATTAAAACATTATTTGTTTTCTCGCTGCTCGACCTCGCGTTGATCGCCTTCTCTAAATGGGATTTCTCCCGCATGGTGTGGGTCTTCAGCTGGACATATGCCCTGCTGCTGCTGCCGCTGATGCGTGCTCTGGTTAAACGCGCCATTCACAAGGCGGGTCAGTGGCAGAAAGAGACCATCATCATTGGCTCCGGCAGAAACGCCACCGAAGCTTACGCGGCGCTGCAGAGTGAAGAGATCCTGGGCTACAACGTACAGGCCTTTATCTCGGTCGATGATGTTCCGGCTCAGCAGAGCGTGAATGGCGTGCCGGTGATCACCTGGAAAGATATCAACTGGCAGACCATTGACCGTGACAACGTGCAGTTTATTGTGGCTATGGAGTATGAGCAGCAGCCGATGCGCGATCGCTGGCTGAAATTCCTGTCGAAGATGAACTGCCGTTCAGTTTCAGTGATCCCGACGCTGCGCGGCGTGCCGCTTTACGGCACCGACATGTCCTTTATCTTCAGCCATGAAGTGATGATTCTGCGCGTCAGCAACAACCTGGCGAAACACTCCTCCCGTTTCATGAAGCGCGCCTTTGATATCGTGGTGGCGTCGATGCTGCTGCTGTTCCTCGGCCCAATCTTCGCCCTGCTCTGCTATATGGTGAAACGTGATGGTGGCAATGCCATTTATGGTCACGAGCGTGTGGGCCAGAATGGCAAAAAATTCAAATGTCTGAAATTCCGTTCCATGGTGACCAATTCCAAAGAGGTGCTGGAGAAATTACTGGCAACCAGCGAAGAGGCACGAATTGAGTGGGACAAAGATTTCAAACTGAAGAATGACCCGCGCGTGACCCGGATTGGTAGTTTCCTGCGTAAAACCAGTCTGGACGAGTTGCCGCAGCTGTGGAACGTGATTCGTGGCGAGATGAGCCTGGTTGGTCCGCGTCCGGTGATTGAAGCTGAGCTGGAGCGTTATGCCGGTGATGTCGACTACTACCTGATGGCCAAGCCGGGTATGACCGGTCTGTGGCAGGTCAGCGGACGTAACGATATCGACTATGATACCCGCGTCTATTTTGACTCCTGGTATGTCAAAAACTGGGCGCTCTGGACCGATATCGCGATCCTGTTCAAAACCGCAGGCGTGGTGTTACGCCGCGACGGCGCTTACTAATCAGACCTCGGCGATGCCTGTTTACAGCAGGCATCGCACTTTCCGCACGACTTCCTCTATCTTTTTTGCCGCTGAATCATTACCCTCTGCGATCGTTTTTTAACAGAACGCTTACCCTCTGGTTGTTATGCAAAAATTTACTCTGCTGTTATTAAGCCTGGTGCTGCTGGCACCCTTAGGCATCGATCTCTATTTGCCCACGCTGCCACAAATCGCAGAAGGGCTGGATACGCCGGTTAATCTGGTGCAGACCACCATCCCCCTGTTTCTGCTGGTCATGGGACTGGGACAACTGGTGACCGGCCCGCTGGTGGACAACTATGGCCGTAAGCCGATCGCCCTGCTGGGCCTGGCGCTTTACATCACGGGGAGTGCCATCGCCGCCACCGCTACCTCATTCCCGCTGTTCGTCCTTGCCCGCCTGGTGCAGGGCTGTGGCGTCTGCTGCAGCGCGGTCGTGGCCTTTAGCGGCGTGCGTGATCGCCTGAGCGGTGATGATGCCGCCCGTGCCTATGGCTTCCTGAATGGGGCATTAAACATCGTCCCGGCCCTGGCTCCGCTGCTGGGCGGTTTGCTGGCCAGCGCCTTTGACTGGCGCGCACCCTTCTGGTTTCTCTGCGCCTACGGCGTGCTGATTACGCTGCTGGTGATTATCTGGCTGCCAGAGACGCGCCCGGCGGATACCCTGCGGGTGAAAGGATTACCGATTAAACAGTATGCCGCGATCCTGCGTCAGCCGCGCTTTCTGGCGTTCGCGTTTGCCAATGCCGGTGCGCTGGGCATGGTGCTGACCTACGTGTCGCTGGCACCGCAGGTATTAATGACCGAAGACGGGCTGACGCCAATCCAGTTCTCTTTTGCTTTTGGCGCCAACGGTTTCTGGATCATGTTTGTCAGCATGTTCGTGAATAAAGCGATTCGCAAAGCGGGTCGCCCTTTCTGCCTGGCGATGGGATTCTTCACTATGCTGCTGGGCGCGGTGCTGCTGGTAGCGGGGATGCAGATCTTCCCGGCGGAGATGCAGACGCACTGGGCGCTTTACATGTTCCCGGTGGCCGTTTCAGTTGCCGGGCTGGCCTTTACGGTGGGACCGGCCACCAGCTATGCGCTGGAGCCCTATCAGCAACAGGCGGGCGTGGCGTCCGCCCTGCAGGGATTCATTCAGATGGCCGGTGGCGCGTCAGGCAGCCTGGTCATTGTGGCGCTGCCGGTGGCGGAGAAGCTGTCGCTGAGTCTGATGATGCTGCTGGGTGCAGCGCTGGCCTTTATCGCCTGGCGCTGCAGCAGAAAGATGCGCGGCAGCCTGACCGCGCTTAAATAACCGTGACCGGAACGCGGGGTGCCAGCGCGCACATCAGCTCGTACCCTACCGTTCCGGCCGCTTTTGCCACCTGATCGATTTTCACCTGCTCACCCCACAACTCCACGGCTGAGCCAATACCAGCCTGGGGACAGGGGGTCAAGTCGACGGTGATCATATCCATCGAAACCGCACCAACCACCTGAGTCATCACACCATCGACACAGACGGGCGTACCCGTCGGGGCATGCCGTGGATAGCCATCCGCGTAGCCACAGGCCACCACGCCAATTCGCTGCGCTGCACTGGCGTGATAGCGGTAGCCGTAACCCACTCCATCGCCCGCCTGTAGCTGCTGGACCGCAATAATCTCACTGCTTAAGGTCATCACTGGCTTCAGGCCACTGCCTGCAATGTCCTGCCAGTCACCGCTGGGCGACGCACCATACAGAATGATGCCGGGACGGACCCAGTCAAAGTGCGCTTCAGGATGCCACAGGGTGCAGGCGGAGTTGGAGAGCGATCGCGGGCAGTTCAGCCCCTCAGCCGCCTGCTCTACGCGCTGCAGTGGCGCAATCAGACCCTGCGGATTTTCCGCATCGGCAAAATGGGCCATCAGCGTCATCTCACCAACCGTACTGAGCGCCCGCAGCTTTTGCCATGCACCGTTGACCTGTTCAGGGCGAAAACCCAGCCGGTTCATCCCGCTGTTCATTTTGAGATAGATATCAACCGGTGCTGCAAGTCTGGCACTGGCCAGCGCGTTGATTTGCCAGTTACTGTGTACGCTGGTGGTGAGACGATAACGGTCAATCAGCTGCAAATCCTCTGGCTGGAAGAAACCTTCCAGCAGCAGAATCGGCTTTTTCCAGCCCTGTTCGCGCAGCTGGATCGCCTCTTCCATATTAAGAAGCGCGAAGCCGTCAGTGGCAGATAACGCCTCGCGCACGCGATCAATGCCATGGCCATAAGCATTAGCTTTCACCACTGACCAGACGCGGGAGGCGGGTGCCGCCTGGCGAACAACAGTCAGGTTATGACGTAACGCCTGCTGGTTGATGGTAGCGACAATCGGACGTGACATCCTCTCTCTCCCTGAATACTTAACGAGTTGCGTTGGCGTTACGCAGCGGCGATGAGGTCGCCGCGAAACCGGGTAAGTAGCGGAACACCGCTAAGTCATCCGCCGCAATGGCCGGCTTTTTACCGGAGATGAGATCGGCCAGCAGCTGACCAGAACCACACGCCATCGTCCAGCCCAGCGTACCGTGACCGGTATTGAGCCAGAGATTAGAGATCGGTGTGGCGCCCACAATCGGCGTACCGTCTGGCGTCATCGGACGCAGACCGGTCCAGAAACTCGCCTGCGCGAGATGACCGCCTTCAGGATAGAGATCACTGACCACCATCTCCAGCGTTTCCCGCCGCGCTTCGGTGAGTTTGGTGTTAAAACCAACAATTTCTGCCATCCCGCCGACACGAATACGATCGTCAAACCGGGTCACCGCCACTTTGTAGGTCTCATCCAGGATAGTTGAAACCGGTGCGGCGTCAGGATTTTTAATCGGAATAGTGAGTGAATAGCCTTTCAGCGGATAGACCGGAATATCGATGACATTTTTCAACAGCGCGGTCGAGTAGGAACCAAAGGCCACCACATAGTTGTCTGCCTTGATAATTTCATCGCCGCACTTCACGCCATAGATGCGATTGCCATCGCGCAGCAGGTGGTCGACCGGAGTGTTAAAGCGGAAGACCACGCCCGCCTCTTCGGCCATTTTTGCCAGCCGCTGAGTAAAGAGCTGACAGTCGCCGGTTTCATCATTGGGCAGGCGTAATCCGCCAGTGAGTTTATGCTGGGTTGCCGCCAGTGCCGGTTCAACGCGAGACAGTTCATGCGCCTGCAGCAGCTCATAGGGCACGCCCGCGTCGCGCAGCACCGCAATATCTTTGCTGGCGCTGTCGAACTGCTGCTGGGTACGGAACAGTTGCAGCGTCCCGCCCTGACGGCCCTCATAGGCGATGCCGGTTTCACTGCGCAGCGCTTTCAGACAGTCACGGCTATATTCAGCAATCCGCACCATGCGGCTTTTGTTCTGCTGATAGTGATTAATGTCGCAGTTGCGCAGCATGTGCCACATCCACTCCAGCTGAAAACTACTGCCATCCAGCCGGATAGCCAGCGGCGCGTGGCGCTGAAACATCCACTTCACCGCTTTCAATGGCACGCCGGGCGCTGCCCAGGGTGCGGCATAACCCGGAGAGATCTGACCGGCATTCCCTGCACTGGTCTCCATCGCTGCGGCGGGCTGACGATCAATGACCGTCACCTGATGTCCGGCACGTGCCAGATACCAGGCACTTGCCACCCCGACCACACCACTTCCAAGAATTACAACGTGCATAGCTCCCCCACCCGACCTGTAAAAGCATAATTCACTGTTCAACTGATGATAGTCAGCGGATTTACACAGCAGACACCACCACAGAATTTCACCATCCATTTCACATCTTTTTTACTTTTCAGGTAACTAAAATCTTGTCGCACGGCCAATTTCAGCGCTTTATGCGTCTTAATCCTTAAACACAGAAATAAATGACAACGAAGGCAGTTAAATCTGCCTGTTGCAGGAGATTCATTCAACCCCATACATTCCGCTTATAAACAGGATTTGATTCCGCAATTTATAATAAGACCAGTATTAAAGGCTGTTAAATTCTCTGCCGCACCACTCTTAATGATTTTGTGCCAAAGAATTCGTTTGAGTTCGCATTTCGGATAAGCGACAGTGGGCTATCATTGTTGTGTTCGCTCAGTTTTTTTCGGGTTCCCTTTTTCAGGATGAAGCCTTAAATAACCAGAACGGGTTGTCTTTCGGGTCAGCCGGTTTGCAAAAAAGAGGTGCGCTATGACGACAATCTTTGACGAAGCCATCAGAGACAGCAAACGACTCAATGACGGACCAGACTGGACATTCGAACTGCTTGATGTCTACTTAGCCGAGATCGACCGGGTGGCTAAACTCTACCGGCTTGATACCTACCCGCACCAAATCGAAGTGATTACCTCTGAACAGATGATGGATGCCTACTCCAGCGTCGGCATGCCAATCAACTATTCACACTGGTCATTCGGCAAAAAGTTTATCGAGACCGAACAGCGCTATAAGCATGGTCAGCAGGGTCTGGCCTATGAGATTGTCATCAACTCCAATCCCTGCATCGCCTACCTGATGGAAGAGAACACCATGACCATGCAGGCGCTGGTGATGGCGCATGCCTGCTATGGCCACAACTCTTTCTTTAAAAATAACTATCTGTTCCGCAGCTGGACGGATGCCGGGTCGATTGTCGATTACCTGTTATTTGCCAAAAACTATATCAGTGACTGCGAAGAGCGCTATGGCGTCGAAGAGGTAGAGCGGTTGCTCGACTCCTGCCATGCCTTAATGAATTATGGCGTCGATCGCTATAAGCGCCCGCAGAAGATCTCTCTGCAGGAGGAGAAAGCGCGGCAGAAAAGCCGTGAGGAGTATCTGCAAAGTCAGGTGAACACCCTGTGGCGAACGCTGCCACGGCGTGAGAAAGAGGCCGTGACCTTTGAAGCCGCGCGCTATCCCTCTGAGCCGCAGGAAAACCTGCTCTATTTTATGGAGAAAAACGCCCCGCTGCTGGAGTCATGGCAACGTGAGATCCTGCGCATTGTGCGCAAGGTGAGCCAGTATTTCTATCCGCAGAAACAGACCCAGGTAATGAATGAAGGCTGGGCGACATTCTGGCACTACACCATCCTCAATCACCTCTATGATGAAGGCAAAGTGTCGGAACGCTTTATGATGGAGTTCCTGCACAGCCACACCAACGTTGTGTTTCAGCCGCCCTATAACAGTCAGTGGTATAACGGCATCAACCCCTATGCTTTAGGGTTCGCGATGATGCAGGATATCAAGCGTATCTGTCAGTCGCCGACCGAAGAGGATCGCTACTGGTTCCCGGATATCGCCGGTTCCGACTGGCTGGAAACCCTGCATTTTGCGATGCGCGAGTTCAAGGATGAGAGTTTTATCAGCCAGTTCCTGTCGCCGAAAGTCATGCGTGATTTCCGTCTGTTTACCGTACTGGATGATGACCGCAACAATTATCTCGAAATCGCCGCGATCCACGATGAGGCAGGCTACCGGGCAATTCGCCAGCAGCTCTCTGCGCAGTACAACCTGAGTAATCTCGAACCAAATATTCAGGTCTATAACGTCGATCTGCGCGGTGACCGTTCGCTGACCCTGCGCTATGTGCCGCAGAGCCGCACGCCGCTGGATAAGAGCCGTCGCGAGGTGCTGAAGCATGTGCATCGTCTGTGGGGATTTGATGTGATTCTGGAACAGCAGAACGAGGATGGCAGCGTAGAGTTGCTGGATCGTAATCCACCACGCGGTTCATCACTCTGATGGGATAAAAACAAAAAACCGGACACGATGTCCGGTTTTTTTTCAACGCTTACTGCCGAGATCGTCAGGCAGATTCTTCTGCATACTGTGCCAGATTTCACCGCTGCGGCGGCCGTAGTTGCGCACCACATCCACAATCTCATCCTGTCCCGGCTCTTTGTCGCACAGTTCCAGCAGTTTGAGATAGAAATCGCGCGCGACCTGACGGGCTTCCGGATTAGAGAAGTAGTGGCGGCCAACGCGGGTATAGAGCCCTTTCAGGCCATTCAGGATCAGACCGTAAATCGGGTTACCTGACGCAAACGCCAGACCGCGGAACACCCGGTAGTCGAGCTCGGTATAGGCATCAGCCTGATCGGCAGCCGCACTGACCGTTTCCAGCACTTCGCGTGCTTTGTCCGGATGATGGCGCAGCGCACGGCTGATAAAGATCGATGAAATGTTGCTGCGTACCGACAGCAGGTTGTCGATCAGCACCGGAACGCTGTCGTGATCGAGACGGGCCAGCGTTTCCAGAATATTCAGGCCGGACGTCTCCCAGAAATCGTTCACCCGCGTCGGTTTACCGTGCTGAATAGTCAGCCAGCCATCGCGCGCCAGGCGCTGCAGCACTTCACGCAAGGTGGTGCGCGTCACCCCAATCAATTCAGAAAGCTCACGCTCAGCAGGAAGAATCGACCCTGGCGGAAAGCGACTGTTCCAGATGCTTTCAATAATATACTCTTCAGCAAATCCCGCTGGACTCTGAGCCTTTATAACCATAGCAATGTGTTCTCGTTGCTTTTCTAATCATGATGGGCACTCATCATACCAGACGCCCTATAGCGGATATAGCCTGCGTAACCATTAAAACCGGGCGCAGGCGCATATTTCAGCATGGCTGACCGCAGTATCAGCGGCTTCGGGATTACGGGCGGGCTGAATGGCTTTCTGCGCTGAAATGGCGCGTGCCACAGCACCGCTGAGTGTCAGCGTTCAGCCACCCTGAAAGCGCAGGACTTTGACAGCATATAACACGCGCCTGCCGTTTCGCCTCCTGCCGCATGCGATCGCCTCTGTCGCCACTGCGGCTCTCCCCGCTCTTCACTGACCGGCGTTCTGCCGATAAGGTCTGGCTTATCCTCATTTAACCTGCTCTGGATCAGAATCAGGTCATGTTTGCACACGATTTTTCCCTGTCCCTGGCTGGTTTGCAAACGCTTTTGGTTTACACTGCGTGGCATTAACGTTTACAGGGAATGCAATATGTTGCGATATCTGAATCAATGCTCACGTGGTCGCGGAGCCTGGTTACTACTGGCACTGACTGCACTTGCACTGGAATTAACAGCACTCTTTTTTCAGCACGTAATGGGCCTGAAGCCCTGCGTGATGTGTATTTATGAGCGCAATGCGCTGTTTGGTGTGCTGGGCGCGGGTCTGGTTGGTGCGATTGCGCCAAAATCGCCGTTGCGTCTGGCGGCGCTGGCGTTGTGGATCTACAGTGCCTGGGAAGGTCTGCGTCTCTCTTATGAACATACCATGATTCAGCTGCACCCTAACCCCTTCACCACCTGTGATTTTGCTGCTCGCTTCCCCAGCGGCTTACCGCTGGATAAGTGGCTGCCGTCGGTGTTTCTTGCCAGCGGTGACTGTGCAGAACGCAGCTGGACTTTCCTGACGCTCAGCATGCCGCAGTGGATGATTGTGGTGTTCGCCGGTTATCTGCTGGTCGCGGCGCTGGTGCTGATAGCCCAGCCGCTGAAACCTAAACGCCGCGATCTCTTTGGTCGCTGAGATCAAAAAAGGCTGCCACTGGCATAATGCTGGTCAGTTAAGCGACAGGTGATAACGCAGTCTGGTGCCGGGCAGGGGCTGGCCTGCTCTGAAACTTCAGTGTGTATTGTTAAAAGGGCACGAGAGTGGAGGCCTGAGCGCCTCTGCTGCTGAAAGGGCTATCCGCAGCGCTGAGGCGTGACGGTGGGCCAGAAGTCCACGCCGGGAAGCGTGGACAGGTCGGGGCCGGCCAGGGAGGGCCGATCCCCGAACGGTTCGTCGGCACGACGTCAAAGCCGAAGGTACCGCGTGAGCGGCGCGAGGACGGCCCGGCAGCAGCAGAGGTGCGCAGGCACGCGCTGCGGCTTGCTCGCCCGGAAAAAAAGCCGCCACGTTTGACCGTGACAGCCTTTACAAATCTAATCTTAACTGACCAGCATTATGCCACTTGCAGCCTTTTTTCTGTTCCGATTGATAGCGCAGCACTCAGCCGTTGCGATCGGGGCGATCAATGATGTGATCTTCCCAGTCCCGCACTTCACTCTCACGCACCGCAATATACCGCACCGAAATACGCTGCGCATGCATCGCTGTTTTCGAACCGGCCCGCAGCGGATGCCATACGGGTAAATCTTTGCCCTCACCCAGCAACCGGTAGGCGCAGGTGCGCGGCAGCCAGTTGAAGGTCGTCAGATTTTCGCGCGTTAACTTGATGCAATCCTCTTCAAGCTCGAAGCGGCGCTCATAGTTGCGGCACTGGCAGGTTTTAATATTGAGCTGATCACAGGCGACATTGGTGAAGTAGATCTCATCGGTGTCGGCGTCCTGCAATTTGTTCAGGCAACACTGTCCACAACCATCACACAAGGATTCCCATTCCTCATCGCTCATTTGTGCCAGGCGTTTTTGTTGCCAGAAAGGGGTGTCAGTCATGATGATTTGTCCGGATTGTGCCTAAACCGCACCTTATAAAGCCTATGCGACGGTGATGCAAGTTTTTAGAGTACGCGCGTGCTGATGCCGTGACCCGCCAGTGAAACTTCCAGCTGATCACCCGAGCGCATCGGGCCTACCCCTTCTGGCGTACCGGTCAGAATCACATCGCCTGCCCGCAGGGTAAAGTAGTGGCTCATGTGGGCAATCAGCGGCAGGATTTTATGAATCATGTCTTCGGTGTTGCCGTGCTGACGCACTTCACCGTTCACCAGCAATTTAAGCTCGACGTTCTGCGGATCGCCACTGAATTCCGTCACCGGGATAAAACCAGAGACAGGACAGGCGTTATCAAAGCCTTTGGATTTTTCCCATGGCTGGCCCGCTTTTTTCAGCCCGGCCTGCAGGTCACGCAGTGTCAGATCCAGCGCCACGCCATAACCTGCAATCGCCTTAGCCACATGCGCATCAGTCGCCTGCTTCAGTGTCGCGCCGATCAGCACCGCCAGTTCAACTTCATGATGGACCTCGCCGAACGCGTCGGGAATAGAGAGCGGCTGACGTAAATCACACAGCGCCGTTTCCGGCTTGATAAAGATCACCGGCTCGGTAGGGGTTGCGCTGCCCATCTCTTTAATGTGCTTTGCATAATTACTCCCGACGCAAACCACTTTGCTGACCGGAAAATCTAACAGAGCGCCTTGCCAGTTACGATGCTGATACATGCTCATCCCCTGTTCAGGTTAGGTGTGATGCCAGCGCTGCTGGCGGGTTGATGTTTGCTCATGCGTTGATCGAAATGCCAACCTCATAGCGTGATAATAAGATCCTTTTAACGGTCCGGGGTGCGTAATTTGTCAGAAAGCGTAAATGCAGGCGTTGAAGTGCTGAATAATCGTACAAATCAGGAGAAAAAATTGAGCAGGGAATTTAAAAATGGGTGAAACAGATAAGCTGCACCGTTAATTTTGCGCAGCATCAGGGCAATATTATCCTGCCAGGATCGCACCGACAGGATTTATATTTACAGAAGAATCCGAGTTAAAGTTTTTTATCGGCCTGTAAATGAATGTTGAGGAGACTTTCAATCGGCGGAGGGAGCTGTAAATAATAGCCCTGCTCGCTCAATCCCTGCTTAACTTTATTGATATCCGCATTAGCCAGCCTGTCCCGCCCCGCCAGCTTAAGCACCATCGCCAGCTGCGGCTTGCCAAAGCCTTTCAGCAATTCTTCCGGAACGCGCGAGAAATCGTCCTTTTTTTCAACATAGAGATAAGTCTGGTCACGTAACGGGCTTCTGTAGATCACACAAAACATATTTTTTACTCGAATTAACCGGCGTTGAGGCTTGTCTGAATATAGCTGTAACTATAACATGCTTGCAGAACTTCGAATATTCACCGTTAGCTCTTCAACGATGATTTTATCATCGCCAGGCTTTCGGTAGTGAAAACAGGACTGAGTCGGGACAGATGTCGCAAACGCCAATCGAATTCAAAGGTAGCAGTTTCACCCTGTCTGTCGTCCATTTGCATCACCATGACCCTGCGGTGATTCGCAAGGCACTCCAGGACAAGATTGACCAGGCTCCAGATTTCCTGAAAAACGCGCCGGTGGTACTTAACGTCTCGACATTAAGTGCCGATGTTAACTGGAAACTGTTGCAACAGGCGGTTCTCGCCACCGGTTTACGCATTGTCGGCGTAAGCGGCTGCAAAGACGAAGCGCTGAAACGTATGATCGCCCGTGCCGGCCTGCCCGTGCTGGCAGAAGGTAAAGAGGCCAGACCGCAAGCCGCCGCGCCGCAGCCGATACCTGAACCTCTGCCGGCTGTAACCGAAACGGTAGCAACGAAAACCCGCATCGTGAACACTCCGGTGCGCTCGGGCCAGCAGATTTATGCGCGTGACGCCGATTTGATCATCACCAGCAGCGTCAGCGCCGGCGCCGAACTGGTCGCCGATGGCAATATTCACATTTACGGCATGATGCGCGGTCGCGCCCTGGCGGGTGCCAGCGGTGACCGCAACTGCCAGATTTTTTGTACCAACCTGGCTGCCGAGCTGGTCTCGATTGCCGGAGAGTACTGGATCATGGATCAGATCCCGCAAGAATTTTTTGGTAAAGCTGCGCGCCTGTGCCTGCAGGATGGCGCGCTGACTATCCAGACACTTAATTAGGCCCCTTTTCTTTTGTTAAGGAAATCAACATTTATGGCACGCATTATTGTAGTTACATCCGGTAAAGGGGGCGTTGGTAAGACCACGTCAAGCGCGGCCATCGCCACCGGTTTAGCGCAGAAAGGCAAAAAGACAGTTGTGATCGATTTTGATATCGGTCTGCGTAACCTGGATTTGATCATGGGCTGTGAGCGCCGTGTGGTCTACGACTTCGTTAATGTGATCCAGGGCGATGCCACACTGAACCAGGCGCTGATTCGCGACAAACGCACGGAGCAGCTCTACATTCTGCCTGCGTCGCAGACCCGTGATAAAGATGCGCTGACCCGTGAGGGTGTAGAAAAAGTTCTGAACGATTTGGCTAAGATGGAGTTCGATTTCATCGTCTGTGACTCACCGGCAGGGATTGAAACGGGCGCACTGATGGCGCTCTACTTTGCCGATGAAGCCATTATTACCACCAACCCGGAAGTCTCTTCTGTCCGCGACTCCGACCGCATCCTCGGCATCATCTCATCCAAATCCCGTCGCGCTGAAAACAGTCAGGACCCGGTGAAGGAGCATCTGCTGCTGACCCGCTATAACCCTGGCCGGGTGAACCGTGGCGATATGCTGAGCATGGAAGATGTGCTGGAGATCCTGCGCATTCCTCTGGTCGGCGTGATCCCTGAAGATCAATCGGTGTTACGTGCCTCTAACCAGGGCGAACCGGTGATTCTTGACGGCGAATCTGATGCTGGCAAAGCCTATGCCGATACCGTTGAACGGTTGCTCGGTGAAGTACGCCCCTTCCGCTTTATCGAAGAAGAGAAGAAGGGTTTCCTGAAACGCCTGTTCGGGGGATAAACCATGGCATTACTTGATTTCTTTTTATCCCGGAAGAAGAACACTGCCAATATAGCCAAGGAAAGGCTGCAGATTATCGTGGCAGAACGGAGAAGGGGCGACAGTGAGCCCCACTATCTTCCGCAACTTAAGCGCGACATTCTGGAAGTGATTTGCAGATATGTGAAGATCGATCCAGAAATGGTAACGGTTCAGCTCGACCAGAAAGGTGATGATATCTCGATTCTGGAGCTGAACGTGACGCTGCCGGAAACGGATGAAGTGACTAAATGACGCTGACCGTTTGCTGAATTTCCCCTGCGCTCTGGCAGGGGAAATTTAACCGGTTAACAACCCGCCAGAATCTCCTCAATGCCGGGTTTCAGCAGTTCGCCCCGCCATCCGGTGAGTAACTCCGGCTGACGTCCCTGTGGCTTCAGGCCCCAGTGCTGACTTAATACCTGATTAATCTGACGTCGTGACGCCAGCAGCTCCTGACTGAATCCACTCTGCTCGCTCACCTGCTGCACCAGCGCTTTCATCGCTTTAAACACTGGCTTGTAGTGCGGATGGTCAATCAGATTGCCCAGCGGAGCCGGCAGTTCGCTCTCATCCAGCGCCTCAGCTTCTGCCACCAGCGCCACCAGCGCTTTGCCGTGGAAACGAATTTCGTGGCCTGACAGCCCCAGATGATCCAGCTCGCCCAGCGAGCCGGGCATAAAGCGCGCCACTTTCCACAGGTGCTCTTCGCGCACCACAAAGTTAACGGCCATATCTTTTTCACGCGCCAGCTTCAGACGCCAGGCCGCCAGTCGCTGTAACGCCGCCAGCTGACGCGGGCGCAACTGCCAGGCATTGGTAATATCCCGCCAGGCTTCATCCGGCGACAGGCTATCCAGACGACGCTGACACAGGTTATCGCACTCACTGAGTGCCGCCGACATATTGCCGGCCTCTTCCGTATTGATCATCAGCTGACGCGCAATTGGCAACAGATAGTGAACGTCCGCCGCCGCATACTCGCACTGACGCTGGGTCAGAGGGCGCGCCAGCCAGTCCGTGCGTGATTCACTTTTATCGAGTTCGACCTGAGTGAAATGCGCCACCATTGAGGCAAAACCCCAGGAGAGCGGCTGGCCAGAAAAGGCAGCCAGAATCTGGGTATCGATCATGGGCGTCGGCAGCACGCCGAAACGGTGCAGGAAGACTTCCAGATCTTCACCCCCGGCATGCAGGAATTTGGTGACGCGGGTGTCGGTAAGCAAGGCAATAAAGGGTGACCAGTCACGGATATTCAGCGGGTCAATCAGCACCAGTTGCTGATCGTCGAACAGCTGGATCAGGCCAAGCTGAGGGTAGTAAGTGCGGGTGCGGACAAATTCGGTATCCAGGGCCACCGCCGCGTGCTGGCGCGCTTTCTGACACACGTCTGCCAGTTGATCATCCTGGTCGATAAGGGAATAGTTCACGTCTGATTTCCACCGCAGCCAACAACGCGCGGCGCTCCATGTTAAAAACAATAAAAACGCCGGACATGCCGGCGTTCAACCTCAATTTCTGCCCGGATTCAGCTCGCGCCGGGTTTCGCCTCGTCGCGCAGCTCACGCCGCAGGATCTTGCCGACGTTGGTTTTAGGCAACTCATCACGAAACTCAATGATTTTCGGCACCTTGTAACCGGTCAGCTGACGGCGACAGTGATCGAGCACCTCTTCTTTGGTGAGCGATGCATCTTTTTTCACGATGCAGACTTTTACCGCTTCGCCAGAAAGATCGCTGGGCACACCGATAGCCGCGGCTTCACGCACTTTAGGATGCTGCATCAGCACGTCTTCGATTTCATTCGGATAGACATTAAAACCTGATACCAGAATCATATCTTTTTTGCGGTCAACGATGCGAATAAAGCCTTCCTGGTCAACGGTAACAATATCACCGCTGTGGAGCCAGCCATTTTTCAGCACTTCCGCTGTCGCTTCCGGATGCTGCCAGTAGCCCAGCATCACCTGCGGGCCGCTGATGCAAAGTTCGCCCGGTTCACCCGGGGGAACTTCATTGCCGTCGTCATCCAGAATCAGCACATCGGTCGAGGGCACCGGCAGACCGATACTGCCGGTATGACAGCTGATGTCATAGGGATTGACCGACACCAGCGGAGAACACTCTGTCAGGCCATAGCCTTCCAGCAGATAGTGTCCGGTCAGTTTTTCCCAGCGCTCGGCCACCACTTTCTGCACCGCCATTCCGCCACCGGCGGAAAGACGCAGCGTTGAAAAATCGAGTTTATTAAACTGCTCATCGTTGAGTAGCGCGTTAAACAGCGTATTCACGCCAGTAATGGCGGTAAACGGAAATTTCCCCAGCTCTTTAACAAAGCCGGGAATATCGCGCGGATTGGTGATCAACAGATTCTGACCGCCCAGCTCCAGGAACAGCAGGCCATTCACCGTTAAGGCGAAGATGTGATAAAGCGGCAGCGCGGTGACGACACACTCTTTACCGTCGCGCAGCACTTTGCCGTAGGTCGCGCGGGTCTGCTCAAGATTCGCCTGCATGTTGCGATGGGTCAGCATCGCCCCTTTGGCCACGCCAGTGGTGCCACCGGTGTATTGCAGGAAGGCGAGATCGTCATTGGAAACCGTCGGGCGTTGATAATTGAGCGTTTCGCCGACTTCCAGTACGTGGCGAAATGAGATTGCCCCCGGCAGATGGTATTTGGGCACCAGCTTCTTCACATACTTAACGACAAAGTTAACCAGTGTCGCTTTTATCGGCGCCAGCTGATCGCCCATCCGGGTCAGGATGACGTGCCGCACAGCAGTTTTCGCCACCACTTTTTCCAGCGTGTGCGCAAAATTCGAGACAATGACAATCGCACTGGCCCCACTGTCATTGAGCTGATGCTGCAGCTCGCGCGGCGTATAGAGCGGATTCACATTGACCACGACCATACCTGCACGCAGCACACCAAACAGGGCCACCGGATACTGCAGTAAATTCGGCATCATCAGTGCCACCCGGTCACCCGCTTTCAGGCCCAGCTGTTGCTGAAGATAGGCGGCAAAAGCGCGGCTCTTCTCTTCCAGCTGACGATAACTCATCTTCTGACCCATGTTCAGGAACGCGGGTTGATCGGCGTAGCGTTTTGCGGCCTGCTCAAACAGATCCACCAGCGAGGTGTAACGATCTGCACTTATTTCGGCAGGCACATCTGCCGGGTAGCGTTTCAGCCAAACCTTATTCAAGGATCCACCCCGATAATTTTGTTGTATTTCCATCGCTGCCTCAGCCAATCTGGTTTGTTAACAATATTTTAACTGATTGTACCAGTTTGCCTGTTTTGGCATGTTGAGGTTGCGAAGTGCATCACTAAATTTCGTGCTGATAAAACAGGCAAATAAAAAGCCCGGCAGCGAGCACCGCGACCGGGCTGATACTTAAATGTTTTTTGCACTTACTCAGTCAGAATAATCTGCACCTCTGCCGGCCCACTGTTCATCATTCCCCAGTAGGGATTCGGGCCCCAGTATCCACCGCGATGGCGGGTCGGACCATACCAGATCCAGGGATCCATCGGCTGAGGTGGAGCTGTCACCTGCTGGGTAAGTCGCCAGCGCTGATAACCGCGCACATCGATGACCGCAAATTTATAATCCGCTTCACCAATTTTGCCCTGCTCTGTCCCCTTAAGGGTACCCAGCACCGTCACATACTGATTTCTGACATCCACCGGATCAACAAAACCTCGGATATCGGCATAAATCCGACCGACCGAGGCCGCACCCAGACGCGGTCTGGCGCTATCATCCAGCGGCTGTGCAGCAATCTCAAGCCGGGTTTTGCCGTTCAGGTTAGTGACATTCACTACCTTGCCGCCAAAGCGAGATTCCTGCCCGACAAAGAGCGAAGGATCGCTCATGACCCGCAACAGATCCTGCTGCGGCTGAGGTGAGCTGCCCTGCAGCGTGTCAGGAATTGAGACACAACCGGTTAACGCCAGCACACAGGTCAGCAGCAGACCTGAAAGCCCTTTACCACACATTGACGACATAGACGTTCTCCCGTTAGGTAAAGAGTTAGACTGGACGCATAACAATAAGTTGCGTGCATTTTACCGGCCAGGTAATTTTTTCCAGGCGACTTCATTACGCAGATAAGTGGGCTCCGCCGTTTCCGGCAGCAGCGTCTTCCCCTGTGCCAGCGCAAGGGTTGCCAGCGGCAGCATATCTTCTGCAGCGGGCAGCGTAACGTCACTGGCGTTCAGGGTAAGTTCGTGTCCCTGCTGCAGGGCAGGATAAGCCTGCCAGCCGGTGCCTGCGGTCATCCATTCGCCAGAAAGCGCCTGCATCCGGGCCAGTGCCGCTTCGGGCGACAGCACGCTTTCGCTGGCCTCACCCTGCCAGGCACCCTGTTCATCACGCTGATATTCGGCCCAGTAGACCTCGCCCATCCGCGCATCAATAGCGGTTAATACCCGGGTAGCACCGTGCAGACGCCACGCGCCTTCCGCCAGCGTTGCCAGCGTGGAAACCGCGATCATCGGCAGAGAAGCGCCCAGTGCCAGTCCCTGCGCAATACCAATGCCAATCCGCACGCCGGTAAAACTGCCAGGGCCGCGACCAAAGGCGAGCGCGTCCAGGTCGGTCAGTTCCAGCTGCTGTGCCAGCAGTAGCTCTTCGATCAGCGGTAAAATACGCTGGGTGTGATCGCGCGGGGCAATTTCGAATCGGGCATCAATCTGTTGCTGATTCAGCAAGGCGGCTGAACAGGCTTCTGTCGCCGTATCCAGCGCTAAAATTCGGGCTGACATGACTACCTCAGAAGAAAGAAAACGGCGCGCATCTTAGCATAAAATTACGCGTCTGGTTCGGGTTGCTGGCGGATAAAGGCGATGGCGCGGGCAATGTCCCGGGTGCGCGGCGTCGGCGGCAGGCTATTGAGAAACAGCGCGCCATAAGGACGAGAAACCAGACGCTGATCGCAAATCACCAGTACGCCACGATCGTCGGTATCGCGGATTAAACGTCCCACGCCCTGCTTCAGGGTGATCACCGCATCCGGCAGCTGCACATCCGTAAAGGGATCGCCGCCACGAATCCGGCAATCTTCCATTCTGGCTTTCAACAGCGGATCTTCCGGTGAGGTGAACGGCAGTTTATCGATGATCACCAGCGACAGCGCATCACCCCGCACATCCACGCCTTCCCAGAAGCTGCTGGTCGCCACCAGCAGGGCATTGCCCTTATCGATGAACTGTTTCAGCAACTGACCCTTGCTGGTTTCACCCTGCACCAGCACGGGCAGCGTCATTGAGGCGCGAAATTCTGCGGCCAGCTCACGCATCATCAGGTGCGACGTGCACAGAAAGAAACAGCGGCCTTTATTAGCATCAATCAGCGGCTTCATCATTGCGGCCAGCTGGCGTGCACCACCCGGACGGTTAGGCTCAGGCAGATTGCGCGGAACGCAGAGCAGCGCCTGCTTCGCAAAATCGAACGGGCTGTTCAGAATCAGGCTTTTTGCTGCATTCACACCCAGCCGTTCGGCGAAGTGTGCCATTTTCTCATCCACCGCCAGGGTGGCTGAGGTGAAGATCCAGGCAGCCTTACGATTATCCATTACTTCACGGAAGCGTTCTGCCACCGAGAGCGGCGTCAGCGCCAGGATAAAGTGACGTGAGGTACATTCATACCAGTAGCTGTAGCCCGGCTCGTTAATCGCCCGCAGCCGTTTTAACCGGCCACGGTAGAGCGCGGCCCGCTCGAAGGCGGCATCCAGCAGGGCTGAACGGCCCAGTGAGAGTTTGATAACGTCGTAACAGAGCTCAAGCGCATCATCCAGCAGCGTAAACATCCGCAGGATGTTGTTATCGCTCAGCAGTTCACGCAGGTTACCGCGATAGCCGGGATCGCCTAATGACAGGCGAAAATCCTGCGCGCACTGCGCCAGGCGGTCAGCGGATTTCTGCAGCTGCTGAGCATCACGCACCTCGGTGCGGTAGGCGGTAATAATATCTTTGGCGAGATCGAGTAACTGGCGGCTGGAGAGTTGCTGACCAAAATACTGACTGGCGATATCGGGCAGCTGATGGGCTTCATCGAAGATCATCACATCAGCTTCGGGAATAAGTTCGCCAAAGCCGCCCTCTTTTACCACCAGGTCAGCAAGAAACAAGTGGTGGTTCACGACCACTACATCGGCGTCCATCGCGCGCTTACGCGCTTTGACCACAAAGCACTCTTTATAGCGCGGGCAGTCAGTGCCGAGGCAGTTATCGTTGGTGCTGGTGACCAGCGGCCAGACCGGGCTGTCTTCGGTCACGCCCGCACAGCTGCTGATGTCGCCATCTTCCGTCTGCGATGACCAGCTGCGCAGCGTCACCAGATCGGTCAGCCCCTGCGCGGTGAGATCGCCGCCCGCCATCGATTGCTGTTCCATGCGTTCCAGGCAAAGGTAGTTGGAGCGTCCTTTCAGCAAGGCCGTTTTACCTTTGAAATCCAGCGCCTTGATCATCGTAGGCAGATCGCGGCCATAGAGCTGATCCTGCAGCGCCTTGGATCCGGTGGAGACAATGACTTTTTTACCGGCCCGCAGAGCGGGAGCCAGGTAGGCATAAGTTTTTCCGGTGCCGGTACCGGCCTCGACCACCAGTTCACCCTGCTGTTTTACGGCTTCAGATACCGCCTGCGCCATCTCACGCTGTGCTTCACGCGGCTTAAAGCCTGCGATCGCGAGCGCCAGCGCGCCATCCACTGCAAAATCGTCTGCCACATACCCTCACTAAGAACGGCAAAAACACTGTAATTATGTCAGTATTGGATCAACAAAGCAAAATTGATAATTATCAATAGTTTATCTATTTTTAGCCGTTGGGAGTGTGGCAACCAGTGTCTCAGGATCGCGTCTGAAAGATGGGACAAAGGCGGCAGGTGGCCGCCTGAAAAGAGTCTCTCGCAGCATCGGGATACCTGATGAGAAGTTGCACCGCGAAAGGCAGTAGAAATCGCTGTGACTACTCTACAATCATGCGCCCATTGAGATGCTGCAACGGACGATTATTGGTGGTTTTCAGCGCCTGTTTAAAGGCGTCGAGCTGCGCCTGAGAGAGCGAAACCGGCTGTTTCAGCACCAGCCAGCGAATCCCTTCGCTGCAGGGCGGCGTCGTCAGGGAGCCACTGAAACGATAATAGTGCAGATCTTCCGGGAAGAGATCGCGTAAGTTTACCTGGCGATTAATGGTTACCTGCTGGTTTTCCTGTTTCGGCATAGCGTCGATCAACGGTGCCAGCGCCGGATTCTCTTTACCGACCTTAAACATCACCGCGACCACGGCCAGATCGCCATCCTCTTTGCTGTGTACAAAGTGGGCTTCAAGGGGAAAGGTGTGCCCATTGATCTGGTTCTCACTCGGCGTATGGAAGTGATACTGACGCAGCGTGAACTTTTCCCGATCCAGTATAAAATCATCTTCTTCATCAACGGTCACCTGAATCGTGTGGCCATTGTTGATCACCTTCTCAGCCGACGTATGGTAGGCCAGATCGAGTGCCTGTAAATGTCCCTCAATCGGATCTTTAATATTGATAGGCGACTGGGACTTACCTTCGTGGCAGATGTGGAAGTCGCTGGTCAGTTCGCTCCAGTGTTCCGGGCCAGCTTTGCCTTCGTACGTCCAGTGCGGTTCCGCCGCACCGGCTACGTTGAGGGTAGAAAGCGCCACAACCAGACTTAACATTTTTGGTAATTTCATTTTTATCCCTGCTTTATAAGCTTATTTGCGGCAGGGATACTATTCCGCTGACTACTGAATCAGCAAGGTGACAAAATGCGTTAAATCAAAATCAGAACGAATAAAGAGTTTATAATTACAATCAATGTTAATTTAATTAACAAACACCACGATGTGACGTTTTTAAGCACTTCAGGAAAGGGTTGATATCAATCTCTCTGAATAAAAGAGTTTCATTTTTCTGTATTTATCATTTTGATCGTCGAAACGAGCCGGGAGGGAAATTTTGCACTAAATTCAGGCGACGTAAGAAACCGCAAAACTGCACGCAGGCGGTTTTGCGGTGCAACGCGATAACGCGTCATAAAAGATTATGCAGGTGACGCTAGACATCCTTTTCTAATGGTTCCTCTTCTTCATCTTCTTCCTCATCTTCAGGATAAATCTCAGCGTCATCGGGCAGCGGCTCATCGTAATCAGGGCGTTCAGACATAATTTCCTCCGGTGTCAGATAGCAATTTTGCTATGCCCTTTGAGTGTAGCTTACTCCTGCCATCTGTTTTGCAAGGCTCGCAAAAGATATCAGAAATGCGGGCGCTGCCGCAGACTCTGCTTCGCCACTGCGTGAAACAGCCTTGCGTCACAGCCGGTGCTGATAGCGTACCGGTTAATTGGATGCCCATTCGCCTCCCCCAGCCGCGTTATCATTGACGTCAGTCTGATAGCGGGTTTAATAATTCGCCGTTAAAAAACCTCTGTTTTCAAAAAAACCTCTTACTCGTTTAATGAATAAAAGGCCGGAACTTAACTGCCTATAATATAGGGACACGAAAAGTTAATGATGCGATTCAAAGCACAATTATGCACAAAGAAAGGTAACATTAAATAAAAACTCAACAGGAGTAGCATTAAACATCGTTATGTTGTTATAAGAAAAAATCCCTGATATAAAAGAGACAGAATTTAAACGTAACCTGTGAGCATTAGCGGATTGAATATTTCCTCTGATGCAGCCACGCTGACTTAACAGATGGTAGAGAGGTAATTAAAAATTCAGGCGTTCTGTTATCTCTCACAGGCAATAAAAAATTGTCGCCGGATGAGTCACATCACAATAGAAACCATGCCCCACGGCATCCGTCCTCTTTAAAAGGCCGTTTAAGACTATCTCGCTAAAGATATCCGTTAATGTTAACGAAGTGGGGTTTTATATTATAAGTTAAGTGGGATGTAGTCTGGCTGTTGCTGCCCTGTTGCATCTATCCGTCAAAATGGACACCATTATCTCAACAAGGAGAAATATCATTGTTCCCAAAATTACCCCGGTATAGCTTAGTGATTCTGACGCTGAGCGGTTGCGTTACCAACGATGAGGTCAAACTCAACCCAGTTGGTCAACATAGTGAACCTGTCATGCCGCATATAAACCAGGGAATCAGCCCTGCACAGCGGCGCGCGATTATGTCCGGCGAACAACCAGACTGGTCTGACGTTTATCCTCAGCGAATCTATAAAAACTCGTCAGCAGTCAGGAAATGATCTGCACGTCGTAGCAGTTAACGTCGTTACTCCACCACTCACATAGCGTAAAAAACACTGTGGAAAATAATCAACACGTCGATGATGTCTCCCTATGGGATTGGATTGTCACATTAATTTTAACCGGCATACCCGTATTAAATATTTTTATGCTGCTTTACTGGTCCTTAAACCGAAGGACTAAACGTTCAAAGAAAAACTACGCCAGGGCGAGTTTATTATTGATATTCATCGTACTCATCTTCTATATCATTACCCTGGAAGTTACAACGGGCTATTTTCTTTTTAAACATTACTGATCCTTAAACTGACAGCGTCATACCCTTAAATGGAGTTTTTTATGGTGCGTTATTTCACTTTTCTATTATTGGGCGTCACTTCCGCTTGCTGCATAGCGAAAACGTCAGTGGTGATAAATAACACCCTGAAAGCGCAAGAGATAAAATCGGCAAAAATTGTTTACATTGGCGAGGTTAATGGCACTAAAGTGGCAGAATTGATGGCAGGCATCGATGATATTAATGCAAGTTACCCCGCTGTAAAAGAAATATCGCTTTATATAAACAGCTTTGGCGGCGACATGGAAGCTGGCTATATGGGCGGCCAGGCCGTCAGGGGGTCAAGGATTCCGATAAAAACCATCAATGCCGCAATGACGGGTTCGGCGGCTACCCTGATTTATTGCTCAGGGGCGCAAAGGGAAACATTACCCAGCGCAACATTTTTAATCCACCCTGCAGCGAGTCAAAACATTCAGAGCAACTATCTGAAAAAAAATGAAGTCATTTTACTCAGCAGAGATATCGATAATGTCAGTAAACTATTCAGGGACACCTATGCATCCTGTTTCAAAGATGACGGGATAGAGATAGATAAAGCCTTATTCAGTGAAGACAACCGTATTTACCTGCGTTTTCCAGAATCTGTAAAACAGGGTATTGCACAAAAACGTGTTGAAGGAATCGCCCCCGCTGATGTCGCTTATTACATTTTCACTTCAGAGGCCAGCGGCTAGCAAAAATAGCGTTATTTATGCCTGCTGGACGAATACTTTTTATCAGATATGCGCCGCCTGGACAGATGGGCGTGCTGGCGGGGAGACATATCGAGCCGTTAGCGGGTAATCCAGAGAAGAACATAACGCAGACGACGTTCAGATGGGGCGCCGCAGGATCTCACCATCAATATCACGGTGGATTTTCGCAGTAAGCGCTACCCTTGCATGGTGAGTTTTTTGAGCAGCAATAGCAGGGTTGATTCAACACTGGCCAGATAAAAAGCGCGAGATAAAGCAGGCCGCTCAGCCAGATACGGCTCATTCTGGTACAGGGCGTTTATCTGTTTCTGGCTGGTGACCTGATATCACGATCATTGGTGACGCTGCTGTTGCGACCTGCTTATAAGCGGACGTACAACGCGCCCGCCAGCATAACGATGAACAGAATAGCGAAGGTAATAAAGCCCTGCTTAGTGCCACGGGACAATCCAACAAACGCCGAAACCACAATAAACAGCAGCGTCAGTGCGCCGACCATCACCCAAAAAAGATACTGCGTATTCGCCATGCCTGAATCCTCATCCGTAGCGCGATTTATCTGCTGTTTTATAACATTTTTATGCCGCGCGTGCCCTCACTTCTCCCGCTCTTTCGACGCTTCATGCTGCTTTAGTGCAGCAGGGCTGCAACAGTGACAACGTCCGCGGCTCATGATCATGATGCAGACAGTGTGATGCAGTTAGCAAATGCAGAGGAACGCAGCGAGTAAACAAACGCGCGGATTATAATGATTAAATCAGCTTACCGTTGGGATGTGGCACCCGTAGGCTGACGTGCTGAGACTGGTTTAACATTGCCGATCAGGCGGTGTTAAACAGATGGCCTTAACCCGACTGCCTGACTCAGGCGGAGGAATGTATGAACTGTTTCCGCATCGGCTCTCTGGCTGGCGTGCTGCTGCTCTGCGGCTGCCAGGCACCCACGCCTGATCAGACTCGTCTGCAGCAGCCTGTTTTTCAGGGTCAAAGCACCCGCACCGTCCCTCAGCTCAGCGACTGTATTTATCGCGGCTGGTCCACCACCAGCGTCATTGCCAGAGATAACACCACCCACACCCAGCCCAACGGCAGCGAGATCAGCGTTTTTACCTGGGAAGATTCGATTTTTGCGGATGTGTCGCCCCGCCGAAAAGGGGCTGAGGTGAAATATTTCACGACTTTCCGGATGGCGCCTCAGGTGATGGCGGACAGACAGGCGATTGTTGAGCGCTGCCTGTAAAGCGTAAGGGGTGACAGCGATGTCGGGAGTGTGCCAGGCTATTGCGCAATTAACCAGGGAGAAACCGATGAGTATTACCCGCATTGACCCGGAACACCGTATGTCCGAAGCCGTGATCCACAACGACACGATCTATTACACCAGCGTGCCTGAGAATCTGGATGCCGACGCAGAAGCGCAGACAGCCAATGCGCTGGCAGTGATTGATGCGATTCTGACACGGCTCGGTAGCGATAAAAGCAAAATCCTTGATGCGACGCTGTTTCTGGTGGATAAGGCCGATTTCCCTGCGATGAACCGCGCATGGGACGCATGGGTCTCGCCAGGTAATGCGCCGGTGCGCTGCACGGTACAGGCCGGTCTGTTGAATCCGAAGTACAAAATCGAAATTAAAATTATCGCTGCACGTTAAAACGCCGGGCGTTATTCCTCTTCGTTTTCTTCATCTTCGTCTTCGAATAGCGCCCGAATCCGTTCGCCCTTGAAATTTTGTCGGATCTCCTGCGCCACCTGGGTGATCGCTTCACCGCTCGACAAACCTCCCGCCATCAATTCCTGAATACGTTCGACGGCCTGCTGCTGCTGCTCGTGAGAGAGAGCCGGTATTCCTATAAACATGTTTCACTCCTGCGTTGGGGCAGACAGTATCCCACGCGGAACTAACAGGTGCCAGTCAGGAAAAAATATGGCAGTCTGACCGCCTCTTTGCTCTCTGATTTCTCTGCCCGATGATTGTTGAAACCCTCAGTCTTGATTATACCCCGGATGCGCTGACTCAGCGTTTTGCCCCGATTGCCCATCTGCCCTGGGCGATGCTGCTCTCCTCCGCGCAGGCGAACCACAGCGACAACCGCTTTGATATTCTGACTGCCGATCCCCGCGCCACCCTGGTGACCCGCGGTGCGATGACTACGCTCAGCGACCTGACCGGCACGACCGAATCAACCGCCGATCCCCTGCTGCTGGTGCAGCAGCAGTGTGATGCGCTGGGCGTGACGCCGGCTGCCAGCGATGCCCTGCCGTTTCAGGGCGGTGCGTTGGGCCTGTTTGGTTATGATCTGGGCCGCCGGTTTGAGTCGCTGCCTCAGCAGGCCGCAGCCGATCTCACCACGCCTGACATGGCGGTGGGTATCTATGACTGGGCATTGATTGCCGATCATCATCAGCAGACCCTGACGCTGGTGGCGTTAAAGAACGCGGAAGAACGCGCCGCCTGGCTGGCGCAATGGCCGGCGCGCGAGGCCGTGCCCTTTTCACTGACCAGCCGCTGGCGCTCCAACCTGAGCTATGCAGATTACGCTGCGCGTTTTGCGGCGGTTCAGGCCTATATTCAGGCGGGTGACTGTTATCAGGTTAATCTGGCGCAGCGCTTTCAGGCCAGTTACCAGGGTGATGAGTGGCAGGCGTTCAGTATACTCAATGCCGCTAACCGCGCGCCGTTCAGCGCTTTTCTGCGTCTGCCGGAGAGCGCGATCCTCAGCCTGTCGCCGGAGCGCTTTCTGTCGCTGAATAATAAACAGATCGAAACCCGACCGATCAAAGGTACCCGGCCACGCTGTGACGATCCGATTGCTGATGCGCAACAGGCTGAGTCGCTGCGCCATGCAGAAAAAGATCGGGCCGAAAACCTGATGATTGTCGATTTGCTGCGCAACGATATTGGCCGCGTGGCGCTACCCGGCTCGGTCACGGTGCCTGAACTGTTTGTGGTTGAACCCTTCCCCGCCGTACACCACCTGGTGAGCACGGTGCGGGCGCAGCTGCCTGATACCCTGCAGGCTACCGATCTGCTGCGCGCCTGTTTTCCGGGCGGCTCGATTACCGGTGCGCCCAAGATTCGGGCGATGGAGATTATTGATGAACTGGAGCCGCAGCGGCGCAATGCCTGGTGCGGCAGCATTGGTTATCTCAGCCTGTGTGGCCGGATGGATACCAGCATCACCATTCGCACGCTGATCGCTGAAGGTCAGCAGCTCTACTGTGCGGCGGGCGGCGGGCTTGTTGCAGACAGCGATCCCGAAGCGGAGTATCAGGAAACACTCGACAAAGTCAGCCGGATCTTACCGGCACTGGAACAAACCGGAGGTTCAGTTGGCCCTGACGCTTAATGATTTTCGCAGCCGTTTTCTGTTGCAGCAGCCAGCCCGCAGCACACAATTGCTGTCCGGGCGCCATGCGGCGGTGCTGGTGCCGATTGTGGCACGGCCTGAACCCGGTCTGTTGCTGACGCAGCGCTCACACGCCCTGCGCAAACATGCCGGACAGGTCGCTTTTCCCGGCGGGATGCAGGATGACACTGACGCATCGCTCATCGCCACAGCACTGCGTGAAGCACAGGAAGAGGTTGGCATTGAGCCGCATCAGGTCGAGGTATTAGGCGCACTGCCCGCCGTGACCAGCAGCACCGGCTTTCAGGTGACGCCGGTACTGGGGATCATTCCGGCCAATCTGCGGTTAACGATTAATCCGGATGAGGTGAGCAGCGCCTTTGAGATGCCGCTGGCCGAGGCTTTGCAGCTCAGCCGCTACAGCGCGCTGGAGGTGCATCGGGCTGGCGTTCGCCACCCGGTCTGGCTGTCGCGCTATCAGGATTATCTGGTGTGGGGCATGACCGCGGGTATTATCCGATCACTGAGTGCTCAGATCGCATTCTGAGACCTTTCTCGTTTTTCTCTCTCCGGCCCGTCAGGTTACTGGCGCGCTGCACTATAATTTTTTCTATGAGTTTTGATAAGTTTATTTCATGCGAAAAGCTGCTCTTTCCTGGTGCATGACCATTACTATGGGCGCCATAAACTGCCCCGGCAGACTGAGAATAATTGTGAGGAGTGTCACCTGTGATTAGTGTTTTTGACATGTTCAAAGTGGGTATCGGCCCCTCAAGTTCGCATACTGTCGGCCCGATGAAAGCAGGTAAACAGTTTGTGGATTTGCTGTGCGAACAGGAAAAGCTGCAGGAGGTCACCCGGATCGCCGTGGATGTTTACGGTTCTCTCTCTCTGACCGGCAAAGGCCATCACACTGATATCGCCATTATTATGGGTCTGGCGGGTGAATCGCCGGATACGGTGGATATTGATGCGATCCCCGCCTTTATTAAAGATGTTGAGCAGCGTGAGCGACTGCTGCTGGCGAAAGGCGCACATGAAGTGGATTTCCCGCGTGAAGGCGGCATGGTATTTCGCAGTGAAAACCTCTCCCTGCATGAAAATGGCCTGCGCCTGCTCGCGTTTGCGGGCGACCTGCTGATTCTGTCAAAAACCTATTACTCCGTTGGCGGTGGTTTCATTGTTGATGAAGAGCACTTCGGGCAGTCGGCACTGGATGAAGTCTCTGTGCCCTGGCCGTTCCACTCCGCCAAAGATCTGCTGGCTCACTGTCGTGAAACCGGCCTGTCACTCTCAGGTCTGGTGATGAAAAATGAGCTGGCGCTGCACAGCCGCGATGAGATCCATGCCTATTTCACTAACATCTGGCAGACGATGCAGGCCTGTATCGACCGCGGTCTGAATACCGAAGGCGTGTTGCCAGGACCACTGCGCGTGCCACGTCGCGCCGCCTCCCTGCGTCGTCTGCTGACCTCCTCTGACAAGCACTCCAGCGATCCGATGATTGTAATCGACTGGATCAATATGTATGCGCTGGCCGTTAACGAAGAGAACGCCGCGGGAGGCCGCGTGGTGACCGCGCCCACTAACGGTGCCTGCGGTATCGTGCCTGCGGTGCTGGCTTACTACGATCACTTCATTGAGCCGGTGACACCCGACATTTTCCTGCGCTATTTCCTCGCCTCTGGCGCCATCGGCGTGCTGTACAAAATGAACGCCTCTATTTCAGGCGCGGAAGTGGGCTGTCAGGGTGAAGTGGGTGTCGCCTGTTCTATGGCGGCGGCCGGTCTGGCTGAACTGCTGGGCGGCAGTCCGGAGCAGGTCTGCGTGGCGGCTGAAATCGGCATGGAACATAACCTTGGTCTGACCTGTGACCCGGTAGCCGGTCAGGTTCAGGTGCCCTGCATTGAGCGCAATGCTATCGCCTCGGTTAAAGCGATTAATGCGGCGCGCATGGCACTTAGGCGCACCAGCGAACCCCGCGTCTCGCTGGATAAGGTTATCGAGACAATGTATGAAACCGGCAAAGATATGAACGCCAAATATCGTGAAACTTCGCGTGGCGGTCTGGCGATTAAAGTTCAGTGTGATTAAGCGAAACGATTAACTGACTAAAAAACGTGCAAACGTAATAAAATCCGCATCCTGCGCTATCTCAGCGCAGGTTTAACCGGTAGAGTGATTTCCGCGCAGCCGTCCGGCTTAAGCAACTTTCCAGACCCGCTTTTCTGCATTCCGGCCTCAATGTTGATCTGACCGTGCCGATACTCACCCCGTTGTGTTTTGCTTTTTACTGGCTTTTGGGAAGGTGGATACAGATGTTTATGGCCCAGCAAAATGTTGGACAATTCAGACGCAAGCGTGTGCTGATAGCGCTGTCGATCGCCACCGTGGTGCTGATATTAACCCTGGCCTTTCGCTATATCGAAGAGAAGTCACGTATCGAGCAGCAGGCGATGGATTTCGCCGATAAAGCGATTATGCGGTTTGACCGGATGTTTTCACCGCTGGAGGTTTCAGCCAATAATACGCTGGGTCTGGTCGGCGTTCCCTGTCAGGATGTTCGCTTTCCACTCATCGAAAAAATTTCTTCCCTGCAGACGGTCCGGGCGATCCTGCTGGTGGATAACGACGTGCTCTACTGTTCCAGTATCTTCGGGCCGCGCACCATTCCCTTTAGTCAGACCTACCCTGATTTAGCCTTTAACAGTCAGCGCATGACGCTGGCAACCGATGAGTACCTGCTGAAAGGCTCGCCCATTTTACTGCTGTGGACGCCAAAGAGCCTGGATAACCGCTCCGGGATTTTGCAGGTGATCAACATCGAAATGATGAGCAATTATCTGCTGGAGCCGCAGTTGCCCTGGGTGGAGCGCGCCGTCTTTAACGTCAATGGAGAGAGCCTGGAGTATGGCAATCCACTGATCGAGCCCACGGTTCCGTCAGAAGACGAAGTGAGCTATGAGCAGGGCTCGCTGCGCTATCCGTTTACGCTTACTCTCTATGGCCCCTCTCCGACCCGCCTGGCGCTGGCGACGCTTCCCTCACAGCTCCCGCTGGCGCTGCTGCTGAGTCTGCTTATGGGTTACATCGTCTGGCTGGCGACCGCAAATCGTATGAGCCTGAGCTGGCAAATCAGTTATGGCATTACGGCCCGTGAGTTTATGGTTTATTGCCAGCCGCTGATCAACACCAAAAGTGGTGAGTGCGACGGTATTGAGTTACTGCTGCGCTGGCACAATCCCCGTCAGGGCTGGATTGCACCGGATGTCTTTATTCCCCTGGCCGAGCGACAGAACCTGATCAAACCGCTGACGCGCTTTGTACTGAATGAGGTGGTGAGTCAGTTACCGCAGCTGCCCGACGATCCCGCGTTCCATATCGCCATTAATGTTGCCGCCAGCCACTTCCGCGACCACGCCATTCTGGAAGATCTGCACAACCTGTGGTGGCCTGCCAATCCGGTGCCGAAACTGGTAGTAGAGCTCACCGAGCGCGATGCCCTGCCGGTCGTGGACCAGTCGGTGATTGCGCAACTGCATGACATCGGTGTCCGGCTGGCGATTGATGATTTTGGCACCGGTCACAGCTCGCTCTCCTACCTGAAAGATCTGCAGCCAGATGTGCTGAAAATCGACAAGATTTTCACCGCAGCCATCGGCACTGACGCGATTAATGCCACGGTGACGGATATGGTGATTTCGCTGGCCCAGCGCCTGAATATCAGTCTGGTGGCCGAAGGCGTGGAGACGGCTGAGCAGGCGGCCTATCTGCGCGAACGCGGCGTGGATCATCTTCAGGGCTACTATTTTGCCCGCCCCATGCCGCTGCAGGACTTCCCGGCGTGGCTGGCGCAGCATCAGGCTGATGCCCGCAGGTGACAATCGCCTGAGCCCCGTTTCGTCCTGCCTGATGACCTTACGCCACAGACAAAAAAACAGCCGCGGCAATGAGCCAGCGGCTGTCGGAGAATTCAGCGCGGCCGGCAAACCCGGCAGCGCCGCTGCATCAACGAGAACGATTAGCCCTCTTCATCCTCGTCATGCGGTTTATCTTTAGTGACACGCACCAGATCGATACGGTAGTCGGTCGCTTCGATAATCTGGAAGTGCAGCGGAGTAATGTCAATCACATCGCCAGGAAGCGGTAACTGCCCTTTCTGCTCAATCAGCAGGCCCGCCAGCGAGGCGTGGTCTTCTGTTGGGTCGACCAGCTCATGGAAGTCGAGCAACTGCTGCAGCGAGTGCAGATCGGTCCCACCTTTCACTAACCAGCCATCACCATCCGCAATGATATCGGGCGTTTCATCTTCATCCGGGAATTCACCCGCAATCGCTTCCAGCACGTCCAGCGGCGTAATCAGACCCTGAACCACACCAAACTCATTGGTGACAATCACGAAGCTGCCCTTGGCACGACGCAGCACGCCAAGCAGGTTGATCGGATCCAGCGTCTCCGGCACCACGATAGTCGGTGTATTGGCCGCAAAGGTCGCCACATCCACACCGTGCTCCAGCGCCACCAGTAGCTCTTTGGCTCGCACTACGCCGACAATTTCATCCAGTTCACCCCGACAGACCGGGAACAGGCTGTGAGGCGTATCGAGCAGCTGACCGCGAATCTCATCTACCGGACGATTCGCATCGACCCAGGAGATTTCACCGCGCGGCGTCATGATGCTGCGAATCGAGCGGGAAGCCAGCGTCAGCACGCCATTAATCATATAGCGCTCTTCATCTTTAAACGCTTCCTGCGGCATCGCTTCCGCCAGCGCAGCCTCTTCGCTGCTGCTGGTGTTGCCATTGCTGGCGGTCTGGGCACGGTTGCGGCCCCCCATCAGGCGTAAAATCGCTTCGGCGGTGCGTTCACGCATCGGGCGATTTGACTGATGGCGGATAAAGTTACGACGTGCAACCTGGTTGAACAGCTCAATCAGAATCGAGAAGCCAATCGCCGCATAGAGGTAGCCTTTAGGAATATGGAAACCAAAGCCTTCTGCCACCAGCGACAGACCGATCATCAGCAGGAAGCTCAGACAGAGCACCACCACAGTCGGATGCGCGTTAACAAAGTTGGTTAACGGCTTAGATGCCAGCAGCATCACACCCATCGCAATCACCACGGCGGTCATCATCACCGGCAGGTGGTTCACCATACCCACGGCGGTAATCACAGCATCCAGCGAGAAGACGGCGTCCAGTACCACAATCTGCGTCACAACAGCCCAGAAACTGGCATATCCCCGATTACCGGATCCGTCGAGCTGCCGGTTCTCCAGCCGCTCATGCAGCTCCATGGTCGCCTTAAACAACAGGAACAGACCACCCGCCAGCAGAATTAAATCACGACCGGCAAAGCTGAAACCGCCTACGCTAAAGAGAGGCGTCGTCAGCGTCACCATCCAGGAGATCAGCGACAGCAGACCCAGACGCATGACCAGCGCCAGTGACAGGCCAATCAGGCGTGCTTTATCACGCTGCTTCGGCGGCAGTTTGTCGGCCAGAATGGCAATAAACACCAGGTTATCAATGCCGAGTACGATTTCCAGCACCACGAGCGTCAGTAAACCCGCCCAGATTGAGGGGTCGAATAAAAATTCCATTATTTATGACTCCAGAACAGGGAACAGATCGCGGTGCTACTTATCAGCGCAGCAACGCGTGACATGCAGGTAGTCGGGAAAGCGGTGAAAACGCCGTGAGGCGAAGGGTGACGCGCCAGCAGGCGCAAAGAACAGATTAAGCGACGTCGGTGACGATCCATAAAGGTGGGCTGAAGCCCGTTACTCCTGAGTAATAAACAGAACGTTAATGTATCAGGTCGGCGAATTGCGTCAAAAAATTTTCTTATTTTTACAATCTGCCTGACGGATGATCAGGCGCATAAAAAGGGTTACTGGTCACTTCACAGGATGAATAGCTGACAGACATCACATAATTTATTTTTTCGATCACTAAAATAAATCGCGACTTTACCGCCTTGACGTAGTTAACCCATGTTTTTTCGACGCTATACCGATAATTCGAATCATCCGGTTAAACAGATCATCAAAGCACTTCAATACAGTTCATTGACTCAGATGAGCATCTCTAGCGAACGGAGGTAGCACGTGACCATTGCGATAGTAATTGGTACACACGGCTGGGCAGCGGAACAACTGCTGAAAACAGCAGAAATGCTGTTGGGCGAGCAGGACAATGTCGGCTGGATAGATTTTGTCCCCGGTGAAAATGCAGAAACGCTGATTGAAAAATATCAGGCACGACTGGCAGAACTTGATACGACGCAGGGAGTCCTGTTTTTAGTTGATACCTGGGGTGGCAGTCCGTTTAATGCGGCCAGTCGCATCGTGGTCGACAAACCGCAGTATGAGGTCATCGCCGGGGTCAATATCCCGATGCTGGTAGAAACCCTGATGGCGCGCGATGACAATCCCGGTTTTGACGAGCTGGTCGCAGTGGCGGTGGAGACCGGCCGTGAAGGCGTCAAAGCCCTGAAAGCCAAAGAAGAAGCGCCGGCGCCAGTCGCGGCAAAACCGGCCGCTGCGGCGCAACCGGCTAAGCCGATGGCGCCCGGTGACCACATGAAAATCGGGCTGACACGCATTGATGACCGTCTGATTCATGGGCAGGTGGCAACGCGCTGGACTAAAGAGACCAACGTTCAGCGCATTATCGTAGTCAGCGATGAAGTGGCCAACGATCATGTGCGCAAGACTCTGCTGACGCAGGTCGCTCCGCCCGGCGTCACGGCCCATGTGGTGGATGTCGATAAGATGGTGCGGGTGTGGAACAACCCGAAGTATGGTCAGGATCGCGTGATGCTGCTGTTTACCAATCCCACCGATGTACTGCGCGTGGTGGAACAGGGTGTCGATATTAAAACCGTCAACATCGGCGGTATGGCGTTCCGCCAGGGGAAAACCCAGGTCAATAATGCGGTCTCGGTCGATGAAAAAGATATTGCCGCATTCCGCAAACTCAATGAACGCAATATTGAACTGGAAGTGCGTAAAGTTTCCAGTGACCAGAAACTGAAAATGATGGATCTGATCGCGAAAGTTAACGCGTAACAGAAGCACTTATGCGCCTGCGTTTCCGGGCTCCTGGTTATCCTGCTGAGGACAAGAAGTATGATGGAAATAACCTCGCTACAAATTATTTTGATTTTTATTGTCGCCTGTATTGCCGGTATGGGGTCGATTCTGGATGAGTTCCAGTTTCACCGCCCCCTGGTGGCCTGTACCCTGATTGGTATGGTGCTGGGTGATATGAAAACCGGCATTATTATCGGCGGTACACTGGAGATGATTGCGCTGGGCTGGATGAACATCGGTGCCGCCGTTGCGCCTGATGCCGCCCTCGCCTCCATTATCTCGACCATCCTGGTTATCGCTGGCGGTCAAAGTGTGGGTGCCGGCATTGCGCTGGCGATTCCGCTGGCCGCCGCCGGACAGGTACTGACCATTATCGTGCGTACGCTGACCGTCGCCTTCCAGCATGCGGCTGACAAAGCCGCAGAGAAAGGTAACCTCACGGCCATCTCCTGGATCCACGTCTCTGCCCTGCTGTTACAGGCGATGCGTATCGCTATCCCGGCGCTGATTGTGGCGATTTCGGTCGGCACCAGTGCGGTTCACGCCTTACTCAGCTCTATTCCGGACGTGGTGACCAACGGCCTGAATATCGCCGGTGGCATGATTGTAGTGGTCGGTTATGCGATGGTCATCAACATGATGCGCGCAGGCTACCTGATGCCGTTCTTTTACCTGGGCTTCGTCACCGCGGCCTTCACCAACTTTAACCTGGTGGCGCTGGGCGTCATTGGCGTGGTCATGGCGGTGCTCTACATTCAGCTCAGCCCGAAATACAACCGTGTGGCGGGAGCACCAACAGGTGCAGCGACCGCAAACGATCTTGATAACGAACTCGATTAAGGAACAGGTGAGCACATGGTTGATATTACGAAAGTCGAAAAGAAACTGACACCCGGTGATGTTCGCGCCGTCTTTCTGCGCTCTAATCTGTTCCAGGGTTCATGGAACTTTGAACGCATGCAGGCGCTGGGCTTCTGCTTCTCAATGGTGCCGGTGATCCGCCGTCTCTATCCTGAGAACAATGATGATCGTAAGCAGGCGATCAAGCGTCATCTGGAGTTCTTTAATACCCATCCTTATGTGGCCGCGCCGGTTCTGGGCGTGACTATGGCGATGGAAGAGCAGCGCGCTAACGGCGCCCCGATCGACGATGGCGCGATTAACGGCCTTAAAGTCGGCCTGATGGGACCGCTGGCCGGTGTTGGCGACCCGATCTTCTGGGGTACGGTGCGCCCGGTGTTTGCCGCGCTGGGAGCCGGTATCGCCATGAGTGGCAGTCTGCTGGGTCCGCTGCTCTTCTTTGTGCTGTTTAACCTGGCACGCCTGCTGACCCGCTACTACGGCGTGGCCTATGGCTATCGCAAAGGGATCGATATCGTCAGTGATATGGGCGGCGGTTTCCTGCAGAAACTCACGGAGGGCGCGTCGATTCTCGGCCTGTTTGTCATGGGGGCGCTGGTCAACAAGTGGACACACGTTAACATTCCGCTGGTGGTGTCACGTATTACCGACTCGACCGGTAAAACCACCGTCACCACTGTACAGTCGATCCTCGATCAGCTGATGCCGGGCGTGGTGCCGCTGCTGCTGACCTTTGGCTGTATGTGGCTGTTACGCCGTAAAGTGAACGCGCTGTGGATTATCGTCGGCTTCTTTGCCATCGGTATCTTTGGTTACTGGATCGGCCTGCTCGGTCTGTAATTTCACCCGGCCGGGAGCCTGTGCTCCCGGCTTTTAAGCGTGGTGAGCTGAGCCACAACCGGCTGAGCTCACCCTGTTTGAGGTAGCTGTGATGTCATTAACCGACGCGCTGATTGCGTGTTGTATTGCCGCCCTGATGGGGTTTGCCATTTATCATGAGGCGATTCTGCCGCGTCGCCACGGCCCGACCCGCTTACGGGTTGCGCTGCGCAGGCAGCATAAGCTGGATAGCCTGATTTTCATCGGCCTGCTGCTGATCCTGCTGTGGAACAACGTCAGCCATCACGGCCCGCAGCTCACCACCTCACTGCTGATGGTGCTGAGTTTTCTGGCGTTCTGGTTATTCTGGCTGCGAAAGCCAACGCTGCTGATGAAAAGTGAGGGGTTGTTTTACGCCGGTGTCTGGATCGATTACCGGCGAATTCAGGGCATGAATCTCTCTGAGGATGGCATTCTGGTGATTCAGCTGGAACAGCGTCGGCTGCTGATCGCGGTGCAGCAACTCGACGATCTGGAGCGCATCTATAACACCCTGGTCGAGGCGCGCTAGTCGCGCTGCCACACAGTCAGGGTAAAGTCTGCGTCGCAGCTGAACTGCTCGCTCTGCTGCAGGGTCTGCCAGACCTCTTCACGCGCCCGCCAGGCGAACGGCGTCATCTGAAGCAGGGTCGTCGCGGCTGCGCCGGTTAATGCCATCGGGTAACGCAGCGCATGCTGCTCCACCTGGCGGAATCCGGGATACGCTTTCTGCTCCGGCACATGCAACTGCACTTCGCGGTAAATCAGCGCCTTGAACTGCTGCAGATGATGCGGGCCCGGTGTCACGGTCAATACCAGGCCACCCGGCTTCAGCACGCGGGCCAGTTCCGCTTCATTGCAGGGTGCGTAGATTCGGACAACCGCATCCAGGGCGTGATCGGCAAAGGGTAAGCGCTGGCTGGAGGCGACGCAGAAGCGCACCGCCGGATAGCGCTTTGCTGCCAGCCGGATCGCCATTCTGGCGACATCCAGTCCATAGACCTGCCCGGCCTCGCCTGCTGCGTCAGCCAGTGCGGCGGTGTAGTAACCTTCGCCACAGCCGATATCCAGGATTTTGCACTCCGGCTGGCTCAGCGCGGGCGCAAGCAGGCTGACGACCCGATCACGCAGCGGCTGGTAGTAGCCTGCCTCAAGAAATTCGCGTCGTGCCTGCATCATCTCTGCACTGTCACCCGGTTCACGCGACCGTTTATGCTGAACGGGCAGCAGATTGACATACCCTTCTTTCGCCTGATCAAACTGATGGCGATTCTCGCAGCACCAGCTGCGCGCAGTAAAGGCGAGAGGAGAGTGACAAAGAGGGCAAATCAGGGACATAGGGTGCTCCGGCATCAGATAACGCGGCGCAGTGTAACCTTAACGTTTACGCATCGGAAGCATAAAGAAAGCCCCGGCTGAGAAGCCAGGGCTTTGAGATTTCATGTCAGGGTGCAATGCACCGAGGCGGAGTTGAATCAGATAGCCGTAACGTTAACGGCTGCCGGGCCTTTCTGGCCGTCCTGAATTTCGAACTCAACGCTCTGGCCTTCAGCCAGGGTTTTGAAACCATTGCCCTGAATAGCGGAGAAGTGTACGAACACATCTTTGCTACCGTCAGCAGGGGTGATAAAACCAAAACCTTTAGACTCGTTGAACCACTTAACCTGACCTTTAATCTTTGCCATTTTGCAAATTCCTTTAGATGTTTATTTAGCCCGAAGGCTGTCGTACAGAAAAACCAGAGACATTACTGCATGAGGCACTAATTAAGGTTCGGCAAGGAAGCGGTATTCAACGTCAACGTCTTTACTCGTTCTTCTTTACAGACTTCTTTACAGAAGATGCCATGCATAAACAGAACTGTACCTCGTTTAACTCAGGATTTGTTATCACATATCCTAAAAACAATGGCAAGCCATTTTTAAGGGCCTCAGCCAGCCTGCGCACATAATTGCCAGAAGGCTCACATTGCCTGTTCTGTGGCGCTTACAACTGCCGATGCAAATTAAGCACGCTCTCCGGCCAGACCCCTCTCCGGCCTCTGTTGCCGGGTCTAACCCAATGGATACCATAAGAAATTAATATTTCACAAATATGGCAATAACAGAATGAATAAGCGAAGCGCGAAAAGTTGAAAATATCTATAATCCGGCGTCAATCCTGTACAGCGCCTTTTATTTCGTACAGATAACACTTTTTTTGCACCAAAAGCAGGAGCCAGACAGTCGTCCTGCTCCAAATAAAAGCATTGAGCCCGATTTTACTTATTAAGAATTTAACTTTTGATTTGAAAAATTGATATCAGATAATAAAAACGGGCTTTTGTTTTAACTCTGATGTTTTAGGATAATTCCTGGGTATCCTTATTCAGCCCGCGGCTTTCGCCTATTCGCCACGGTGCGAAACCGCCCTTTTGCTCGTTTGCCCGCAGCAGCGCATCCGCCAGTTCTTTGGGTGGTGCATCAAGCGACTCATCGGCCAGTTCGAACACGCCCCAGTGGATGGGCAGCGTCAGTGGCCTGCCTGCTGCCTGCCACAGCGCCACCGCCTGATCGGGATTCATATGTTGGCCCGCCATGAACCATTCAGGTGCATAAGCGCCAATCGGCAAAGCCGCCAGGCTGAACGGGCCGAGTCGGGCCGCAATCTCCGGCAGGCTATCGCTGTAGCCGCTGTCGCCCGAGAACCAGAAGCGCACGGAGGCAGAACGCACGACCCAGCCGCACCAGAGCGAACGGTTTCGATCGCGCGGCGTTCGCATACTCCAGTGACGTGCCGGCACCGCATCAAAACAGAGGTCGCCGACAGTAAACTGTTGCCACCAGTCGAGCTGATGGACTTGTTTCACGCCCCGCGCCCTGCACCATTTAGCCAGGCCCAGCGGCACAATAAAGGTCGCCTGCGGAAAACGCCGGACGATCGCTTTAACCGTCGGTCGATCAAGATGATCGTAATGGTTATGTGAAATAAGCACGACATCCAGACGCGGCAGATCAGCGATGCTAAGCGGTGCTGGCGTTTTTCGCTGCGGCCCGGCAAAAGAGAGTGGTGAGGCGCGTGACGAGAGTGCGGGATCGATCAGGATATATTGCTGGTTCAGCCGCAGCAGCACGGCGGCATGACCCAGCCACCAGATGCGATCGTCACTGCCGCTGATATCAGCGTGCTGCCACCACTGTTCGGTGAAAGCCCTGTAGCCCTGCTGCGGTGGCAGCGGCAGCCCCTGTGATTTGCGCTCCCTGCGCCAGCGCTGCAGATCGCCCGGCTTGCGCCGTTCCGGTTCAGGATTGCAGAATCCCTCGGGCGTGTGATGCGCTTTGCTGCTGTCATACCACGGATTTTTCCAGACCATCCCGCCTCTCTGCTGTGATTATCGTTCCGGAATCAACCGGATAAAGTCGCGTTTCTCGCGATCGTCATCGGTTTTTTTACTCTCTGCCCCTGGCTGCATCTCAATCAGACGGCGCAGCAGCTGATTCTGTTTCTTCTGCTCTTCCAGCAAGGATTCCAGTAAGCGGATTTGCTCACCGGCGCGCACGCTGGCACGGTTGACAAAGAACCAGGCGATAAACGCCACAATCAAAATAATGACCAGCAGGCCATAGCTGACCAGTGGGCCCGAATTTGCGGCTAACTCATTCATAACTGCCTCGTAAAACTCAGTGGAAACGCCAGAACATGGCAACCGCCCATTCTACCTGTCGCCATCGCAAAAGATAATGGGGTTAACATCAATGCAGAATTTGCCGTTTCAGTTATCTCTGATCGATCCCACCAGAAAAGCGAGGCATGCTGATATCATCATAACCGGCGGCACCAGGTGGAGCGCTGAGTTATCTTTCACAAGGAGACATAATGAAACTGTTTATTCGTACGGTAGGCTTGCTGGCGGTGATCTGGCTGGCGATGCTGTTTACCGGCTATGGCGTATTAACTGGCAGTACTAAAAATGCCGCCGGCCTTGGCCTGCAGTGCAGCTATCTGACCGCTCGCGGTGTGATCAGTGCGCAGTATCTGCATACTGACAGTGGCGTGGTGGGCGTGACTGATTGTCCGTTGCTGAAGAAAAGCGGAGAAGTGATCGATAATTAACAAAACAGCGGGCCACATGGCCCGCTGTTTTCAGAACGGATAGTCGTGATAGCCCATCTCCGAGGAGAGCGTACGCGCCGCCCGATGCAGCATGGCCACGTAATCCTGACGGGCATCTTCTGAAAAGCGAATGGTGGGAAAAGAGATGCTCAGTCCCGCAATCACCACGCCAAAACGGTCAAAGACCGGCACGGCAAGGCAGCGTAAACCCTCTTCCTGCTCTTCCTTATCTTCACCATAGCCCTGCGTTCTTACCTGATCCAGCGCCGTAATTAACGCTTCCGCGCTTAACAGCGTATTGGCCGTGCTCCGTTTGAATTCGACATCCCGCAGGATCTCCTCAACTTCGCTGCGATCGCGCCAGGCGAGCAGAACTTTCCCAATCGCGGTGGTATGCAGCGGATTACGACGGCCAATGCGCGAATACATACGCAGGTTGTAGAGGGAATCGATTTTGTGGATGTAGACAATACTGTCCTCTTCCAGCGCCCCCAGATGAATGGTCTCTTTGGTCAGACGCGAAAGCTCACGCATCTGCACATCCGCACTGCGGATTAAATCGACGTTCTGCAGCGCTTTAGCGCCCAGTTCAAACAGCTTCAGTGTCAGTGAGTACTTCTCGCTCTCACCTTCCTGCGTGACATAACCCAGCGACTTCATGGTCTGCAGGAAACGGTAAACGGTGCTTTTTGACATCATCACGCGCTGCGCGAGCTCAGTAATACCGTGATCGCGCTCTTCACCCAGCGCCTGCAGAATGCCGAACACTTTAAGTACCGAAGAGACGGAATCGGGCTGTTTATCATTTTCAGCAGAGGACATCGCGCACCTTGTTAAACCTGTTTCAAAAAAAATGGAACGGACTGTCAGTATAGAGTGAGGCATACGAAGGCAGCAATGCTTTAACCATGACGTCATATTTAAAGACAGTTTTTTCTCCGTCCGATCGCTGCATTTCAGCGTTAATTTCATTAGCATGATGATATTCACCCTCTTTAGTAATTAACTTATGACACTCTCCCCTCCTCAGGATGGATTACCCGCGCGTCAGCGCTATATGGCAATCGTCACCATCGCGCTGGGTCTGACCATGGCAGTGCTGGATGGCGCGATAGCCAATGTCGCCCTGCCCACTATCTCGCGCGAACTGAATGCCAGCCCGGCGCAGTCGATCTGGATAGTGAACGCCTATCAGATTGCGATTATCGTCTCGCTGCTGTCGCTCTCCTTTCTGGGCGACATGCTGGGTTATCGCCGCGTCTATCAGGCGGGCCTGGCGCTGTTTATTGCCACTTCGCTGTTCTGCGCCTTCTCCACCACCCTGACCATGCTGACTTTCGCCCGCGTGCTGCAGGGATTAGGAGGTGCAGCGCTGATGAGTGTGAATACCGCGCTGATACGCATTATCTATCCGCAGCGTCATCTGGGACGCGGCATGGCGATCAACTCGCTGGTCGTGGCGGTTTCAACCGCGGCAGGCCCGACGGTCGCCGCAGCGATTCTTTCGGTGGCAAGCTGGAAGTGGCTGTTTCTGATTAACGTCCCGCTGGGTGCCATTGCGCTCTGGCTGGCGCTGCGCACGCTGCCTGATAATCCGCAGAAAGCGACGGCGCAGAAATTTGATGTTCCCAGCGCGATCATGAACGCCCTGTTCTTTGGTCTGATCATCTCTGCGCTAAGCGGGTTTGCACAGGGACAGAGTCATCTGCTGGTGCTGTCGGAGGTCATTGCTCTGCTGGTTGTGGGCTGGTTCTTTATTCGTCGTCAGTTAAACATGGCGGTGCCGCTGCTGCCGGTTGATCTGCTGCGTATCCCGATTTTCAGCCTGTCGATGGGAACGTCGGTCTGTTCGTTCTGCGCGCAGATGCTGGCGATGGTGTCGCTGCCCTTCTTTCTGCAAAACGTCCTGCAGCGTGATGAGGTGGCAACCGGTTTACTGCTGACGCCCTGGCCGCTGGCAACCATGGTATTTGCGCCGATTGCCGGCCGGCTGATTGAACGGGTGCATGCAGGGTTGCTGGGCGGCATCGGGCTGGCCATTTTCGCCCTGGGGTTGTTTCTGCTCGCCTGGCTGCCGGCCAACCCGGGTGATGGCGATATAATCTGGCGCATGATGCTGTGCGGTGCCGGTTTTGGGCTGTTTCAGTCACCCAACAACCACACCATTGTCACTTCCGCTCCGCGTCATCGCAGCGGCGGCGCCAGCGGCATGCTGGGCACCGCGCGCCTGCTGGGCCAGAGTATGGGTGCTGCACTGGTCGCGCTGATGTTTAATCTGTTTGATGAACGCGGGACGCACGCTTCGCTGCTGCTGGCGGGCAGCTTTGCCGCCGTGGCCGCGCTGGTCAGTGTGTCACGGATGACGCAGACCCGCGCCTGATGGCAGAAACAGAAAAGGCGACCACCTGACAGAGTGTGACCCGATTCGCTGTAAGGCCGAGCCTTCACAGGGAACCCGGTCAGATCGGAAAGACTTCTGTCATCCATGACGGTCGGCCCGCACCATCCATGGCGCGGGACGCTTTCCTCCTCTGCCCGGGTTCCCTGCATGTTGGGCTAAGATATTGCTGTCAGATTCAGTCTGATTATGGTTTCTAAACAGAAAAGGCGACCCAGGGTCGCCTTTTTTGCTCTGCTTAACGCTACTTCAGATACTGACCGCTACGCAGTGCTTCAATACGCTTATCTAACGGCGGATGCGACATAAACAGCTCGCTAAACGATTTGCCCTTACCGTTGATACAGAACGCCATCATGCTGCTCGGCTCCTGCGGTTCGTAGCTGGTTTTCAGGCGCTGTAACGCCGCAATCATCTTCTCACGACCTACCAGCTTCGCTGAACCGGCATCGGCATGGAACTCACGGTGACGCGAGAACCACATGGTGATGATGCTGGCGAGAATACCAAACACCAGTTCCAGCACCATCGACACCGCAAAGTAGACCAGCGGGTTGCCGTTGCTGCTCTCCTCACCATCGCGGTTGCCGGACATAAAGCCCGCCGCGATCTGCGCCAGAATACGTGAAACGAAAATCACAAAGGTGTTCACCACACCCTGGATCAACGTCATGGTGATCATGTCGCCATTGGCGATGTGTGACACTTCATGTGCCAGCACCGCTTCCGCTTCATCACGGCTCATGTTCTGCAGCAGACCGGTTGAGACAGCAACCAGTGAGGCGTTACGCCGTGCGCCAGTCGCAAAGGCGTTGATGTCAGGTGCGTGATAGATCGCCACCTGTGGCATCGCAATACCCGCCTGCTGTGCCTGACGGCCAATTGTATCCACCAGCCAGCGCTCGGTTTCGTTGCGTGGCTGTTCAATCACTTCACCGCCAACCGATCGCAGTGCCATCCACTTCGACATCAGCAGTGAAACAAACGCACCGCCGAAGCCAAACAGGCCTGCCATGATCATCAGGCCCTGAACACTGCTTGACTGGATCCCTGTCAGGCTGAGAATCAGCCCGAATACCAACATCACAGCCAGGTTGGTCATCAGGAAAAGAGCAATACGCATCATTTTTGTTAATCTTCCTCAGTAGTTCACGCGCCTATACGCGGATCCATATCCTATGGGCATTGGGCTGCTTTTCAAGCAACCTTAACGTTTAAGTGCCTAAAAAGACATAACTTTACATTCTGACACGCCTGATGAGGAGCCCAGCCTTCAGGCACCTTCACCAGCGCTAATCATTGCTTACTGGAAACTTTTCTGAGTACAAAAAAAAGCACCGCTGAGCGGTGCTTTTTCTGGCAACAGCGGATTATTTAGCCGCTGGCGCCTCTGGCTGGGATTTCTCCAGCTGCGCAAGATCGTTAGCTATCTTCACCGTCTCATCAAGATAGGGATCCGGCTCTTTATAATCTTTCGGCAACTCATCCAGATTTTTCAGCGGTTTTTTGCCTTCGGCCTGATAGCGCGCGTTGATCCGCTCCAGACGAGACGCATCATCTTCGTGGTTCTCTTTCTCGCGCTGAGCGAGATTAAGCGACACGATGTTGCGCTTATCTTTCAGGGCATTGTAACGGGCAATGTCCTTCATGATGTACTGAAACTCGCGATCCTGAGCAATGCGGTCAGCATGCTGCTTAGTCAGCTGCACTACCAGCGGTTTCACATCACCGGTTTTGACATAGGTCGCCGCTTTGATGCTGTCCCACGGCAGTGCGTTATCCTCAAATTTCTCACCGGTTTCAGCCGCTTCAACGCCGGTTGGCATCAGCAGATCCGGCGTGACGCCTTTACGCTGTGTACTGCCGCCGTTAATGCGATAGAACTTCTGAATAGTGTAAGAAACGGAGCCTAACGCAGGCCACTCCGGACGCAGCATCTGATCGTAGATGCGGTTCAGAGAGCGATACTGCTGAACGGTGCCTTTACCAAAGGTTGGCTCGCCAACAATCACCGCGCGACCGTAATCCTGCATCGCGGCAGCAAAGATCTCAGAAGCTGAGGCGCTGAAGCGATCGACCAGCACCACCAGCGGTCCTTTGTAGTAGACAACGCCGTCGTTATCGCTGTCTTCACGAACCCGACCATTGTTGTCGCGTACCTGAACCACCGGACCACTCGGAATAAACAGACCGGAAAGCGAGACTGCTTCGGTCAGCGCGCCGCCGCCGTTGGTACGCAGATCGATCACCACACTGTCGACGTTCTGTTTCTGCAGTTTCTGCAGCTGTACTTTCACGTCGTCGGTGAGGCCGACATAGAAACCAGGAATATCGAGCACGCCCACTTTCTGCTTGCCGACATCTTTGATGGTCAATTTAACCGCGCGATCTTCCAGACGGATTTTCTCACGCGTCAGCGTCACAGTACGGGTTTTAGTACCCTTACCGGCTGGCAGAACTTCCAGGCGCACTTTGCTGCCCTTAGGTCCTTTAATTTTTGCCACGACATCATCCAGACGCCAGCCGATCACATCTTCCATCGGCTTGCCTGGCTGACCCACACCGACGATGCGATCGCCAACGGTAATGGCTTTGCTCTTCGCGGCCGGGCCGCCTGCGACCATCGAGTTGATCACCGTATAGTCGTCATCCATCTGCAGAACCGCACCGATGCCTTCCAGTGACAGGCTCATTTCGGTGTTGAACTGCTCGGTGTTACGCGGCGACAGATAGCTGGTGTGCGGATCGATTTCGCGGGCAAAAGCGTTCATCACCAGCTGGAAAACATCTTCACCGTTGCTCTGGGCCAGACGACGGATAGCGAAGTTGTAACGCTTGGTCAGAACGTCGCGGATCTCGTTATCATCTTTGCCCGCCAGCTTCAGACTCAACTGATCATATTTGACCTTGGCATCCCACAGCGCATTCAGTTCAGACTGATCTTTCGGCCAGGGTGCTTTCGCGCGGTCAATGTCGATAGTGTCATTGCCGCTGAAATTCATCGGACGAGCCAGCACCGTCAGCGCATATTGATAGCGCTCAAAACGGCGTTTCTGCGCCAGATTATAAATATCGTAAAAGAGATCCAGCTTGCCACTGCGCAGCTCATCGCCGACGGTGGTTTTTTTGCTGGCAAACTGCGCCACATCTGACGCCAGCAGCACATTGTGGCTGTAGTCGAGCATGTTCAGATAGCGATCAAAAATTTTCGCTGAAAAGTTCTGATCCAGGTCGAACTGGCGATAGTGGGAACGGGTAAAGCGCGAGGTTACGCGCTCACTGACCGTCGGATCCTGCGGATCTTCGTGAAGCTGGGGAATCTGATCGGCGCGGGTAATGTTCTCCGCGCCGAAGGTTGGGCCTGCTAATAGCAGGCCCGCAATAAGTCCAACTTTAAAAAGGGTGTTCATGCCGGGGTTAGCCTCCGTTTCAGAACTGCAAGTGTTCTGCGCGCACAATCATTGCCATGCCGGAAGCGAGCTGGACCCGAACGCCGTCTTTTGATACTTCAAGAACGGTAGCGTCCATCGCACTTTTGCCTGCTTTAACTTTAATACTCTGGCCGGGTTGCAAAGTTGAGGTATCAGTGATGGGTCGGGCTTCCTGCTCCGGACGTGGGGCTGGCTTGCGATGCTGTGAGGCGGTCGCACGCGGTGCAGTGGTCTGCGGGCGCGGTTTACGCGCGGCTTCGCCTTCTGCAGGCTTACGTGCGGCGGGCTTGCGTGGACGACGCGGTGCCGCGCCCTCTTCGCTTTCGCCTGCTTCACGACGCGCGGCGCGCTGCTGGTCACGCTGCGCCTGGACGCGTGCTTTCGCTTCTTCCAGCTGCTTACGTGCATGCTCAACGTGTTGCTCATCCAGCACGCCACAGGCGTTACCGTCGAGATCGACACGGATAGCACCGGCTTTGATGCCGTACAGATAACGCCAGCTTGACGTATAGAGACGCAGCGCGGAACGCAGCTGTGTTTTGCTCAGACCCATTTCGCCCTGAACACGCTCGACCAGATCCTGAAAGATACCGATTTTGAGCGGACGCGCTTCACCTTCAGCGCTAAAGCAGTGCGGAAAGCGCTCCGCCAGAAAAGTGATGACTTCTTTACTGCTATTCAACTTAGGTTGATTTTCCATGAAATTTCCTGATTACAACGGGTTTGCCGACCAGCGCAGGCATGAACAGGCGACATTATAATGACAACATCGCTAAATGCCATGTGATCCAGTCGATTAGCTGCGCGTCAGCTGCAGATATTTTTCTAAGTCGCTGTTCGCAAGCACTTCACAAAGCCCATCAGTCAGTGTGACCAGCCCCGATTCGTCGTCGCTGTCAAAGCGATTGTACGCCACGCTGTCGATGTCCAGCACCCCAACCACAGTGCCATTCACTTTCAGAGGAATCACAATCTCAGCATTGCTGGCAGCGTCACAGGCGATGTGGCCCGGGAAGGCATGCACATCATCTACGCGTTGCACTTTTTCTTCTGCCAGCGCCGTGCCACACACACCTTTACCGACCGGAATGCGCACACAGGCGATTTTGCCCTGGAACGGGCCCAGCACCAGCGTATCCGCTTCCGTCAGCAGGTAGAAACCAGCCCAGTTCACGCCATCGAGACGTTCGTACAGCAGCGCGCTAAAGTTTCCCATCGCGGCGAGGAACGCCGTTTCTCCCGCCAGTAAGGCGCGCATATCGCGATTCAAATCGGCGTAAAAGGCAGTTTTGTTCATTATTTAACCGTTACCAATGACATCTGAACGGGGCATTAAAGACCGTTCGTTAAAAATAAGTTTTAAATATCCAGAGCCACAAGGTGAATCATAGCGTTAGTTGCTATACCCTTAGCATTCTGTGGATCGAAGCGTGATGCCCGAGACAGGCACACAGACAATGTCTTTATGACCGATATCTGTTACTTCTGAAGAGCGAAGATTGCATCACCCTATGAAAATTCACGCTATCAGCCAGACATTGCCTCACGCACGTTATCAGCGTTGCCCGCAATGCGATACCCTTTTTTCCTTACCGGATGTGAAATCGCATCAGTCGGCACATTGCCCACGCTGTAACGCCGAAATTCTCAGTGGTCGCGACTGGCCGATGACCCGTCTTATGGCGATGGCCGCCACCATGATTGTGTTAATGCCCTTTGCTTTCTCCCTGCCGCTGGTAGATATCCGGCTGCTTGGCATGCGCATCAATGCCAGCGTACTGGAAGGCATCATCCAGATGACCCAGCAGGGTGATGTACTGACGGCCTCAATGGTGGCGTTCTGCACCATCGGCGCGCCGGTGACGCTGGTGGCGGGTATCTGTTATCTCGGTATCGGCCACCGGCTCGGCATGAATCTGCGTCCCGTGCTGCTGATGCTGGAGAAGTTGAAAGAGTGGGTGATGCTCGATATCTATCTGATCGGCATCGCCGTGGCGTCAATTAAAGTGCAGGACTATGCTTCGCTGGAGATTGGCTACGGGCTGGCGGCTTACATCGCCCTGACGGTGCTGAGCGTGCTGACACTGATCCATCTGAATATGGAGCAGCTGTGGGAGCATTTCTACCCACAGACGCCTGGCAATATGGCCCGTGACGATATGCAGGTCTGCCTGAACTGTCACAACACCAGCATACCCGATGAACGGGGCCGCTGCCCGCGCTGCCACACGCCGCTCGACTTCCGACGCCGCCACAGCCTGCAGAAATCCTGGGCCGCGCTCATCGCATCGATTGTGCTGTTGATCCCCGCAAATCTGATGCCGATCTCCGTGGTCTACCTTAATGGCTCACGGCGTGAGGACACCATCTTCTCCGGTATCCTGGGTCTGGGCGAAGGCAATATTCCTGTGGCGGCGATTGTTTTTATCGCCAGTATTCTGGTGCCGTTTATCAAGGTGCTGGTGATGCTGACGCTGCTGCTCAGCATTCATTTTCGCTGTGAACAGGGGCTGAGAACCCGCATCCGCTTGCTGCGGTTTGTCACCTGGGTTGGCCGCTGGTCAATGCTCGATCTGTTTGTCATTTCGTTAACCATGTCGCTGGTCAACCGTGATCAGCTGCTGGCTTTTACCATGGGACCGGCGGCGCTATTTTTTGGCGCGGCCGTCATCCTGACCATTATGTCTGTTGAGTGGCTGGACAGCCGCCTGCTCTGGGATGCACATGCAACAGGAAACGCCGACTACACCGACTAACGCAACGCTGCGTAATAAGCGCAAAATTTCGCCCTTCTGGCTGCTGCCGATTATTGCGATGCTGATCGCCTGCTGGCTGCTCTGGACCAATTATCAGGAGCGCGGCACCACCATCACCATCAATTTCCAGACGGCGGATGGTATCGTGCCGGGTCGCACCCCGATCCGCTATCAGGGCGTGGAAGTGGGCACCGTGCAGGGCATTAATCTCAGTGATGATTATCGCAGCATTCAGATTAAAGCCAGCATCAAGAGCGATATGCGCGATGCGCTGCGTGAAGATACGCAGTTCTGGCTGGTGACGCCTAAAGCCTCGCTGGCGGGTGTGTCGGGGCTGGATGCGCTGGTCGGCGGCAACTACATCGGGATGATGCCGGGTAAAGGTAAACCCAGCGAGTCGTTCACCGCGCTGGATACGCAGCCCAAGTATCGGGTGAATACCGGCGAATTGATGATCCATCTGCATGCGCCCGATCTCGGCTCGCTCAACACCGGCTCGCTGGTCTATTACCGCAAAATTCCGGTTGGCCGGGTCTATGACTACAGCATTAACAGCAAATCCGATGGCGTGTCGATTGATGTGCTGATTGACCGTCGCTTTATCAATCTGGTGAAAACCAATAGCCGTTTCTGGAATGTGTCAGGCATGAATGCTGACGTCAGCCTGAGCGGGGCTAAAGTGCAGCTGGAGAGTCTGGCGGCGCTGGTCAATGGCGCGATCGCGTTTGACTCGCCACAGGGTGCGGAAACGGCCAAAGCTGAGCAGAATTACCGGCTCTATCCCGATCTGGCTCATAGTCAGCGCGGCGTGCAGATCACACTGGATCTGCCCAACGGCAACAATCTCAAGGCGGGCAGCACCCCGCTGATGTATCAGGGACTGGAGGTCGGCACGCTGACCAAACTGAACCTGCAGGATGGCGGCAAGGTCACCGGCGAACTGACCATCGATCCCTCTGTTGTCGGTCTGATGCGCAGCGGCACCCGCATTGAGATGCACAGTCCGAAAATCAGCCTGACGGATACCAGCCTCAGCGCGCTACTGACCGGCAACACGCTGGAACTGGTGCCAGGTGAAGGCGAGCCGCAGCAGCACTACACCGTGCTGGCGTCCAATGAGACTCTGCTGCAAAAGCCCAATGTACTGACGGTAAAACTCAGCGCGCCAGAAAGCTATGGTATCGATCAGGGCCAGCCGCTGATGCTGCACGGCATGCAGATTGGTCAGGTGATGTCGCGTACGCTGGATGAAAATGGCGTGAATTTCGTGGTGGCGGTCAATCCTGAAAATCGCAATCTGGTGCATGGCGACAGCAAATTTATCGTTAACAGTCGGCTGGATGTGAAGTTCGGTCTTGATGGCATGCAGGTATTAGGTGCCAGCGCCCGTGAATGGGTGGATGGCGGTATCCGGCTGGATCCGGGCAAAAAGGGTGAGCCAAAAAGTGCCTATCCGCTGTTTGCCGATGCTGAAAAAGCGGAAGAAGGCATTACCGGCGATGGCCCTTCTACCACGCTGATGCTGACCGCTAACAGTCTGCCTGACGTGCAGGCCGGCTCTGTCGTGCTTTACCGCAAATTTCAGGTGGGTGAGATTGTCAAAGTCACGCCGCGCGCTGACGCCTTTGATATTGCGGTACATATTCAGCCGGAATATCGCAAGCTGCTGACCAGCGAAAGCGTGTTCTGGGCTGAGGGTGGCGCACGCGTCAGCCTTAACGGCAGCGGCCTGACGGTGCAGGCATCGCCGCTTAACCGCGCGCTGAAAGGCGCGATCAGTTTCGACAATATGAGTGGTGCGCAGTCGGCCAAAGGGGCCAAACGCGTCCTCTATCCGTCTGAAACCGCCGCCCGCGCGGTGGGTAGCCAGATTACGCTGCACACCTATGACGCCAGCAAGCTCTCTGCCGGGATGCCGATTCGTTACCTGGGTATTAATGTCGGCCAGGTGGAGTCACTGTCGTTAAGCAAAGATAACAATCAGGTGGTGGCGAAAGCGGTGCTCTATCCGGAGTATGTCAACGATTTCGCCCGTCTCGGCAGCCGTTTCTCGGTGGTCTCACCGGAGATTTCCGCTACCGGCGTGAATCATCTGGAAACCCTGTTGCAGCCTTACGTCAACGTGGATCCCGGTAAAGGTGGCGCCGCGCGCACGTTTGAGCTGCAGGAGAGCACCATTACCGACTCCCGCTACCTTAATGGCCTGAACATTTATGTTGATGCCACTGAGGCCGGTTCACTTTCGCTGGGTACGCCGGTGCTGTTCCGTGGTGTGGAAGTGGGTACCGTGACCGGCACTTCACTGGGTAATATGGCGGACCGTGTGCAGATCGCCCTTCGCATCAGTAAGAAGTACCAGCATCTGGTGCGTAATAACTCGGTGTTCTGGCTGGCATCCGGCTATAACCTGGACTTCGGTCTGGTGGGTGGCGTAGTGAAAACCGGGACATTCCAGCAGTTTATTCGCGGTGGCATTCAGTTTGCGACGCCGCCGACGGTGCCGCTGGCGCCGCAGGCAAATCCGGATAAACACTTTCTGTTGCAGGATGAAGCGCCGAAAGATTGGCGTAACTGGGGAACGGCGATCCCGTCTCCGCGCTAAAGGCTATCTCAAACGGGCAGACTGTTCTGCCCTTTTAGGCGTTTAAAGTCAGCACCGGATCAGGGAACATACGCCTTATTCACTCCCTCAAACGGGCAGCCTGGCTGCCCGTTTCCTTTCCTCATGATACACTGCCGCCTTTGTCTTAACTGGAATGTGCCCGTGTCAGATGCTTCTTCGCTTTTCCCCGCCGATTTTCTCTCGTTAATTCGCCAGAGCCTGCCCGATGAGGCGAGCCTCGCGCAATTTATTGCCTACAGTCAGCAACCCCTGCGCCGCAGTATTCGCGTCAATACCCTGAAGATCAGCGTGGCTGACTTTCTGAGTCAGACGGCTAATTATGACTGGAAGCTGACGCCGGTGCCGTGGTGCGAAGAGGGATTCTGGATCAGTCGGGAAGATGAGAGCCTGCCGCTGGGCAGCGTGGCTGAGCATCTCAGTGGCCTGTTCTACATTCAGGAGGCCAGCTCCATGCTGCCGGTCACTGCCCTGTTTGACGCTCAGCCAGAGGTCAGCGCCGTGATGGATATGGCGGCGGCACCGGGTTCTAAAACGACCCAGATTGCTGCGCGGATGGGCAATCAGGGCGTTATCCTGGCTAACGAATTCTCCTCCAGCCGGGTAAAAGTATTGCACGCCAATATCAGCCGCTGCGGCGTCAGCAACAGTGCCTTAACGCACTTTGACGCACGGGTCTTCGGGCCAGCCCTGCCGGAACAGTTCGACGCCATCCTGCTCGACGCTCCCTGCTCAGGCGAAGGGGTGATTCGCAAAGATGCTGATGCGCTGAAAAACTGGTCGCTGGCAAGTACGCATGAGATCGCATCGACCCAGCGCGATCTGCTCGACAGTGCCTTCCACGCCCTCAAACCCGGCGGCACGCTGGTTTACTCCACCTGCACCCTGAATCAGATTGAGAATCAGCAGGTCATTGCCTGGCTGCTGGAGCGCTATCCGGACGCTGTTGAGGTCGTAGCGCTCGATGGGCTGTTTGAGGGTGCCGGACAGGCCGCGACGCCCGAGGGCTATCTGCATGTCTTCCCGCAGATGTTCGACAGCGAAGGCTTTTTCGTTGCGCGGCTGTGTAAAACCGCGTCGGTCGAGCCCTTACCGCTGCCGGGCTACAAAGTGGGTAAACTGCCCTTCTCCCACCTCAGCCGCAAGCTGGAAAGTGAGATAGCCCAGGCCGCCGCCGCTGTCTCTCTTAAATGGGATGCGTCGCTGGAGCTGTGGCAGCGTGATAAAGAGATCTGGCTGTTCCCGAAGGCCGTCACCCCGCTGCTGGGTAAAGTGCGGTTCTCGCGCATCGGCCTGAAGCTGGCAGAAACCTTTGCTAAAGGCTATCGCTGGCAGCATGAAGCGGTAATTGCGCTGGCAAAACCGGATGCGGCGCAGACTTTTGAGCTCACCGCAGCAGAGGCGGAAGAGTGGTATCGCGGCCGGGATATCTACCCGGAAACGGAACCTACCCGTAATGAGATGATTGTCACTTATCAGCAGCAGCCGCTGGGGCTGGCTAAAAAAGTCGGCAGCCGTATCAAGAACAGCTATCCGCGGGAGCTGGTGCGCGATGGACGCCTGTTCCGCTGAGTCACTTTATTTGCAGCATCGTCAGATGATTGCCAAACACTGCGCCGGTATCGATGTAATGCAGATTGGCAACCGTCAGCGACCGTTTCAGCGGCGTGTGTCCGAAGTAAAAGGCGTCTGCGCCACGGATGCCCGCCCGTTCGCCTGACTCCATCGCCTCCAGCCGCTGACGGCTCCAGACCACCTGCTGCCAGTCGAGTGGCTTATTCAACGCATATTCCCGGGCCGGATAATCAGCATGAGCAATCACAATAATTCGCTCTTCGAGTTGCAGATGGAGAATCAGCGGCAGCTCACGGCAACGCTGCAAGGCGTGACGCGCCGCAATCAACGCTGCACCACGCAGCCGAAAGAACCAGTCGCCACCGTTCATCTGCCAGAGCGCCATTTCCTGCCCCTGTAGTGCTGAAAGCGCCATCTCCTCATGATTCCCCCGCACGCAGCGAAACCAGGGCTCCTCCAGCAGCGCCAGACAACCCAGGCTGTCGGGACCGCGATCGATGATGTCACCCACCGAAATCAGTAAGTCCTGCTGCGGGTCAAACTGATGCTGCTGCAACAGCGCATCCAGTTCGCAGCGGCAGCCATGCAGATCGCCGACCACCCAGATCCGTCGCCACGCTGCGCCATTCAGGGATTGGTAATACATCGCTACACCCGGCCTTTGTCTGCTGAAAACATCTTCAGAGTATAGTCAGGGCCGACACTGTACTTGCATGACGCGCTGGAAAGCAGAATGCAAATGAGGCTGGCTGAAAGGGTGCAAGGGAGCAAGGGAGCAAGGAGGCCGGGCGAAGCGATTAAAGAGAGGTGAAAGGTGCGTCCCTCCCGGCGCTTATCTCCGGCACTCAGTTAAGGTGGTAGCTCTGTCAGGGACGAAATACATCATAAAGCGATCAGGCGCGACAGGCTATTCTGCCCCCACCATATCTGTAGTCATTTGGGATCAGCTACGCATTTTAGCAGGATATTTCTGCAGTTTCTCTGCCGGACGCACCGGGCGGCGCACCAGCTCACCGCCGCAGTTGGGGCAAAGATGAGTGAGATGCTCAGCACAGTCAGCGCAGAACGTGCATTCAAACGAGCAGATGCGTGCCGACAGAGAAGATGGCGGCAGATCAACGTCGCAGCGTTCACAATTGGGGCGAAGTTCCAGCATGGTGTGACTCCTTAAAAAAGCGGTATGCGCCAGCTTCGCGGTTGCTGACCCCAATGTCGAGCCAGCAACCGGACAAGAGTGTGTCAGATCCGGACATCCTGCTTTAACGGTACAGCCAGCGGCGAGTGGCATCCTGCTTTGTCGCTGCTATTTGTGCCGCTGATCATCAGGAAGGTCATCGGGCAAATCCTCTTCGTCAGCTGTGTCATCGAACTCAGCACTCTCCTCTTCCGGCTCCTGACCGCCCATCGACGCATGAATCACCTCCTCTTCCAGCGTCGGGATCAGCGCGGCACCCAGTGGCGAGGTCGCCAGACTGTCAGGCATCACCACATGCGGCAACGGTACTTCGGTCGTCGGAAGCGGACCCGGCGCACGCACATAACTCAGTCCGCCAATCACCAGCGCACAGAGCATAAAGAAGAGATAGAGCATATTACTGCCCAGCGGCTGCATCAGCGCACCGACCACCAGCGGGCCGATACTGGCGCCAATACCAAACGCCATCAGCAGACAGGCGGTTAACGAGACACGACGATCGGCGGCGACCTGATCGTTGGCCAGCGCCACCTGCAATGGATAGAGCGCAAACTGCATCATGCTGGCGGCAAAGGCGATACCAATCATCCAGTGGAAGGTCAGATGCGGCAGCACCACCAGCGGCACGCAGGCCACGGCAAAGAGCATGGCAATAATGAATAACAGCCGCTGGCGGTCGTAGCGGTCAGAGAGCCAGCTTAGCGGAAACTGCGACACCAGCCCGGCAAAAATCGTGAGACTCATAAAATAACCGGTCTGGCTGGTGGTGAAGCCTTTACTGCTGCCATAAACCGGTGCCAGGCCATAGAACGCGCCAATGGCCATGCCGGTCACCAGGGTGGTGCCGAGCAGTTTGGGAATAGTGCGGATAAAATAGCCCAGCTCCATCGGCGCCGGTGTCATGGGCCGGACGTGAGTGCGGGTGGTCAGTGCAATCGGCACCAGACAGAGCGCGAAACAGAGCGCCACAATCAGCAGCGTGCTCACCCCAAACCCCGATTGCAGGCTCAGTATCACCTGTCCGCCACTGAGTCCAAGGTAGGTGGCGACCATATAGAGGCCGAAAATCATGCCGCGCTGGGAAGATTCCGCCTGATCGTTGAGCCAGCTCTCCAGCACCATGTACTGGCACATCATGCAGAGCCCGATAATCAGACGCAGAAAGACCCACAGCGGAATAAAGTCCGTCAGCCCGTGACCTACAACCGAGGCGGTAATGATCCCGGCACAGGCCACGTAGGCACGGATATGGCCGACGCGGGCAATCAGGTTGTGCCCCACTTTGCCGCCAATCACCAGCCCGATATAGTTGGCCGCGATAATCGCGCCGATCAGCGCACCATTAACCTGCTCACTGGCCAGCCGCAACGAAACGTAGGTAGTCAGTAAACCGGAACCCAGCAGCATCAGAAGCGTAGTGGTATAGAGCGGCAGAAACGTACTGAATATTTTTCCCATATGACTCCCTGTCTACGCTTTTCAGGCATCAGGCCAGCAAAGCCCTAAAGATAGTCGATTTCGGCAGGTGAAGCGGTATTGTTCATGACGACGGTAGCGAAAAAAAAGCCCGCCAGCAATTGCTCACTGACGGGCCCTGATTTAAGCGCTTGGGAAGCTGATGTTGCTGCCCGGCGCTTCACGGTTGAGATGGATGAAGTTCAGGTGTCGCTCATACTGATCCAGTATGTCGATGATCACCTGCTCTTTGCTGTAATCCATTAAGTCGTTACCCTGGCTGCCCTCCATCAGGAAGGTTTCCAGCCGGTAGTAGGTCGACTTACCGCTGCGGGCGCGATAGGTAAAGCCCGGAATCGAATATTGCTGCGGCCAGACCTGATAGATAAAGTCCTGCTCCTCGCCCAGATGGACGCGCAGATCCAGATAGCCAATCGGGTTGCTTTCATCCGCCTCAACACTCTCCAGCGTGACCCGGCCATCCCGCAGCTCCAGCTCTTTCGCCACTTCCTGCATCGCCGGATAGATGGTTTTTTCCATCATCTGCTGGGTATAACGCGAGCCTGGGTAGTTCATCAGGCGCGACAGACGCTTCTTCCAGGTCAGGCGATCGGTCGCATGAGCCAGATAGGGCGCGGTGTCGCGCGTGGCGCTGGCCCGACGGTGATCTTCAATCTTAAGGGATTTAAACAGCCCCGCCATGACAAAGAAGATAACAAAGCTGAACGGCAGCCCCATGATCACCGTGGTGTTCTGCAAGGCAGTGATACCGTTGGTCATCAGCATGCTCAGGGTCAGTACCCCAATCGCCACAGACCAGAAGATACGCAGCCAGTTCGGTGCATCACTGTTGATATCTTTCAGTCGCGAGGTGAAGTTACCCAGCACCAGCGAGCCGGAATCCGCCGAGGTGACGTAGAACAGCATACCGGTGATCGTCGCAACCGAGGCGCTGAGTTTAAACGCCGGATACTGCGCCAGCAGGCTGTAGAAGCCGCGCTCCGCATGGTTCATCACTTCCTGCGCAAACTCCGTATTGCCGTGGATGATCTGATACAGCGCGGCATTACCGAACACTGACAGCCACAACAGCGTAAAGGTGAACGGAATAATCAGCGTGCCCAGCACGAACTCACGGATGGTACGACCGCGTGAGATACGCGCCAGGAACAGGCCGACAAATGGCGACCAGGCCACCCACCACGCCCAGAAGAAGAGCGTCCAGCTGTTCATCCACTGGGTCGGACGATCAAAGGCAAAGGTATTGAGCGTCATGCCCATGAAGCGATTGATGTAATCCCCGACGTTCAGCACCAGCGCATTCAGCAGGAACTCGGTGTTGCCGAAGAACAGCACAAACAGAATCAGGCCCAGCGCCATCACCACGTTCAGCTCAGAGAGAATACGGATCCCTTTATCGACGCCCGACGTGACAGAAATGGTGGCGATCACCACGGAGAGGACAATCAGCGCGGCCTGCGCGGTCAGGCCTTCCGGGATATCAAACAGCACTTTGAGGCCATAGTTAAGCTGCACGACCCCGATGCCGAGCGTGGTGGCGATACCAAAGATGGTGCCGACCACGGCGGCGATATCTACGGTGTGGCCAATCGGGCCATAGATGCGTTTACCAAAGATAGGATAGAGCGCGGAACGGATGGTGAGCGGCAGGTTATAGCGATAGCTGAAGTAGCCTAGCGCGATGCCCATCAACGCATACATTGACCAGCCGGTCAGTCCGTAGTGGAACAGCGTCCAGACCATCGCCTGGCGGGCCGCTTCCATCGTCTGCCCTGCCCCCTCCGGCGGCTGCATATACTGCGTCACCGGCTCGGCGACCGAGAAGAACATCAGGTCGATGCCGATGCCGGCGGCGAACAGCATGGCAGACCAGCTAAGGACGCTGAACTCGGGTTTGGAGTGCTCAGGCCCGAGCTTGATCGAACCAAAGCGTGAGCAGGCCATATACAACACAAAAACAATATAGAGCGTGGCAGCCAGCATGTAGTACCAGCCGAAGGTGGCGGAAACCCAGTTTACCGCCTTGAGGATCCAGCTCGCGGCCAGTTCACTGTAGAGAATCGTCACAAGTGAAAACGTCAGAATCAATCCGGCAGAGGTATAAAATACAACGGGATTGAGTCTGTCTTTTTCACCGGCAGGTGGATTATTCATCGGTTACCTCTGGTTAATGTCCTGAAAATACGCAATGGATAAGTCTTGCCGTCCACGGCTTTCCGGCCGTGCGGCCCTGTTTCGTTCTGTCACTTCCTGTTAATCGCTCAGGCATACCAGCCTATTTTAGCACTCATTGCCGTTTCGCTTTCGCTACATTTAAAGAACAGCATCCTAACAAAGTTTCTTTTTATATTGAACGTGCAATCAAAAAAAGTTTAAATAGGGGCTCGATTTGAGGGTGGAGCTGGAGCTATGCCAAAGGTAGGGATGCAGCCGATACGTCGTCGGCAACTGATTGATGCGACCCTGAGCACGATTAATGAAGTGGGGATTAATGATGCCACTATCGCCCAGATCGCCCGTCGGGCGGGGGTATCCACCGGCATCATCAGTCACTATTTCAAGGATAAGAACGGCTTACTGGAAGCCACGATGCGTGATGTGACGCGTCAACTGCGGGAGGCGGTACTGTCGCGGTTAGAACCGCTGGCCGGTGCCTCTGCAGAACAGCGGTTGTGTGCCATCGTTGAGGGTAATTTTGATGATACCCAGGTGCACACGGCAGTGATGAAAGCCTGGCTCGACTTCTGGTCGAGCAGCATGCATCAGCCCCAGCTTAATCGCCTGGAGCGGGTCAGCAGCCGGCGGCTCTACTCAACGCTGGTGGTCGAATTCCGGCGTGAACTGCCGCTGGAGAAGGCACGTCTGGCCGCACATGGGCTGGCTGCCCTGATAGATGGTCTGTGGCTGCGCGCCGCGCTGAGCGGTAAGCCATTTAACCCGGTCATCGCCCTCACACTGACCACCCAATTCATCCGTCAGCAACTGGCTGGCGAGCACGAATAACGGAAGGAGAAAACATGTCCCGATTCACCGAGCAGAAACTCTACATCGATGGCGCTTATGTTGCCGCAACGTCTGGCGAAACGTTCCAGACGATTAACCCGGTCAACGGCGAAGTGCTGGCAGAGGTTCATGCCGCCGGCCAGGAAGATGTCAATCGCGCCGTTGCTGCCGCCAGAAAAGGCCAGAAAGTCTGGGCCGCGATGACCGCCATGGAGCGCTCGCGCATCCTGCGTCGCGCCGTCGATATTCTGCGTGAGCGTAATGATGAGCTGGCAGAGCTGGAAATGCTCGATACCGGTAAGCCTTACAGCGAAACCTCAGCGGTCGATATTGTCACCGGCGCAGACGTGCTGGAGTATTACGCCGGTCTGGTTCCGGCGCTGGAAGGTCAGCAGATCCCACTGCGTGAAACCTCCTTTGTTTACACCCGTCGCGAACCGCTGGGCGTGGTAGCTGGTATCGGTGCCTGGAACTACCCGATTCAGATCGCCCTGTGGAAATCCGCGCCCGCGCTGGCAGCGGGTAACGCGATGATTTTCAAACCGAGTGAAATGACCCCGCTTACTGCCCTGAAGCTGGCGGAAATTTACACCGAAGCGGGCCTGCCGGATGGCGTGTTCAACGTGCTGCCGGGCATCGGTTCAGTCACCGGTCAGTTGCTCACTGAGCATCCTGGCATCGACAAAGTCTCCTTCACTGGTGGCGTCGTCAGCGGCAAAAAAGTGATGGCCAATGCAGCAGGTTCAACGCTGAAAGAGGTCACCATGGAACTGGGCGGTAAATCACCGCTGATCATCTTTGACGATGCCGATCTCGATCTGGCCGCCGACATCGCCATGATGGCGAACTTCTACAGCTCCGGTCAGGTCTGCACCAACGGCACCCGCGTCTTTATTCCTGCAAAACTGCAGGCCGCATTCGAGGCAAAAATCAGCGAACGCGTTGCCCGCATTCAGGCAGGCGATCTGCGTGACCCGGCGACCAACTTTGGTCCGCTGGTCAGCTTCAGCCATCGCGACAATGTGATGCGTTATATCGAATCCGGCATCGCTGAAGGCGCACGCGTACTGTGCGGCGGCAAACGTCTGACCGGTGGCGATTTCGACCAGGGTGCATGGGTTGCACCAACCGTGTTCACCGACTGCCGTGATGAGATGAAGATTGTGCGTGAAGAGATCTTCGGACCGGTCATGTCGATCCTGAGCTACGAAAGTGAAGAAGAAGTGATCCGCCGCGCCAACGACACCGAATTTGGTCTGGCCGCCGGGCTGGTGACGCAGGATCTCAATAAGGCGCACCGCGTGATTCATCAGATCGAAGCAGGAATCTGCTGGATTAATACCTGGGGCGAATCAGCCGCAGAGATGCCAGTGGGGGGTTACAAGCACTCCGGCATTGGCCGTGAGAATGGCCTGATGACGCTGCAGAGCTACACCCAGGTGAAGTCAGTGCAGGTTGAGCTGACGCGTTTTCAGTCAGTCTTTTAATCACTTAACCTGAGGAACGATGAATGGAATTTGATTACATTATTATTGGAGCCGGATCCGCAGGAAACGTTCTGGCTACCCGTCTGACCGAAGAGAGCAACGTGAGCGTCCTGTTGCTGGAAGCGGGCGGCCCGGATTACCGCTTTGATTTTCGCACTCAGATGCCTGCGGCCCTCGCCTTCCCGTTACAGGGAAAACGCTATAACTGGGCTTATGAAACCGAGCCAGAGCCTTACATGAACAATCGCCGCATGGAGTGTGGTCGCGGCAAAGGTCTGGGCGGTTCATCACTGATTAACGGCATGTGTTATATCCGCGGTAACGCGATGGATCTCGATAACTGGGCCAGCGAACCTGGACTGGAGAACTGGAGCTATCTGGACTGCCTGCCCTACTACCGTAAAGCGGAAACCCGCGATATCGGCCCGAACGATTTCCACGGCGGCGACGGCCCGGTGTGCGTTGCAACGCCTAAAGCGGGCAATAACGTGCTGTTTGAAGCGATGATTGAGGCGGGCGTACAGGCGGGTTATCCGCGCACTGACGACCTTAATGGCTATCAGCAGGAAGGTTTCGGTCCGATGGATCGTACCGTCACACCAAACGGTCGTCGCTCCAGCACCGCGCGTGGCTATCTCGATATGGCCAAAGGCCGCGCCAACCTGAAGATCATCACGCACGCCACCACCGATCGCATCATCTTCGATGGCAAGCGTGCGGTCGGCGTGGAGTACCTGCAGGGCGACAGCAACACCATCAACAAAGTGACCGCGCGCCGTGAAGTGCTGCTGTGTGCCGGCGCTATCGCCTCGCCGCAGATCCTGCAGCGTTCTGGCGTGGGTTCTCCTGAGCTGCTGAAACAGTTCGACATCCCGCTGGTTCACGACCTGCCGGGCGTGGGTGAAAACCTGCAGGACCATCTGGAGATGTATCTTCAGTATGAGTGTAAAGAACCGGTCTCAATCTATCCGGCTCTGAAGTGGTGGAATCAGCCGAAAATCGGTGCAGAGTGGATGTTTAACGGCACCGGTATTGGTGCCAGCAACCAGTTTGAAGCGGGTGGCTTTATCCGCAGCCGCGAAGAGTTCAGCTGGCCGAACATTCAGTATCACTTCCTGCCGGTGGCGATTAACTACAACGGTTCCAACGCGGTTGATGCCCACGGCTTCCAGTGTCACGTTGGCTCGATGCGTTCTCCAAGCCGCGGTCATGTACGCCTGAAGTCACGCGATCCGCGTCGTCATCCGGCCATTCTGTTTAACTACATGTCGCATGAGCAGGACTGGCATGAGTTCCGCGATGCGATTCGCATCACGCGCCAGATCATCAATCAGCCAGCACTGGATAAGTACCGTGGCCGTGAAATCAGTCCGGGACTGGATTGCCAGACAGATGAGCAGCTGGATGAGTTCGTGCGTAACCACGGCGAAACCGCTTATCACCCGTGCGGCACCTGTAAGATGGGTAACGACCCGATGTCCGTCGTTGATGGCGAAGGTCGTGTGCATGGACTGGAAGGCTTACGCGTGGTCGATGCGTCGATTATGCCGCTGATCATCACCGGTAACCTGAACGCCACCACTATCATGATTGGCGAGAAGATTGCCGATAAGATTCGTGGGCGCGATCCGTTGCCGCGCAGCACCGCCGCTTACTATGTTGCGGGTGATGCGCCCGTTCGCACGGTTCCGCAGCGCGCTGAATGATACGTGACAGCGTCACTTAATAATAGCCGGGCACTTCTGTTGCCCGGCTATTTTTTTCATTACGGTTTACCACACATCCTTTTCCACACTTCACCCTTTTCAAATCATCAAACCTTAACAGACATCAAACAAAGCAGCATCTGCTGTTGATTTGGTGATGTGCAGAATGCTATAAATCCAGCGTCTATTTAACCGGAGGCACTATCCGTCCACTGATGAGAAGCAACAATGTGGATGTGTTGTAAATTTTATGAGCAGAATGTTCATGTCAAACCCCCTGCATTCCCCCTCTTGCCTTTCTGGCTGGAACGCCGCCGATCAGCACTGGCGTAACGCCCTGTAGTCCCCTCACCACTTCGAACTGTTCTGAGTCTGCCCGCACATTGTGCGTTGTTGCAGGTCGTCCTTTATCGTTGCTGGAGAGCACCCATGCGCGCCTGGGTTTTATTATCACTCGCTATTGTTACTGAAATTATTGGTACCCTTTTTATGAAATGGTCCAGCCTCAATGGCAGCCATTCCGGCTACCTGATGATGCTGGGCATGATTGCCTGTTCTTATATTCTGCTGAGTTTCGCCATTAAACGTATCGCCCTGGGCGTGGCTTATGCGCTGTGGGAAGGTATCGGCATCATGCTGATTACGTTATTCAGCGTGCAGCTCTTTGGTGAAACGCTGTCAGCGCTGAAAATCTGTGGGCTGGTGACGCTGATCGTCGGAATTGTGTTGATCAAAACCGGCACCCAATCATCAGCGGAGGTTAATCATGCTCATCGCTGATCTTGTTCATGCGTCCTGGCTGGCGCTGGCTATCGTGCTGGAGATTGCCGCTAACATATTCCTTAAATATTCTGATGGGTTTAAGAAACCGCTGTACGGTCTGCTTTCACTTTGCTGTGTCCTGCTCGCGTTCAGCGCACTCGCTCAGGCGGTCAAAGGTATCGATCTCTCGATCGCCTATGCGGTCTGGGGCGGTTTTGGGATTATCGCCACTGTCGCGGCCGGATGGGTGTTGTTTGGCCAGCGGCTGAACCGCAAAGGCTGGGCCGGCCTGACCCTGTTGCTGGCCGGTATGATCCTGTTAAAACTGGCCTGATCCACCATTTCAATCAGTGATATTGATTAAGGGTGTGCCACTGCACGCCCTTAACTTCCTGTGCTTTCCCGCCCTGTTTGGGTTGATTTCCCCCACTTACCTGTGCTCGGAATCTTCTTACTTTTGTAAAGGCCCGTTTACATATCTGTTGCCTTGAGGCTTAGTGAGCGCCGAAGGTCGGATAAAAACGAGGAATAGTTATGTCTGCAACACGAGGTTGGTCTACGGAGCTGGAGGGATTACGCGGCATCGCTTCTCTCTGGGTATTAGTTGGCCATATCAGCTTACTGGTTCATTGCCATATCACGCTTATTTCATCCCCTGGCATCGGGGTCGATCTGTTTATTCTGTTATCGGGTTATCTGATGGCGAAAAACTACGTCGAGCGTCAGCAGAAAGAGCCGTGGCAGAGCACAGAGACCATCAAGAAGTTCTGGATCCGGCGCTTCTTCCGCATCGCCCCGCTCTACTATCTGCTGTTAATCATCGCCCTGATTTATGGCCCGTGGTTTGGCGAGATGCGTGACACCATTGCTCATTTCTATTCCGGCACCGCCACTGAGTCGTCGCGTTACAACGACCAGTCGCTGGCAAACATCCTGACCCACTTCAGTTTCCTGTTCGGCCTGCTGCCCGAATATGGTTTTAATACCGTGCTGCCTGACTGGAGCATCGGGCTGGAGATGCAGTTCTATCTGCTGTTCCCGTTCATCATGCTGGTGACGCTGCGCTTTGGTTATGCCGCCTCGCTGATTGGCATCATGGCGCTCTGCTGCGCTGGCCGGTATGTGCTGGCAGATTATTATGAGGCGTTTGAGATGCCTTCAATGATCCTGATAAAGCTGAATATGTTCCTGTCGGGGATGCTGCTGGCCGAGGCGATTCGCCGTAAATCCCTGCTCTACGTCGCTTTTGCGCTGCTCGGCCCGGTCGCCAGCGTGGCGATGGGCCTGGGCGCGATTAAGCTGCAGGTGATTATGGAGGCGCTGATGATCGTCGGTATGACGGCGATTCTGTGGCAATACCCGCAGGGCAGCCTGATGGCAACGCTGATTGCTCTGCCGCGTAAGCTGCTGAACAACCGTCTCAGCACCTGGCTGGGCGACGTGTCGTTTTCTGTCTACCTGCTGCATCTGCTGATTGTAATCCCGCTGATCGCACTGCTGCTCAATCACACCGACATTGAGTTTAAGAGCGACATGATGCGCTTCCTGATTGTCTGCGTCTCTGCCATCCCGGTGACCTATGCGCTGGCCTCTTTACTCTATAAGTATGTTGAGAAGCCCGGCATTCAGATTGGTAAGCGCGTGCTGAAGCCGAAGCTGGCCGATCAGACCAGCTGAGTTTTTAACGCAGGCCATCCCTTTCTTAAAAGCCCCTGACTCCGGGGCTTTTTTTTTGCCAGGAAAAGCGCAATTGGCTGTGATAACGAGCCTGCTCAGGCATTGATTAAGCCCGTCGCCAGCACACCCGCTGAGGTGAACTACACTTTGCCGGTTAGCAATCTGACTCAGAGGAGAGAACATGAGCATTCAGCATCTGCTGCTATCCACCGACGGTGGCGCAGTGATCATTGAAGCAGAACAACTCGAAAGTGAGCTGGTTATCCCGCCCCACCTGCAGACCCTGACCGGCGGTGAAGCTGACAGCGATACCGGCCATCGGGTGGCGGTAACAAAGCACTACTGCAAGGGACGCTACTATGCGGTTGCCCTTGATCGTCATGCGGCCAGTAATGAAATTGACGACGTGATCGACCTGCTGCATCCGGCCCCGCTCGATTAGTCTTTGTCAGACCGAACCCGTACATGTTCCGCTGAACTGCTGGCGGGAAAGCTCAGTATTGCCGGTGTGCGGCATTTACCTATTCAGAAGAGGATAAGCATTATGCAAAAGAAGAAGTGGTTTGTTTCTTACGTGATTAAGCCCAAAGGTGAAAATCATGTCACGACTCACGCCTTTATCGAGGGCGACGATGTCGAGGAGGCGCTGGAAGCCTTTATGTTCGAAACCAAAAAAAGCCTGTCGCTGGAAACCGAAGAGCTGACTCTGCTTTCGGTGAGCCTGGTGTAGACTCTGATTAACCTCGCGATTGCGGGGTTTTTTATGTCCTGTATCAGGATCGGTTATCTATTTATATTATTTATAATTTCCCTGGTGCGGCACTCAATTACTTACTGGGATACGGCCAGGCGTGATCAACGCCAGTTGATGACAGCAGACCGGTAACCGCCAGATACGCCAGTATCAGGACAAACAGCACAATCGCTGCAATTTCAATGGATTTGAGTAAGTGATGCTTAGCCATATATAACCCTCCTTCAGATGTGTGTAATCAGACTTCACCCCATAAACTATAATGTTACCGGTAAAGTTCAAGTGAAAATCACATCATGAAACATAAAGCCGCGCTTATTAATGCTTTAACGGAATGTGCTTTACGCATTCAGCGGGAGGGAACTGGCCTTACAGGCATTAAAAAGCCCGCACGGCGCGGGCTTCTGCGATTATTGGCACGGATTATTCAGCAGACTGACCGCTAAAGTCGATTACCATCCTGCCGCGGATCTTGCCCTGAATCATCTCATCGAAGATGGCATTGACCTCACCAATCTTCCTTTTGGTCACCTTCGGCACCACCTTCCCTTCTGCCGCAAACTGGAAAGCTTCCGCCAGATCGTTACGCGTCCCGACCAGCGATCCTACTACCTGAATGCCATCGAGCACCAGACGCGGAATATTCAGGCTCATCGCTTCCGGCGGCAGTCCGACAGCCACCACCCGACCACCGGCCCTGACCGCATCGACAGCAGAGTTAAACGCTGCTTTGGCAACCGCCGTTACCACAGCCGCATGCGCCCCACCGGTTTGCTCCTGAATAAAGCGAGCCGCATCTTCGCTGGCCGAGTTTACGACCAGGTCGGCACCCATCTCTTTCGCCAGTGCCAGTTGCCCATCGCTCACATCAACCGCGATCACTTTGGCGTTAAAGACATTTTTCGCATACTGCAGAGCGAGGTTTCCCAGCCCGCCAAGACCGTAAATCGCCAGCCACTGACCCGGTTTTACCTCGGACACTTTCACCGCTTTATAGGTGGTGACACCGGCGCAGGTGACACTACTGGCGGCGTAAGGATCAAGCCCGTCGGGGACTTTGACCGAATAGTCTGCAACGACGATACACTCTTCAGCCATACCGCCATCGACGGTATAACCGGCATTAACGACCTCTCTGCAGAGCGTTTCGTTACCGGAGTTGCAGTATTGGCAGTGCCCGCAGCCCTTAAAGAACCATGCCACGCTGGCACGATCGCCTGGCTTAAGTGAGGTCACATCTGGCGCGACTTCCTCAACAATACCGATACCTTCATGACCCAGCGTCACGCCGGTTTTATCACCGAAATCCCCGTTCTTCACATGCAGATCGGTATGGCATACGCCACAGCATTCCATCCTGAGCCGTGCTTCGCCCGTTTTGAGAGGACGCAGCGTCTTCTCAACCACTTCAACCTTGTGTTCACTGTTAGCAATTGCCGCTTTCATAAACGATGCTCCTTTTGATTGAAGCTTTAAGGATAAGCCAAACCGCGGTGATGACAAGATGACAGGTAAGCTTTGGGTGCGAGGCTGGCAGGGTTGTTTCTGTTGTTGCAGAGTGGAGTGGGTTTTTGGGATGGAGACCGGGCACCTTAAGCTAATAGGGTTATTTTGCGTTCGCTTTTCAACCCAAATTTTAAGCTCACTAATATGTCAGGATTTTATCAACACCATCGGTTAAATTTAATATACACATAAGAAACTACAATAACCCATGCAAAACTAAGAAGTGCTGCATACTGCGGAACAAAGCAGATGAAGATATACACGCCAGCCACAATAACTGCAGAAGGAACTAAATAGAAAAATGACTGAATCAGCCATAAAATAGCACGCTTCATTTATTCAGAATCCCATATAGAGCATCAGCAATTTTCCCCTGATTGGCAGTACAGGTGCTGATACTGCCGCGTCGAATATAGCATGTACGAAAAATACTGAATTAAAATCCATTCTACGCCCGAATTTTTCAGTAAAAATTTTCAATGGCGAAATCTTTAATTCTGCCATTGAATCATTTCATCCAGCCTCTTCAAAATGTCAGGGAAATAGCTTTCATTAAGGCCAAAGCTGCCTTTAACCTGAACGCTGTCGGCATGGGGTTCCGGTCGGAGGATAAAATCAATAGTTACACTATCAATAGTATTTTCATTTGTCAGTATCATATCAAGCTGATGAATATCGCTCTGATATTTAAACGACTTTAACTTTTGCTGAGCAATTATCGCCTGATGAAAAGCTGAAAATTCTTTTTTCAACATTTTCAACTCTCCAACAGTGAACTCAGTCTTAAATGCCACCTTCAGGCCGCTTACAGAGAATTCTATCCAGGACTGTATCCAATCCCAGTGATGGTTAACAGGATCGGCTTCGTTATCCACTATGCGTTCAAAAGGTGCGATTGCGAAAGTAAATTCTTCACTCCTGATATCAAACATGGAAATGTTCCTGTTAATTAATGAAAATATTGAAAATGAGATATTGTCCAGTCCGATTCTCTGATAATCACCTCAAATTTGTACTTCTGATAGACATACTCTTGAAGCTGCTTATCGAAGCGCAGCTTATAAATTTCCGTTTCGTATCGGAACATTCCCTTACCTTCACGAGGATCTGGCATTCGCTTGCCATAACGAATAGCCCTTTCCTGAATTTGCAAAGGAACATATCGAGCGGGTTCGTACATATGGCTTGCGGCTGTTTGCGTCATTTTAAGTTTGCGCGCATGTAGCCCGAATTTCAGCCGCCCACGCAAAATAGATACCGTACCCTGACTAATTTTTGCTGAGATTGCCGCACGTGAGCCAGCTTCAAATAGTACCCGCCCTGTACGAAGGATACGAAAAATACCTAGGCCAAACAGGGCAATATCCGTGGGATCAATCAGGGGTGTTTCAAGTGGCGCTTCTTCCAGCCTGACAAAATGCCCCTGAACGTCATAAATCTGCCACAAACCCGGAGCCTGTGCGACCGAGTAACCGATACACATACCGCTGGTTTCATCTGTTACGGGCTTTGCATTTCCTGGCAAATGGCTGGGGCGAATCTCAAAAAAACGCCCTGAGGCAATCTCGACTCAAATGTGTAGTAACGTCCAGGTTCCTGTTTTGCTGCTGTTCCTGATATCATTCTCAATCCCTCGTTCATGATAATGGCTGCATTATAGTGCCACACTAAGATAAAACGATCACTCTCCGAAATTTGCCTATCCGTCCGTCAGAGAACTATAAATACGTGAATCCCTCGGCACGAGCTGTGTCCCCTAGCATACCTTCACTCAGTGGACATCGGATGAATGATTAACGTCACTGTGTCTGCATTATCGAAATCAATAACGGCATGTTTGTCATGAAGACTTGATCCAACGTAACGCCCCAGATGCATTAATGAGAGTATTAGTCGAAGCGCGCGAAATGAGAGGTATTAAGATTGGGCCAGACCTGCTGAATTTTCATGAGATGAGACGCGCTGAAATTCGACTATTTGATGTGAGAAGCGAAGAAGTTTTTTGTAAAGGCCATTCGACCATAAAAAACTTTTCTATGAAGAAAAAACAATCGTGATTCAAGCGATCAGGAATATGTGATGGCATAGATTGAATAGTGTGATTTCGGGATATTTCGTAAAAGTCACAGAAAAATCTTTATAAATCATAGAACAAAAAAAGACCGAATACGATTCCTATATTCGGTCCAGGGAAATGGCTCTCAAGGAGCCGTGCGCTAAAAGTTGGCATTTATGAAGGCGATGTCGCCTTGCCATTTAACATTAGAACAGCGCGGTGGAATTGCCAGCAAACGGGAGCCGCAGGGGCATAAACCGGATCAGTTTGTGATCGCAACGGCAAAAAAGAGGGGTTGGGCGCAGCGCGATGCTGCACCCGACAGGTTTATTTACCGCACAGCGCCTGGGTGCGCTCAACAATCGGCTGCAGACTCATCATCTGGCCCGGATGCGCTTTGTCTTCGGCCTGGATCACGCTGATCGGCTGCGCTTTCACCTGTTTGTTTTTGAACAGTGTGTCGGCGATATCGTTCAGGGGGTATGTCATCAGCGTGCTCGGATTGATGGCAAACATCGCACCATCTTTCTCACAGGTCAGCATCACCTCTTCACGGTTAAACGGCCACTTCTCTTTACCGATCTCAAAGCGGCTGACGGTAATGATTTGTGCCGCCAGCGCCTGGCCGCATACGGATAACAACAGGATTGCGGGGATCACTTTCTTCAGCAACATAACTACCCTTTTCTCTCTTAAACCACATTCAGGCTGGCGACAGCGTGGCAAATACGCTGACCAGCCCAACCACTCCGCACGCCAGCAGCAGTTCAAGCTGCGTCATGCGAATAAATTTTTGCTGCGTCCCGCTGCCCGCCAGGCGGAATCGCGGCACCAGCCAGTATCGGTTAATCAGCGCCACAAGCACCATCAGGGCAACCAGCAGCACTTTACACAGCAACAATACAATGTAGCGTGAATCGTGCCACGTCAGCGGCCAGCCCGCGATCATCACGCTGTTTATCAGGCCGCTCAGCAGCGTTAACGCCACCGCCAGATGACCATAGCGCGAAAAGCGCATCATGGTGCGGATAGCGTCAGTGCGGCGATCGATCTGGCGCGCCTCCCGCATCAACAGCAACAGAGGCAGTAATCCGCCCGTCCAGAACGCCGCGGCAATCAGATGCAGTGCATGATTGAGCTGCTGAAACAATCCCGGCCAGCCATCGCGCATCGCGGCATGACCAATCAGAGCCATGCAGGCCAGTTGCAGCACGCCCGCCAGCAGTAACACCTGCTGACTCAGCCGTCCGGTCAATAACAAACCGGCAACGGCCAGCAGGCTAAACAGGATTTCCCACAGCCACACGCCACCGAAGTGCGTGCCAATCACCGCCAGCCAGATATGGACATCGGCCAGATTGGCGCTATCGCCGCTCATCAACACATTCTGGCAGGCCAGCATCGCCAGTGCACTCAGCAGCGCCAGCCAGGCGCTCCCTTTCACCAGCGGGTTTAATCGTCGCGCCAGCAGGGGTCTATAGCGTCCGGGTGCCAACAGTGCACTGTAACAGGCGCTGCCGGTCAGCAGCATCACGGCGGCAAAATGCAGCGCACGCAACAGGATCCAGAGGGTGGTCACCGGGGTTACTTCACGCTAAAGCGATAGCTTCCTGCGGTTTTATGTCCATCCACCGACAGCACATGCCAGTTAACCTGATAGCTGCCCGCTTGCAGCGGCTGAGACAGGCCCACAATCAGCCGGTTTTTCTGGCCAGATTCAACGCGGGCTTTAGCGGTGGCGACAGGCTTCTGTTCACTATCCAGCAGCGTAACGCCGCTGAATGCCGCTTCAATATCTTCACTGAAGTTCAGCGTCAGCGCATCGGTGGATGTCGTTACCTGCGCTTTGGCCGCCGGGATAGAAGACTGGAGATGCGCATGCGCCGCTGCCAGCGAGCTGAATGTCATCAGTCCGGCTGCCGCCAGCGCAATAACCATGCGGGAAATCAGTTTTTTATGCATAAGATCATCCTTTTAACCGCCGCCAGGGCGATAAACGTGGCAAAAGGATACGCTGCTGTATTTGCACTGTCGAGGCCAGCGATGCGATCCTTTATCCTTGATTCAGACCGCCGAAAACATTACTTTTGCCCGCTATCGTCAGGAGAATATTATGAGCCATAACCTTGCCCTGCTGTCCCAGGAAGAGAAAGACAAGATTAATGTCGATTTGGCGGCAGCAGGTGTGGCGTTTAAAGAGCGCTATAACATGCCGATCGTCGCCGAAATGGTGGCGCAGGAGCAGCCCGAAGCGCTGCGTGACTGGTTTCGTCAGCGTCTGATGCACTACCGCCAGGCGTCGCTCAGCCTGTCGCGCCTTCCTTATGAACCGAAGATGAAGCAATGATATTTCGCGTTATTGATACCGAAACCTGCGGTCTGCAGGGTGGCGTGGTCGAAGTGGCGTCCGTGGATGTGGTCAACGGCCAGATTGTGAATCCGATGAGCGATCTCACCCTGCCCGACCGCCCTATCAGCCGTCAGGCGATGGCCGTGCATCGCATCACCGAAGCGATGGTCGCCGGTAAGCCGACCATTGAAGAGGCGATCCCACGCTATCACGGCAGTGCTTTTTACGTGGCGCATAACGCCAGTTTTGATCGCCGGATGCTGCCGGAAATGTACGGAGAGTGGATCTGCACCATGCAGCTGGCGCGTCAGCTCTGGCCGGGCATTAAATATGGCAACCAGGCACTGCGTCATTCGCTGAAACTGGATGTCACGCCGCCCGCCGACCTGCATGCACACCGCGCGCTCTATGACTGCTATGTTACGGCAGCACTGCTGATTCGTATTATGGAGATCTCCGGCTGGAGTGCCTCCGAGATGATTGTGCGGTCACAACCGGCGGCCCAGCGCGACGACGTTCTTCCCTTTGGCAAATACCGCGGCCAGGCGATCGCGGTGGTTGCGCGCAAGGATCCGGGCTATCTGAAGTGGATGCTGGATAACGTCAGCGATCTGCGCCCGCCATTGCGGCAGGCGCTGCGTAAGTACCTGACCGAATCTCAGTAATCCTGAGCTGGCGGTAAGGTGCCCTGCGCCAGACCCAGCAGGAAGGTGTATTCCATCGCGATCCCTTCATAGGCTTTGTAGCGCCCCGACTTGCCGCCGTGCCCCGCATCCATGTCGGTGCAAAGCAGCAGCAGGTTATTGTCGGTTTTCATCGATCTCAGCTTCGCCACCCACTTGGCCGGTTCCCAGTACTGCACCTGCGAATCGTGCAGGCCGGTGGTGACCAGCAGGTGGGGATAGGCTTTCGCCTCGATGTTGTCATAAGGGCTGTACTGGCGGATATAACGGTAGTACTCAGGATCGTTGGGGTTGCCCCACTCGTCATACTCGCCGGTGGTCAGCGGAATCGACTCATCCAGCATCGTGGTCACCACATCCACAAACGGCACCTGGGCAACCACGCCGTGGAACCGCTGCGGTGCCAGGTTAATTACTCCGCCCATGAGCAAGCCACCCGCGCTACCGCCCATGGCATAGAGTCGTTCCGGGTGTCCGATGCCACGCGCCACCAGCGCGTTAGTGACATCGATAAAATCGGTGAAGCTGTTCATTTTGTTCAGCAGGCGACCGCCGTCATACCATTGCTGCCCCAGCTCACCGCCGCCGCGCACCTGTATCAGCGCATAGACAAATCCGCGATCCAGCAGGCTCAGGCGGCTGACGCTGAAGTCGGCATCCATGCTGCTGCCGTAGGCACCGTAGCCATAGACCAGCATCGGATTCTGCCCGGGCTGATAATGTTTGCGGTGATAGACCAGCGATACCGGCACTTCGGTGCCATCGCTGACTTTGATCCAGTGATGTTCGCTTTTGTAATCTTCCGCGTTAAAGCCTTTCACCGCGCTCTGCTTGAGGATGCGGCGTTCGCCAGTATCCATATCCAGTTCAAACAGCGTGGTCGGCGTGGTCATCGATGAATAGCCGTAGCGCAGTTTGCTGGTACGCGGCGTCGGATTGTAGGCCAGCCAGGTCACATAGGTCGGGTCGTCAAAGGCGATGCCGCTGGTTTCACCGCTGGCCCAGTTGATCTGCCGCAGGCTGGTTAAGCCGCGCTGGCGCTCCTCGACCACCAGCCAGTCCCGAAACAGCTGAAAATCTTCCATCACTACCTGTTCACGTGCCGGGATCAGGGTTTCCCAGCGTGACTCGTCCAGATAGCGGCTGCGGTAAAGCCCGAAGTTTTCGCCTTCCCGGTTGGATCGAATGAAGAACTGATGATCGTAGTGGTCGATGCTGTACTCATGATCGCGGCGGCGTGGCAAAAACACATGCGGCTGCGCGTCGGGGAAGTTCGCATCAATCAGCTGAATTTCGCTGGTGTTGGTGCTGTAGAGGGCAATCATGATGAACTGCTTGGAGGTGGTCTTATGTACGCTGAGATGATAAGTGTCATCCTGCTCTTCATAGACCAGCTTGTCGTCGAACTGCGGCGTGCCCAGTTCGTGTCGCCATACCTGATAAGAAAGCAGCGTCTGCGGGTGTTTTCGCACATAGTAGAGGGTGCGCGAGTCATTACCCCACGCGAAGCTGGAAGAGGCGTTGCTCAGCACTTCAGGGTACCAGCTGCCACTCTCCAGGTTACGGAAGCGGATACCATATTGCCGGCGAGACAGGAAATCTTCAGCCAGCGCCATGACCCGGTTATCCGGACTGATATGCAGCGCGCCCATGGTATAGAAATCACTGTGCGAGGCGCGCTGGTTGGCATCCAGCAGCAGGCTCCATTCGCCAGACTCATCGCTCGCGGCGGGCTGGCGGTAATAGGCCGGGTATTCGTTACCGCTCTGGTAGCGGCTCTGATAACGGTAGCCATTTTTCACATAGGGCACTGAGTGATCTTCAGGCGGCAGCCGATCGATAATCTCTTTTAATACCCGGTCCTGCAGTGGCTGCTGTGACGACATGATTTTTTTGCCGTAGTTGTTTTCGGCACGCAGGTAATCAAGGACCTCGCTGTTTTCGCGCTTGTCGTCGCGCAGCCAGTAGTAGTCGTCAACGCGCGTCTCGCCGTGCAGCGTCATCTCGTGGGGTATTTTTTTTGCGATGGGTGCTTTCATCCATCCGTCTCCGTGAACGTAATGATCTGTAAGCGTAACACTTCAGCAGCGGGAAGCCAGGTATAGGTTGAGAAGCAGTCGCTGGCGGATCACATCCTGTGACCCGCCAACGGAATATCAGAGGGATTAACTGGCGGGTAAACGGGCTTTCTCAGCCTCAAGATCCTGCTGGATGCCGTCGCGGACATCCTGGGGGATTTTCAGCGCGTCGCCCAGCGCGGAGAGATAGCTGCGCTCCATGAAGTGATCAACGTCGATGGCGGCACAGCTCAGGAAGTAGAGCTCCAGCGCCTCTTCCTCGTTTTTCACATCGACGGCCAGCCACTGCGGATCCAGCGGGCGGTTCATCGCTTTCTGGATCAGCTGTTCCGCTTCCTGACCGTAACCGGACTGATGAATATTCTGCTCAATGGCTGCCCGTTCCTGATCGTCAATGTGCCCGTCGCTTTTGGCGGCAAACACCAGCGCCGTCACCAGACGTTCAGCCCGCAGGTTAACCGGCGTCTGCGCCACGCCAAAGTCAGGTTCATTCTGGTGCGCTTCGCTGACCCGCTGCTTGTATTTGTTCCATAACACCGCGCCCGCAGCCGCACCGCCACCGATAATCAGCGCCTTGCCGCCATATTTTGTCAGCAGTTTTCGCGACGATTTACTGGCAATCAGCATACCGGCCAGGCCGCCCAGCGCACCCGGCGCCAGCATGTCGCTTAAGCCGCCGCCCGATTTGCCCTCACCGCCCTTCTTCGTCAGTACCGACTGAATTTGTTGCAACCAGTTATTCATCATCCACTCCTTTTAAGATGTCAGTTCGCTATCCTGACGAAAAGGATGTCAGGAAACGTCAGAGCGGGAAAAGTAAGGCAAAAGGTCGTGCCAGATGGACGAAAGATGAGAACGCAAACGTTTTCGTTTATACTTGCGCGCGAATTTTGACTGCTTAGGTGAAGAAATGACGACTCTCGGAACAGCGCTGCGTCCGGCAGCAACGCGTGTGATGCTATTGGGTTCAGGTGAACTGGGTAAAGAGGTGGCGCTGGAGTGTCAGCGTCTGGGTGTGGAAGTGATCGCGGTTGATCGTTACGCCGATGCCCCGGCGATGCACGTCGCCCATCGCAGCCATGTGATTAACATGCTGGATGGCGCGGCACTGGCAGCGTTAATCGCTGAAGAGAAGCCTGATTTTGTCGTACCGGAAATCGAAGCCATCGCCACGGAGACCCTGGTTGAGCTGGAGCAGCAAGGCCAGCGCGTGGTGCCGACTGCCCGTGCCGCCCGGCTGACCATGAACCGCGAAGGCATTCGTCGGCTGGCGGCTGAAGAGCTCTCTCTGCCGACCTCCCGCTATCGCTTTGCCGATAGCAAGGCGCGCTTTGATGAAGCGGCTACCGAAATCGGCTTTCCCTGCATTGTGAAGCCGGTGATGAGTTCATCCGGCAAAGGTCAGAGCTTTATCCGCAACGCCAGCCAGCTCGATAACGCCTGGGACTATGCGCAACAGGGTGGCCGCGCGGGTGCCGGACGCGTCATTGTCGAAGGCGTTGTCGACTTCGATTTCGAGATCACCCTGCTCACCATCAGCGCAGTCGATGGCATTCATTTCTGTGCGCCGATTGGTCACCGTCAGGAGGATGGCGATTACCGTGAATCCTGGCAGCCGCAGCAGATGAGTGATGTGGCGCTGCAGCGGGCGCAGGAGGTTGCCGCGCAGGTGGTTAAGGCGCTGGGAGGCTATGGTTTGTTTGGCGTTGAGCTGTTTGTCTGCGGTGATGAGGTGATATTCAGCGAAGTTTCGCCGCGTCCTCACGACACCGGCATGGTGACGCTGATTTCGCAGGATCTGTCAGAGTTTGCGCTGCACGTGCGGGCGTTTCTCGGTCTGCCGATTGGCGCGATTCGCCAGTATGGTCCGTCAGCGTCCGCCGTTATTCTGCCGCAACTGACCAGCCAGAATGTGCAGTTTGTGAATGTCGAAGCGGCGCTGGGTGCCGGTCTGCAACTGCGTCTGTTCGGCAAGCCGGAAATCAGCGGTCAGCGTCGTCTGGGCGTGGCGCTCGCCAGCGGTGACAGCACGGATCAGGCGATTGCGCGTGCCGTTGCCAGCGCAGCAGCGGTCACGGTTCAGGGATAAACGTGTGCGGTGAGCAGACGCTCACCGCCATAACTTACTTCGCGCCTTCAACAGCTTCGCGTGCCAGGCGGGTGATGCGATCCCAGTCGCCCGCTTCCAGCGCGTCGTTGGGCACCAGCCAGGAACCGCCGATGCACAGCACGCTTTTCAGCGCCAGATAGTCACGGTAGTTCGCCGGAGAGATGCCGCCGGTCGGGCAGAATCGCACCTGCGGGAAGGGTCCGCCAATCGCCTGCAGCGCTTTAACGCCGCCGTTTGCTTCTGCCGGGAAAAACTTGAACTCGCGCAGACCGTAGTCCATACCGGTCATTAGCTCAGAAACGGTGCTGATGCCGGGAATCAATGGCACCGGCCCTTCAACGGCCGCTTTCAGCAGCGACTCGGTGACGCCAGGGCTGATCACAAACTGCGCACCGGCATCGGTCACTTCCTGTAACTGCTGCGGGTTAATCACCGTTCCCGCACCAACGATCGCATCCGGTACTTCTTTAATCATCGCACGTAAGGCATCCATCGCCACTGGCGTGCGCAGCGTCACTTCCAGCACTCTGACACCGCCTGCCACCAGCGCTTTTGCCATCGGCACGGCGTGTTCCAGTTTGTTCACAACGATGACCGGCACCACAGGTCCGGTGGTCAGAATCTGTTCTGCACTCGTTTTCCAGTTTTTCATCAGTTCCCCTTGCTTGATAACACCGGGATTGCGACCCGGTCATGGAGCATCGGCTCCTGCCCTGTAAATTGCGTCACTACCATACATGATCAACTTCCTGAGCGTCTATCATCCTGCGACCATTTTGAAACGGCAGTTCAATTTTATTCGTGTTGGCTGGCCCGGATTAAGGGCGAAAAAAAAGCCCGCGTTGCGGGCTTCATCATCACTTTCGTTATTCGAACTCGTTCCACGAGCGGCCATCGCGGGTAATCATCGCCACTGAGGCCACCGGGCCCCAGGTGCCCGCCTGATACGGCTTGGAAGAGTCGCCGTCCGCAGCCCAGGCATCGATAATGGAATCGACATAGGTCCACGCGGCTTCAACTTCATCGCGGCGAACAAACAGCGCCTGGATACCACGCATGCTCTCCAGCAGCAGACGCTCGTAAGCATCGGCAAGGTGTGACTGGTTAAAGGTCTCGGAGTAGCTCAGATCCAGCTTGGTGGTCTGCAGTTTGTGCTTGTGATCAAGGCCTGGCACTTTGTTCAGGATCTCGATATCCACCCCTTCGTCCGGCTGCAGACGAATCGTCAGCTTGTTCTGCGGCAGCTCTGAGTAGGAGTCTTTAAACAGGTTCATTTCCGGGTTTTTGAAGTAGACCACGACTTCTGAACACTTGGTCGGCAAACGCTTACCGGTGCGCAGGTAGAACGGCACGCCCGCCCAGCGCCAGTTGTCGATATCGACACGTATTGCCACGAAGGTCTCTGTGGCGCTCGACTTATTGGCACCCTCTTCTTCCAGGTAGCCAGGCACTTTTTTGCCCTGCACAAAGCCGGCGGTGTACTGGCCGCGAACAGTTTTCTCACGCACGTTGGTCTGATCGATGCGGCGCAGCGAGCGCAGCACTTTAACTTTTTCGTCACGGATGCTGTCGGCGCTGAGGTCGGACGGCGGTGACATGGCGATCATGGTCAGAATCTGCAGCAGGTGGTTCTGGATCATGTCGCGCATCTGGCCCGCTTTATCGAAGTAACCCCAGCGGCCTTCGATACCCACTTCTTCGGCCACGGTAATCTGGACGTGGTCGATGGTGCGGTTATCCCAGTTATTTACGAAGATAGAGTTAGCAAAGCGCAGCGCCAGCAGGTTAAGCACCGTCTCTTTGCCGAGATAGTGGTCAATACGGAACACCTGGCTCTCATCAAAGTACTCACCAACGCTGTCGTTGATCTCCTGCGAGGTTTCCAGTGAGGTACCCAGCGGCTTCTCCATCACTACGCGCGCCGGTTTAGCATTCAGCTTCGCGGTGCCCAGACCCTGACAGATGGCGCCAAAGGTGCTGGGTGGCATGGCGAAGTAGTTGATGGTGGTGCGATTTTTCTGGTCCAGCATCTTGCCCAGTTTCGGAAAGTGCGTGGTGTCGTTGACATCGAGGTTGCAGAAGTCGAGACGATTGCTGAGTTTGTCCCACAGCGCTTCGTCAATCTTCTCCTTCATGAAGGTTTCCAGCGCTTCACGTACCACTTTGGTGTATTCCGCTTTATCCCACTCGGCACGGCCGACACCAATAATGCGGGTTTCCTCGTGGATCTGCCCCGCTTTCTCTAACTGGTACAGTGAAGGCAACAGTTTACGGCGTGCAAGATCGCCTTTGGCACCGAAAATCACCAGATCGCATGCCTGGGCTGTTTGTGTTACCGCCATTTTCCTCTCCTCGTTGCAGGATAGTCCGGTGGTGATGCATCCTCTGCCACCGGGTCCAGGTTATTATTTTCTTTGAGCACAATGTACTTTTTTCCCCGCGCCAGGTAAACCGACTCGCCGGGTCAACCGCATTAACTCTGTACCGGATGTGCTAAGCGCGTGTGATGACACGTGCGGATTGCCGGTTTTTTCTGTGTCTGTTGGTGTCAGGAAAATCAGGCACCGGTCAAAGTATCCCAAAAAAAAGGGCAATCGACTTGTCCGCCGTTGCGCCTGGCAGGTGATGACACGATATAGTCTCTGTTAATCGACCCTGACGACAGGGATAATTGAAATTGCTAAAAGTGATTATGGTCATCGGCTTATGAATATGCTGGAAAAAATTGAGGCGCAGTTCGCCGCGCTCAGCAATGCGGAACAGAAAGTCGCCCGGCAGATTCTGGCTGCGCCGCAGGCGGCGATGCACTCCAGCATCGCCACCCTGGCGCGTGAAGCCTGCGTCAGTGAACCCACGGTGAATCGCTTCTGTCATCGACTGGGCGCGCGCGGCTTTCCCGACTTTAAGCTGCAACTGGCGCAGAGCCTGGTGAAAAGCAGCAACTGGGTCAGTCGAGGCGTGGAGGACGATGACAGTGTGGAGAACTACAGCCACAAAATCTTTGACTCGGCGCTGGCAGGGCTGCAGCGGGTACGGGATCAACTGGATAGCGCCCAACTGCAGCAGGCCGTCACCCTGCTTACTCAGGCTGACAAACTCGCCTTTTTCGGGCTGGGGGCTTCCGCTGTGGTAGCACATGACGCCTTTACCAAATTTCTGCGCTTTAATCTGCCGGTCATCTGGTCAGACGATATTGTGATCCAGCGCATGAGTTGCATAAATAGTCGAGCCGGTGACGTTTTTGTTCTCATTTCGCATACTGGACGCACAAAAAATATGGTAGAACTGGCTCGCCTGGCCCGTGTAAACGGTTCCACCGTTATAGCCATCACCTCTGCCGATTCTCCCCTTGCCCATGAAGCAGCGATAGCTTTAGTGCTTGATGTACCGGAAGATACGGATATCTATTTGCCGATGGTATCGCGCCTGGCGCAGTTGACCGTGATCGATGTGTTGGCGACCGGTTTCACCCTGGAACGGGGTGCGCCCTTCCGGGAAAACCTGAAACGCGTGAAAGAGGCGTTGAAAGCGTCGCGTTACGAAAAGCACACCATTCGGGAAAAGGATGATCAGCAAAAAAATTAACATCACATTTACAATGTGAGTCGTATCACAACCCGTCGATCATATAGAATAGATAACCATGCTGTGTCCACAGACCAGGGCACGCTTAAATGTTTACGGAGTCCTCGATGTCAAGACGTCTCAGAAGAACCAAAATCGTTACAACCCTCGGCCCGGCCACCGATCGTGATAATAATTTAGAAAAAATCATCGCTGCCGGCGCGAACGTTGTACGACTCAACTTCTCTCACGGCACGCCAGAAGATCACCAGATCCGCGCCGATAAAGTGCGTGAGATTGCCGCAAAACTGGGTCGCCACGTGGCCATCCTCGGTGACCTCCAGGGTCCAAAAATTCGTGTTTCAACCTTCAAAGAAGGCAAAGTTTTCCTGAATATCGGCGACCGTTTCCTGCTGGATGCCAATCTGGGTAAAGGCGAAGGCGATAAAGAACGCGTCGGTATCGACTACAAAGGCCTGCCGGCAGATGTGGTGCCGGGCGATATCCTGCTGCTGGATGATGGCCGCGTGCAGCTGAAAGTGCTGGAAGTTCAGGACATGAAAGTGTTCACAGAAGTCACCGTGGGTGGCCCGCTGTCGAACAACAAAGGCATTAACAAACTGGGCGGCGGACTCTCAGCTGAAGCGCTGACCGAAAAAGATAAAGCGGATATCATCACTGCCGCCAAAATCCGCGTCGACTATCTGGCCGTCTCTTTCCCACGCTGTGGCGAAGATATGAATCTGGCACGTCGTCTGGCGCGCGAAGCGGGTTGTGACGCCAAACTGGTCGCAAAAGTGGAACGTGCCGAAGCGGTCGCCAGCCAGGAAGCGATGGATGACATCATTCTGGCCTCTGATGTAGTGATGGTGGCGCGTGGCGATCTGGGCGTTGAGATTGGCGATCCGGAACTGGTCGGCATTCAGAAAGCATTGATTCGTCGTGCCCGCCAGCTTAACCGCACCATCATTACCGCGACGCAGATGATGGAGTCGATGATCACTAACCCGATGCCGACCCGCGCAGAAGTGATGGACGTGGCGAACGCCGTGCTGGATGGCACCGATGCCGTGATGCTCTCTGCGGAAACCGCAGCGGGTCAGTATCCGGCTGAAACTGTCTCCGCGATGGCGAAGGTCTGCCTGGGCGCGGAGAAGATCCCGAGCGTCAACGTCTCCAAGCATCGTCTGGACGTGCAGTTCGACAATGTCGAAGAAGCGATTGCTATGTCATCCATGTACGCCGCGAACCACCTGCAGGGCGTCACCGCGATCATCACCATGACCGAGTCGGGCCGTACCCCGCTGATGACCTCACGTATCACCTCAGGCCTGCCGATTTTTGCCATGTCACGCCATGAACGCACACTGAATCTCACCGCGCTCTATCGCGGCGTAACGCCGGTGTTCTTCGACAGCAATAACGACGGTGTGGCTGCTGCACACGATGCGGTTAACCTGCTGCGCGACAAAGGCTTCCTGGTCTCTGGCGATCTGGTCATTGTGACGCAGGGCGATGTGATGGGCGCCACCGGCACCACCAATACCACACGTGTGCTGCGCGTGGATTAATTGAGCCCGGGTTTACATTGTCGGTGTAGAATAAACGACGCGACTGCCTGGCAGTCGCGTTTTCTTTTCTGACAAGGAGGCCAGATGGCCCGTTTCCACCCCATCAGCCAGCTTACCGGCCGAATTTTACTCTTTCCTCTGGCGTTAGTGCTGTTCGAGTTTGCCACCTATATTGCTCATGACATGATCCAGCCTGGCATGCTGATCGTCACCAGCGAATTTTCCGTCGGCCCTGAATGGGTCTCCACCTCACTGACCGCCTACCTGATTGGCGGCGTGGTGCTGCAATGGCTGCTGGGCCCTCTCTCTGATAAGTTTGGCCGGCGACCGGTAATGCTCTTCGGCATCCTGTTTTTTGCCGTCGCCTGCATGCTGATGCACTGGGTCAGCTCGATTGAAGAATTTGTCAGCCTGCGCTTTATTCAGGGCATCAGCCTCTGCTTTATCGGCGCGGTCGGCTATGCCGCAATTCAGGAAGCCTTCGATGAGGCGCTGGCGGTGCGCATGATGGCGCTGATGGCCAACGTGGCGCTGCTGGCTCCGCTGGCGGGTCCGCTTGCCGGTGCAGCCTGGCTCACCATTGGCAGCTGGCGCAGCATGTTCTGGCTGTTTGCCGCCTGCAGCCTGGTCGCCTTTGTGGTGCTGTGGCGTGTGATGCCCGAAACCGCAGGTGACCGCAGTCATTCCATCGCCCTGCCCAATCTGGCACGCAACTATGGCCGGCTGATGAAAGACCGGCTGGTGATGTTTGGTTCCTTCGCTATCGGGCTGGTGTTTATCCCGATCCTCACCTGGGTTGCCCTTTCGCCGGTAATCCTGATGCACGACGAAGGTCTGTCACGCATGCAGTACGCCCTGTTGCAGCTGCCGGTGTTTCTGGCGATGATCGCCGGTAACCTGACGCTGAGTAAGCTGGCGGGACGCGTGCCGATTGAACAGCCGGTGAAGTTCGCCGCCTGGCCGATTCTGATTGGTCTGAGCCTGGCGCTGGTGGCGAGCCTGATGAACAGCCACGGTTATCTGCTGATAACCGCTGGCCTGAGTCTCTACGCCTTTGGCGCGGGCATGGTCAATGCCGGACTGTATCGCCTGACGCTCTACGCCAGCAACGAAGGCAAAGGCAGCGTGGCAGCGATGCTGGGAATGATCAGTATTATGACGCTGGCGGTGGGAATTGAGCTGGCGAAAAGCGGCTACTTCAGCGGCGGCACGCTGTGGTTCTGCCTGGTCAACTTTATCAGCGGCGTGCTCTGGTTTGGCCTGGTGATCCTGTTTATGCGCGAGCGTAAACGTCGCAGCAGGCTGGAGGCGTTATAAAAAGGCAGCCCAGCCACAGGTGTGTCCTGAGCAGGCAGCTCAGAAGCTCAAAGCAAGGGAGCACACACCTGTAGCCAGTGATTAGGAGATAAGAAAAGGCCGTTTTCGCGGCCTTTTTGCTATTTGCGCGGATAGAGATCTTTGCGCGAATAGGGCTCGATGTCACCCTCTTTGCGGGTCTTCAGCAGCTTGAGGATCCAGGTGTACTGCTCGGGATGCGGGCGGACAAACACTTCCACTTCTTCATTCATCCGGCGAGCCAACTGGTGATCGTCAGCTTCCAGCAGATCGTCCATCGGCGGACGCACATAAATCTCAAGCTTGTGCGTTTCGCTGTTATAAACCGGAAACAGCGGCACCACACGAGCGCGGCAGACTTTCATCAGTCGCCCTACCGCAGGCAGCGTCGCTTTATAGGTGGCAAAGAAATCGACGAACTCGCTGTGCTCCGGGCCATGATCCTGATCGGGCAGGTAGTAGCCCCAGTAGCCCTGACGGATCGAACTGATAAAGGGTTTAATGCCGTCGTTGCGGGCATGAAGCCGTCCGCCATAACCGCGGCGTGCGGTGTTCCACGCATAGTCCATCAGCGGATCGCTCTGGTTATGGAACATTGCCGCCATCTTTTGCCCTTCTGACGCCAGCAGCATGGCAGGAATATCCACCGCCCAGCCGTGTGGCACCAGGAAAATCACATTCTGCTGGTCCGCTTTCATCTGGTCGATAATGTCACGACCATGCCACTCTACACGTTCACGGATACTCGCCGGATCGCGCAGCACCAGCTCGGTCATCATTGCCATCGCCTGCGGTGCCGTCGCAAACATCTCATCGACCAGCGTTGCACGCTGCGCCTCGCTGAGTTCCGGCAGACAGTAATAGAGGTTAATCAGCGCACGGCGACGTGCGCCCTTTGCCAGCTTACCGGCGAATTTGCCTAACCGACCCAGCAGCGGATCGCGCACTTTCGGCGGTAAATACGCCAGACCCGCCAACGCACCAATTGCCAGCCAGCTGCCCCAGTATTTAGGTTTGAGAAAAGAACGTTCAAAAACGGGAATAAATTCAGTGTTATTTTTTTTACGGGTTTCCATGCACTCGCCTCAAGCAATGACCGGCTAATGATAGTGACGACCTGAAAATTTGCAATCATCCTGCGCCAGATAGCAAAAAACCGACGGGGAACCCGTCGGTTTTTGCGCGATTTAACGAGATTCGCTTACTTCAGACCCAGCTGAGGCAACCAGGATTTAACCTGTGCCATGTAATCGCTGCGATCTTTACCGGTCAGGCCTTCCATACGCGGCAGTTTCGCCGTTAAGGGGTTGACCGCCTGATTATTGATCCAGATTTCGAAATGCAGATGCGGCCCGGTGGAACGTCCGGTGTTGCCTGACAGTCCAATACGGTCACCACGCTTCACTTTCTGGCCTGGCTTCACCAGCACTTTCTTCATGTGCATATAGCGCGTCATATACTGACGGCCATGACGAATCGCGACATAGTTACCCGCGGCACCGCCGTTCTTCGCCACCACTATTTCACCATCACCCACTGCCAGCACCGGCGTACCGATCGGCAGCGCAAAGTCGACGCCTTTATGAGGCGCAATGCGGCCGGTAACCGGGTTGAGACGACGCGGATTAAAGTTAGAGGAGACACGATACTGCTTAACCGTCGGGAAGCGCATAAAGCCGCGCGCCAGACCGGAGCCGCTGCGATCGTAGAACTTGCCATCTTCGGCGCGGAAAGCGTAATAGTCTTTACCCCCGCTGCGCAGGCGCACACCCAGCAACTGACTTTGCGCACTCTTGCCATCCAGCATTTCGCGTGACATCAGTACACTGAACTGATCACCTGCACGCAGCTTACGGAAGTCCATCTGCCATTGCAGCGCTTTGATTACGGCGCTGGCTTCGGCACTGCTCAGCCCGGCACGCTGGGCGCTGGCGGCAAAACTGCCGCGTACTTCGCCCTGCATCACGCTGTTGCGCCATTCGCCCTTCTGCATCTCCGCATCCATCTTAAAGCCACCTTTAGGGGTGCGCTCATAGGTGCGGGTTTCACGGCGGGAAATTTCCCAGCTCAGGGTTTTCAGGCCGCCATCATCATCCAGCGTCCAGCTCAGCTGCTGACCAACCTGCAGATTACGCAGATCGCGGTCGCTCATCACCAGCGCATTAATGTCACTGATGTCGATGCCATACTGATTCAGGGCACTGCTCAGAGTATCGCCGGATGAAACGGTGTAGTCGTGAACACCGGCCGTTTCGGGCACGTCGGTGTCCACATCGTCCGCAGGCAGTTCTTCTTCCGGTTCCGGTGTGCTCTGATCGATAGGCTCACTGGCTTCCGGCAACAGCGTGCGGAACGTGTTCTTATCCAGTTCAATGTTTTTGACGATGGGCGTCACATCATCCGAAGGATGATAAACGTAAGGCCGCCAGACAGCGACGGCCAGAGTGACTACAGTTAAAGAACCCAGCATTACGCGGTGGGGGCGCGGCAAATTATTAAATGCGAGGGCGACAGAGCGGGCTATCTGCTGCACTTTTACCTATTCCTCATGCTCCATTCAGGCAGCTTTCATACTGGCTCGACAGTTGTGAGAGGAATTTCACATAGCTGTCTTTGGCTAAGCTGATGTCTGTTCCCAGGGGATCGAGCGTGCCTTTACGCACCTGCGTTCCGCGGGCGACAGCATCGATGACTGCTGGCCTGAATTGTGGCTCAGCAAAGACGCAGACCGCCTTTTGCTCAACCAACTGTGTTCGTATCTGATGTAAACGCTGAGCGCCCGGTTGAATTTCAGGATTGACGGTAAAGTGCCCGGTGGGCGAGAGACCGTATTGTTTTTCAAAGTACGTGTAAGCGTCGTGAAAAACGAAATATCCTTTATTTCTGACCGGAGCGAGTTGTGCGCTAACGCGTTTGTCCGTGTCCGCCAAAGCTATCTCAAACTGCTGGAGGTTGGCGTCAAGTTTGGCTTTATCTTGCGGCATAAGTTCCAATAATTTTCCATGGATTGCAACCGCGGTCTTGCGCGCAATCTCTGGCGACAACCACAGGTGCATATTAAACTCGCCGTGATGATGGTGATGAGCATCGGCGTCCTGTTCTTCGGATTTTTCCGCTGTGTGTTCATCTTCATCTTCACCACCGCTAATCAATAACGGTTTTACCCCGTCGATGTTCACCATCGCGAGGTTTTTCTGAGCCGGAAGTTCAGCCGCAGACTTCGCCATAAAGGCTTCCATTTCAGGCCCGACCCAGACAACTAAGTCCGCGTTTTTTAAGCGTTTTGCATCTGAGGGCCGCAGGGAATAGTCGTGTTCAGAGGCACCGTCCGGTAGCAGAACGTCAACCGGTGTGACACCATCGGCAATGGCCGCAGCAATAAACCCTACCGGTTTGAGTGAAGCCACGACATTCGCCTGAGCTGGAAGGGTTAACGAAGCTGTAACGGAGAAAGCAGTTAAGGCGAAAATTGCGCCCTTTTTATTATGTAACATATTGCGTCATTCCATCGTGACCATGAGGTGGAATGTGATATTATAACATTCGAAATTCTGTGCAACCTGTAAATACTATGACCTCACTTGTCACACTCGATAATGTTTCGATAAAGTTTAACCAGCGCAATGTGTTATCCGGTGTCAGCCTGGCACTGCAGCCTGGCCGCATCCTCACCCTGCTGGGTCCTAACGGTGCCGGAAAATCAACGCTGGTGCGAGTGGTGCTGGGGCTGCTCGCCCCCACCACCGGTTCCGTTCAGCGTGATCCCGGTCTGCGAATTGGCTATGTGCCACAGAAGCTGCACATCGACCCGACCCTGCCAGTGACCGTTGAACGCTTTATGCGTCTGACCCGGGGCAGCAAAAACGCCGAGATCCTGCCGGCACTGAAACGCGTGCAGGCGGGTCACCTGCTCAACGCCCCGCTGCAAAAGCTTTCCGGTGGTGAAACCCAGCGTGTGCTGCTGGCGCGCGCCCTGCTGAATCAGCCTCAGTTGCTGGTACTCGATGAGCCTACTCAGGGTGTGGATGTGAATGGTCAGGTGTCACTCTATGACCTTATCAATCAGTTACGCGTTGAACTGAACTGCGGCGTACTGATGGTCTCCCACGATCTGCATCTGGTGATGGCCAAAACCGACGAAGTGCTCTGCCTTAACCATCACATCTGTTGTTCCGGCACACCGGAAGCGGTATCGCAGCATCCGGAATTTATCGCCATGTTTGGTCCGCGCGGCGCGGAGGAGCTGGCGATTTATCGTCATCATCATAATCACCGTCACGACCTTCAGGGACGTATCGTTTTACGCAAAGGACAGGGTCCATCATGATTGAGTTGTTATTACCGGGCTGGATAGGCGGTGTGATGTTAGCGCTGGCTGCCGGTCCGCTGGGATCGTTTGTTGTCTGGCGCAAGATGTCCTATTTCGGCGATACCCTGGCGCATGCCTCTCTGCTTGGCGTGGCATTTGGCCTGCTGTTTAACGTGAATCCTTACTACGCGGTGATTCTGGTCACGGTCTGCCTGGCGCTGGGACTGGTCTGGCTGGAGCGTCGTCCACATCTGGCTATCGATACCCTGCTGGGGATTATGGCGCACAGCGCGCTGTCGCTGGGCCTGGTGGTGGTCAGCCTGATGAAGAACGTTCGCGTCGATCTGATGGCTTATCTGTTTGGCGATCTGCTGGCGGTGACGCCAGACGATCTCTGGATGATGGGTGGCGGCGTGGTGATCGTGCTGCTGGTGATGGCGTGGCAGTGGCGGTCGCTGCTGTCGATGACCATCAGCCCGGAACTGGCCCAGGTGGACGGCGTCAATATCCAGCGTACCCGTCTGATCCTGATGCTGGTCACGGCACTGACTATCGGAGTGGCAATGAAGTTCGTGGGTGCGCTGATTATCACCTCACTGCTGATTATCCCCGCTGCGACCGCTCGTCGCTTTGTGCGTTCACCGGAAGGCATGGCGGCCGTCGCCGTAGTCATCGGGGTGATTGCCGTCACCGGCGGCCTGACCTTCTCCGCCTTCTACGACACCCCTGCCGGGCCGTCAGTGGTGCTCTGCGCCGCCATCCTGTTTATTTTCAGCATGGTCCGGAAACCAGCAGTCTAATTACTCTTCGCGCGTAATGCCGAAGTGACGATAAGCGTGCTGCGTGGCCATACGGCCACGCGGTGTGCGCTGAATGAAGCCCTGCTGAATCAGGAAGGGTTCAATCACATCTTCGATGGTTTCCCGCTCTTCACCAATGGCCGCAGCCAGGTTATCCAGCCCCACCGGCCCACCCATAAATTTGTCGATGATCGCCAGCAGCAGTTTACGGTCCATATAATCGAACCCTTCGCTGTCTACGTTAAGCATATCCAGCGCGCTGCAGGAGACTTCACCGCTCAAATCACCGTTTGCCCGCACTTCGGCGAAGTCACGAACGCGGCGCAGCAGGCGGTTGGCGATACGCGGTGTGCCGCGGGCGCGACGGGCGATCTCTAACGCCCCTTCGTCACTCAGCGCCAGACCCAGACAGGCGGCGCTGCGGCCTACGATGTGCTGCAAATCTTTAACCTGGTAGAACTCAAGCCGCTGCACAATGCCGAAACGATCGCGCAGCGGCGAGGTCAGCGAGCCAGCACGCGTGGTGGCGCCAATCAGGGTAAACGGCGGCAGATCGAGCTTGATTGAGCGCGCAGCCGGGCCTTCGCCAATCATGATATCCAGCTGATAATCTTCCATCGCCGGGTAGAGTATCTCTTCCACCACCGGTGAGAGACGATGGATTTCATCGATAAACAGGACGTCATGCGGTTCAAGGTTGGTCAGCATCGCCGCCAGGTCGCCCGCCTTTTCCAGCACCGGACCTGAAGTAGTGCGAAGATTGACACCCATCTCGTTGGCCACGATGTTCGCCAGGGTGGTTTTACCCAGTCCCGGCGGACCGAAGATCAGCAGATGATCGAGCGCATCGCCGCGCAGTTGCGCTGCCTTGATGAAAATCTCCATCTGCTCACGCACCTGCGGCTGACCGACATACTCGGTCAGCATCTTCGGGCGAATAGCGCGGTCAATAACCTCTTCTTCGCTGATACTGACAGCGGAGATCAGGCGGTCGGCTTCTATCATGAATTACCTCAAATGGCGGCGCGTAGCGCTTCGCGGATCAGGGTTTCGCAATCCGCATCCGGTCGACCGACTTTACTGATCATACGGCTCGCTTCCTGCGGTTTATAACCCAGTGATACCAGCGCTGCAACCGCTTCGGATTCCGCATCATTGGTTTCCGGCTCGGCGCTCGGCGTGGTCAGCGTAAACGCAGAATCGCCGCCAAACAGGTCGCCGTGCATTCCTTTGAAGCGGTCCTTCATTTCGACCACCAGACGCTCAGCGGTCTTTTTGCCCACGCCTGGCAGTTTCACCAGTGACGCGATCTCCTCTTTCTCAACAGCGGTCACAAACTGCTGCGCCGACATGCCGGAGAGGATCGCCAGCGCCAGCTTGGGTCCGACGCCATTCACTTTAATCAGTTCGCGAAACAGCGCGCGCTCCTGCTTGCTGTTAAAACCAAACAGCAGCTGCGCATCTTCACGCACCACGAAGTGGGTAAAAATCACCGCTTCGTGCTGAAGTTCAGGCAACTCATAAAAACAGGTCATGGGCATATAAATTTCATAGCCGACGCCGTGTGCCTCAAGCAGCACCAGTGGCGGCTGCTTTTCCAGAATATTGCCCCGTAAACGACCTATCACCTGAACGCTTCCTTAACTAACGAATGTGGCGGATTTTATAACATAAAAAAGGCTGGATGAATATCCAGCCTGTGAGTGAGACCTGAGCGATGACGGCTAACCTGAGCGTAACCGTCCGCGCGTCAGTACCAGCTTGCTGTCACTCATGCGAGCCGCATTCTGAGCCACATGACAGTGCGTAATGGCAATCGCCAGCGCATCGGCGGCATCCGCCTGCGGGTTCGCCGGCAGCTTCAGCAGGGTTCGCACCATGTGCTGCACCTGACTTTTCTCGGCGCTGCCGATGCCAACCACGGTCTGTTTTACCTGACGGGCGGCATACTCAAACACCGGCAGATCGTGGTTAACCGCGGCAACAATTGCGGCACCGCGGGCCTGGCCAAGCTTCAGCGCGGAGTCTGCATTCTTCGCCATGAACACCTGTTCAATGGCGAAGAAGTCGGGTGAAAACTGCGTAATGATTTCACAGACGCCCGCATAAATCAGCTTCAGTCGGGCGGGCAACTCGGTGGTATTAGTGCGGATACAGCCGCTGCCCAGATAAGTGAGCTGGCGGCCAGTCTGAAGAATAACACCATAACCGGTGATGCGTGAGCCGGGATCAATACCCAGGATAATCGACATTACGCCTCTTTGGTTAAAGTGATTACGGTAGACGCCATTACAGCGTTTCCGCTACCTCGTCGGAGATTTCACCGTTGTGATAGACCTCCTGCACATCGTCGCAATCTTCCAGCATGTCGATCAGACGCAGCAGTTTAGGTGCGGTTTCCGCATCCATTTCGGCTTTGGTGGTCGGGATCATCGCCACTTCTGCAGTGTCCGCTTTCAGGCCGAGTGCTTCCAGTGCATCACGCACCGTGCCCATCTCTTCCCATGCGGTGAAGACATCAATCGCGCCGTCGTCATAGCTGACCACATCTTCTGCGCCCGCTTCCAGAGCCGCTTCCATCACCGCATCTTCATCCTGACCTGGCGCATAGGAGATCACGCCTTTTTTGTTGAACAGGTAAGCCACGGAGCCGTCGGTGCCGAGATTCCCGCCGGTTTTGGTGAAGGCGTGACGCACTTCGCCCACGGTACGGTTACGGTTGTCACTCAGGCATTCAATCATGATGGCCGAGCCGCCAGGACCGTAGCCTTCATAGATGATGGTTTCCATATTGGCATTGTCATCGCCGCCTACACCGCGCGCGATAGCGCGATCCATGGTGTCACGTGTCATATTGTTCGCCAGCGCTTTATCCATTGCTGCACGCAGACGCGGGTTTGAGCCCGGATCGCCGCCGCCCAGCTTGGCCGCCGTCACCAGCTCACGAATGATTTTGGTGAAGATTTTGCCGCGCTTGGCATCCTGCGCCGCTTTACGGTGTTTGGTGTTTGCCCACTTACTGTGTCCTGCCATTTTAAATTTTCTCCGATCTTTTACAGGGTGCAGGCTATCCTGCTTGCGAGCCTGTTTACCGTCCGTACGCATACAGGTGACTGACAACCTGAATGCCCCGAGGGCGAGCTTCGCGAAGCATCCTCACGTACAACCGTACGCTGACGATATCGCGCGGGCGGTGAACAACCTCACGGTGCCGATTACGCCTGACTGTTCAATATGTTGGTGAAGTCCTGTTAAAACTCACCAGATTCATAAAATTTAATCTATCCGCCGCCGGAATACCGGGCGATGGCGAGCATTCAGATAAATTCTTCAATTGCCTGGCGGTTACTCCATGATCGGGTTAATGCTGCAGCGTCAGCGGGTGCCAGCCAGCGAAACGCCAGATGCTCGGTGAGCATCACATCGCGCTCCGTCGGCAGTTGCAGGCGAAACCAGTGCTCGTGATTATGAGTGACATCAGGGGCGTAGCGATGGCGGAAATGGGGAAAGATTTCAAAGTCGATCTGACGCTGACAATCCTCCACCTCCAGCCGCTCGGCCAGCACGTCGATGCCGATTTCCTCATTCACTTCACGACACGCGGTCGCCAGCGGTGACTCTCCCGCCTCCAGGCTGCCGGTGACCGACTGCCAGAACGTGGGATCGTCACGCCGCTGCAGCATCAACACCCGGCCAGTATCGCGCGCCGAAATGACGACCAGCACTGAAACCGGGTGTTTATAGCCCATTATTTATTCTCAGGCTTTTCTTTTTTAACGACCTGAATGCCGAGCTCCAGCAGGGAAGCCGGATTGGCTTCGCTTGGCGCTTCGGTCATCATGCAGGCGGCCGCCGTGGTTTTCGGGAACGCAATGACGTCACGAATGTTATCGGTGCCGGTCAGCAGCATGGTCAGGCGGTCCAGACCAAAGGCCAGGCCCGCATGCGGTGGCGTACCGAACTTTAGCGCATCCAGCAGGAAGCCAAACTTCTCACGTTGCTCATGCTCTTCGATACCCAGAATGCTGAACACCGTCTGCTGCATTTTGCCGTTGTGGATACGCACTGAACCGCCGCCCACTTCATAACCGTTGATCACCATGTCGTAGGCATTCGCCACGGCACGGGTTGGATCGGCGGCCAGCTCTTCTGCGCTCATCTCTTTTGGCGCCGTGAACGGATGGTGCATCGCAGCCAGACCGCCCTCTTCGTCCTCTTCGAACATCGGGAAGTCGATTACCCACAGCGGTGCCCAGGCTTTCTCATCAGTGATGTTCAGCTCGCGGCCCACTTTCAGACGCAGCGCACCCAGTGCATCCGCAACCACTTTGGCGCGATCGGCACCAAAGAAGATAATGTCGCCATCCTGAGCGCCGGTGCGGCTCAGAATGCCTTCCACGATCTCTGCATTCAGGAATTTGGCAACCGGGCTCTGCACGCCTTCCAGGCCGTCAGCACGGACGTTAACCTTCATCCACGCCAGACCTTTGGCACCGTAAATCTCCACGAACTTGCCATATTCATCAATCTGCTTACGGCTCAGCTGTGCGCCGGTCGGTACGCGCAGCGCGGCAACACGGCCCTTTTCATCATTAGCCGGGCCAGAGAAGACCTGGAACTCCACGTTTTTCAGCAGGTCGCCGACGTCCACCAGCTCCATCGGATTACGCAGATCCGGTTTATCAGAACCGTAGCGATGCATCGCCTCTGCAAAGGTCATCTGCGGGAACTCACCGAGATCAACGCCCTGCACGTCCTGCCACAGATTGCGGATTAAACGCTCCATGATTTCACGCACCTGTGGCGCGGTCATAAAGGAGGTTTCCACGTCGATCTGGGTAAATTCTGGCTGACGATCGGCACGTAAATCTTCGTCGCGGAAGCATTTAACGATCTGATAGTAGCGGTCAAAACCGGACATCATCAGCAGCTGTTTGAAGAGCTGAGGTGACTGCGGCAGCGCATAGAATTTGCCTTTATGTACCCGGCTTGGCACCAGATAGTCACGCGCGCCTTCCGGCGTCGCTTTGGTCAGCATCGGGGTTTCGATATCCAGGAAACCTGCGTCATCCATAAAGCGACGAACGAAGCTGGTGATTTTTGCGCGGGTTTTCAGACGCGTCACCATCTCAGGGCGGCGCAGATCCAGATAGCGGTACTTCAGGCGCGCTTCTTCGCTGTTGGTCTGATTCGAGTCCAGCGGCAGTGGCTCAGAGCGGTTAATGATGGTCAGTGCCTGGGCAAACACTTCCACTTCACCGGTCGCCATGTCGCTGTTTTTGTTCTTCTCATCACGCGCACGTACGGTACCGGTGATCTGGATACAGAATTCGTTACGCAGTTCAGAAGCCAGCTTAAATGCGTCCTGGCGATCGGGATCAAAAAACACCTGCACGATGCCTTCACGGTCGCGCATATCGATAAAAATCAAACTGCCCAGATCGCGACGGCGGTTTACCCAGCCGCAAAGCGTGACTTGCTGACCCACATGAGACAGATTGAGCTGTCCGCAATATTCTGTACGCATAACACTATCCTTTTAACTTCGCCGCTGCATCTGACAGCATCCGGCCGCGTTACCTGTTGCGATGCTGTCGCAAAAATGGCGGTCATTATAATGGAAAAAGCCAGACAGGATAAGCAGATCCGCGCCAAAGCGCCGATTTCCTGTGTGCATTTGCCCCCCAGCCTGACCATAGCGGATAATGGGGTATCTTATTCTGCAGCCAGGAGCGCGCGTGACACTTCGTATTGGCCTGCCCCAGTGGCAGCATTCACACTGGAAACGCTGGGGCATCGAAAGCCTGGCGGACTATGCCCGCTATTTCCATTGTGTAGAGGGAAATACCACGCTCTATGCGCTGCCGAATCCGGAAACGGTGATGCGCTGGCGCGATATGACGCACGATGCGTTTCGCTTCTGCTTTAAGTTTCCCAATACCATCAGCCATCAGGCAGCGCTGCAGCACAGCGACGACCTGCTGACCGATTTCCTGCGCCTGATGGAGCCGCTGGCCGATCGCATCGGTCAGTACTGGCTGCAACTGCCTGCCAGCTTCTCCCCGACGCAGCTCGACGACCTGTGGCGCTTTCTCGACAGCCTGCCACGCCGTTTTCACTACGGCGTCGAAGTCCGCCATCCCGCTTTCTTCGCTAAAGGGGATGCCGAACGGGCGCTGAATCGCGGCCTGCTGGCGCGCGGCATCAATCGCGTGATGCTCGACAGCCGTCCGGTTCACGCCTCTACCTCGCAAAGTCCGGCCGCGCTGGTGGCCCGCGCGCAAAAACCCCGGGTGCCGCCTCATGCGCTGCGAACCGGCTCACAGCCGATGGTGCGGTTTATCGGCAGCGATAGCGTGGAAGAGAGCGTGCCGCTGTTTCAGATCTGGCGTGACAAGCTGACAGAATGGCAGCTACAGGGCGACGCCATGCTGTTTCTGCACACGCCCGATATGGGTCAGGTCTTTCCGCTGGTGCAGGCGCTCTGGCCGCAGCTGCAACAGATCGATCCCGGCATAGGTAGCGGACCGGACTGGCCGCAGCAGACGTCACTGTTTTGATTCCTGCCCAGGACAGCGGGCTGCACGCCCGTTAGAATAGAAGCATTATGGACAGTCGCAGGGGTGGCAATGGTTAGCGCGTTATATGTGGTGATGGGTGCATTACTGGTGATGAAATTCACGCTGGACGTGGTCCGCTATCGCCGATTCTATCGCGTGGCGTATGGCGATGGCGGCTACCACGACCTGAAAATGGCGATTCGCATTCACGGCAACGCCATCGAAACCATTCCGCTGGCGCTGTTTCTGCTGGTAATGATGGAGATGAACGGCGCCGATATCTGGATGGTGCATCTCACGGGTCTGCTGTTCTTTATCAGTCGCCTGCTGCACGCCTGGGGTTTGCGCAGCAGCGCAATGGCAGGCCGCAAATATGGCATGCTGCTGACGCTGTTTTCCCTGTGCGGCATGGTGATTTTTAACCTGATCTATATGCCGTGGGAACTGGTGCTGACGCTGCATTAAGCTGGCCTGGGTTAAGGGGTGCAGCCCGCCCCACTTTCTGCGAGAATAGCGCCCTTTCCGTCGTCTCTTCGGATTTTCGATATGTCTGACCGCGATCAACTCTTCTCAGCGCCCATTGCAAAACTGGGCGACTGGACTTTTGACGAGCGTGTAGCTGAAGTCTTTCCTGACATGATTCAGCGCTCGGTGCCGGGCTACTCCAACATCATTTCGATGATTGGCATGCTGGCAGAACGTTTTGTTACCCCGGACAGCAAGGTTTATGACCTGGGCTGCTCGCTGGGCGCGGCCACCCTGTCGGTGCGCCGCAATATTCAGGTGCCGGGTTGCCAGATCATCGCAGTGGATAACTCCCCGGCGATGGTGGAGCGCTGCCGTCGGCATCTTGATGCGTTTCGCGCGGACACACCGGTAACGGTGCTGGAAGCGGATATCCGCGACATTGAGATTGAGAACGCCTCTCTGGTGGTACTCAACTTTACGCTGCAGTTTCTGGAACCGCCGGCGCGTCTGGCGCTGCTGGAAAAGATCTGGCAGGGACTGAAACCGGGCGGCGCGCTGGTGCTGTCAGAGAAATTCAGTTTTGAAGATGCCGAAGTCGGTGAGCTGCTGTTTAACATGCATCACGACTTCAAGCGCGCCAACGGCTACAGCGAACTGGAAATCAGCCAGAAACGCAGCATGCTGGAAAATGTGATGCTGACTGACAGCGTTGAAGCTCATAAAGCCCGTCTGAAACAGGCCGGTTTCTCGCACGCCGAACTCTGGTTCCAGTGCTTTAATTTTGGATCTCTGGTGGCGTTGAAATGATCGACTTTGGCCGTTTTTATCAGCAAATTGCGGTGGGACCGCTGGCGAAGTGGCTGGAAGTGTTACCGGCTCAAATCAGCGAGTGGCAGCGTGAAAACCTGCATGGGCACTTCCGCGACTGGTACAAGTCGCTGGAGTATCTGCCGCTGCTGGAGCCTCAAAAGCTTGACCTGCTGCACAGCGTTACTGCCGACCGCGATGACATCAGCGATCGCCATCGTCAGGGTATTGAGAAATTACTGCGCAACCTGATGCCGTGGCGTAAGGGGCCCTATTTCCTTTATGGCACCCACATCAACACCGAATGGCGATCTGACTGGAAGTGGGAGCGCGTGCTACCGCACATCTCTCCGCTGGCCGGCCGCACAGTGCTCGATGTGGGCTGCGGCAGTGGCTATCACATGTGGCGGATGATTGGCGCGGGTGCCCATCTGGTGGTTGGCATCGATCCAATGCAGCTGTTCCTGGTGCAGTTCGAAGCGGTGCGTAAGCTGCTGAACGACGATCGCCGGGCGCATATGCTGCCGCTGGGCATTGAGCAGTTACCGGTGTTGCAGGCGTTCGATACCGTGTTCTCGATGGGCGTGCTCTATCATCGCCGTTCGCCGCTGGATCACCTGTTACAGCTTAAGAATCAGCTGGTCAGCGGTGGCGAACTGGTGCTGGAGACGCTGGTGATTGAGGGCGATGTGAATCAGGTGCTGGTGCCCGGTGAGCGATATGCGCAGATGCGCAATGTCTTCTTCATTCCGTCAGCTGAAGCGCTGAAAAGCTGGCTGGAAAAAAGCGGCTTTGTGGATGTCCGGATTGTCGATTTCGCCCTCACTACCACTGAAGAGCAACGCCGTACTGACTGGATGACCAGCGAGTCTCTGGCTGAATTCCTCGATCCCGATGACCCCAGCAAAACGGTCGAGGGCTATCCGGCGCCTCTGCGCGCCGTGCTGGTCGCCACCAAACCGTAATACCCTAGCGGCGAGACAATGCCAGTTTCGCCGCAAATCCTATAAATACGCAGCCGGTCAGACGATCCATCACCTTCAGCACCCGCGGTTTGCGCAAATGACCGGCGAAATAGTGGCTGCCGCCAATCAGTACCGCATTCCAGATCAGCCCCAGCAGCATGTGTGCCAGCGCCATCAGACTACACCAGAGCGCCACCGACGCCCCCGCCGGGATAAACTGTGGCAAAAAACTCACATAGAAGATCCCCACTTTGGGGTTTAGCAGATTGCCAAGCAGCCCGCGGCTGAAACAGGCAAGATAGCCCTGTTGCAGCGCCGGTTGTTGCGAGTCGATTGCTGCCTGGCGGGGTTTCAGCAACAATTTCAGCCCCAGATAAAGTAACCAGGCGGCACCCAGCCACTTAAGCAGGTTATAGGCCATTTCGGAGGCCAGCAGCAGCGCGCCTAATCCGAATCCCACCGCGACACCCCAGACCAGACAGCCGAGCGTGATACCCAGTGCCGTCACGCTGGCGCGCTTTGCGCCCTGAGCGACTGCTGAGCGCAGTACCAGCGCGGTATCAAAGCCCGGCGTCAGCGTCAGTATGGTGATGGCAAACAGAAATGAAAACAGCGTGGTGGTCATGGCGTTCTCCCTGGAGGTAACAGCCGGTCAGCAGCGTATGGGTGTCCTGCCAGCGTAACAGGCCCGTCGAATTATCTCACCCTTGTCACTCTCCCTGTTCGTCAGCGTGTGCCAGGCTAAGGGCGGTTTAACTTCATATTAAGGAGCTGTGATTATGAGTAAATTTATCTTCTCTTCACCCCGTAAATATGTGCAGGGCGCGGGCGTGCTGGATGAGCTGGGCCCCTACGTGGCCGAACTGGGTGATAACGCTTTCCTGGTCGCGGATGATGTCGTCTGGAAATTGATCGGCGAACGCGCCCAACAGGCGCTGCAAAAGGCGGGCGTTACCTTCAACTGGCACCAGTTCAACGGCGAGGCGTCGAGCAATGAGATCACCCGTCTGAGCCAGCTGGCGAAAAACCAGGGCTGTAACGTGGTTGTCGGGCTGGGCGGCGGCAAAACGCTGGATACGGTTAAAGCGGTGGCGGATGAGCTGAAGCAGCCGGTAGCCATCGTGCCTACTATCGCCTCCACCGATGCCCCCTGTAGCGCCCTGTCGGTCATCTATTCTGATAGCGGCGTATTTGAGAGCTATCGCTTCTACAGCAAAAATCCTGATTTGGTGCTGGTGGACACCGCAGTCTGCGCCAGTGCGCCAGCACGACTCTTTGCCTCCGGCATTGCCGATGGACTGGCGACCTGGGTTGAAGCGCAGGCGGTGGCGCGTTCGCATTCAAAATCAATGGTTAATGGTGATCCGACGATTGCCGGGCTGGCGATTGCCCGTGCCTGTGAAGAAACGCTGCTTACCTGGGGTTACAGCGCCTATGTTGCCGTCACCCAAAAACGAGTGACGCCCGCCGTGGAAGCGGTGGTTGAGGCGAATACGCTGCTATCAGGGTTGGGCTTTGAAAACGGAGGGCTGGCAGCTGCGCACGCTATTCATAATGGTTTCACCGCGATTGATGGTGATATCCACCATCTGACCCATGGCGAGAAAGTCGCCTACGGCACACTGACGCAGATGGTGCTTGAGAAGCGTCCGGATGAGGACATTGCGCGCTATATCCGCTTCTATCGCTCGATCAACATGCCGACCACGCTCCGGGAGCTGCATCTGGAAAATGAGAGCTGGGAGAATCTGGTCAAAGTGGGTGCACTGGCGAACAGTGAGGGCGACACGCTGAAAAACCTTAATCCAAACCTTTCACCGGAAGATATTGCAAACGCGCTGCTGGCGCTGGATGCCTTTAGTCAGACGGTTAAATAACCACCCGACAGGCGATCATCCGATCGCCTTTCACTCCGCCGCCGCTGGCTGGTCCCAGTACTCATATTTGTAGGCGGAACTGAGATGGCGCTCAATAGTGCCGCGCGTGAAGATTTCGGTCTCGTGCAGATAGCTCAGGGTACAGTTACCCACCTGATCCCAGGACTGACACTCATCTACTGACCGGATGGTGCTCAGTGGTGTGGTCGCCGTGCCGTTGAGCCGCACTTCACGCCATTGGGGATCGTAGGTATAACTGTCGGTGCTGCGGGCCGATGTGGTGCGGGTCACCAGACCCTGCGGGTTCCAGTGGTAGTGATTTTCACCGTTGGTCAGGGGATCGCTGCCGCGCGCCACGCTCTTCTCCAGCCTGAACTGCCGATCATAACGGTAAGTCGTGTCGGTAAAGCCGCTTTTACCCATGCTGGTAAACCTGTCGGAGGCGCTGGTAATGTTGCCATGCTGACCTTTCTGCCAGTTAATCGTCCCCTGTCGGTTATCGACCACCACCTCTTTGCCCTCTTTCAGCACTTTTACCAGATACGCATATTCCGCCACCCAGCCGCCCTGCACCCGGGCAATGTGTTGCTCCATACTGAGAATCACGTTGCGCTCACTTTTGTCATAGCTGACGTCGGCAACCGTCAGATCGCCACAGGCGTCAAACTGCCCCAGTACGCGCTTTTGCGAGTTCACATCTTTGCCAAACTCACCCGCAACCACCTGCTTCACCGCGCCTTTCGCATTCCCGCCCAGCAAAATCAGGTTATTGCTGTTAGCCACAGCAGCGTTGTTCGGGCTGCATGCGCTGGCCGCAGCGCTGCTGCTGCAGAGAACAGTCAGGATCAGAGTCAGGACAGCAATCGGATTGGGTTTCATAGGATCTTTTCCAGGCGACGTTGCTTTCAGTGTAAACGCTGCGGTGATGAACAGCGGCAATCTGTGAAGATTTCAGCCTGCATCGCCTTTTAAGGTTTTAAGGACCGGAGAGGCAACACGGCATCAGCATAACGAAGAAAACGAATGATTACGTTGCTGCCGGGACGGGAAGTCCTGGATGACATGTAATGATTAATAAGGGGCAGGTCATTTTTATCGAGCCAGGCGAAAGAGTGATAACTTCGCTGCAGCCAGATTTCAGATCCCTCTGACATCAATAACATGCCAGAGAAGCGCAAAACAATTTAACCGGGATGGAGTGTGTTTTACACAAAAAGAACCCCAGCAAGGATATAGTGATTCTAAAAATGCCACCAAAGGTTATTGCCATATAAATCAATAAATTACGTTGTAATGTGGTTTTTTTACTTGCGGATTACTGTACATTATCACAGTATTAGCAATCATTTTTGACGGGTCAGGATCCCCTGCAGGACCCCCTGAGCATCCCAACCAAACAGGGCTGATTCTATGGCTTACTACGTTATTGAAAAAAGAAAGACGTCTAAGGGTGAGTTTCGTTATCGCTGTACTGTAGCAGTAAAAAACGAAGGGGTAGTAGTTCACCGTGAAAGAGAGACTTTTTCCAAGCAGTCTGAGGCAAAATCATGGGGTGTCATCAGGGTTGCCGACATCGAAAAGAACGGCATACCTGTTGAGAATAAAAAGAATAGCGCCCTCTTTGGCGATTTGCTGAAGATGTATATCAGCCACCCCAGCATAACTTATAGTGCAAGCAAGGCCTCATCCTTAAGCCTGATTAGTCGCTGCGAAATTTGCAGCGTACCTCTCAAAGACTTCAGCTCAAACACTTTCATAAATCACGCCAAGCTGAGGGCTGACCAAGGTGCCGGCCCTTCCACCATTAGAAACGATATCACCTTTATCGGTGCTGTCCTGGCTTCGGCATCGCCTATGTTCAACATAGCATTTGATATGGAGTGTTATCGTTCTGCCAAATATCAGATGAGCAAATTAGGGATGATCGCTCACTCTCAAAAAAGAAGCCGGCGACCTACCAAAGATGAAACGGATGCCCTTCTGGTTGCACTTGAAGAGCGGTCGCGTCATTCATACAAAAAAATTCCATTTCACCGGATTTTTCTTTTTTCGATATTGTCTTGCATGAGGATTGGCGAGGTAACTCGCTTGAGGTGGGATGATATCGATCATCAGCAGAAAGCCATACTCGTTCGCGATCGTAAGCACCCACGTAAAAAGATGGGTAATCACATGTATGTCGCGCTGCTTGGTGATGCCTGGGACATAGTCATGATGCAGCCTAAAACCAGCGATCTGATTTTTCCCTACAGGCACAAAAGGATTTCAATCGTGTTTGGTGAAGAAAGGAACAAGTTAGGCATTGAAGACCTTCGATACCATGACCTGCGCAGAGAGGGAGCCAGCAGGCTTTTTGAGGCGGGATTTGTGATCGAGGAGGTAGCCCAAGTAACAGGACACCGTTCACTTAAGACATTGTGGCAAATATATACAGAGCTTTATCCCCGCTCCCTGCATGACCGATTCAAAGAGTTGCAGGAGAAAAGAAGCGACCTCATTCCTGGCCTTGATAAAACACCCGTGAACGCGAGTGTTAAGTAAGTAACGCCCGGAAGGTGCCGGGCGGAAAATCATAAGCAGGTTTTGATTGCAGCCTTACGTTTTTCTATGCCATTTGTGACGTCCAGAGCGCCACGAAGAGAGTAAAAGTTTATCCGCGTTACCTCGCCATCTGCAAATACATCTGCGTTATCTGCTCCAGAAAATACGCTGTAATACTTACCCGTTTTTTGAGGAATAATTTGATACATAAGCGGGTTTTTCTGCCATGCAGCTAAAATGCACTCTTGAGTCTCTTCTGGGGTTTTTGTCGTCGTATATGACGCTAAAACCTCTTGATCCTCACGATAATTATATGGGTTAGTGCATCCCCCTAGCCCCAGAGCTATCATTGCGACGGCTAAATTTTTCATCAATTAATCCTGTCAGTTTTACTTGAGCTAATGCTAACAGAGATGCGTCACTATGAGACCTGTTCGATTAGGATAAACCTTAAATCGTGGGGCGACATTGTTCATAAACCGACACTATTTCAGCAGTTACTTTTCCCAGCACGATAATCCCGTCCATGCCCTCTCCGTCGATCGTTTCACCGTCTGAGGTGATAATCCCGGTACTGAACAATCTGCCCAGCTGCGGGAATTCGCCTATCTGGAATGCGACTCGGTCGCCCGGCGTGGGCTTAAGAGATTTGTCCGCCAGCACGAACCCATCAGGCGTCTCAATCAGGATCATGTTGTTACGGTGAGGCATCAGCACATCGTTCAGGTCAATGCGTCGCTCTATGTAATCTGAAGCTGGTGATGGAAATCCCATAGTTACCTCACGTATCCCATGTTGCGTAAAGACCAGGTCTTATTCTCGCTTTCCTCGGTAACCAGCTCGAAGAAGAAGTTCTGGTAACGCCTAATCCACCTGTTGCACTCCTGCAGCGTCCACACGTGGTTCAGATCATCCAGCCTTTTCTGGAACGCCGCAGTGGTGACAATCTGCCGCCCTCTGCCGTCTTTTGTTATCGCGCCAACGAACGCCGCGTGTATGTCACTCTCTCTCGCCATGATAAACCCTCCTCTGATAAATACTGTATGGATAAACAGTAATATCGATCGGTAGATTTGATCAAGGCGGAGCGGTGCACATATTTGTAAAGAGTCTGAGATGAAAGGGGTTTTTAGTTGGCGCTTGCGATGGTGAGTGACTAATCTCAAATCACCCGCACCGCAGCCCGCTCAGACAGGAGCGGCTGAGTCATTGCCCGGTCGTCGGTTTTATTTGCTTTTTTAGTGCTTCCTGCTCTGCTGCAGGTATATAGCGGTAAATCGTTTTTGGCGAAACTTCCATCACCAAAGCAACCTGATTCAGAGTTGCCCCGTTGGCAATCATGCGTTTAGCTCTTTCGACAACTTCAGGAGTCATTATCCTTCTGCGCCCCCCAATCCGCCCCTTTTCCCTGGCAGACGCCAGACCGGCACGCGTTCGCTCGACTATCAATTCTCGCTCCATTTCCGCCAGCGCCCCCATCACATGGAAAAAAAAGCGGCCCATTGGCGTTCCAGTATCAATACTGTCTGTAAGGCTCCGAAAATTAATGCCTTTTTCCCTTAGCTCTTCTATCAGCATGACCAGATGGCGCATGCTTCTTCCGAGTCGGTCGAGCTTCCACACTACTAATGTGTCACCCCGCTCCAGCGCCCTAACTGCTTTCTTAAGGCCCGGTCTGTCGGAGGTTTTTCCACTTATTTTATCTTCAAAAATCAGGTCACAATTTGCGCTTTGTAATGCGCTGCGCTGTAAATCTGTATTTTGGTCATTTGTTGACACCCTTACGTAACCAATAAGCATTTGTATGATTCCCATAAAATGCAGATCGAAACATTAATCAGGTATATAAGGCCAGGGGTTATCGTTCTTGTAAACCTTGGTTTAGGCGAAGCAGCAACAAAGAGTGTTGGAACGGCAGCAAACACAGTCGCTGCAGGTAATGATTCCAGATTGAATACATTAGATGGTAAGACAGGTGGCCTTATTAATGGGAATACGACATTAAATGTAGGTTCGTTCTTTTGTGGCTATGGTGCCGATTTCGGCTTCAATAAGACGTCTTCTGGTGCTGTTGTTGGCTCTGGAACAACCCGGAACCTGTTTGCCCGCTGTAACAACAATGCAACTCAACGTTGGGAAATGGACTGCTTTGATAATGGTTCTGATATTCAGGCTCGCCTGGTAGCGTTCAACGGTAATGATTTCAATGCTTTTTATGCAGGCGTAACCGGTTGTGGAGACTCTAAAAGAGGTGCTTTTGCTTATGTAAGCTCGGATAGAGCACTAAAGGAAAAAATTCAGGACAGCGATAAAGCAAGGGCTTGGGACCGGTTAAGCAAAATCAAAACCCGTGATTTTATCTGGAAATCAGATGGTAGAGCTGACCGGGGATTTATCGCACAGGAGCTGGCAGAGATAGATGATAAATACGCGTATACCCCAGCTGGAGCGTCAATAATGGGAGTTTCTGACAGGGCCATCATGGCAGATATGCTGGTTGTGCTTATTGATGTAAAAACAGCAATCCAGATGCGCGATGACTCAATCAGTGAATTACAGAAGCGAATGGAAGCAATCGACGGCCTTGATGCTTAAGAATGCCCCCTGCTGGGGGCTGAGTTATGAGCCTGAGGTCGCAATTGCTTTACTATTTTCCTGAGCCTTTAATTCGATAGATATCTGTTTTTCAAGGCTTTTCTTTGCAGCTTCCGAGTCTTTATTGAATTTCGAGTTCTCAGGCATAGCCACCCTTAGATCTATCCAGCGCCCTGCAGGTATGTCCATCGGATCGCCTGCAATTGTCATTGCAGTATCAATGTCAAACTTACGCTTATTAATCTGCAAGATTAACTTTTTGTTTTTATAGGTCACAGAAGCAAAGCACAGTCGATTACCGTTCTCATCCTGCGGTATTTCAATAGTCCAGCCCTCGGGATAGAGGCCATTTGTGCCTGATATTTCGTAAATTCCAGTCTCAGTCTTAGTTACAGTCACCCCTTCTGCTTCGTCGTTCACAGCACATAACTCACCAACGATGAAATTTCCCTCGCCAAAATTCTCAGGCATGGCCTCGCCCGTCTCAGCAACGCGCACTATTGGCGATGCTCGCTTGATAAAGCCGTTACCGTCAACGGTGGTAATTCTTTCTGACCAGAAACGATAGCGAGCCCCCGGAGTTGACCACCCCCCGTGCGCCCACTGATTGTCCTGATCAATACCAAAGTAATTCGCAAAATTCCCATCCCGGATAAACACTACAGCTGCGGATGCTGAATTGTTGCCACCATTGCTGATTACCAGCGGCGTCGTCCAGCTACCATCATTCGCACCAGAAAATGCAGGCGTGTTGCTAGAGGCAAAAGTGAACGCCCTTTGTCCATTGCCGGGAGTATAAGTCGAACCAAGAAGGGGGATTTTACCAAACCCATTCGATGTATCTGTACTACCGACAGCATCAGTTACGGCTCCTGATTTTAATCCCAGACCTGAACGAGCAGCAGCTTGTGTTTTGCCTCCTGTGCCACCCAAAGATACTGGAAGCCCCCCATCTACAAAACCAAGGTTTGTGCGAGCGGCAGATTTATCTGTCAGGTCCTCCAAGTTTTTCGCTTTATCCATCTTGCCTGTGACGGAGCTAGCGACGGCATTCCATGATGGCCCGCTATACTGGCTGCCATCAGGAAGATTAACGGTAATAGTACCCGAGGCGCTGTATACCTGCTGCCAGTTGGCCTTGTCGAGATTGAGCCCACGTATTGCCTTAGCAACATCAGCTGCAACCTGAGCTGTTATGCCAACCAGCGCTGCGTTGGGCACGGCTGTCCACGCCACACCTGTTGCTGTAGATCCATTGTAAGCAGTGATCAGCGTGAGGCCTGTGGCCGAATTAACTGACTGCACGCCAAGCGTATAAGTCACGCCGCCAACAATTGCCACCAGGAAATCATTAGCCTTCAGCTCTGATGTGAAATTAGTACCTGTACCGGTAACAGTCGTAGAGTTATTGGTTAGTGCAATAGTGCCTGCTGGCATAGCTTTCTCCGGGCAATAAAAAACCCGGCGCGGGGGCCGGGTTCATTGATTTGAGTTATTAACTATTTTTCGCAAGTGCTCTCGGTGAAATTGGATTTCGAGACCCATTTCCATCCAAAAGGATTTCCCGCGTAATACTTAGTCTGGTTTGCTTCCGTCTTAACACCATATACTGGGACGTTTACATCCTGTCCACCAATTCTGGCGATTGCAGAGCACTTTACAGGCGGTAATGTCTGACATCCGGCGAGCACCAACGCAGCGGCTAATAACAGAATTTTTTTCATTTCATCATCCTTGTTTAGTTCGCTGCTTTATACCTTCAACACAAAAATACATCAAAATTATTTATCAATCATAATGATCGATAATCTTAATATCGCTGAACATTTACAGCTACCAAGCGGTTTCGGTAGTTTGTAAGAGTGCCGGTGCCTCCGCCTCCTGTATTAAGGTTGCCAATATAGCCGCTGGTGATTTGCGTCGTGCTGCCGTTGAACCTTGCGCTGCTTGCATACTGAGCCACTACCGGATAAACCTGCCCGCCTTGGCTTACTGTACCAACATAGCTTCCAGTATACGCTGGTGCTACAGCCCACTCTCCATTAAGGGTAAAGTTGGCGGTGAATCCAGACCCTGCGTCAGCTCCTTCATCTCCTAGCTTCTGGACATCACGTAACACCTTGGTTTCATTTGTCAGAATGCATCGGCCCTGAGGGTCATTTATCTGAATCCCCCAGGCAGGAATGGGCTGAAACTGATAGCCGAAAATATAAACGCTGACTGTTCTTGTCGCGCCAGCGCATCGCAAGCTCCAAACCCCGCCAGATAACTCCAGCGCTTCACACGTGCTTTGGGCGTTGCCCTGGGCACCATTGCTGTTAACAAAAACAAACCTTATGACCCCGTCATTGTTAAATAAATTTATCACGGTGCCACTCCCTGACGACGCAGGTACACTAAGCACGCGCTTTTCAAGAAGGGTTAATGGCATTGTATCGCCAATATAAAATGGCACGCCTGCTGAGTCTGTGAGCATTGCTCCGTAGGACATATTACCTCACGAACACCAATATATTGCCCGGAACGTTGGGAAAGGTTCCAGCCGAGTAATCCGAACCTGATACCTGGCCTACAACAATGTTTGAACCGCTTACATATATCTTCTTTCTGCCATTACCACTCCTGTCGCCGCTGGCCTGAAAAAGATAATCAAGGGAATAACCGGCTGGTAATGAAAATGCCTGATTGTAGTTACTGGTGGCGTCAATAGGCATAACGCCGAGCGCGTTTATCTTAACGAGCCCGGTATTATTATCGACGCCGCTGACATCCCATGTTCCGAAGCCATATGCCATTAGCTGAGTTTCCCCATTCTGACGCGCAATACGCCATTTCCGTCGTAAACGCTAATCTGGTTATTCGTTTGCACCATTCGTCCGTTGCCAGGCTCATAGCCGTTGTTCTCAAAGGTTCCGTCTTTACTGAGCCTCCACCCCGTAGCGCCAGCAACGTAGTTTGTGGACTCGATATAGGCGGCAATCATTGCGCTGGTAATAGTCGCGTCACCAATAAACGCCTGATTGATAATTGTCTGGCCGTTCTGAATGGCAAAGAAAGTTTTCGGCGTCGCTCCAACCTGTGACATCACAGCGAACCGATCAGCGAGGAACAGCACCTGCGTCTGCATACCTGCAGGGCTGTTCTCAACTCCAATCCCCATACCTGCAGCATACTGACGCCCGTTGCTGTCTACGGCCACTTTGACAGAGTACTGTGCTGACAGCTTGCCGTTGGTATCGGCCAGCGCGGTAGATGTCTGCTGAACTGCGGCAGTATTCTGGTCAACTGTGGCCTGCACCTGTTCAAACTTCTGCGCATAAGCCTGATCGTTTGTCGCGATTGTTTGTTTGACCGTCAGGATATCAGCACGGTTTTTGCCTGACTCAGCCATCTGATGATCAACGGTTGCGTCGAGGTTGAGCGCGTTCTGCAGCATGGCATCGATATTGGTATCAACTTTGGCTATGAGCTGCTTACCGGCATCGGTTTTAAGAACCTGTTCGGTAATGTCACCCAGTAACGCGGTTGCATCTACGCTGCTTGCGCCCTCAACATACGTCGTCCAGTCGCCAGTGTTGCCGATACGGTCCACCAGCCGGGCGCGGTACCAGCGGCGAACGCCAGCGGGCATAGGGCCGTGCTGATAGCTGACGCCGGGATAAGGAACATAAGCAAGGAACTGCGGGCTTTGCCCGTCCGGCGTTGTGGCCACCTGAATTTCAGTGTAAGAGGTGTCGCCTGAGCCATCAGGAAATGCCCACGTCACATCAATCGCCCATACCACGTTATCAGTTGCACGGAGATTAACTGGTGTGCCTGGCTTGCCCGCCTTGCCCGTAAGCGAAGTTGAGTCAGCATAACCCCACGGGGAAGAAACCTCCGCCGCGTTAACGCCGCGCACCCGCACATCATAGACGCCGGTATAAATGCCCTGAATGCTGAAACCCTGCGCACTGGTCTGGCTGACGTTTACCCAGTCCCCTTTGTCTTTTCGCCACTGAGCAACGTAGCTGATTGCACCCTCAACACGATCCCATGTGACCTGCATCGAGGAGACAGAAAGGCCCTGCTCAACAAAGCTGACTTCACTGATCTTGATGTTGGACGGCGCTTTCAGAACGCTGATTGGTGTAACCGTGATTGGGGCTGGCTCGATGCGCACGCCATCGTCAATGTAGCGGTACTTATTCGGGTCGTGTTGCACGCCGGTAATGGTAAAAGTGCCGTCATCGTTCCCGGCTACTGAGGTCACACGGAAATACTGAATTGCCAGATTATTGCTGTCGATAGCCCATACCGCGCCCGCAACCGGTGTAATGCGGAATGAAGTATTCACGCTGACCGTTTTCTTATCGGCGCTGATGCTGCCAATTGTGCGGGTCTGCGCGGTACCGTCCGGCAGGTTCACAACCAGCCTGTCACCGGCTGCGTAATCAATCGCGCGGTCGAGTGTAACGCGCAGGCCATTAACAGAACTGATGCGACCGCCGTTCTGCTTCCCGCTTCGGAATGGGTCCGCCACACCGATGATTTCAGCGGGGATAGGAATATAACCATCCAGGCCGACGCCGAATGAAACCGTACCATCTTTGGCATTGGAGAGAATGGCCCAGCGCCCGCGACGGTGCGCCTCGCTCTGAGACGTGCAACCAATGGCCGTAAGGCTCATCTCCCGCACATCATAACGCTGCACTAGGTCAGAGTCGTAAACGCCCTCTACAGTGTCGGAATAGTGGTTAATCGGATCGGACCAGCTTACCTGACAGGATGAATAGCGGTTTTTGTAACTGCCACCGGCATACGTGAACAGCCCGTCAATGACGTTCGCCGCGTGGTAAACGAAATCAACGTCAACATTGCCGTCTGAATCGACCTGCGGCACGTCTGCATTCACAAAAATCTGGCTATTGCCCCAGAATGTGATGCCACGAAATATCGCCGCAATATCCTTCAGCACGGTGTAAGCATCCTGCTGACTCTGGATGAATACGTTACAGGTAAAGCGCGGCTCCGTGCCGCCTGCGCCGTCAGACACCATCTGATCGCAGTACTGCGAAATACTGTAAAGCTCCCACTTGTCGATCATGGTTGCATCGACACGCGTCCCCATACCAAAGATTTTATCCAGCACCAGGTCATAGAAAATCCATGCCGGGTTGTCGGTATAGGCGTATTTGAAATCACCCTGCCATGTTCCGGCATAAGTGCGTGAAACAGGGTCATAGGTTGTCGGAACGCGAACCAGCCGCCCTTTTGGCTTGCACGTTACTTTTGGTGCCTGACCGCTGAACTGACTGGCATTAACCTCGATATACAGCAGCGCAGTATTGGGGTAGCGCAGTTTGCTGTCGATGACCTCTGCGAACGAAAAAACTTTGAAAGCGTTAATCAGCTTTGAGGATGAGGAATCAGCGGTAATGCGACGCACCCTGACTGACCAGCCAGACGTGGCTTTAGGTAAGTCGATGCGATGATCGCGCTGATATTCAGATGTGGTTTTACCGGCAAACCTTCCGTCCACTACCGTGACCCATGAACCGCCGTCAGTTGACAGGTCAATGGCATACTGCGTTACGGTACCAACCATATCGCCATTATCTTTATACTCATACTGCACCGACAGGCTCAGCTTAATGCGTATGGCATCCAGGGTCAGATTGGTAAACTGGCGGGTCCAGGCGATGGCCTGCGTTACTGTAACGCCAACCGAAAGCTCATTATCGACTTCAGGCATACCCTGAATATAGGTCTGGTCCTGCGTACCTTTACGCCAGTCCCACACTACGCCGGTAAAGTTGTAGGTGCCGTCTTCGTTCGCCAGTTGGGTGTCGTTCAGGTAAATCTGCTGAGCGGTTAAATCCCCCTGAATCTCACCCTCTGAGATCGCCAGCAGCATTTTTAATTTTGCGATAGACAGCAGATCGTCTGGCTGTTCAACCGGAGTATGAGCGCCGCCACCGCCGCCACCCTTACTGCCCTGAATCACGGCACCTTCGAGAAGTCGCATATTTCACCCATAAAAAAACCACCTAACGGTGGTTTGTTAACTTTATCTGTTGAAATTTCCCATAAAAAAACCGCCAAATGGCGGTTTCTATTTGAAAAACGGGTTTCGAGGATCGTCAGAACGTAAAAAGGGAATGTGGATTCGTGAATATCCCACAACCACTATCTTTCCGTTTTCTTCTGGTACTGGATAGTAGTGAATGCATTCATGCGAAGCTTTACCACCTGGATTGAAATAAAGACATTTTGTCATACACCGAAAAGTGTTGTGGTACCACCCTGGGCCGCAATGATAATGCCAGTAATTCTCATCTTTATAACCTTCAGCTCCCAAAATTTCATCTCGGTCATCATCTAACCACGACTCTTTATTTTTACCAATGACATGAGTCTGCTCATCAATGTCTTTGATAAATGTGAGTATGCTTATCTTTTCGTCTGGAGTCAGATAACGCCAATCTGTACAGAAAAGTGTATCATTTTCTCCTTCCAAAAAATGACCAGACAATGTTCCTTTGAGCCCCATCCTTGACCTCTGTAGCCTATCTTTGCTCAATCATTTGTAAAAGCTGCTCGACAGTAAGAGTACTATCGACGACAAAGTCACCTGCATGAGCTTTGCTTCTACCTCTTAAACCCTGATATACGGTACGCCAAAATAGTAATGCTACTTCATTGGTTTGCATAGAAATCAAACTGCCTATTTGCAATCTGGCACGAGAAGTTATGGGTTTAGATTTTTTCTCGTAGGTAATAACTTCCGAGCCAAATGGGGAGGACTCCCATGCAAATGGGTGACTTAGAGAAGATGTTTCATAAAGGTTAAGAGATGTCATCACCAACCCTCTTTTTCAATTAATGTATCTATAGTGTTTTTCAGGTCCAAGAACGCCGATTTTGGCAAAGTTACAGATTTCACCTTGAAAAGCTTAACTGAAGCATCAGCGACAGCCCCATTTTCATTGAGGATATGCTCTACTCTGGGACAGAAAAAGGAAACATTAACAAATGCACCACCAGCTGAAGTTTCATAGGGAACCAACGATACGACCTCAGCATAGGCGCCGTCTCGGTCTTCGCTTGGAGCTAACGTAAAATTTTCAGATGATTTTTGCGACATACATGTCTCGTTAGATGAATTCAAATTTAGTATCGACTGTATTGAGAGAAACTTTAAGAAAATCTCAGAATGCAATAGTTGAAATGAAGCTTTAATTGATACTTTATCATACTACCGTTTTGACGTTACGAACAAATTTTGTGAAAAGCTATGACACAAAATGCCCACTTCAGTCCCTCTTTTCCAGTAACACTCAGTAGCCACGGATGTATCCCCTAAAAAAATAAGACTTTTTCCTAACGTCATTTTATTGCTGGTCGCTGGTAAAGCTACCTGCGCTGATGATCGCGCCGCCAATTTCACGCGTCCCGTAAAGAACCGGAACCGGATACCCCATGGCAACGGTATTCACCGGCGCACCGAACGCATAGTTCGGCTTATTGTCCGTGCTGGATGACGCACCCACGTTGAGCTTGGGTTGCGGCGTCAGCATCTGTACGACACCGCCCAGCAGCATGCTGATACCGATACTGGTCAGTGCTGTAGTAGCCAGACCGACTGCGGTCGTGGTACCGATAGCCGCACCATATGCAGCCAGTGACGCACCCGCTGTGAAGAACGCGGCCACAATCGCAACGGCCCCGATGATGATCTGCAGCGTGCCGCCCCGCTTCGAACCCTCCAGAACCGGCTCCATTTCAAACTCAGTCGCGGCAGAAGACATATCAAATTCCTGCAGGCCAATGTTGTCTTTGCCGCTGAAAAAGGCAAAGCGAACACCGTTAAGATGCGCATTCGACACATACTTTTTGAACCCCGGCACCTGTGAGCACATCGCACGCAGCAGCTCCCGCAAATCGGCGACGTGAAACTGGTGCACCTGACCAAACATTTTTGCCATCCGGCCTTTAAGTCGCATGGTTTTAAGCATCCATCAGCTCCTTTCGGCGCACGATGCGCACGGTACGGTTACGCCAGTATTCGCCATAAGGCACCCGCGTAGACAGGCTCCCGGCGTTATGATGAAGAATGATATTGTTGCCCAGATAGATTGCGGCGTGGTTCGTTACCGGGGCGCTGATGCGCATCATGATCATGTCGCCCTCACGCATTTCCGCTGGTTCAATCTCCACAAACCCCTCCGACTGCCAGTTGTCGTCATACAGGTTTTCTTTGCCGTCCACCCACCACTCATAATCAACAGACCAGTTTTTAAGGGTGATGCCGTGCTCACGCTGGTAGTAGTCCATGATGAGTGTCCAGCAGTCATTACCGCCAATCAGCCAGGGACGACCTGTATAGTCGCGTTCAGTGCGGGGGCTGATGGTGCAGAAGTCACCATCCGGCCACGACATGATCCCCCACTCCACGCCGGAGAAGTCGCACTGAACCCGGTCACGTTCTGACGGGATAAGCTGCGGCACGTCCGGGTGAGAATGGATGACCATCAGAATGTCACCCTGCGCTTCCGCTGCCCGCTTATCCTCCGGCGACAGCGTGAAATGCTCAGTCGGCGATTCAGCGATATTCCTGCAGGGGACGTAGGTCTGGGTCCGGCCAGACTGAATGACCAGACCGCAAGCCTCTTTCGGGTATTCGGCAGCGACGTGTTCACGTATCGCCTCAAGAATTTTTTTACGCATGGTTATTTACCCTGAAGGTTTGCAGCCGGGAACCCGCCGAATGGCAGCGGCTGGTCTTCACCAAACCGGGCCTTACAGTCAGCCAGGCGACCTCCACAAACATCTTTAGACGGGTCATTCGTGGGCGTGCCATCTTTCGCAAAGTACCGGTTGCCCGCGTAATCACATCCGGTGCCGGTACGATACCAGCCACGCATGCACCAGGTGCATACCGGCGTAATCTGACGCGATGGCAACTGCAGGCTCTGAATGTCAAAGGGTGAACAGAGTTCAAAATCCACCTGGGTGCGCGTTTCAGACGTTTTAGCGTTCACATAAAACAGCTGTACCCGCTCTTCCTGCGGATTGGCGTTGGGGTTGCCTGCCGTCCAGTTTGCCGCATCAAGATACTTTGCCAGCGTGGTATGAATGCGGACCTTAGCCTTAACCATGTCGTCAAACTGCAGGCAGAGTGCGGTGACATAGTTGCCCACGTTGCCAACAGAAAGCTTTGGCGTCGGCTGTGAACCGGTACTGCTCATCTCCATGCCGGTCAGCTCATACGGGTGAGGATCGTACTCATTGCCCTGCCAGATGATTGATGGCAGGTTTTCCGCTGCAAAAGACTTCCAGCCTTCGGTCGGCAGGTTATACGCATGAAAGCGCAGCACGGTATCAAGCCCAAAGGCTGTACCGTCAATCTCAATCAGCTGGACCAGACTCCCCGGCTCCAGCGCCTGAATGTCCTGGTTAAAACTCATTTTTCACCCAATAAAAAAGGGCGCATCAGCGCCCTGTTGTTATCGTGACATGTCACGGTGCGAAAGACTGCTCGAAGGTAAAGCTGATCTCGACAAAGTTACCGTTGATGAAGACGGGACGTATTGAGTCCGCCTTAATGCGATAAAGCTTTTTCTCATCCCACGGATTCACCCACCAGCATGAGGCCGTGACATGTGCTTTGAGAAAAGCTCTCACCGTAGCCATCTCAGCTTTACTGCCGCTGCAGGTAACCGGCCACGATTCACGCTGGTCATTAATCCCGACACCGGCAACCTGTTTATATCCCTCACCGAACTGAGCCTGAAGGGTGGCAACGGTGATCTCTTCGGTCGCCCCTGTTCTGACGCACCAGCTAAAAGTATCAATCGCCATTTTTCACCATCAATGTTATCCGCCGCGGTAAAGTATGCCGCCAGGCAGTATCTCTTTCTTAAGACGGTCCGAAAGTACAGTCTGGATCATGCTCTGCAGCTGTCGGGCAGTATTGGCCGTGTTGGTGCTGCTGGTTTCACCGGCCCCGCCACCCTCAACTGTGACAGGTGCGCTGACAGAAATAGACGTACCGCCGCTGCCACCACCACTGCCTATTGCGCGCACACCAAGTGAGCCATCTGCCGCACGCGTCAGCGGCATTATCGCTTCAGGACCGGCCTCCCCCATCAGACCGGCACCCTTAGCGAAGGCGAACAGCGTCGGAGAACTGACGACCGATCCGCTGTACTGGCTCAGGTCATGCGACTCATACACGCCGCCTTTGGCGTTAAGCGTCAGGTTGTTGTAGGAACCACTGCTGAATGAGTTATTCGCTGTGCCACCGCCAGCCGATGCTGCGCCAACAGCAGCGCCGCCGACTGAACTCACCAGTCCGCCTATAAGGTTTACAGCGGCCATCTGCAGAGCAACTTTAGCGATCATGCTGAGTACTGATGAAGTCCAATCCTTCCAGCTGGCTTTATTACCCATAAGCATGGACGATACGTTATCCAGAGCACTATCCATTGAACTGCTGACAACGCTTGCCGCTGAGGCTGAATAATTTGATGAGGTATCCAGCCAGTTAGCCAGGCCGTCACTCACGCCACCCATCCAGTCTGTCTGCATGGCATCCATGCTTTTGTAATAATCCTCCTGCATTTTAAGGCGATCACTCATGGCGCTACTGATCGCGCTGGTTTCTCTGTCATAAAGTGATTTGGTGATGTCGCCCGACTGATATTGCGTCTGCAGTTCACGCTGTTGATCCAGATATTCCCTTTCAATATTCAGCCGTTCTTTCATGCGCTGCCGCTCTTTGTCGCCAGCACCAGCTCCCTGAACGTCAATATTCAGTGATGATTTAGCGTTGCTGTTCTGTGCCTGCAGGTTGGCAACAAAGGCAGCCACCTTGGCATTTTCTTCATTCGCCTTTTTGACAGCGTTCAGCCGGTCAACTTCCTGTGCCAGCGACTCCAGGCGTTTCTGCTGCGTGGCGTTCAGCCCCTGCAGCTTACCGTCAGCAATATCAAACTGAAGCTTTTGCTGCTCAGTGACTACAGCGGTCTTTTTACCCGTGGTGTCGATGAGCTCAATCTGGCGCATGTAACTGCGCTCAACCGCTTTAAATGCCGACTCCAGTTTAGCCCCTGCGGTATCCTTCGGCGGCTTCCCGTTGGTCTGTCCCGGAGCGAGACCGAAGTTCAGCAGCGATGACGCACTGGCAGGTGTGACGTCAGGTGAGACCCTGATATCTTTCGGCTGCTTGTTCAGCTCTGCCAGGCGGCCAGTCAGCGTCGCAATTTCGTCCGATATAGCCTTAACGCTGTCGTCTTTACCCATGATCCAGCCGAGGAAGGTCTGACTGCCGTCATACATTCCGTTGCCGCGATCTTTTGCGTTGCTGTTGAGGTAATCAATGCGTGCCTGAATCTGGTCCGGGTTATTCATATCAACCCGGTTACCCAGCGCGGCCATCCGGTTGGATGAAGATGTGGCGAGTTTCCCTGCGCCGGCTGCGGCTTTAATCAGCCATCCGGCAAGCTGCGCCACCTGGCTGACCAAATCGGCGATACCCTGCAGCACTTTCGGATCGGTCAGTACATCATGAATTTCTGACAGGGAGTTATTCAGCGGACTCAGGTCAACGTGCGCAAGTCCGGCTGCAATCTCCATCTTCAGCCCTTTAACCTGCGCTTCCATATCCTGAAACAGGGCATTGACCTTAACCAGGTCATCAATGGATTGCGGGTCAGGCGCGACGCCATAATCTTTTGCCAACTGTATGAACTGTGTCAGCTTCGCATTATTGTTGTCGAATAGCGGAAGAAGTTTTGTGAGGTCATTGCCCAGGCTTTCAAGGATGGTGACCTTGCCGGCGTTGGTGCTGATTTTGCCCAGCGCTTCGCCGATCGCCAGCAACTGCTTGTCCGGTGATACCTTCGACAGCTTGTCGGCAGACAGGCCAAGCGAGTTAAGTGCATCAACGGCCTCACCTGACTTATTCAGGACCGCATCACCGATTTTATCGCTGATGTCTTTGAAGATGTCAGCCATATTGTCACCGGATATACCGGCTTTTTCTGCAGCAAACTGCCAGGCAAGAAGTTCCTGCGTGGACATCTTCAGCGATTTCGCCCACTGGTCTGTGGCGTTCACCTGTTCTGAGGTCGATTTCAGTAAAGCGAAACCGGCTGTGCCTGCGGCTAATGCAGCTGCCTGTACCGCGCCCCCCACTGAAAGCAGTGCAGCAGAGCTGGCAGCAGAATCTTTCTGGACCTGCTTAGCCCATTTTTCAGAGGCACGCTCCGCCTTATCCATGCCTGAAACGAAGCCGCCCACCTTAGCAATAAGGTCAATCGTCAGGGTGCCAAGTGATTTTGAAGCCATAAACTCTCCGTCTGGCGGCCGTTATCCCCAGCTGGTCATGGCTTCATCAAGTGAAATCGGCTCATCAGCAGCAGTGACTTTTGTGAAATGCAGCGTGAAGTCGGTCGGGCTGAACGGCGGCGTTTTAGCATCCCGGTTCACATTGGCAATGGTACTTGCAACAACCCCCGCTCCCCATTCGGTGCGCATCATGGGGTTCAGGCTTCCGTAGCGTTCCCGGAATTTCGCCCAGAGCTGCGACTCTTTGAAGCTGATCGCTTCACGCGCTTCGGCGATGGTGCGCCCGCCGATACCGTTGAGGACGAGCTCGCACCAGAATTCGTCTTCGGCACTGAGCTCGAAGTCTTTCCCAAGTCGTTAACTTCCTGAATCGCCACCAGCAGTGCAATGGTCAGCGCGCCATCAAGAGAGCCACGATCCGGGTCAGCCTCACCGGTAATGTCTGCCGGGGTAAAAATTGGCTTGCCGAATTCATCACAGATTGATGCAGCGATGCGACCGGCCACTCCGTCCACCTTCCCGCCCATTGCTAAAACATCTGAGGTTGCAGTGTGATAGCCCATAGGACGCACATAGACCGTAGCGGTAAAATCTTTATCGCCCTGCTTCCAGTTAATTTCTTTTTCGACCGGTCGCCCGGTAAAGGCTCCGGAGGATTTGAGTGCTTCAAGCGTCAGTTTCATGCTTATCCTGCTATGAATTGGGGCCGGAGCCCCGGTGAATTAGGAGCCGGATTCAGCCTTTGGAATCCACGCACCGGCTCCGGAGCGCTGAATGGTCGCCGTGGTCTGAACCACCGTGTTAGCCTGGAAATCAAAAGGGAAATCGGCGACGTACCCTTTGAACACATACCAGGTGCGGTCGTCAGGCAGGTTGAGCCCATCAACAGCGTTTGGTGCATTCGCAGCGGCCACGGTTGGCACTGATTCGCCATCTGACCAGCCGATAGCGAATACCAGATCTGTCTGGTCAGAGGTTTCTGCGAGATTGCTTAGCATCAGGTGGCTGGCATTTTTGGGGTCAGCATTGAGCGTTGCCGATGCCTGAGCCGGCGTGCGCAGACCTTTCTTATAGGTGCGCGTACTTTTCTCACTCAGACAGGTATCTTCAATCTGATCCGCCGGGCTACTGCCCGGGTTGAATGCGGTAATGCACTCGATTTCACTCACCGTGTTATTTGCAAACACATAGAGCTGTGTGCCCTGCGTCAGTACAGACATGGTTATCTCCGGACGTAAAAAAACCGGCTCAGGGCCGGTTGGTTAGTTGGTGAGGTGATTAGCGAAGGACTATCCAGTCCACATCAAATGAGTAGCGGTAGCGTTTAGTTTCACTGTCGCGAGTCTGAGCTCCCCAGCGCGCTATATTTGCGTGTGGCTCAATCGCGTCTCGCAGAGCAGCGGCGACGGCGATTGCTTCGTCGGGGGTATTCGCATAGACATCAACCTGCAGCGTAAACGAGTCCGCGTCAGGTCGTTGTCCAAGATAATTTTCTGGATCACCGCTGATGTTCTGCCATACCGCATAGGGATAGATGACATCATCATCCTGAAGGCCGAACGGATAAAGCCTGAGGCGATCACCACCAATCAGCGCATTCACTGCAGCACTGGAGGAACAGACCGGAAAGATTGGTGCAATCATGTCTGTGTCCCTTTTTTTCGGGCGCGGGCAATAGCCCGGTCCAGCGCCTTATCGTATTCATTGGCGAACGTGTTGATGACCATATCCACACCGTTCTCAGCAGCTGGCCGCATAATTGGCTGAGCCCGCATTTTTTCAGTACCAAACTCCAGTAAACGCCAGTGAGGGGTTGGTGCATTCACAGCTTTATCAGGATGATTTTTGAGTACTGCACCGTGTAGTACGCCGATCCGAAAGGCAAGATCACCGGTGCGCCGGAATACGCGCCCGTTCCACCGCAGTGCTATGTTGTCGGCGATGCTCCGCCCGGTATGAATATCATCAACGCGACGAGCATTAGCCTTTGCCCTGTCCACAATGACATTTCCTGCTCTGCGTAGTGCTGCCCTGCCCCCTTTTTTCTTCAGGTCATCGCTTATTGAATCCAGCCGGCCAAGCAGCGTATCCAGACCGGTCAAGGAAAACCCAACACCATCAGCCATCGTTAACGCCCTCCGAACACGGCAATGTCAGGTAATCCCGGCCACTTTCAGGGTCAGGAAGTACACCCTCAATGTTGAATATTTTATTCCCGTATACGATGCGATGTTTTGAGGTGATGTCGCTGCGGAAACGGATCGTTATGCGCGTTGTGATCTCAGCCTGAGTAGCCTGCGCCGCTATAAACTCCCGCGCTGACAGTGGTACAACGTCAGCCCATAACTTTTGAATTTCCTGCCATGAGTTGACGGTTGCTCCGGTTAAAGGGTTCTGGGTTTTAACCGGCTCCTGAAACGAGACGCGATGCCTCAATTTTCCTGCCTGCATGAACTACCCCTTTGGCTTTCCGCTTAGATAAGTGGCAGCCGGCATATCATCCTGCACCTCATCAGCAAAGGTCTGATAAAGCACCGCGGCTAACGACTCGTTTGATTCAGCCAGGCGGCTTATTGCCGCTGTCTGATCGGTCATTGCTTTTGTTTGCGCTGACATCGCTTTCAGCAGTTCGCTTACCTGTTGCTCGTTCATAGGCGATTCTGGTCCATTTCTTTATCCAGTCACGGCGCGCCTGACATCCACTGCATGCCATATATGCTCCTGCGCTCAGAGAATGGTTGGTTTACGAAGGGAATAAATGAGGCATGTCACAGAGTAAGGTAATTCGCCCTGCTTATACTGGCTCTCTTCCTCGCCGCCACGGACGCGATCAAGGATGCCTATTAAAATCAGTGTTGCCTGTTTTACGCGCTGAAGTTCAGGTGCGGCGTCAATGATTTTTCCATCTTCGCCGACAACTTTGTCACGGCTCCCCTGTATGTAATCCAGTACGGCCGCACTCGCAGAGTAAATTTTTAGCTGCAGATCTGAATCACCATCATCGGTATCAATACGCAGATGATCTTTGGCTTCGCTAAGCGTTACAAATTCCAGCATCACTTAGCCCTCGCATCACGACCGCGCTTAACAGCAAGTTTCCAGCCTTTAGAGCCATCTTCACCAGGCTTATCGCCTGTTTCCTGATGGCAGTACCAGACCGAACCGCCCCACGTAACGCTGTCACCCGGGTAATACTTCACGCCGTCTTTGAAAATGTCGCGGTAGATCATTACCGGCATGCTGAACGTTTTCTCTGTTTTTTCACCGCTTGATTTAACCGCGGTGACAGTGAACTGACGATCTTCGGCCTGAGTGATATCAATGTCGCTGATACCGTCTACCAGGCACTCCCAGCCATTCATACCCGTTGTTTTCTGGAATGAACGCCACAGGCCGCCATGATGAATAGCATAGGTGCCACGCGGGTATGATTTCTCAGCATCGATATGCGGCATAATTTCAATCTGAAGCGCGTCTTTTCCATCTTCGCCAGGCTCACCATCTTCCGGCTTAGGTATTTTAGCCACCGCATCTTTCACCATCTGCGCGATATCCGGCAGCGGCTCGGGTTGCGGCATTTCAATGGCAGAAACGGCCCGTTGTATCATGCCGTCAATATCCGGCAGAACTGGCGATTCCGGCACCGGAATCTCAGCCACCGCATCTTTCACCATCTGCATGATATCCGGCAGCGGCTCGGGTTGCGGCACCACAACGGCAGAAACGGCCCGTTGTATCATGCCGTCAATATCAGGCAGAACTGGCGATTCCGGCACCGGAATCTCAGCCACCTCATCTTTCACCATCTGCGCGATATCCGGCAGCGCCGGCGCGGCAGGAACATAAATCTTCGCCAGTACTAAATCGGCAATAGCCTGCTCATCCGGTACTGACTGTTGATACTCTTCGACCTGAGATTTAAGCCTGTTAATTTCTTCAGCCTGTTCCTTCAGCGTGGTTTCATAGCGTTGTTGCACTGCTGACAGCTGCTCTTTTACTGCTTCGCTGACCGCCTTAAGCAGTGACATGTCACGTTCATTCATGGGTAAGCAGTCCTTTCAGCATTGCCTTGACCATGAAATGCTCATGCTCAGTAAGAGCTTTGCTGCTTTCATCGTCAACAGGTGGTGTCGGCGTGATGGCCGCTTCAGATTTGGATTGAGTGCCAAACGGATCGTCACTGGCGTCCCTTCTGGCTAAAGCTGACAGCGCATAGTTCTGCTGCTGCAGATATGGTGTATCGCCACCTTCAACAGGCGGCATATTTTCGCTTTTGCGTGCCTGATTGGGGGTGAGGAAACCAGCACCGATGCCTTCGCTGTAAGTTTTGTAACGCCCTTCAGTGTCCATGCGGATCAGTGTATTCAGGTCGAATTCCACCCCGGTCTGCGCGTCCAGTTCTAATGCCTCATCCAGAAGAAGTTCAATACCTTCAATGTGTGTCTGGAGACACTGCGAGTAATACCCCTGGTCGAGAGCTTCAATATTGTTATAGGACGGTGTTGATGCCGTGTTGACCTTATAAATCGGGACGTGGAATGTTGAGCAGATGATTTCAGCAGTCAGTTTTAACTGCTCCACCATCTGAGCATCTACGGCTGTCATAGCAATAACTTCAAATGATGCATTATCAGCCAGCAATGCTGTTCTTCCGGCATTTTCGCCGGAATAACCCTCGTCCCAGTTCTGTTTTATTTCCCGTGCTTTATCTGCATCGACCGCCCCCGGAACTTTAATAACGCCTCCGGGTTTTCCGCCGTTTTTAAAATGATTTGCGGAGTTTGTCAGGATCGCATCGCCCTGCATTGCTGTCAGCCCACAGGCATAAATGGGTGACAGTCCGCAAAGAGGATGGAAAAAGCAGTTGAACCGATCGTGAATAATTTCCCGTGCCGGCACCATTACCTGCTGCTCCAGCCCGTGAATATTATCCGGCCTGACCTGATAGAAAATTTCTCCATCATCGGTCACGTAAGGCGTAACTTTGTTTGGGTCCAGCACGCGCAGTTGCTTAACGTTCCCGCTGACATCACGCAACTTCAGCACATAGGTGTTGCCATCAGAAAGCTTTGAATTCATCCAGCACTCGAAGAACTGCATGCGTGTCTGAAAGCTGTTTGGCTTTCTCAGCAACGGAGAAATCTTCGCATCGCTGTGATCCGTCCAGATACCGCTGCTCAGTTTCTTTTTAAGCAATATCGGCATTTTCGCGATATCTGCGGCAATTAGAGAAATACAGGTGAAGACCGCGTGGTAAGCCAGCACTGTTGTACTGTCTACTTCTATATTTCGCTGCCATGCGCCGGAAAATGACTCAAAAATCCTTCGCCACCAGCCACCATTAGCAGCCTGAAGCGCCTTTTCTTCCTTTGGTTTTTTGCGGAAACCGAACATTGGCTGCTTCTCCTGAGCGTTAATTCTTTTTCTGGCTCTTTGCCTTTTTCTCGACAATATCGATAAATTCAACATGGCCGGTTAAGCGGAGAACCTCAGCGTGATCGTCACGCAGAAAGCGTTTCTCACCCGCATGTGCATCGTGGGTGTTTTTGAGATAACGAACCTGTTTCATAGAGAAAAGAGCGGGGATTTCTCCCCGCATCTCCTTAGCTGCCAGCGTTAGCGCTGTAATTAACACCGGTAATCACCGCCACCGCCGCAGTACGGCGACGCTTCCAGTTGATCCAGCGTTCGGCGCGGATTGCCACGCTGTTGGTCTGGAACATGGAAACCATTTCAGTCGGATTCGGCGTGATGCTGTCGCCGGTAGGTTCGCTCTCCATTTCAAGAGATGCCTCACGGGACATATCAACCGCAACGCCACCATCATCTGCCAGGTAGATATCCGGCGCGTTAACCAGCACCAGAAGATTACCTACATACTGAGAGACGATGGCCGGCAGACCTTCGAAAGTACCGCCAAACATGGTCATGTCCGGATACTCTCTCTGGCCCAGCGCATTTTTACGTTTTGACAGTGCCAGCGCTGTAGTGCTGGACATCAGCCATACGCCACCAGTCGGTTGCAGACCCGCATCGATAAACACCTGAAATGCGTTAGTGCTGTCGGTGTCAGGGTTGCCTGCACTTGGAATTTGCTGCGCGCCATTGGTGATAGAGGCCGGAGACACGTTAGCGACTTCTGCTTTTGCCGGATTGACAAAGTCAGCATCCAGTCGGGCGATTACCGCTTCAGCCAGGCTGTTGCGCACCAGTGCATCAGCGGCAGGATTAGAGAAGCGGATCAGCTCATCAGTCAGCACAGCAATGGCAGCGACTTTGGAGAAGCCAAAGGTGATTGATTCAAAATCGAATTTAGTCAGGGGTTTAGCTTTACCCTGACCAACCCAGTTCGCAGAGCCGCCAGAAGTCTGAGCCGGAATGCGGATGTTGAACGGAACCTGACGCAGTGCAGGAATATCCCCCTGACCAAAGCGGCCGATAATGGTCTGTGGCCGCAAGAATTCGACGAAGTCCTGAGCGTACTCCTGATACTCCACCAGGCTGCCAGCCCACTGCGGATCAGTTGTGGTACCTGCACCTACAGCAGCCTTCAGAACGTGGTGAAGCTTGGCATCTCGCGGATACTGACGCTTTGCGATCTCCAGCGCTTCGGTACGGCTGCCATTTGCAGCGGCCAGTGACTTGGCGAAACGCGCAAAAGCGATCCCTTTTTCCAGCGGCTTCTCAACATGGATCACCGCAGGAGCGCGGTTATCAACAGTGTTTACCACCGTACCACCTGCTGCTTTCTGAACCGGTTGAGCGGTCGCGGCTTTAGTTGATTCCATGTCACGAAGGCGAGCCAGGTGCGCATCAACGGATTTAATTTCCGTACTCACTTCGTCATACTTATCTTCTTCTTCCGCATCAAGCGTGCGGCCTTCATCGAAGGCTTTTGACATAACATTTTGACGCTCAGCATCGAGCGTAGCGCGCTTGGTTTCGAAAGTTTTAATCATCTCGGCAATGTTCATCTTGGTTCCTTTAGTCTGAGAATTTTTAACTGCTGTAGCGCCAGCGGGTTTTATTTTTTTCGAGTCGTTCTGCACTACGCCTGACGCGGCCCGCAGCTTCTCATCGATGGATTTAACGGTCTGGATCGTGCCTTCGGCATTGGCCGGCACCGTTACGACAGAGAGTTCGTACCACTCCCACTTCGTGAACCGGATGCCGCCTTCGTCGATGTAGGCGTATTCAATAGGCCGGAAGCCGATCGACAATCCTTTTACAAGGCCAAGCCGGATGCTCTGCCATGCTTCTTCAAGTCGTGCCGCGAGCTGACTGGGTGCATCTGCCTGCGCCAGTGTGGCTTTGATTTCGATACCCTCAGCGGTAACCTTGGCGCTGGTCACTTGGCCGATGGGAGACTGATGGTCATGCTGCCAGAGCAGCGGGATAGGCAGCTGGAACTTTGCACCCTCGGGCATCACGATGTCGCCATACCGATCCGGTGACGGCGTTGTCGCAATGCCAGTGATTTCCCGCGTATCCTCATTGACCGCCTTCACCTTCAGAAGGCTGACGGCGTGCTGATTCTTCATTTCCCTTTCTCCAGAAACGAAAAAACCCGCCGGAGCGGGTCGTTGAAAGCGGAATTTCTAAATGAAAAACACGCTGTATTCTTTTTTGGTAGCAGCCGGATTCAGCGCCATCAGATATATGGCATTAAAGAGAGCCATCAGCGGGTCGATTTTACCGACGCCGCTGGCACCCTTGGTTACCAGTGGTGCATTGCCGCTGATGACAACTTTGGCGTTACCAACGCACCAGTTCATCAGGGGCTGAGGTGCATGCTTCAGAGCACCCTCTGCCAGTTTGCGCTCAGTAGTCTTACATGCGCCGCCCAGCCGCCAGCCCTGACTGACACCCACAACTGAATCCTGCGGTATTCCTGCATCAATCAGCGTATCCAATAGCACCCCGATCCCTGCCGGGTCCATACCTACCTTATCCAGCAGGCCTGCTTCGTAAATCTGCGATACATACATCGCAACTTCATCCGCATCATCACCAACTCTTTTCACGATGGTAAGATCGCCCTGCTTTTCAAAGTCACGCAGTTTGCTTTCTTCGCTTTTGCGGCGCTCCAGCATCTTTTCATGGCACCAGGCATGAGACCAGGTGAGCCAGTCGCGGGTTTTCTTATCGCGACCGGCCACAGAAAGCCCCAGAAGGTCATCCAGCCCGCCCCCGTCAATGCCGACAGTGATAACTTCGCACCGGGTTAAAATCTGTTTGAATGTCACAGACGGATCAGACTGCGTTTCCCAGAACTCCGCACCGGCCCAGCGGTCGTTACGGAGATTCATGCCGATTTCAACGTTCAGATGTTTGGCGAGAAACTTTCTCAGGCTGCCTTCATCTTCCTGCGACCGCTTAAGATACTCATCATCAAGCCACTCTTTACTGACAGAGCGGCCCATGTTCGGGTTGGTGATATAAAAGTTATCCGGGTTGCGGAAACCTTCATTTTCCACCATTTCAGGAGGGAACTCATAAAGGATGCCGAGCGTTTTGCCATCCTTTATGATCCCGTCACGGACGTTACGCCAGTAATCCAGTTTCTTTTTGAAGACACCTGCAGGCGGCTCATCGCTCTGCGTGCTCAGGTAAATTACCCAGCCTTCATTACGCGACACCTGCCCGCCCAGCGCCTCAATAAACATCGCATCCGCTTTGGCATTTTTGCCAAACAGCCACAATTCCTCCACCAGAATTCGACCGGCCTTTTTGCCCGACACCGTATCGCTGTCAGCAGCCACGACCTTCAGGCTGTTGCGATTAACCCGATGGGTAATGGTGCGAATGTGATCCTGAACGTGAAAAAGTGCTGAGAGCTCTTCATCTTCACGGACCATGCTGGCAGCGGGTTTAAAGCAGTTGTCGGCAACCTCTTTTGTCGGTGCCAGAATCAGATGCTCTTCATCAGCACGCCAGCAGATAATCAGCGCGGTCAGCATAATCCCGGCAGCAATAGTTGATTTCGTGTTCTTCTTGCTGATGAGAAGACCATACTCCCGGATCATCTGATTGCCGGTTTGCTGGTCATAGCCGCCGAATATTGCCAGAACAAAATCAAACACCCACTGTTCTGAACACTCGCCAAATGTCGGCTTTCCAGGCAGGTCAGTTACCCTGAGTTCTTTAAAGATAGACAGTGCGTGCTCACCAGAATCTCTGAAAATAGGCGGCGGAATTATTGACTCACGGTTAATGAGCCTGCTGGCCCAGTCAGCGCATGCGGTGGACCATTCAGGCATCTTTATCTCCCGTTATTCACAATCAGCTGTGGCGGAGCCATGCCCATGAACTTGCTGGCAACCGCCTTAGCAGCAGCCTGCTTCGCATCCTTCTTGCCGCCCTCACCTTTTTTGCTATGTAGGTAGGGGAGCATCGCCTTTGCGGCATCTTTGCGGGTATCAATATCCTCAGCACGGTCATTCATAACCGACTTCAGAAACTCAAGCGGGTCATCATACTCACCAGCCGCCCGGACAATTTCCGGCACTGGCTCGGGATCAGGATTCAGTGGCGTGTTTATCGCTGGGGTATTAACTTTTTTTCCATGCGTTGGCACGTCATCAACTTCAACTTTTTCATTCTTTTTGCGGCTCATAAAAGCGATGACTTCCGGGTCTTTAGCAAGCTGCGAACCCTTGGAGCGTGCGGAGTTTGCGGAATACCCAGCCTTTATAGCCGCATCTTTTTTCGACATACCGGAAATCAGCGCCAGCGCGAATTTTCGCTTCTGGGCTGTTAACATGTTTACACCCTCCAAAAGGGGATATTTTCTGTGCGTGAGAGGGGGCGAGGTTTCGTAGAGGATAGCCCTGAAACTTTCGGACTCCCCCCCTACCCTCAAGTGATAATCGATATCATTCACATTTAAGAGATTGCAAATGCAACTATCATTCAGCGGTAATGATAATTGTTATCAATTGCCTTTCGTGTCGTCATTGGTCTTCCTGCGATGGCACCCGTCAGCACCACAGCAAAGAATTTGACAGTTGGCATCGATGTCTTCACCACCCCGATGCAGTGCAACCTTGTGGTCCAGCTCGAAGCCGTGAGGATACTCAGTAAGGCGGCCACACATCGCACAGCATGGATTGGCAGACCATAGTCGCTTACGCCGTGCCTGCAGCTTCCAGCCAGTGATGCGCGTCTCAGCTACGGTTACAGTTCTCACGCGTTGCGTTCGGTCAACTGAGAGCCGGGGCTTAAGCGTTACGAGTCGTGCCATGATGCTCCTTTAAGTCCAGCCGCCATGCTCTGCGGCGCTCTGTACGCGGTGCGTTGTCAGGGTGTATCTCAACAGTATCGCTGTCCATGTGATCCACCAGCGAGTAACACGGATAAACTATCGGTCCACCAAATGCATCACCCACTGCATAGTCAGCAGGTGATCGATGATTCCAGCGTGACAGCACCTGCTGTACCCTTTGCGTTGGTACGCTGTAGCAGACGCCATGAATGAGTCGGTTGAGTGTGATGTAATCCGCATGACGTCGATCTGTATCAATCAGCTTCGTTGCTATCTCAAGCTGATACTGAGGTGGCCTGCCGGTACCGAGGTAAAAGCTCAGCAGGTCATCTGGGAAGCGCGACAGCCACTCAGCCACTTTCTGCGCGAAGAGAGACACCGGCAGTGCATCGTCTTCCAGAATTACTACTCGTAAATTCTGCTGGCTGGCCCATTCGATAGCGCGGCGATGGTTCCAGTTCGCGCCATGCTTATCCTCATCAATCAGCAGGTGAGCGTTAAGCATCTGTGCCAGGCGTTCTGCCTGATGCCTGCGTGAGTAATGCCCCACAACCACAAAACTTATTTGTGCTTCCACCAGGCGAACTCCTTACCGATGCCTTCTGACTTGAATACTGTATGCACGCGCGGACCAGTAACCAGCTTGTGACTGTAACGATGGGCAACAATGCCAAAGGCAATCATGTCGCCAACTGCTGCAGCTTTTACTTCCTGATTCCAGAAGCGCAGTGATTCGATGTGGTAATAGAGGCGAACGATGCCATGGGCTATTGCCATCACGTCAGCGCGACTGCCACCGAGTAGACCGGCATTCAGCATCACATCATTCTGGTGCTCAGCGAGAAACGCCTGATAGACACCTTCAGGATGCTGCTGCTTAGCCCATGCGTCTGCATAGGTTTTAGGTTCGGAACCAACGTAAATTTTGCCCTGCTCCATCCCTTGCCACGGTTCGTGCAGCATCTCAACGTCAGTACCATCGGTACACCAGACGAAGTTATATTCAGGATGATCGCGAAGGTGCTGCCAGATATGCAGCCAGCGCCTGAAGTAAACATTCATCTTCACATCAGTAACGGCTACCAGCGACGTGCCTGCAGGTGCTGTAGTCAGCTCATCGGTTAACACGACCGCATCACCGCCATTGACCGATGCCGCCCACTTAGCCAGCAGGTCAGGCGATGCCGTGATTCTGGTGTTGCGCTGTGGGTCAGGCTGGCTTGTCAGCAGTGTGGTAATCACCACGTTGCGCTGCTGCCGGTACTCTGCGTAACCGGTGTAACCGCTGTTGCGGCGTTCATTGTGAATCGTGACGTTGCGTTTTACCTGTGCCTCACGGTCAGGCTTAGGAACGGAACGCTCAACGGCCTAATGCTCATCAAGCGAGTAAATTAGCTTTTCGGAGCCAGCGACATCAGCAAACGCCCAGCTCGTTAACCCGGCATTGTGGATGCGCAACGCTAAATCAGAGTGCTCATACATACCGCGCTGATAGATAGGATCGAAACCCCCAACCTTTTCAATTGCACTGCGATGGTAATAAAGCATCACCCCTCGCTGGCCGGTGTAGGCGACGTGCCGATCATCCCGATACAGCACCGCTATATCATTCAGCTTCTGTCCGGTAGCACAGTCCTGAAACTGGTAAGCAAGATGCGGCTCAGGTGATTCGATATAGGCCAGCTCCCAGCCACCAGCAATCGGCCAGGCATCATCGTCCCACAGGAAGAGATGCTCACAACCGGCATTAATCAGGGACTCAAGGCTGGTGTTCTTAGCCGCCACAATGCCCCGTGAAGTTTCAAGCCGTATCACTCTGACGCCTTCCGGCCCTGCAACCGGTTTGGCTGAACCGTCATCAATAACAACCACCAGTGCACCGGCCGGCAGAAACTTCAGTTGATGCTCAAGGGAACGGGATAAAATGTCATGGCGGTTATGGGTGCTGATGGCGATACCGATGTTCGATACCCGCTCAGTGACCGGCGTATAGCGCATGCCATCAATCATAACTTCCATATTTACCCCAATAAAAAAACCGCACTTAAGCGGTTTTAACTTTGTAACTCACAATAATTTAAATGGTAGATATGTTTTTTAACCCAAGAAACAATCAATCGGGATCATGATTTTTTCATTTAAACAGATCACTTATTTTTTTCTTTAAAATAATATCCAATAATGAAGCCTAAAGATGTTCCTAATGCTCCAATCATTATTGACAAGACTTTATCTAACTCTAACAGATGTATGCTGGCAGCGATATCAGCAACTTTGTTTTGATTAAGTTTGACAGCCCACTTCACTGCGAAGTTATTATAAACCAAAACAAAAACACATGAAAAAACGAGCAAACCAAAAAAACCAAGAATAAAACTTAGAGTTAAAGTATTTCTGGTCTTATCATCCCTAGCAGGTTTTTGAATATTATCTTCAGCCTGCTCAACCTCTTTTGTAAACCTAACATTATTAGATTGCAGATCTTTAAATTCTTCAATGTCGATTTCAAGGTTATTTTTCATTCTTCTCATCCTTGAGTTGCTGAAGCAAATTTACACCACTCAAATAATCACTTTCGAGAGAAGTGTTAAACTTCTTCATGGCAATTAATGCATCTTTAACGCTTGGAATGATTTTATTATAAGCCTCTAAAATCCCTTTATGTCTTTCATCAAGTTCACCATTTGCATTTCTGAAATCGTCTACATCTTTAAACAAAGACAGTACACTCTCAATTATGCTTGATTGCGAATTAAAAAGACCCTGCGCACTATCACGAAAGTCAATAAACTCAGACATTGATTTATCTAATTTATTTTTTGACATTCACAACCTCATTTTTAAAAATACCCAACCTCACACTCACTATTAACAACTAGGCTTAAGTAAATTTTTTAAACCTATGAGTTATTTGATAAAGTATACACTCAAGCAGTATTGTGAATATACATCGTTTTTATTTTTTTTGAAGCTTTTTAATGGCATCCCTATCAACATTACACTCTTCAAGAAGGCCATACAGTACCACGTTCAACTCAACCGAATCACCATAGCTCATCTCTCTAGCGGGTTCCGGTGCCTTTATCGGGCTGGTCAATTCCGCTGGCAGATTTACTCGGGGCTGCTTGATTATCCTGTACTCGATTGACTGACTTCGCGGCGTCTCGCAACCGCTTAACAGCATCAGCAGGAACAGTAGCGGCAGCATTTTTATCAGCCGCAAGGTATCGCTTAATTTCATTCTGTAGTTTCCGGTTCTGCTGGGCTGTTACGGCACGCTGCTCTGTGACCTGACTCATCACATCGTTTTGCTGCTTAACTGCTGTTACCAGCTCAGTGACACTTGATGCCAGGCCATCGTTCTTAGAGCGCAGGTCATTAATCTGCTCGTCTTTGCTGTTTGCCAGCTTCTCAAGCCTGTCGTTCGTTGCCTTCAGCTGTGAGTTACTGGCGTTCAGGCCCCACAGTGCCACGCAGATAAGACCGATGATGACCAGGCCTGAATTGTTTCGGATAAAGCCGATTACGTTGAACATAGAATCCCCTTAGATTTTGATAAGCGGGATTTCCGGTCGTCCAGACCATTGGTGCCACCGTTAATGACTCTGGTGATGCGGGTAACATCATCAGAGTCTGCCAGCTCGTTTAATCCGTGATTCTTCCACCATGCCGCTGCTGACATCGCAGCAAAGCGATAGCACAGCAATAAATCAGGGTTTGCCACTACATCAGCGCCAAGCTGTTTAACCAGCGCCTCATAGTTCGCCTTGCCGGTGATCTGAATCAGACCGCGACCGCGATAGCGGTAACCATCTCCCGAATTAACATCACCATTACCGTTACGGTTTGCGTAAATGACGCTGGCGATCATCTTCTGGTTGGCCGGATGCATCGCATTACGTCCATATGCGCGGGCCTGTTCGGCAGTGATGCGCTTGCCAAACATCGCGGTCAGTGCGTTCTCGCTATAGTTCAGCCCTTCTTCAACCTTCAGGAACCCGGCTGACTCATGCCCTGTCTGTGCCAGAAAGTGAGCCTGCCGTAGTGGCGTGCTTATCTGGAAGGCTGAGAGGCTTGCCGCTATATGTGGATACCAGGCATCGCGCAGAGAATCACTTACGCCGGTGGCACGCTGAAAACTACTGGCTATCAGCATTACTGTCTCCCAATCGCTTATCTATCTGGCGGCGTATCTTCGTTGACACGTAGTCCACACCGAGGAAGCCAAGGAAGACCGCAGCAACCCGCGTAATGTCTTCACTGAAGTGCCAGTTAAACACCGAGCCAATTACCTGCAGGCTCGGCTGTAGGAAGAAGGCGAAGACGCTGCACATCGCTGCATCAAGCAGGCGGCGTGACCATGCGTCTTTACCTACGTAAGTAGCTCTGAGAATCGCCATAACTCCGGCAAGACCCGCATAGCCGGTTTCGTTTTTGTGGGCGTAAAGCCAGGCAATCAGGCTTGCCCAGAACCCAACGTCTTTGTCCGGCATGCGTTTCATCCTCACCTCCGATAATTGGTAGGTGCTGTCGGTAGTCAGAAGAAGATTGCGCAACGCCACGGTGTCATAAGTGTGTGTGGAGACTGATTGGTGTGCGCAAAAACGAAAAAGGCCCACCGAAGTGAGCCTTTGAATTTATTATTTGATGCCTGTCAGGCAGCGACTAATTCAAGTCGTTTGCCCAGCGCTGAGAGCGCCTTCTGAACAGTATCTATTTTGGTCGAGTGGTGCAGATCGAAGATGCGCGTTACCTCCTGCTTTTTAACTCCCATGCGTGAAGCCAGCTCAACCTGAGTTAAGCCGGAAGCAAGGAAAGCATTCAGCAGTAGCACCTTCGCCGACACACTCGCCGGAACCTCTACAAAATCCCCTGTCACCGGTCCAGGTGCCGGAACAGGCTGGTTATCTTCAAAGTAGAAATCAAATGAAGTAACCAGCGCATCCAGACCCATCGCTAACGCCTCCTCACGCGTATCGCCCTGAGTAAGCGCCTCCGGTATATCCGGGAACGAAACCACATATCCGCCGTCGCACGGCTCAAGATTAATCGGGTATCGCATATCGTCTTAGTGAAACTCTGCGAGAACCAGCCCCGAAGGGCTGGTTAATTATTTCAGGCCTAACTGCTTAATTATGGCCTTTCGCAGTGGTTCTTTTAACTCAGCGCCGGGATGCCTTGGCATTACACTTCGCTTCCCGTTGTATCTCAGCTTCAGATGGTTAGTACCGTTTGAAACTTCGACTCCCTGAGATTCAAGCCACCGCCTGAACTCGCTTTGCTTCACTACTCCTCCTGTCTGTTGAACATGAAGCCATAGTAAACATTTATGCTTACTTGGTCAACATTTTTGTTTACAGGAAGCCGATATTTTGAAAAATAACCCTGACGCAAAAGCGGTAAGTGCCTTGCCCGTCGGCAACAGGATCAATTTCTTATCCCCTTCAAGGGATAGACAGATCACTATCCCCTGCAGGGTATATTTAAAATAAAAACGCCTTCAGGCTGGTAAGGCCCGAGGCGCTTTGACATCCACATTTGGAACTGACTTTTAGCAGATAAGTTAGCTGCTTAAAACCCACTCTTATCAGAATACCTATAAAAATGCGTACGCGGTAATTGTTTTTTCCATTAGCTACGTTTATGATTCTAGGATTAATCTCAATGGGTTTGGAGCATGGTTTTTAGAGCGCTTTTGCCTTATAGTACTGTATGTATAAACAGTCAACCCATGAGGTTTTTATGAACAAAATTGCCCGACTGCTACTTACAGCTAGTTCTATAGCACCTGTTTGCGGAACATTATTTTTTATTGGCTGGATGAAAAAATCCAATGACTTGATGATTTATAGTGGAATTACTGCTGTTGTAAGCTGGGTGTTATGCATGTCGTTAATCTGGTTCGCAAAAAATCATTTGGAGCCTTTAACTAAAAATATAGATTCGCTTTCACCGGCAAACAAAGAAGTAACTAACTACTTCCTGAGCTATTTATTTCCTTTGTTAGGAACTGATTCTATAGCTCAACAAAAGGAGTATGCGATATTTTTCTATGTTTCATTACTATTTTATATCTGTTTTTCAGAAAACTACAACTTTAACCCAATCTTAGCAATTCATGGTTATAAGTTCTATGAAGCAGAAGATGATACAGGTGTTGGATTTGTCCTTATATCCAAGGACGTAATTACTGATATTAAAGAAAAAGACTTTACAGTTGTTAAGCTAACTGACTATACATACCTCCATATTAAAAGGTGAAAAAATGGCCCTCTTTGCTTTGATGGATAATCAAGTAACTACTAAAGTACTCAGAATTAAACTTGACAAGAAATCAAGTGCCATGGTTGATCAAGCGTTTAAAGATCAGAAGCAGCATTTTGAAACGCACCATGACAACATAATTGATTTCCATGCGGGTTATACACCTACCTATGATGAGTGCTTTGTTTTAAATGATTTTGTTGAAGCGAGAGTGTTAATTGACGCAGTGACGCGCAATACAGCAATCAAGGAGTGGGATCCAACAACCGTTGACATCAAACATATAAAGGCACTTTTTGTAGGTGTCGAATCTCCTGGCAATAATAAAATTATTGCTGTACAAACTTTTAACAAAAAACAAATACTAGATACCAGCAAATCCTTCTTGATGGGCTTGGTTGCTGCTAAAAATACCTTTAGCAAAGCAGATAACGTAGGATTTAATATCGATGACAAAATAACAACTTATATAAATGATGACAAAGTTTATTTTAAAAGCTTTTTTAAAATGCGTAGCTTGTTTGACATGACTAGATATTTTGAAGAAGCTACCGATGATGATGTTGATGACTTCGCTAATGATCCCATATTTTCTACGCAGCTGAATTTTAACCTTAAATCCGTTTCAGATTCAATTATCAGAACTAAAATAACATTAATAAAACAAAGCGGAATACTTAATGCGGCGAACATCCCCGCTTTAAAGGATGCTGCAAGGAAAATTCGATTTCCGCTCCAAACAATTAAAGTTGGAAACGTCGAAAAAATTGTCATCCCAGAGGTAAAAAGAGAGATAAAAGCTTTGTTGGATTTTTTAGATGAAGACATTTTCACTTCAGAAGTAACACAAAAAATATTTAAATCGACGTCCAAGAGGCCTTATATCTAATGAGGATGCCGCCAAGGCGGCTCCCTTTCAATCAATTAAGCATAACATTCCATCAATGAACCCAAGAGCCGTCTGGAGTTCCTTTCTAATAGTTCCATCTGAACATTTTCTTTTTCTTGCTATAGATCTTAAAGATATCCTCAATACATAGTGAGCTATGATAATTTCGTATTCCTCAGGCTTATACTTTTTCAAGCGCGCTACGCAGCTATCAATTTTTATCCCTCGGTCGTCATCACAGTGAACTATTCTTCTTCCTGAATGTGGTATAAGTCCTCTAAACCCTGCAGCTATACTATTCCAGTCTACACCGCTGTTTTCAGAAGTAGCCCACGCTCCCCACATTTCAAGCTCTTGTGACATGTCACGCATTTAAACTCTCCACACACTTTATTTTTTATTTGTCCCAATCACGCCGACTGCAATCGCGAAATCAAGGAACCTGAATAGCAACTCAACCTGACTGCCATATTTTGCTTCAAACGCTTTCATATCCCGGTGCAGTTCATCGTGATGCGCTCTGCATAGCGGTATCACAAATAAATCATGCGCCTTCGTTCCCATTCCCCCCTGTCCATGTCCGATGATGTGATGAGGATCGTCAGCCTGAACGCCGCAACATGCGCACGTCTGCGACTTTACCCATCGTGTGTATTTCTCACTTTCCCAGCGCTTGCGCTTAGGGCGCTTCATGAATGATTCTGGTGATTCCGGGTCGGTGCGCAGGTCGATTATCTTTTTGACCAGCTGAGCAGCATCCTGAATTACCTCGCGAGCCGGTCGCGCCGGAACAATGCGGGCTTCTTTAAGCTCGCCGCTCTGGATGGTCTCTTTCGGCATACGCAGAACGCGCCGGGCCGGTGCCTCTGGTATCAGGTCAATCACATCATTCAGGGTTGCCCACCAGCACAGTTCAGGCAGCGTCAGCTGGTGGCCACCATTTAGCGCCATCTGACTGCATGCCGCCCTGATTATCCAGAGTGCGGTATTACCTTTGGCGATATTCTCCAGGCTACCGGGTACGCCGTTTTCCCTGAACTCATTATCGTGGCTATAGCAAAGAGACACCAGGCCGTTTTTGATTTCTGACACTGTGAATTCATGGTGATGCCATACATCCAGCTTCTCCCACTGGCAGCAGCCGAAGGACTGGACGAAAGATGCCAGCGCATTCGGTCCACCAACGGCCTTTATCACGCGTTCGTGGCTGAAGAAGGGAATCAGTGAGGGTTCATCGAGCAGCGGCTGCGTGCCATCATTCAGCCGCCCTGACGGCAGGTCTGCCATATCCATTGTCGGTGTGCTGATCACCACCCTGCCCTTAAACAGCTTCAACAGGTCTGGTCCTGGCTTCAGCAATACAATTCCGGTGCGGGGTGCTACCTCAGGCGTAAGTAATGCTCTCACTCAGCACCGCCTGCCGCTTTATGCGCTGTCCATAGCCCGCCAATCCACTGGACGCCCTTCGCGGTAAATCGGGACTGACTGAACGCATAGTTAGAATCGGTAGTGGTGCCGGTTCTAAGTTCAAATCGACCAGCCTCAATATGTTGGCTGTAGGGTGTCAGGACGCCATTGAGACGGTACATAACCCGGCTCTCAATGAGGAACAGGCGAAGCTCTGGCTCTTTAGCCTCAAGAAGTTTTGCCACCTGCCGGAATGTCATTGAGCCGGTGGCCGTGACGTAGCGATCCACAAAAGCAACCTTTGGCGCGGCTTCAGTCAGCTGCAGTTGCAGGCGCTCCTTCTCCTCTTCCATTTCGGCGGCCAGGCGGAGTGCTTCAGCAAAGGTCTGCGGGATTTTGACTGGCTGGCTTTCCTCTAATTCATGGAGCCGCTTGATCACTTTCATGCGAAGGATGGCACTATAGCCGGTGATGAGGCATTCAGTGTGCTCACGGTCAAGGTGATACTCAGTCTGCTGGCGGTTCATGCTGTCTAAGTAGATGTGAGCAAATCTGCTCGCATCTTCCTGAAGCTGAAGCAGCATGGCTTCAATGTCTCTTTTAACATCTGGATGACGCTTAGCTGTGAGATCAGCAATTTCACGGCTGGTCATGATTGGGGATTGAATAGCATTGACTACAGGCGCAATGGCACCCGCTGATTGATTCAGCATTTTGACCTCTCCACACACTGTTTTTAACCGGCCCCGCCCCATCATCTGCAAATGAACGGGACCAACCTTTGCGGACAGCGTCTGCATACGCTTCCCAACATTCACATCATAACGATAAAATAATTAATTTCACGACCTGGTCTTAGTCAAATGCTTACTTTTGAAGGACAACTGCTACTGGCCACAAATGTAAGCTCCAGTATGTATACAAGAGAACAATGACTAAACAGGGCGCATCATGCAAGAACACCTCACCAAGACGGCGATTATCATTAACAATGGGTAAAACTAACTATGGTCTTGTAAAAAAATCCTTTAGGACTACTTTCCATGATACGAGCTGCATTAAGCTGGGCGAATCCAATGAAGATTGTATTTTGTGATATTAAATATTAAAGTGTGGAAAAAACCCACTAAAGACAACACTCTAATTTATGCAAAATAAATTTTCTAATCGCATTGAAAATTAAACACCTAACAAATAAAAAGGAATTAATATGTTCGATGATTTTGATTTTGACCTACTTAACTCTGATGAATTTAAAGAGGATTCAGTTAGAGAGGAGCTGATTTTACCAATTATCAAAGCACTTGGTTATAAAGCATCAGGGGATAGCCGTGTAATCAGGAGCAAAACACTTTCACATCCTTTTGTTTCAATAGGTTCACAGCCAAGAAAAATTTCAATAGTACCGGATTATGTTTTTCTTTCTGATGCTCGTCCATATTGGATTCTTGATGCAAAATCTCCTATTGAGAAAATAAGTAAAAGCGTACACGTTGAGCAAGCTTATAGTTATGCTATACATCCTGAAATCAGAGCGGAAATGTATGCATTATGCAATGGGAAGGAATTTGTTTTATACAGCATCCGGGAATTAAATCCTTTGCTCAAGTTTTCATTAAAAGATATTGATAGCAACTGGGATAAGTTATTTAGGATTTTAAACCCTGAAATTAAGGCCAACCCACAACTTATTAATTATGCACCTGACTTTGGTATTTATATGCGTAAAATGGGTTTCGTGAAAGGTGGGCTTTTTACTGCACCAGCCATAAATACTAAATTTATCAGTCGATTGAGTGAACAATCATACACCTGCACATCAACCATACCCGGTGATGTTGATATGGCTATTTCTTTAGACTTCAACAAAAAGACATTTAAAAAATTACTCAAGATACTTCCACCAGAGCAGGCAGACAGGATTAGGCTCGCTTTAAGCCAGCAGCCTTTTTATATAAACTTCTCAGAAAACGACCCAGACGTAAAATTCGGCATTTCAAGTAATATTAGCAGCGAAATACATCATAATGCCGAGGAAAGCTACATACCTTTCATTGTTAAAGAAGTATTCCCTTATAATCATTCAATTGACGAATGGGAAGAGCTAGCAAAAAAAGAAATGGAATAATAAATTTATTCACTTTAAAGTCGGGGCAACTATCGCAACAAACCATTTAAAGCCGGTAAAAACCGGCTTTAAATGATTAGTTAAAAATGAAATTCAAACCAAAACCTACTATCTACCCAGAAATAAAAACACTTAAATAAACATATTGCATAAAGAAGTACCCATGGGTGCTATTTTAGTTAAAACTGTCTATCAGCCTTTTAGACATTACGCAGTGCCGATGCTGAATTTATGTCACTTTGGAAATTAGAGCTGAACACCCAAAATAGCCTCATCACGAATAGCCTGACGCAGCATGCGGATGTTTGACCAGCAATCACGGTCGGTCTGCTCCACCAGCGCGATAAACTCCTGAACAGAGCATGGCTTGTCCTGGCGAACTTCAGACAACACTGCTGAGAAGCGCATCAGTTGCTCTGTTGCCATCTCTGAATCATCGTGCTGCTCTGAAAGCCACAGTTTCAGTTCAAGATCGTCCTGGTGCTGCTTGATGAGGCGCACTGCACTGGCAATCGTCTCTGCCGGAACGGTCACACAGGTAGGATTCTCAACGGAGTCTGCCGCCCATGTATGCGCCCATTTGGATTCGCTGTATGTGTACTCAGCCTTCATTTTGAACGCAGCAATAACGCAGCCCCAAACCTCAACACCGCTTTTCTCAAGGATTTCATGCTTCAGCAGTGGCAGGTCGTCGCCATAATCTTTTTCAGACTCAACAGCATCCTCACTATCAGCCTTCAGGTGTTCACGCGGCTCACCGTCTTCAGGTTCGGGCCACTTGCGGGATTTATTGACGCTGAGTTTCAGCTCCATCGCAGCGTTAAGCTCTTCCTCGGTGATACCGGCGCGGCGCATGGCATCCCACAGCAGAAACTGAAGGTCAGCCCACTCTGACAGGTCGTCAGGTGCTTCAGCTGCTTCCAAAGCTTCTTTCGCCAGGTGCTTAAGAGGACCAACCGGGCCTACATCACCAAAAGTTTCCTGTGACCACGCCGCATGCTCTGCACGGATTCTTTCACGCAGTTTTGCTGGTGACACGATGGCTGCAGATCGGGTCAGCTTCTTCTTGCCCGCTGCTTTGGCTATCTGCATCTGCTCCTGTGCTACTGATGATGCTTTCACGCCATGCTCACGCTGCAGGGCTACTGCTGTGGTTGCGGCCACTTCACCGGATTTCACCATCTCAATCAGAGGCTCGCCAACGGTCAGCAGCTGCAGGTGCTGTTCAACGTCGGTGATCGAACGTTTCACCTTTGCGGCGATCTCGGCTGGCTCTAAGCCCTGGTTAACGAGGCGCTGATAGGCGGCTGCACGTTCCAGCGGCAACAGAGCGCGGCCCTGACTACTGGTGACCATGAATGCCACACTGTCGGCCTCACTGCCCACGAAGTCCTTACACTCAAGGCGCAGCGTATAGCCTGCTTCCTGAGCCAGCTTCGCACCGTAATAGCGGTGATGGCCATCGATGATCTTAATGCCCTTCTCGGTGACCTTAACAGCCAGCGGAGGCACATGTTCACCAGCGATAAAGGCGTCGCGGAACTCCTCGACATGGGTTTGATCGATATCACGAATGTTGTAATTAGTTTCTACATACAACTCATCAACGCCCAGCAGGTAAGTTTTACGGGTGGTGATATCGGTATCGCTATTTTTCTTGTCGTCGTAAATGCGCGCTAATGTGCTCATGCTGTGGTCAGCTCCCATGTCAGGACAATAATCAGGGCGGCAATCATCACCGCTGCGGTGCGGATGGCCTGGTAGAAAATCTCATTGCGTTGGTAGTGGCTCTTCAGGTGCGCTTTCATTGGCGATCCTCACTCAGGAAGCTTTCGCCAATACGGCCTGTATCAAGCCCGCCATAGTTGCCACAGTTAAGTGAGCCTCTTGCGGCACAGCGGTCGCAGTTCTCTTTGGCTTCATTGCGGGATGCATCGAACCGGGCCACCAGCATCGCTTCACGCCAGACCTGTGCAGCACGCAACCAGAACCCTTTAGCCTCCAGTTCGGTAGCCTGCTTCGCCAGCTGGCGATGCTTTTCGCTCTCTTCTGGCACCGGAGCGGTGTTGATCGAATAACTCCAGTCGCTGGCACGCTTGAGAGTCCCTCTGGTGAAAAGCGGTTTGATAAAGCGCTTCACTGAGGTCTCATGCAGGCCGGTAAGCTTGCAGAGTTCGCGGACCTTCAGCGGGCCATTGCGGGTAATCAGTTCAAGAATTTTTGATTCGTGGTTAATCATCGCTCTATCCCCTATGCGCCGCGAAAGCCGTTAGGAATTTCATAGTCCATTGATGAGATAGCCATCACATCACGCTGCCACTTACCGTTGATGCACTTAGGCCGCCCCGCTTTATCCCACTTCTGCGCGGAACTCAGATAGCCGGGGAACTTACCCGGACGGAAAATTGTTTCCGGTCGGACGTACTCACACATTTTTGGGTCTTCAGCCCACTTCGCGATTGAGTAATCCACAGTGAGGATCAGTTCATCAGCAGTGAAATCTTCAGCCAGGCGACCGCGAATTGGTGCCAGTGAGGATTTTGATTTCTGAAAGCGCATGCCTGCTGCGCGGTTCAGATGCTCCAGCACGCTAAAAGCAGCCTGATTTGCATCAGGGGCATGGTCGGGTTGCCCCGCAACCTGACAAGAAGGGGTTGTTGTAATCTCTGTAGTATTCTCTGTTGTATTCTCTGTAAGACGAGGGCAATTTGCCCCCATCGATGGGGTTAAAATGCCCTTATCGATAGGTGCAGCTTGCCCTTTTCGATGAGTGCAACTTGCATCCTTCGATGAGGGCAATTTGCCCTCATCGGCCAACAGTGGGTTTGCGTGGTTAATTGCGTAGAAATTCGTGCGATCATGTTGAGTCTTTTTCAGCTGCTCAACATAGATGAGCCCGCTTTTCTTAAGCGAGGTCAGAGCACGTTTAACCGTATCTGACGACCACCAGGGGAATTGTTCATTCCAGTCTTCAATGGTGTTATAAACCCAGCGCCGGCCTTCATGCTCAACGCCAGATGTGGTGTCCTCCAGCCAGTAACAAATCTGCTGCAGCACGATGGCTTCATTCAAACCAATCCGCTGGGCAAGCATCGGGCTAATCACGAGAGGCTTAACCTTCAGAAGTAAACTCATTGGCTACCTCGACCTCTCTAAAATATTGCTTAAACCGTTCGAGAGAGCTGAAGCACTCACCATGTTCATAGTCGTCACGCAGGTAGATAACCCGGTCGTTCTCTGGCTCCCAGCGTATGACCCGTACAGGGACGCCGCGCTTATCGCGGAAGATTCGGTCAAGCTCTCGCATTTGGTCGCCTTCATTCGCTGGTTAGCATCGCCCACAGCCCAGTCAACAAAGCTGTGGTTAACTTCCTCTGCGCCGCCTGGTACATTAAGCACATACCGCAGCGGCTCACTGCTGAAGCGGCCACCAGCTGAAGGGAGGCAACGGAATTGCGGTAACCCTGGTAATCTGGTTAAATTGATCACGCGATTAGTTCTCCACACACGTTGATTTAGTCGCATCGAACGCCGCGGGCTGCAATCCTGCGGCGTTCACCTTTTCTGGCGGGCAAAAAACCCGATAAAGCAGCGTCAGATGTTCCTGCCACTTAGCCATGACCTGATAGCTGTTCTCTTCAATCTGCTCACGCTCCGCCGCATCAATCACACCATCAGCTGTTGCTTTGCGGATGTAGGCAGAGTGCTTGCCAATCCACTCAACTGACTCCATCAGTCGCTGATTGATATCCGCGTTATCAACATCCTCAATGTCCACCAGCGGAACGTTGACGCTGTTTGACTGACGGGACACCGCGTTAGCGATGTGCTTGGTGTCGCTTGCCTGTTGCAGGACCATCGCCCAACCCATTGGGAAAATCTGATCGCCATTAGTGCGCAGGCGGTTGAACAGAGCATCTTCTGTAACGCCCAGCCATTCGGCAGCTTCTGCGTACCCACCCGGAAGACTTGAGATGGTCTTTTTAATTGCTGCCACCAGCCAGGCTGGTTGCTTTTCTACTTGCCAGTGTTTCTGATCCACGGTTAAGCCCTCTTTCCTGTGGTTATTTCAGTGCCAATTAGGCTGTATTCTTCGCATAAAGCTGCGGGTCATACTTGAGATGACCCTTGGTGATTCTCTCAATGACAAAAGCCTGCTTCTCAGGGATTACTTCACCCCACCTGCAAACAGCTGGGTGTGAGATGCTGAGCGCTGAAGCTGTTTTTGAGATTCCGCCAAAGTGCGCAACGACGACTTTTTTAAGCATTTTTTCCTCCTTCAAACAATGGACTCAATGTAACTAAAGGTACAACCAAAAGCAAACAAAAGTTACAGTGCTTTTAGGTAACATTGGTTACATGAAAACAGAAATGAAAGATCGCATACGACTAAAGAGACTTGACCTGAATATGACCCAGGATGCGTTAGCAAAAGCACTCGGGGTCAGCCGCGTATCAGTCACTAAGTGGGAGAACGGAACAACTAAGCCTGATGGGGAGAATTTGCACCAACTGGCAAAGTTGCTTAAGACCACGCCAGAATGGCTCTTATATTCCAAAGGGGCATCTTTGGAAGATGATACAAAAACGGTCCCTCACTTAAAGAAACCGACATCAGTACCCATTATATCGGCTGTCCAGGCGGGAATGTGGACGGATAGTTATGCAAGTTCAAGGTTGAGCGACGTGTTAAATTGGACTCTTACAACAAGTGATGTTTCTGACGAAGTATTTGGTTTAATCGTTCGTGGTGAGTCAATGACTAACCCGTCAGGATTACCATCCATACCTGAAGGGTCCGTGGTTATCGTTGAGCCAAATTACGGGCAGCTCGATGATCTGTATGGCAAGATTGTTGTTGCCATACTTGACGGATCATCTGAGGCCACTGTGAAGAAACTTGTATGGGATAGCCCTCACGCGTATCTGATGCCTTTAAATCCAGTGTTTAAACCAATCCCAATCGACGGAAATTGTCGAATAATCGGCAAAGTTGTTCAGGTTACTCAGAACCTATAGTTACCCAGCCGCTTAGCAGCGGCTTTTTTATGCCCCTGATGGTAACTAAAGGTACATGCAGTATTGACACCAAGAGTAACTAAAGGTACATTCGGTTACATCAGCAGCGAACAGGCAGGACGCCCACGAAGTAGCCGCCCGAGGCGTAAGAAGTTCGGGATGATTCGCAAAAGCAGTTGCAGTGGTGTGAGGGCAGTACTGTGAAGATGATTAAAAACATGTCGAACACAACGGTCAGGGACCTGATTACCTTTTTGAGGCTCTTCCCAGATGCTGATGTTGTCTGTTGTGGTGATGCCGGTGTGGTGAGTGTGCAGTGTGATGTTGAAGATGTGGTTCGCGGACCAGCGCTTTAAGAGTACGGAATTGCTGTGTTGGCGGTTACTCATGAAGGTTTGTTTAACCGCCCTTTTTTAAAAAGATTAGAGCAAGCCTCGCTGAAAGAATTTTTGAAAGTTCTATGAACGAGACTGGATGGCTTACTACTTCAAGACGGTCTCAATAAATGTCCACAAAGTAGCGGTACTGCTACCGATATTAGCGGCGACAAGACTATGCAAACGGTAAAGGTCGTTAAAACTCGTTAGGCCGATGAGTTCAGATGGCAATAAAGAACTGACAGCCGGGAAAGACCGGCACACAACAGGAAAGAGTATTTGGAGGCGCAGTATTAAGCCGTTGATGAATGCTCTCCCCGTTGTGGTGAATGCGGCCAGCGCGCGCGGAAGACTGACAAAGATTGCACACAGTCTAAGAGTTTCCGCTCTGGTGTTTGTCAGTCTGACCAGAGCACCGGGAGGCACCCGGCACCGCAGCAACCTTTCAAGTGTGTGGAGTAATCGGGCTGTGGGTTATTGCAGTAACCCGCCAGCCAACTTAAACGAATCCCAAAAGTTTTTTATTGCCATAACTGGCAAGGGATTCATGCAACCAAAAATCGTGTGTGGAGAAATTGTATGGTCTGGGTTTGCACCAATAGTCGCAAAAGCTTCAACTTCATTGACCCGGAACCAGAGCAAATCTGTATTGAAGATATTGCCTGCGCCCTGTCGAACATCTGCCGTTTCACTGGTCATCTGGACGAATTCTACAGCGTGGCTCAACACTCTGTACTTTGCAGCACAGTGGTGCCTCAGAAGTATGCATTTGAGGCGCTGATGCACGATGCCGCTGAGGCTTATTGCAATGATATTGCAGCCCCACTGAAATCGATTTTGCCCGATTATAAAGCTGTTGAGGCTCGTATTGATCTGGCTGTTCGGCATCGGTTCAACATCCCTGTGCGTATGTCTGAATGCGTGAAGCATGCTGATCTGGTTCTTCTGGCTACCGAACGCCGTGATTTCGACATGGACGATGGTACGGTCTGGCCGATCCTCGAAAATATTGAGCCAGCGCATTTCCTTATCACCCCGCTAAACCCGCGTCAGGCAAGAGTGCTTTTCATCACCCGATTTAATGAGCTTTGGGAGCAGCACAATGCAAAAGCCTGATGATCATATCACCCTAGGCATCATCACCCTGCCCTACAGCCATATCCTGAACGGCTGGATTATGCCTGATGGCTCGGTAATCAGTAACCCCATTAAGGCGCAGCGTGAAGCTGAGCGGCTTAATAAAACCATCAACATCACCATCCACTGAGGGCCAGCAACATGCTTTCTTCTAAATCGAATAAAGAAGTCGTCGCTGCTGGCCACCAGTTCGCCAGGAGCATCGGTAAAGAAACCTCTCTGCTGGAAATGGCAAAGATGGTGAGTGATTTGGCTACGCGTCTTGATGTTGCCACCGTCCGCGCCAGCCTGATGGCTTCAGAGGTTCTGCGCATCAACAGCGTGCTGCCTGACACTATTTCAGCCCTACAGGCTGCAGGCGCAGACCTGACGCTGATTGATGACCTGAATGCAGCATTAGCTACGCCAGCCTGCGACCAATGGATTCGAACTCTGCGCGGTGAAGCACTCGGTGAGGCGCGTCGAGCTGTGTCAACTATGGGTAATCAACAGCTGCCAGGCACCTTACAAGCGATCAACATCATCTCCCAAATGGAAATGGATTTACTCCGCTCACGAACGGTAACGCTGAAGGTGGTGTCATGAAAAAGGTAGCTCAGTATCGCCGCAGTCATGGCCCTAACGCCGGGTTCAGCGAAAAGCTGGCCTGGCAGTTATCAAAAGGCCCGGCAACGGGCCGTGAGCTGGCGGAACGTCTCGGTATGACCCTGCGTGAGTTCAACCGTTTGGTACTTCACATCATGCGCCGCGGTGGTGAAACACTTCAGGTTGAGGCATCCAATCAGGTCTGTCTCGGTGGTGGCTCCATTGACCGCACCTATACCCTGGTCAGAAATCCGCGCCGCGTTGCTCCCCCGCCATGTAAGCCAATGGTGATCAACCACAGGAATGACTGCTCTGAAAAGGCAAAGAAGCGCCACTGTGAAGCAGCAAAACGCCGCGCCCGTCTGATTGCCAGCGGGCTGTATCTGGAATGCATGGGTTAAGGATGGTGAGTGATGGAAAAGCTGAATGAATTAGTTGAGCAAGCGAAGTTTGTTGCGGACTGGCACGGCAGCGATTGGAGTAGCGCGCTTTGCCAGGATAAAGACGGCAAACAAGCCCACGAGATAATCTGCGAGAGTCGCGGCGAAGCTGTAATCTCCACCGGGAGCAACTCAAACGAAGCATCATGGCTTTGCGATTATCTGGAGCTTTGCAGCCCTGCCAACATCCTCGCCATTGCCGAAGCATTCCAGGCGCTGGAGCAGCAGCGTGATGAGCTGGCGGCTGAGAATGCCATTCTGAAAAGCGGAATCGGCTTTTTCAGCTATGGCACTGACAGCGGCTTTGAAGAGCATGATTCTGCTGAAAAGGCTATTGCAGCAGCAGACAGCGACATCGACTACTACCGTGGTGATGCATGCGACGGATGGTCAGAAGAAACCGACCGGACTGTATGGGGAGTCATTCTGCAGCGGGCAACGATGATTGATGAGCGGCCCCGCACGGAAGAGGATAGTTACCTCGGTAGCCATATCTCATCCATCTGTGATTATGCGCTCCTGCCGAATCTCGCTACCCCAGCCACCGACGCCTACCTCAACGCTGTGCGGGCTGAGGGTGTGGAAATGTTTGCATCAAAAGCAACCCTTGAAGGTTCAACTTTCCGGATCGCACTCGCAGGTTTCGCCGCAGAACTCCGCGCCGGTAAGGATGGTGAGTGATGAGATTGAAAATGATGACGCTTGATGGCTCTACCATCATCGAAACTAATGCGGTAACGCAATTCAGCCCTGATCAGGTTCATGGCGGAAATTACACAAAAATTGAAACGGTCAACGCTGACGGAACCTTTTCTGAAGCTGTTGTTAAACACGATTTCTACCAGGTAACTCAAGCTCTCGCTACTGCATGGTCAATGGATGAAAAGGCGGTGCGCCATGCGTGAACGCCCAATCCTCTTTAACGCCGACATGGTTGGTGCAGTTCTCGACGGCAGAAAGACGCAGACGCGCCGGATCATCCAGTCACCGGCTAAAAATATGCAGGCCAGTGGCCATAAAGTTATTGAGTATCGCGAGCCCGGTGATAAGTGGTATGGCGAGCATGTTTTCTCAATGCGCAACCAGAGCGGCACATGGTGTGACTACACCAAAGAGCAGTTTCTGGCTAAGTGTCCGTTCGGTGCAGTTGGTGATCGCCTGTGGGTGCGTGAAACGTTCCGGGTACACAGTCGGGCAACTGACGTGGCCACACTGGTTTATAAAGCCAGTGAGCAGCAAAGCTGGACGCAGCAGACGCACCGGGTGCCAATTGAGAAATGCAATAAACCAGCAGTAGTCGATACGTGGACGCCATCCATCCACATGCCGCGCTGGGCGTCTCGCATTACGCTGGAGATTACCTGCGTTCGTGTGGAGCGGTTAAATAGCATGACGGAGAAGGACGCGCTGGCTGAAGGTTGCTTAGGTGGTCATGACTCAATTCCGGGATACCAATACAGCGCCACGCCACATGAGCACTTCCATCATGTCTGGCAATCCATCTACGGCGCTGACAGCTGGCAGGCTAATCCATGGGTGTGGGTTATTGAGTTTAAGCGCGTGGAGGGTGAGTGATGGAACAGCCAATCCTCGATATGTGCTGTGGCTCCCGGATGTTCTGGCTGGATAAGACTGATTCTCGGGCCTTATTCACCGACATCCGTAATGAGCAGCACACGCTTTGTGATGGGCGAAACCTGCACATCAACCCAGATGTAATCGCCGATTTTCGCGCGCTACCGTTCGCTGATTGCAGTTTTGCTCAGGTAGTCTTTGACCCGCCTCACCTCGACCGCGCTGGAGAGAAAAGTTGGATGCGCAAAAAGTATGGGGCACTTGATAAGCAGACCTGGCGCGATGATATTCGCGCAGGTTTCAGTGAGGCGTTTCGTGTTTTGCGGCCACACGGCACGCTGATTTTTAAATGGAATGAAACGCAGATACCGGTAAGCCAAGTGATCGCCCTGACCGACGTGAAGCCAACGATCTGGCAGCGTACCGGTAAGGGAGACAAAACGCACTGGATTATCTTTTTGAAGGAGGCGCAGTGATGGCGCTAACTAAAAAACAGCGCGCTGAGTTGCGCGTTAAATTCGGCGGCAAATGCGCGTACTGCGGCTGTGACCTTCCTGATAAGGGGTGGCATGCGGATCATGTCGAGGCTGCATTGCGAAAATGGGAGTTTGGCCCTCGCCGCCAGGATGGAACACGCCGGACAGTAGCAACAGGAGAACACTGGCGTCCCGAAAATGACGTTATCGGAAACCTATTCCCAGCATGCGCACCTTGCAATCTCTTCAAGGCTACTTTCACCCTGGAGTGTTTTAGAGAACAAATAGCAGCGCAGGCAGAGCGGGCAAGATTGTACAGCGTCAATTTCCGCACAGCGGAACGTTTCGGCTTGGTTGAGGTGGTAGATAAACCAGTGGTGTTCTGGTTTGAGGTTTATCGGGAGACAGTTGATGTCTAAATCCCCCGCCGAACGCAAAGCAGCGCAGCGTGCCAGACAGGCCGCTGCCGGTGGTAAAAAGCTGGAGCTGGCGCTGGATAGTCAGGAACTGGAGATGCTGGCGCAGAACTGCGTCGCACGCCGCCCTGGTCGTGAACCGTATGAGCTGAACGAGTACATCGCGCTGTTAATCCGGAAAGACTCCGCTGAGCTGGCGCAGCAACTTGAGGCGCTGGCCCACCAGCAGTGCGGGAAATGCAAAGAGCAGCTGCCGGTGCAGTCATGCCCTTGCCAGGGTGAAGCAGCGTGCTGGGCCACCAGCGGCTGGCACGAACTGAAATTGAATATCGATATGCCGTGACCTGTCACGGCTAAACAAACCTGATGCAGCGGGAATGTGTGGAGAAGAATATGAATACAATGTTTTTATTGATGGCTGAATATGAGACGGCAACCGTTCCACTTAGCCAGGTATGCGAGAAATATTTTGGCATGAAGTCGGCAACCGCTGAACGGAAGGCGTCGGAAAACAGATTGCCAATCCCAACATTCAGAACTGCGGAAAGCCAGAAGGCTCCGCGAATGGTACATATCGCAGACCTTGCTGATTACATCGATCAGCAAAGAGAAGAAAGCAAAGCGGTGCACCGCGCAATGCAGGCGTAAACAACTCTTTTCTGCGTGAACCCGAGATGCTCACCTCTGGTTCACGCCACCATTCAAAATCCACTTATCAACTTCTGCAAGTATATAAAGTTTTGGCCTGCTTCGAATCGGCTTAGGGAATCCCATTTTTTCCGTGTAATTCCTGATTGTCGTTCTTGATGTGACCCTCAGCTTGCTCATTACCTGCGCTTCAGTTACGAGTTCAATTTCAGCCATACAACCTCATCAGGCTAATTTTAACCAGTCTCATTACTGTTGATTATTGTTCATTACTGGGTTATTTTCGCAACTCTCAGGACCCCATGAGGACCCCGAGGACCCCTTTTTATCCTAACCCTTTGTTTTAGATAAAAAGAACCCCAGCAAGGATACTGGGGTTTGGTACTTGCAAACACCACGTCAATGATCGGCGTGCTGCGCGGCAAAATCTGTTGTGGTTCAGGCGACCCGAACGGTGCTCATCTGCATCACGCTTTTCATCGCCTCAACCACATCGCCGTCTACACAGTAGCGGCTGAACTCGTCAGTCTCGGCTTCTGAACACATGGAGACCCCCGCTTTGCGGTAGCGCATCGGCGACGCGACAAGGCGGCTGGCCGAGCTGTGAACTTCATCAATCCCCATGTCGAGAAACTTTTGCAGGTTGCTGAGACGTACCCCGGCACCCGCCATAATAATAGGACCGGTGCTGGCCTCATTTAGTTCCCTGAGTAATGCAATTCCGTTTTCAGCGCTCTGCTGCTGACCGGATGTCAGAATACGCGCCACTCCCAAATCCGTTAGTTCTTCCAGCGCACGCTTAGGGCTGTGACAGAGATCGAAGGCGCGATGAAAGGTTACGGCCAGGCCGTCACACAGCGCCATAATCTGCCGCATCTGACCATGATGAATGTGAGCATCTTCATCCAGCATCCCAATCACCAGACCAGGAAAACCGAGTTCACGGATTAACGCCACATCCGATTTCATCGCTTCAAATTCGCGTGCGGTGTAACAAAAATCGCCACCACGTGGCCGGACAATAGGATGAACCGGAATCGAAACTTCTTGCCGGGCGGCATTCAGCATCCCCGCCGACGGGGTCAGGCCGCCTTCACGCGGTGCGGCACAGAGTTCAACCCGATCCGCGCCCGCCTGTTGTGCGGTCACAGCGCAATCCACGCCATAGCAGCAAATTTCCAGTGTGGTCATTCTCTTCTCCTTTACATGACTCTGGTTCAAGGCAGATTCATCAGTTAGTCTGGCTGCTGGAATGAGTTTACCGGGAAAGTTAACTATGGCATTCAATTTCGACCAACGGATAGACCGTCGTCACAGCGATAGCCTTAAATGGAACAAATATGCGGACCAGGACATTCTGCCTTTGTGGGTGGCAGACACCGATTTCCGATCGCCTGACTGCGTCATCAATGCGATTAAAACCCGTGCCGAACATGGGATTTTTGGCTATGGCGACACGCCTGTTGAATTTATCGATAGCGCGATAGCCTGGCTCGCCTCACGCTATCAGTGGCACGTTAATCCGGAATGGATTGTGGTTTTGCCGGGTGTCGTAAGCGGTCTGAATCTGGCAGTGCGCGCTTTCACCGCGCCTGACGAGCTGACGATTGCGCCAACGCCAATCTATCCGCCGTTTCGCGGTGCAGCAAAACTGGCAGAGCGCGGTCAGATCACGCTGCCACTGACGCTGCAAGAGGGACGCTGGCTACTGGATCTGGATGCGCCGGAAGGTCTACTGGACGATAAAGCGCGGCTGTTAATGCTGTGCAACCCGCAGAATCCGGGCGGTACCGTCTATCGCCGCGAGGAACTTCAGGCGCAGCTGGAATTTGCGCAGAAGCACGATTTGATTGTTTGTTCCGACGAGATCCACAGCGATCTGCTGCTGCAACCCGGCGTTAAGCACATACCCTTTGCTTCACTGAGCGAAGATGCAGCCCAGCGTAGCGTGACGCTGATGTCGCCCTCAAAGTCCTTTAACATTGCCGGTCTGGGGGCTTCCATCGCCATCATCCCTAACGCCGGGCTGCGCGCGCAATTCAACCGGGTACGACGCGGCATTGTGCCAGATGTTGATATTCTGGCACTCACGGCAGCAGCAGCAGCATGGCGCGAGGGTGAGCCCTGGCTGAATGCGCAGAATGCCTATCTGCGCAGTAACCGTGACTGGCTGGTGTCGCAGGTCAATAAGATGACCGGCCTGTCACTCGCCTCACCGGAAGCGACCTACCTGGCCTGGATCGACGCCAGCGCGCTGGGTGTGGCCAGCCCGGCGCTCTATTTTGAAAAGCACGGGCTGGGCTTAACCGCCGGACGTGAGTTTGGCAATGACCAGTTTGTCCGGCTCAATTTCGGCTGTACCCGCGCGCTGCTCGACGAAGCCGTTGCGCGCCTGAAGCGTGCGTTAGCCGCCCGCCTTTAGTTCTGCTCGCTGGCGACAATCTCCTCCAGTCGCCACGGATGAAACTTGATTGTCGTCTGCCCATCCGTTACCGCCAGGGTCGGATTGGGCAGGCGCTCATTCTCGCCCTGCGGTGAACTGGTTTTAAATGAAATACCCGGCTGCGTCAGCGCCTCATCTGACAGCAAGGCCATCGCGCGCACGCCCAGCGTCTGATGATCGCCGCGTAACACCACCTCAATATGCTCCCAGCCTTCATGGCGATAACGCTTTTCACCCGGCCATGGCAGTTCAACCACATCAATCTGCCTGCCTGCGACAATCAGCGGGTCATGGAGTTTAAACAGGCAAATCTGCCTGCCATTGATCATCGCCGCCGAAAACTGCGTGCCAATCTGCTGCAAACCTTGCTGCCAGCGCATCGCCGTCGTGTCCTGATGGCAACGCACTGCGATATGGTCCACCTCCAGATCGGTAAGGCGCAAACCGAGCCGCTGCGCAAAACTTTGCAACGATTCTTCAAAACGTCCTAAATCTGTCTTTAAATCATCCAATTCTGCCGGAAAAGATCTCTTCACTACCCCACTTCCTCTCAATTTGTTTAGCATTTATAACCCGCCTGCCTTTTGGCTCGCCGCGTGCTGAGCATCACATAATGATAAGATTCATCTTATTTGGCCCGAAATTTAACGCTAATCCTCATAATAACATCTTTCATTTCGGATTTATCTCCTGTTTAGGACCATGAGTTCCTTGATGAAAGCATGTTAAATATATGATTTATATCAACTTCTTTAATACAATAAGATAACTCTCATTTACCTGGCAAACAATTGCAGCCCACCCCGCCTTCCTATAAATTTGACCTAACACAACCAAAAGGAATGGCTCTATGTCTATGCTCATCGTTGTCGCTGTCCTGATCGCACTGATGGGATTTGCAATCTCCCGCCATTGGAAGGTGCGTGAAGATAAAAGCGTAAAGAACCCACGCCGTCATCTGCGACGTCGTTAATGCTTCAGGGAAACATCTTATTCAGCTCTGTTTCCCCGCTTCAACCAACTGCTGACGCCCACTGACATTTCACGTATACTTTTCCCCTCATTTTTTTCCGTTTTGTCTGCCCCATCCGTTTCTGCCTCTCCGTGACGCGATGCGCTCAGGCAAGATGATGACAGCCCGGCTTTCTGGTCCGGGCGTTGCTCAGCACATGAAGGTAACTCGGTGAATATTCAGGCACTTCTTTCCGCAAAAGTCAGTCAGGCAATGGTTTTAGCCGGCGCACCCGCCGATTGCGAACCCCAGGTTCGTCAATCCGCCCGGGTTCAGTTTGGAGACTATCAGGCCAACGGCATTATGGCCGTGGCGAAAAAGCTGGGACAGGCACCGCGACAATTAGCGGAAACGGTGATTCAGCACCTCGACCTGACCGGCATCGCCAGCAAAGTCGAAATTGCCGGGCCGGGCTTCATCAATATCTTCCTTGACCACAACTGGCTGGCCAGTCATGCCCGGGAAGCGCTGCGTCTGCCGCGCCTTGGCGTGCAACTGGCCGAGCCCCAGACTATCGTCGTCGACTACTCTGCGCCTAACGTTGCGAAAGAGATGCATGTGGGCCACGTCCGCTCCACCATCATTGGTGACGCGGCGGTGCGTACGCTGGAGTTTCTCGGCCATAAAGTGATCCGTGCGAACCACGTTGGCGACTGGGGAACGCAGTTCGGTATGCTGATCGCGTTCCTGGAAAAGCAGCAGAATGAAGATCATGCAGAGATGGCGCTGGCCGATCTCGAAGGCTTCTACCGTGAAGCCAAGCGCACTTATGATGAAGATCCTGAGTTTGCCGAGCGCGCGCGCAGTTATGTGGTGAAATTACAGGGCGGCGATGACTATTGCCGCCAGATGTGGAAGAAGCTGGTCGACATCACCATGAGTCAGAACCAGAAAATCTATGACCGCATGAACGTCACGCTGACGCGCAATGATGTTATGGGTGAAAGTCTCTATAACGATATGCTGCCTGGCATCGTCTCCGATCTGAAACAGAAAGGCTTAGCGGTAGAGAGTGAAGGTGCGACCGTGGTGTTCCTGGATGAATTCCAGAACAAAGAGGGTGAACCGATGGGCGTCATCATCCAGAAAAAGGATGGCGGCTACCTCTACACCACTACCGATATCGCCTGTGCGAAATATCGTTACGAAACGCTGAAAGCCGATCGTGTACTCTATTACATCGACTCACGTCAGCATCAGCATCTGGTTCAGGCCTGGACTATCGTCCGTAAAGCGGGTTATGTGCCGGAATCTGTTCCGCTGGAGCACCATGCGTTCGGCATGATGCTGGGCAAAGATGGCCGTCCGTTCAAAACCCGCAGCGGCGGCACCATCAAGCTCTCCGATCTGCTGGATGAAGCCTATCAGCGTGCCTACACGCTGGTGCGTGAGAAGAACCCGGAGATGAGCGAAGCGGAAGTGAAAACGCTGGCGGAAGTGGTTGGCATCAGCGCGGTGAAATACGCCGACCTGTCAAAAAGCCGTACCACCGATTACATTTTCGACTGGGACAACATGCTGGCGTTCGAAGGCAATACCGCGCCTTACATGCAGTATGCCTATACCCGCGTTCTCTCCGTGTTCCGCAAGGCGGGCATTGATGCCGATTCGCTGGATGCGGAAATTGTGATCAGCGAAGAGCGTGAAGCGCAGCTGGCCACCCGTCTGCTGCAGTTCGAAGAGGTCATTACTCAGGTCGCTCGTGACGGCACGCCACACGTGATGTGTGCCTATCTCTACGATCTGGCCGGTCTGTTCTCCGGATTCTACGAGCACTGCCCTATTCTCACCGCAGAATCAGACACAACACGTCTGAGCCGACTGCAGCTGGCCGCGCTGACCGCGAAGACGCTGAAGCAGGGTCTGGATACGCTGGGCATCGACACCGTCGAGCGCATGTAACCTCTTAAACGGAGAGGGGTTTCCCTCTCCGTTGCTGAATTCGTATATCCGCTCTGATCTCCCGAACTTCGCAGCAGGATGGTGTTATGTCTGTAGCCGCGCACCTCATCAGCAGCCACCTTCCCACCATAAAACAGTTACAGTGCTTTCTGGCTGTTGCGCACGAGCTGAATTTTCGCCGGGCCGCAGAACATCTCAGCATGACGCAACCGCCGCTTACCCGTCAGATTCAGAGTCTGGAAGATCTGCTGGGCCACTCGCTGTTCAGCCGCACGACCCATGAGGTAACGCTCACCGATTCTGGCCGTGCGCTGGTCGCGAAAGCGGAAGCGATCCTGACTGCGCTGAATGCCCTGAAGCAGGATGCGCAGCCCGCCGCGGCCCGACTACGCATCGGGCTGACCCGCACGCTGAACTTTGAACTGATTTCGCCACTTAACCGGCTGCTCGCCGCTTTTCATGCCAGCGATGAGATGGAGATGCCCCGCCTGACCTCTCCTCAGCTGTTGCAAAGCCTGGGCAAAAACAGTCTGGATTTAATACTCACCGGAGAAAAGGGGTCGGATACGGAAGAGACCGTTCAGTACGCCTGGGTTTACCGTGAGCCGCTGCTGATTGCCATGCCGTCGGCGCATCCTGCCAGTGTGGCGGAACGGGTCTCGCTGGAAGCGCTGGCCGATCTGCCGCTGTTCTGGTTTGCCCGCAGCGCCAATCCGCTGTTTTACGATAAATGCGAGCGCTACTTCGCCACACTCAGCGTCACGCTGAAACGGGTAAGAGAGCCGGACGATTCCCTGCTGATGCTGTCACACATCGCCAGAGGAAAAGGATTCGCCCTGATGCCGCAGTCAAAATGCACCTTTAATCAGGCAGGTCTCTGTTACCGCCCGCTGAGAGAGGATGCGGCGCAGCAGCTGGCGATTGATGTTTACGCGGCGATTCGCGCCGATGAAAAAAATGAGGCGGTTCTCAATGCGCTGAGAGAACTCTCTCATCCCGGGAATGCGATAACGTCCGCATGATGCCGTGCCGCTGAAACGCAGCGAAGCACCACCACACTCTTCTCCCTTCTTAATCTCCGCTCAGCCTGTTGCTGAGAGCTTACTGTGTCGACACGCCGGATAGATGTCTGAAGCCCTTTCATCCGCCTGATACCTTTTTTGCATGACGGAAAGAGCAATTCATTGCTTTCACAGGGAGTGAAACAATCGCGTCTCACATACGAGGAGCGACAATGAAAAAGCGAACGTTAACTCAGGGTCTGGACGTCAGCGCAATCGGCTATGGCGCGATGGGGCTCAGCGAATTTTATGGTCAGACCGATGACCGTCATTCCCTGCAACTGCTCAGTAAGCTGCGTGATCTGGATATCACCTTTATCGATACCGCCGATCTTTACGGTCGCGGTCACAACGAGCAGTTGATAGGTCAGTTTCTTGCCGGGCTCAATCAGGCCGAACGGCTGAAGTTCACCGTTGCCACCAAATGTGGCATTGAACGTCCGGCTGATGCGGCCTATGCCCGCACCATCAACAATCAGCCGGACTACATTACCCGCTGCTGCCATGCATCACTGAAACGGCTAGGCGTTGAGCGTATCGATCTCTTTTATCTGCACCGGATCAGTCCGGCGACACCGATTGAGGAGAGCATGCAGTGTCTCAGCCGTCTGGTGCAGGAGGGAAAGATTGCCCGGATCGGGCTGTGTGAAGCATCGGCTTCAACACTGAATCGGGCGCAGGCGATCCATCCGCTGGCCGCGCTGCAAACGGAGTATTCACTCTGGACGCGTGACATCGAAGAGGAGATTCTCCCTATGGTGAAAAAGCTCGGTATCGGACTGGTGCCCTATTCGCCGCTGGGCAGAGGATTCCTGACGGGTAAATACCGTAAAAACAGCGATTTTGCCGAGGGTGATTTCCGCAAAAATAATGACCGTTTCCGGCAGGAAAATATCGATCACAATCTCCAGCTTCTTAACGCGGTGACGCCACTGGCTGAGAAATATCACGCCACCACCGGGCAGATTGCGCTGGCCTGGCTACTGGCCCAGTATGACAAAATTGTGCCGATACCGGGCACCAAACAGATCGCTTACCTTACTGAAAACGCGCAGGCCGCAGATATCGAGCTGGAAGAGGAAGATATCGGGTTGCTGAACGCTGTGCATCAGCAGATTGAAGTTAAAGGCGGTCGCTACTCTGAGGAGGGAATGAAGGGGGTGAACGCCTGAATACAAACTACGCACTTGTGCACTGTGCATCGGTGCGTTAAATTGTTTTCAGTGTGATACAGGGAGGTAATGAGGTGGCGACGTTAAGGAATATTGAAAGTTTCAGGGATGACTGGCTTAAGGATTATTTTTTATATGGCAAATTTTCCAAAAGAATACCGTCAAGCCTCTCATCAGCGCTGGCGCGAAAGCTCGACATCATCAATGCGGCGATTAGCTATAAGGATTTAAAGTCGCCGCCAGGCAATCGTCATGAGGAACTAAACCCGCCTCTCAAGGGATATGCTTCAATCAGGGTCAATGAGCAATATCGGCTGATCTTTAAATGGATAGAAGGTAAGGCCGTTGACCTTTATCTGGATGCTCATAGTTATAAAACGCACAAGCGATGAAAACTGAGCCTGGCTGCATCAGGCGCTGTAAGACAGCATGTAACACATCAACCTCTGTCAGTAATAAAGAGAGCAAGACTATGAACCAGGCGACCCGCAAACCGACCACTGTCGGTGACGTATTACTTTACGAATATCTGGAGCCAACCGGCCTGAAGATTCTCGACTTAGCGGAGATGCTAAAAGTGCACCGCAACACCGTCAGCGCCCTGGTCAACAATAACCGGAAGCTGACGCCGGATATGGCTTTCAGGCTGGCTGCAGCCTTCGAAACCAGCGTTGAGTTCTGGCTTAATCTGCAAAACAGTGTCGATATCTGGGAAGTGATGCATGATGCCAGGGCACAGGAGGAGATCAGTCGCGTAACACCGTTGAAGGATTTTCTGGTGCAGAAAGAGAATCAGCTGGCGTGAAAAGCTTTATAACGCACTGGTCATGACGGGATTTGAAACGGGTCAATTATCTGTCAGCCGCTGGGTCAGGGTTAGCATCGGTTTACAGCCAGGGTCATCACGTAACAAGGGAGCCAGGAGGCGATCTCCGGCTCGCCTTCAGTCAATTCAGCAACGATATCCTTACTCGTAATTGACCATTACTTCACTGCTCACCACCCGTAATCCGGGTGGCAGCGCCCCGCTTCCGGCGAAACCAAACACCATGTGCAGGGTCTCACCGGCGCTCAGATGTGCCAGCCCGCGCGTGGTGCCGCTTGCCCCCTCCAGGGAAGTGCAGCGCTGTTCGCCGCACAAGCGCACCTGCAGGCCGGACGGGGCCGGTCTGCTCAGCTGATAACGCCAGTTAATAACGCTGACCTCCCCGCCAATGTCGGCGGGCGGCGTCAGCGGCTGCGCCCGTTGCCAGCTGCCGCGGTTCGCCAGCAGCGGCCCATTGGCCGTGGCACTCCAGGCACCACCGGCCGCCTGCGCCATCAGTGGCAGCATCACGAATGCCATCACCAGCCAGCGCATTATTTACCTCCGATGGTGGCAGTCATACGGATCTGACGGTTGTCGCTCAGCTCCAGATTAGAGAGCACCACCAGCTGTGGCAGATTGCGGCGCAGGAAACGCGCCAGCAGCGCACGCAGCGGATGATTGACCAGCAGCACCGGCGGCGCGCCCAGCATCTCCTGACGCTGCAATGCCGCCTGTGCCTGACTTAACAGCCGATCGGCCAGACCCGGCTCCAGTCCGCCACCGCCCTGCAACGCCTGTAACAGCAGGCGCTCCAGCGTGGAATCGAGCCCGATAACCTGCACTTCGTCATTACCCGGGAACCACTGCTGAGTAATCGCACGGCCCAGCGCCACACGCACCACGCTGGTCAGCTCCTGCGGATCGCTCTGCACCGGCGCATGTTCCGCCAGCGTTTCGATAATGGTGCGCATATCGCGAATCGACACCCGCTCCACCAGCAGGTTCTGCAGCACCTTGTGCAGGGTGGTCAGCGAGATCACTCCCGGCACCAGATCTTCGGTCAGCTTCGGCATCTCCTGAGTCACACGATCCAGCAACTGCTGCGCTTCCTGACGGCCAAACAGCTCGCTGGCGAACTGGCCAATCAGATGGTTAAGGTGGGTTGCCACCACGGTACTGGCTTCAACCACGGTAAAGCCCTGAATCTGTGCCTGCTCTTTCAGCGCGCTATCAATCCAGACCGCCGCCAGTCCAAAGGCGGGATCAACGGTCGCTTCGCCTGGCAGACTTCCGGCAGCCGTGCCAGGGTTAATCGCCATCCAGCGGCCAGGATAGGCATCACCGCTGCCAATCTCCACCCCTTTCATCAGGATGCGATAGCGTGCCGGTGGCAGCTCCATGTTGTCGCGGATATGCACTACCGGCGGCAGGAAACCGACATCCTGAGCGACTTTCTTACGGATACTGCGGATACGTCCCAGCAGCTCACCGTTTTGCTGATGATCGACCATCGGAATCAGGCGATAGCCCACTTCCATGCCCAGCGTATCTTCCAGCTGCACATCGGTCCACGACGCTTCGGTGGCGGCTGGCGTGTCCGCCGTTTTGGCGATGCCGCCCGTGACTTCCACTTTCTTCTTCGGCTGCATTTCGCGGCCACGCAGCCACCAGGCCAGACCCAGTAAGGCGGCGGTGAACAGCAGGAAGACGAAGTTCGGCATGCCCGGCACCAGACCGAGCAGACCAATCACGCCGGCGCTCAGCATCAGCACGCGCGGATCTTTGAACAGCTGGGTGACCATCTGTTCGCCGACATCCTGATCGGTGGCAACGCGCGTCACGATAACACCGGCTGCGGTAGAGATAACCAGCGCCGGGATCTGCGCGACCAGACCATCACCGATGGTCAGCAGCGTATAGGTCTCTGCGGCATGACCCACATCCATACCGTGCTGCACCACGCCCACCAGCAGGCCGCCGATGACGTTGATCACCATGATCATGATACCGGCGACGGCATCACCACGAACGAACTTACTGGCACCGTCCATCGAACCGTAGAAGTCCGCTTCCTGGGTCACTTCGGCACGGCGGCGTTTGGCGTCATCTTCACCGATCAGACCGGCGTTGAGGTCGGCATCGATCGCCATCTGCTTACCGGGCATCCCGTCCAGCACAAAGCGCGCGCCCACTTCGGCGATACGGCCAGCACCTTTGGTGATAACCATAAAGTTGATGATGACGAGGATGATAAACACCACGATACCGATGGCGAAGTTACCGCCCACCAGGAAGTGACCGAACGCTTCAACCACCTGTCCTGCCGCGGCGGCACCCGTATGCCCTTCCATCAGGATGATACGGGTTGAAGCCACGTTCAGCGCCAGACGCAGCAAGGTAGAGAACAGCAGAATGGTCGGGAACGCCGCAAACTCCAGGGTCCGCTGGGTGAACATCGCCACCAGCAGGATCATGATCGACAGCGCAATGTTAAAGGTGAACAGCAGATCGAGGATGAACGGCGGTAATGGCAGAACCATCATCGACAGGATCATCAGGATCAGTACCGGCCCGGCCAGCACCTGCCACTGCATATCTTTAAAGTTGCCCGGTAAACGTAGTTTTGCGGCCAGGTTATTAGCCATCGTTTTTGCTCTCTCCTGCAAAGTCCATCTCTGCCGGAACCGGCAGGTTTTTTGGTTTGGTTGGGATCAGGCCGCCTTCGCGCTTCCAGCGACGCGACTGCCAGACCCACGCCAGCACCTCGGCCACGGCGGCATAGAGCGCGCCGGGAATGTGCTGACCAATTTCAGTATGTCGGTATAACGCACGCGCCAGCGGCGGTGCTTCCAGAACCGGGATGCGGTGTTCGGCAGCCAGTTCACGAATTCTCAGGGCGATCTCGCCTGCGCCTTTCGCCACCACTTTCGGCGCACTCATCTTCTTCTCGTTGTACTGCAGTGCCACCGAGTAGTGCGTCGGGTTGGTGACGATGACATCGGCTTTCGGCACATCCGCCATCATTCGGCGTCGCGCTGCGGCGCGCATCTGCTGCCGGATGCGCCCTTTAACGTGCGGGTCACCTTCCTGCTGCTTATGCTCGTCGCGGATCTCCTGCATCGACATCTTCAGCTTTTTAAAGTGGCTGTGCAGCTGCCAGAAGACGTCATATCCGACCATCGGGATCAGCCCCAGCATCACCAGCGAACAGCAGACTGCGATCATCTCCATGCCGTGAATCAGCGCGGTGACGGGCGCTTCGCTAATCAGCCGCAGCATCTCGGGCCAGTGGCTCCAGATGTACCACCAGCCCACCGAGCCAACCAGAATAGTCTTGAGGATGCCTTTAAACAGTTCGGTCCAGGCCTGCGCCGCAAACATTCGCTTGAACCCAGCCATCGGGCTCATCTTCTTCAGGTCGAACTTGATCGATTTACCGCTGAAAACGATACCGCCCAGCAGCATGGGCGCGGCGATTGCCACCAGCACCAGACCGCCCATCAATGGCAGCAGCGCCATCAGTGCCTGCGTGATCAGGCTGCCGATGTGGCTGACGATAATTTTGTCATCTCTGACCATGCCGTGATCAAAACGGAGTCCGGTGGCGACCATCGCCGCCAGCCGGTGCGCCATCATGTTGCCGCCCATCCACAGGATCATGATGCCGGCCAGCAGCATCAGTACGGATGTGAGTTCGCGCGAACGCGGAATCTGGCCCTCTTCACGCGCTTTCTCAAGTCGGTGGGCCGTGGGCGATTCTGTTTTGTCTTCGTCGCTATCTTCAGCCACGACAAACCTCGGTTGGCAGGAATTCTGAGCATAGGATGACAAATCTGGCTTAAGTTAAAGCGGAGATAAGATGAAGAAAACAGGCGTTCTTTCGGGGATGGGTCTGACAATGCGGAACGGGGCCACCCGAAGGTGACCCTGTTTATTATAATCTGCAGCTGTTTCACCCGCCCGCAGGCGGACGAAACCTAGAACCCTAAGCTGTCCAGCAGGTCATCAACCTGATCCTGGTTCGCCACCACGCCCGGTGCATCGGCGTGAATCTGCGGACCGTTCAGCAGGCTGGTGCCTTCCTGACGCTTCTCAGCGCTGACTTCTGGCATATTCTCCAGCAGCACCATTAACAGCTGGCGCTCAATTTCCTGGATCACATCCATCATGCGCTTGATCACCTGACCGGTCAGGTCCTGGAAATCCTGCGCCATCATGATTTCAAGCAGCTGCTTGTTGGTAAAGGCGGTATGCTCTGGCACGGCGGTGAGGAATGCGCGCGTATCCGTCACCAACTCCCGCGCATCACCCAGTTCAATCGGGTTCTCAAACCACTCATCCCAACGCCCTTTCAGCTGGGTTGCCCCGGCTTCCATCTTATCCTGATGGGGTTGTGCTGCTTCAACACAGTTCAACGCACGGTCAGCGGCCTGCGCCGTCATCTGCACAACATAATCCAGACGGTCGCGGGCATCAGGAATGGCTTCAGCCGCATCGGCTATGGCTTTATCCAGCCCCAGCTCGCGCAGGCTGTCGCGCAGCATGCGCGTCAGAGAGCCAATACGTGAAATGATGTCGTGTGCCGCGGCATCCTCAGTTGGTTTCGGAAAGTCGCTCATCACATCCCCTTACATGCCCAGTTTTTCGAAAATTTTACCCAGCTTTTCTTCCAGGGTTGCCGCAGTGAATGGCTTCACGACATATCCGCTGGCACCGGCCTGGGCGGCGGCGATAATGTTCTCTTTCTTCGCTTCCGCGGTCACCATCAACACCGGCAGCGAACTCATTGCCGCGTCGGCACGAATGGTCTGCAGCAGCTGCAGGCCATCCATGTTTGGCATGTTCCAGTCGGAAATCACGAAGTCGAAACCACCCGCTTTCAGTTTGCCGAGGGCATCCACACCATCTTCCGCTTCTTCTACGTTATTGAAGCCCAGCTCTTTCAGCAGGTTACGCACAATACGACGCATCGTATTGAAGTCGTCTACTACCAAAAAGCGCATGTTTTTATCAGCCATATCTACTCCTGAGTTGTCTCGCCCGGCGGGACGGGCCTGTTAAATACGCAATGCCTGTCCGGCGCTAATTTTCGCCAGCATGTGCTGGCTGATGTTGCTTAAATCCACGACTTCGCTCACGCCGCCTGTGGCAATGGCCTCACGCGGCATGCCAAATACCACACAGCTGGCTTCGTTCTGGGCGATAGTCCAGGCGCCTGCCCGATGCATTTCCAGCATCCCGGCGGCACCGTCGTTGCCCATGCCGGTGAGGATGACCCCCACCGCATTTCGTCCGGCGTAAGTTGCCACCGATTTAAACAGCACATCCACAGAGGGTTTGTGCCGGTTAACCGGTGGCCCTTCATTCAGTTTCACCACATAGTTGGCGCCACTTCGGGCCAGCTCCATGTGCATTGCGCCTGGCGCAATGTAGGCATGGCCTGGCAGAATACGCTCACCATCTTCAGCTTCTTTTACCGTGATCTGACACAACTTGTTCAGACGTTCGGCAAAAGAGCGGGTAAAGCCTGGCGGCATATGCTGGGTAATCAGCAGTGCCGGGCTGGTCGCCGGTAACGGCTGCAGCACATGGCGAATCGCCTCGGTACCCCCGGTGGAGGAGCCAATCGCAATCAGCTTCTCACTACTCAGCAGCGGGCCCGCTTTCAGCGTCGCCGGCACCGGCATCGCTGTACGGTTGTGCAGTCGGGCACGGGAGGCTGCACGAATTTTGTCGCCAATCATCTGGCTGTAAGACAGCATCCCTTCGCGGATACCGAGCTGTGGCTTGGTGACGAAATCCACCGCTCCCAGCTCCAGCGCGCGCAGGGTAATTTCAGAGCCTTTCCCGGTCAGCGATGAAACCATCACCACCGGCATTGGCCGTAACCGCATCAGTTTTTCCAGGAAATCGAGGCCATCCATGCGCGGCATTTCCACATCCAGCGTCAGCACCTGCGGATTGAACTGCTTAATCAAATCGCGGGCGACCAGCGGATCGGGCGCCGTAGCGACCATCTCCATATCCGGATGGCTGTTGATGATTTCAGTCATCAACTGCCGCATCAGCGCAGAGTCATCTACGCACATCACGGTGATTTTGCTCATCATCTTTCCTTCGTCAGTCCATAGACGGTTTGCCCGCGCAGCCAGAACTCTTTACTGATCTGACTGAAGTTTTCTGAATGACCGGCGAACAGAATGCCGCCCGGCTTCAGTAGCGGGACAAACCGACGCAGAATCTTCTCCTGCGTCTCTTTATCGAAATAGATCATCACGTTGCGACAGAAAATAGCGTCGAACTGACCCGGCAGCGCCCAGTCATTGGCCAGCAGGTTAAGCTGCGCGTAAGTGACCATATTGGTCAGCTCGGGACGCGCCCGCACCATACCGGCATGAGGACCGGTGCCGCGCAGGAAGTAGCGCTGCATTTGTGCGGGTGACAGCGTGCGCAGCTCCTCCTGGCGATAAACACCCGCCACCGCTTTTTCCAGCACCTGGGTGTCGATATCGCTGGCATGAACCTGGAACTTGCCCGGTCCGGTGCCCAGCGCTTCCGCCAGCGTCATGGCGATGGAGTAAGGCTCTTCGCCGGTTGACGCTGCGGTACTCCAGACGCTGAAGTTGCCCTGTCGCTTACGTGCATGCTCCGCCAGAATCGGGAAGTGATGCGCTTCGCGGAAGAACGCGGTCAGGTTAGTGGTCAGGGCATTGATAAACGCCTGCCACTCGGCACTGTTCGGATCGGACTCCAGCAGCGCCAGGTAGCGACCGAAATCATCGATATTCAGCGTACGCAGGCGACGAACCAGACGGTTGTAAACCATCTCACGCTTGTGATCGGCCAGTACGATACCGGCACGCTGATAGATCAGCTGGCTGATACGACGAAAATGCGTATCGGAGAGCGGTAAACGCTGCACCATTTGCGACAGCAGCGTTGTCGTCTCATTTTGATCTAAAATTGTCGATTTTTTCATCTCTGCACCTGGCCCGAACTCAATACATTATTTGTCTGCTGCGATGCCCGGCGGCTCAATGGCGGCCGGGCCACGGGCGTTTAAAAGGTTTCCCAGTTGTCGTCGCTGCGGGTAGCAGGCGAACGACCAACGGCTAACGGTGCATCTGACTGGAGAGTTTTCATCGCCGTTGTCTTGTTAACGGCCTGAGCGACAAATTCTTTACCAATATTGAACACTGATACCGCTTGTTTTAAGTGACTTGCCTGATCTTCGAGCGCTGCAGCCGCTGCCGCTGACTCTTCGACCAGTGAGGCGTTCTGCTGGGTGACGCGATCCATCTCGGTCACGGCAAGGCCCACCTGGTCAATGCCACGGCTCTGCTCGTCTGACGCTGAGGCGATCTCACCCATGATGTCCGTGACGCGGGTGACCGCGCTGACGATATTGCTCATGGTGTCACCGGCGCTCTCTACCAGCACCGAGCCGGTATTAACGCGGCTAACCGAATCTTCAATCAGACCTTTAATCTCTTTGGCGGCCTGGGCGCTGCGCTGCGCCAGGCTGCGCACTTCACCGGCAACGACCGCAAAACCGCGACCCTGCTCACCGGCACGCGCCGCTTCAACGGCCGCATTCAGCGCCAGGATGTTGGTCTGGAAGGCGATGCCATCAATCACACTGGTGATATCGGCAATCTTTTTGGAACTGCCCGCAATTTCTTTCATGGTGGTGACCACGCCATCCACCACTTTGCCGCCCTGCTGCGCGGTTTCAGAGGCAGTCAGCGCCAGCTTGGACGCCTGACGGGCGTTTTCGGCATTCTGCTTCACGGTCGCGGTGAGCTGCTCCATGCTGGCAGCGGTCTGCTCCAGCGAAGCGGCCTGCTGTTCGGTACGTGAAGAGAGATCGTTATTGCCGATGGAGATTTCACTGGCACCGGTATAGATGGCATCAGAGCCGTCTCGTACGGTTCGCACGGTACGGACCAGCTCCTGCTGCATGTGCTGCAGCGAAGTCAGTAACTCACCGATTTCGTTACGTACGCTAATCTCAACCGGCTGGGTCAGATCGCCCCGTGCGATGTGCTGGATATGCTCAATACTCTGACGCAGCGGACGGATCAGCACCGAGCGCATCACGTTCCACACCAGGATAATCATCAGCAAGGTCACTGCCAGCGTGGCGATAACGATAGTGATGGAGCGGGTATACGCGTGCTGGTTGGCTTCCACACCCTGCTGAGACAGCGCTTTATTGTGCTCAAGCCACTCGCTGTAATCTTTCTGGAACTTGTCCTGGTAGCTCTGGGTCGGCTGATCCACAAAACCTTTGAAATTGCCGGCGGTGAAGAAGACCATCAGCTCCGCCAGCGCATCGTGATAGGCCTTGTAGTTCGCCTGTAACGCCCGGACGTTTTCGGCCGTTTTGCCTTCTTCTGACAGGTTATCGTTGAATATCTGATAGCTGACTTCAGCCTGCTTCAGCTCCTCGCCCGCCAGGGCGACCAGCTCTTTCACGCTGGCACCCGAGCCCGACATCTGTGCATCCTGCAGAAAACGGATACCGGCGCGGTTAAGGGTGTTGCGCGCCTGAACCAGCGAAACCCATGAGGTGCCCATCGCCTGTTGCAGAGTATTCAGGCGTTGGTTGTAGGCAAAATTCTCTTTATCTGAACTGACAGTTTTGAAAAACATTCCGCCGGAAAACAGCTGCAGCAGCGCAAACAGCGCCAGCACACACAGCAGGCCGGAGACGACTCGTACTCGACTAAACATAAACACCTCATTGGTTGGCGATTCGTGTGTATTTATCGGCGGAGACGGGGGGAACTTTATGCATGGCGACGGCTTTACGCCGCCGCCATGTTGAAAGAGGAAAAAATCAGGCGCGGGAAATTTTGAAAACGGAGACGGCCTGGGTCAGGACGCTGGCCTGCTGCTCCAGTGCGGCCGCAGCGGCGGCAGATTCCTCAACCAGCGAGGCGTTCTGCTGGGTCACGCGATCCATTTCGGTAACGGCCAGACCGACCTGCTCGATACCGCGGCTCTGCTCATCGGAAGCGGAGGCGATCTCACCCATGATGTCGGTAACGCGGGTCACGGCACCCACAATCTCATTCATGGTGCTGCCGGCGCTTTCAACCTGCAGTGAACCGCTGTTGACGCGTGACACCGAGTCTTCAATCAGGCCTTTAATCTCTTTGGCGGCCTGAGCGCTGCGCTGGGCCAGACTGCGCACTTCACCGGCCACCACCGCAAAACCGCGACCCTGTTCACCGGCACGTGCCGCTTCAACCGCCGCATTCAGCGCCAGGATATTAGTCTGGAAGGCGATGCCGTCGATCACGCTGATAATGTCCGCGATTTTCTTCGAGCTGCCGGCGATCTCTTTCATGGTTGTGACCACGCCATTCACCACTTTACCGCCCTGCTGCGCGGTTTCGGAGGCGGTCAGCGCCAGCTGGGATGCCTGACGGGCGTTGTCAGCATTTTGCTTCACCGTGGCAGTGAGCTGCTCCATGCTGGCAGCGGTCTGCTCCAGCGAAGCGGCCTGCTCTTCGGTGCGGGCCGACAGGTCGTTGTTACCGGCGGCGATTTCGCTGGCACCGGTAAAGATGGCATCAGAGCCGTCACGCACATTCCCCACCGTCATCACCAGCGACTGCTGCATCTCATGGATGCCTGCTGCCAGCTGGCTCATCTCATTACGCCCCTCAACCACAATCGGCTGGGTCAAATCGCCAGAGGCAATAGCGCGAATCTGTGCCAGCAGCTGTTGCAGCGGCTGAATCAGCACCTGACGCAGGCCAAACCAGCAGGTAATAATCACCGCAAGCACCGCAACACCAATCGCGGCCAGCAGCCACATCATCTGTTTAAAGGCTTTCTGGTTCTGCTCCATTCCCTGATCGGAAAGCTCAGTCTGACGCGCACGCCATTTGTTGTAACTCTCCTGCATCGCGACCTGTTTCTGCTCAATGTTCTGTTTGAACATCCCTTCCAGGTCACGCGCCTGCAGGCTTTTTACCATCGCCTTCAGGCCGTTTTCGTAGTTAGCGTAATCCGCTTCAAGCGTGTCGCCCATGGTTTCGTCAAGACCTGACGTGGTTGGCAGATGGTAATAGATTTTAAAGTGGCGATCGGCTTCCGCTAACTGGGTATTGGCTTTGTTGATCAGCTCATCAAGCTGACCGCCGTTCATCTGCGAGGCCATGCTGGTCTGTAAGCGCAGCATGCCGCGGTTCAGCGTGGTACGGCTGTTGTTCAGTGAAATATAGGCGTCAGTCATCTCGGTGACATTGCGATTGGAGACCTGCGACAGCGCAAAGGACTCTTTGTCTTTATTGAGGGCTGACCAGAAAAGGCTGCCAGCGACTAACTGGAGCGCGCCAAAGATGACCAGGACTGCGATTAAACTGGTCACCACTTTTATTTTTTTTAACATCTTGTTCCCCTGCAGGTTAATTTAGGTGCAGCGGCTATATCGGCGATGTAACAGGATTAATTAACGCTATTCAGCGCTTTCAGGAGAGAAGTGGCTTTTGTAATTATTTTTATCAGCATGAGCTGCTGAGTTTGGCTTTACGCAGAGGAATCGCGAGGGGTTGCTGCGCATCCCGCAGGATGCGCAGCGTGACATCAGAAGGTTTCCCAGTGAGTATCACTGACCGGCGCCGTCAGGGCTTTGCGTGGTGCCAGCGCCGCCGTAGCGGGTGCGGCAATCGGCAGATGCTTTGTCAGCGTCTGCTGCAACGCGCCGCGTTTAATTTTGAAGACCGACACTGACTGACTTAACCGGCTGGCCTGATCTTCCAGCGAGGCGGCTGCGGCAGCGGACTCTTCCACCAGCGAGGCGTTCTGCTGGGTAACGCGATCCATCTCAGTGACCGCCTGCCCGACCTGATCGATTCCGCGACTCTGCTCGTCCGACGCAGAGGCGATTTCACCCATGATGTCGGTGACGCGCGTAACCGCACTGACGATATCGCTCATGGTTTCCCCGGCGGTGCCGACCAGTTGCGAACCGACATTGACCCGGTTCACTGAGTCGTCGATCAACCCTTTGATCTCTTTTGCCGCCTGGGCGCTGCGCTGCGCCAGATTACGCACTTCGCCCGCGACCACGGCAAAACCGCGACCCTGCTCGCCGGCACGCGCCGCTTCAACGGCGGCGTTAAGCGCCAGAATATTGGTCTGGAAAGCAATGCCATCAATCACGCTGGTGATATCGGCAATCTTCTTCGAGCTGCCAGCGATTTCGCTCATGGTTTTCACGACACCCGCCACCACGTTGCCGCCTTTTTCTGCGGTTTCTGAGGCGCTGAGTGCCAGCTGTGACGCCTGGCGGGCGTTTTCGGCGTTCTGTTTCACCGTGGCTGTGAGCTGCTCCATGCTGGCCGCCGTCTGCTCCAGTGACGCAGCCTGCTGTTCTGTGCGGGCAGAAAGATCATTGTTTCCGGCAGAGATCTCGCTGGCACCGGTGAAAATCGCATCCGAGCCGTCACGCACATTGGTCACCGTGCGCACCAGTGACTGCTGCATGTCATGCAGACTGGCCGCGAGCTGAGTCATCTCATTGCGCCCTTCCACCACAATCGGCTGGGTTAAATCGCCCTGGGCGATATGCTGGATGTGATTAATGCTGCTGTTGAGGGGTGTCATCACGATTTTGCGCAGTCCAAACCAGCAGAGCACGATCACGGCGACCACGACAGCCATGATGGTGGAGAGGATCCACATCATACGGCTGTAAGCAGAACTGTTCTCTTCAACACCAAGCGTAGTCAGGCGATTCTGATCGGCTCGCCATTCACGGTAAAGCGTCAGAAACGCACTCTGGCTTGGCGCCACCGGGGCTTTACCGGCCGCAATCAGATCGTTTGCCTGTAGCGCCGTCTGCAACTGATCCAGCGCAGCGCCATAGTCGCTGTAGCGCTGCTCCAGCTGGTTGTTTAACTCACTATTTTGTCCCGGCGTATCGGGTGTCTCTTTAAAGACTTTGAAAAAACCGGCGGCCGCCTGCTGAAAGTTTTTGCTGTCGTCAAACAGCGTGGCGACATCGGCCGTTTTGCCTTCCAGCTTACTGGTGGCGAAACGCAGCTGAATACGGGTCAGCAGCACCCGGCTCTGGTTAAGACTCATATAGGCGTCGTTGAGCGACTGCGTATTTTGCATCGCCAGCTGCGACACGGCGAAGCTTTGCTTGTCGTGGCTTAATGCGGAGTAGAAAACAGAACCGGAGAAGGCCTGTAACAGCCCAAACACCAGCAACACCAGTAACAGGCTGGTGACAACACGGATTTTCGTTAACATGAGTAACCCTGAAGAAAGTAGGTAATTAAAGTGACTGAGGGATTATCGGCAGGTGACAGCGGGAAATTAGAGTGCAATGCGGCTTTATTCTATGAATAGAAAGGAATTATCGCTCTGTGAAACTATCACGGGCCAGCCATAACCGGCCCGTGATGATTCAATTACGCGCTACGCAGGTTATCCACCAGCGCCATCTCGTCGCTGCTCAGCAGCTTCTCAATGTCGACCAGAATCAGCATGCGATCGCCCAGCGCACCCAGACCGGTCAGGTACTCGGTGGACATGGTCACAGCGAACTCCGGTGAAGGACGGATCTGATCCTGGGTCAGCGACAGCACATCAGAGACGCCGTCAACCACGATACCGACCACGCGATTTTCCAGATTCAGCACGATAACCACGGTGTTTTCATTGTACTCAACATCGGGCTGCGCAAACTTCACGCGCAGATCGATAATCGGCACGATAACGCCGCGCAGGTTAGTGACGCCGCGGATAAATTCAGGGGTATTTGCGATACGCGTTACCTGATCGTAACCGCGAATTTCCTGAACTTTGAGGATATCGATGCCGTACTCTTCGTCGCCCAGCGTGAAGACCAGAAACTCCTGACCCACAGTTTCGCCAGCGATTTTTGTCACGGTTGCCATTCCATTCATGTTATTTACCCTTTCGTTATCAATCAGGCGGCAGCGCCAGCCACACGTTTTTCACGGTTAAGTGATTGCAGTGCTGAAACATCAACAATCAGCGCCACGCTACCATCGCCAAGAATGGTGGCGGCAGAGATGCCCGGCACTTTGCGATAGTTACTTTCCAGGTTCTTCACCACCACCTGATGCTGGCCAATCAGCTGATCGACCAGTAGCGCGTAACGTTTGCCCGCGCTTTGCAGGATTACCACGATGCCCTGAGTGGCCTCGGTTTTGGCATCCTGCACATCAAAGACGTTCCACAGCTCGACCAGTGGCAGATATTCGCCACGCACTTCCAGCACGCACTCGCCACCGGCCAGCGGTTTCAGCTCTTCGGCGCGCGGTTGCAGCGACTCCATCACCGCATTCAGCGGCAGAATAAAGACTTCATCGGCCACACGAACGGACATCCCATCAAGGATGGCCAGGGTCAGCGGCAGCAGGATACGAATGGTGGTGCCTTTGCCCTGCTTCGAGGCGATTTCGACATGACCGCCCATCTCCTGAATATTTCGTTTCACCACGTCCATACCGACGCCGCGTCCTGAAACATCCGTCACCTGCTCTGCGGTAGAGAAGCCCGGTGCGAAGATCAGCATGCCGACCTCTTCGTCGCTCATGTTCTCGTGAACCGGCAGGCCCGATGAGAGGGCTTTAGCCAGAATACGTTCACGGTTCAGACCGGCACCATCATCAGACACTTCAATGCAGATGTTGCCGCCCTGATGTTCCGCTGAAAGCGTCAGGTTACCGGTTGCCACTTTACCGGCCACCAGACGTTTCTCTGGCGTTTCGATACCGTGGTCAAGGCTGTTACGCACCAGGTGCGTTAATGGATCGATGATGCGCTCAATCAGGCTCTTATCGAGTTCGGTTGAGCTGCCCAGCAGCGTCAGTTCGACCTCTTTGCCGAGTTTGCTGGCCAGGTCACGCACCAGACGCGGGAAGCGGCTGAAGACATATTCCATTGGCATCATACGAATCGACATCACCGATTCCTGCAGATCGCGGGCGTTACGCTCCAGCTGACCCATGCTGTTCAGCAGGTCACCGTGCGCGACCGGATCGAGTTCGCCGGAACGCTGAGCGAGCATTGACTGGGTAATCACCAGTTCGCCCACCAGGTTGATCAGCTGATCGACTTTCTCCACCGCAACACGGATGCTGGTGGATTCGCTCGATTTGGCAGGGGCCGCGACGCGCTTACTTTCACGCTTCACTGCGGCCACCGGCAGTTCGGTGACGGTGGCAGTGTGAACGTCTTCCACCACCGGTTCGGCCTCGGCAGCAACAGCAACTGGCGCGGCAACGGCTTCGTCTGCTGCCGGGAAGCGGATCTGTGCTTCGTCGATGACGAAGCAGAGCACCGCCACGATGTCATCTTTACCGACGCCATCAATGCAGACATCCAGCGTGGTGCTGCCTTTCTGTACGTTGGTCAGGGTGCCGAGATTACTCATCTCTTCCAGCATCAGATCGACCTCTTTCTCTTTGAGATCGATCAGCTGTACACGCAGGCCGCTGGTGCTGGCCGGTTCTGCGCTGGCAGTGGCAACACTGGCCGGAACATCAACCGGCAGACCTTTGGCCTCTAGCGCCAGCTGGCGCAGCGCTTCACAGATATATTTGAAGCTCTCCGCGTTAGGCTCCTGCGCGGTTTTATAAGCATCGAGCTGTTCCTGCATAATATCTTTGGTTTCCAAAAACAGGTTGATGATGTCGGTGCTGAGCTGCATCTCGCCGCGACGAGCACCATCCAGAATGTTTTCCAGGATATGAGTCGTTTCCTGTAATACCGTAAAACCAAAGGTTCCGGCCCCACCCTTAATGGAGTGAGCGGCACGGAAGATGGCGTTAAGCTGTTCCGAATCTGGCTCCTGCGGGTCTAAGCCCAACAGGTGTTGTTCCATATCCGCTAATAGCTCATCGGCTTCATCAAAAAACGTCTGGTAAAAATCGCTGATGTCCATACTCACGGGAATCACCTCGGCTGTGAGGGGGCTGCTGTATTCACCGCGCCGCCTGGTGTTGCAGGTGCGGTAATCTGTTCAATGGCCGCCGGATCGCTGATCTGGACGGCATCACTTTCTGCGTTCTCTTTTTCTATTGCCGCTTCGGTGTCGTGGTTCAACACCAGCAGGCTGATGCGGCGGTTAACGGCGTCATTACCGCCACGATTTTTCAGGCGCATGGTGTCGGCCATACCCAACACCCGTAAAATTTTTCCGCTGTCTAAGCCGCCCATCACCAGTTCACGGCGTGAGGCGTTAGCACGGTCTGTCGACAGTTCCCAGTTGCTGTAGCCTTTGTCACCGCTGGCATACTGAAAATCATCGGTATGTCCGGCCAGGCTGATGCGGTTCGGAATGTCGTTAAGGACTGGCGCTATCGCACGCAGAATATCGCGCATATAGGGCTCAACCTCGGCCCGACCGGTCTTAAACATCGGGCGATTCTGGCTGTCGATAATCTGAATACGCAGCCCCTCTTCCACCATGTTGATGATCAGATGCGGGCGCAGCGCTTTCAGACGCGGATCCGCTTCAATCAGCTGGTCGAGCTTTTCACGCAGCCGGTTAAGACGAATCTCATCCAGCTTGCGTTTCTGGGCGTCCATATCGACGACTTTGTTCACTTCGCCAATCTTTTTGGTCGGATCATCACCGCCGCCGGGGATCGGGCTCTCGCTGTCGCTGCTGCGCGCCCCGCCGGTAATCGCTACCTTCAGCGGTGTTTTGAAGTAGTCTGCTATCTGCACCAGCTCCTGCGGGTTGGCGATTGAGAGCAGCCACATCACCATAAAAAAGGCCATCATCGCCGTCATAAAGTCGGCGTAGGCAATCTTCCACGATCCGTGGCTGCCTTCATGGCCTTTATGTTTGCGCTTTTTGATCAGCACAATTGGGCGATTGCCGTGTTTCATGAAGCCTCGTCTGAAGTCTGTTTAGCCGGGTTCTTGGCGTTACGTACGTGCTCTTCCAGTTCGCTGAACGACGGACGCTCGGCGGAATAGAGCGTCTTACGACCAAATTCCACCGCAATCTGCGGCGCGTAACCATTCAGGCTCGACAGCAATGTCACCTTAATGCACTGCATCATCTTGGTGGTTTCCGCACACTTCTGACGCAGCACTGACGAGAGTGGAGAGACAAACCCGTAGGCCAGCAGGATGCCCAGGAAGGTGCCCACCATCGCATGCGCGACCAGCGCACCGAGTTCAGCGGCTGGACGATCGGCCGAAGCCAGTGCATGGACCACGCCCATTACCGCGGCGACGATACCGAATGCCGGAAGACCATCACCCACTGCAGCAATACTTTGCGCTGGTACGTCACACTCGTGTTCGTAGGTCTCAATCTCTTCATCCATCAACGCTTCGATTTCAAAAGCGTTCATGTTGCCGCTCACCATCAGGCGTAAATAGTCAGTAATAAAATCCACTAACTGTTTATCGGCAAGAATGCGGGGATAATTAGCAAAAATTTCACTCTGGCTGGGATCTTCAATATCGCGTTCCAGCGATAACATGCCCTGCTGACGCGACTTCGCCATCAGGCGATAAAGCAGCGCCATCAAATCCATGTAAACCGCTTTGTTGTACTTGGAGCCGCGAAATAACTTAGGCAGCGCCTTCAGCGTTTTTTTAATCGACTTACCGTTGTTGCCGACTAAAAAAGCACCGGCACCGGCACCGCCGATCATTAATAATTCGGCTGGCTGATAAAGCGCGCCCAGATGGCCACCTACCAGCGCATATCCGCCCAACACGGAGCCTAAAACAATCAGGTAACCTATAATTATCAGCACAAAAAAATCCTTACGTCCGTAACGTGTTGGTGGAAGTTAAGCCAGAGAGCCGCAGATGTTATTCCTGAACCGCAAGCAAAAAAAAAGCAGCGGTATTAACCGCTGCTGGATGGCTTCCACAGTGCGAACAAACTTAAACGGCGTGTTTAACCTGTTCATCCAGCAGTTGTGGAAACATATCGGCAGGTTCTGCAGAAAGTTTACGTCTTTTTACTGCCCGTGATGGTGGCTGGCACAGGCTGCAGGTAAAGCTGCCAACCGGCTGATGCGCATGATTAATAAAGCTGCCGTTGCAGCTTTTACAATCTGCCAGTTCCAGCATACCGCTATCAACGAATCGGACCAGGGTCCAGGCACGAGTCAGCGCCAACAGCGGGCCCTCGTCCGATTGAGGACACTGTTCAAGATACAGGCGGTAAGCTTTAATCACGGCATCGACGCCGCTGCACAACCCGGTTTTCAGCAAAAACTTCCAGGCGTTACAGAACATAGAAGCATGAATGTTCTGCTCCCACGTCATAAACCAGTCCGTAGAGAACGGCAGCATACCTTTCGGTGGCGGACTGCCACGTAATTCTTTATAGAGCTTAATGAGACGACCGCGGCTCAGCTGGGTTTCGCTCTCAAGCATCTGTAAGCGGGCACCTAATGTAATGAGCTCCATCGCGAGATGAATATCACGTGCTTCCTGAACAATACTTTTCTCACTCATGACATTGCTCTCTTTTTAGCAGGTGCATCATCTTTAGACGCATTACGCAGTAAACGGCTCGATAATAAAATGCCGGTGTGGATTTGTTGTAAATCATCCACGCGTGATTCCTGCGTCAGGCGATTAATGGTGCTGCTATCGGTAAAACGAAACTGGCAAACCAGTTGATTGGTTTCCGCCATTTTTACCATCTCAGGCAATGTTAATTCAGATAATGCATTCGCCATTTTCTCGTCAATTCCGAGGCGAAACATTGCAGAAGCTTTATCCTGGTTAATTAAACGCTGCGCAAGCAGTAAATAAGACAAGTTGAGATCGTAAATATGTTTCAGTACTTCAGAGGTGCCCATTATTTTTCCATCCTGAGAGATGCGACGTAACTGTATCGCAGAATAAATCTGCGGTTCGAGCTGCTGTTTGTTAAATCAAAAGATGGCAAAAAAAACTTCACGTAACGTTAATGTCACCGTTTTCGCCTTCCATTTTTGTGTGGGTTTCAGACCCACCGAAGGTCGAAAATCCATGCCATTTTATTTTCGAGTTCTGGACATCTTCCGTGACGTCTTCTTACATTTTTTAGGACTATTCCGAAAACAACGCAAATCTATATCGTCTGATTTCGACATACAACGACAGTGATGTGAAATTTTAGATAAAGTGTGACGCAGATCACACTTTTAACGCAAATTTCTTCAGCAACCCTTTACCATTACTTACCGACTGGTCATTTTTTGAGCAAAAAAGCCCGATTTTAAGTCCAATTGGTCCTGAGAAAGGTTTAATAGGGGGTAAAAGCATCGCTATTCGACGCTTTGCGCAGTCCGGAATGAATATCGGGTGTTAATCGTTTTAACACCCTATTTAGAACCACCCAAAGAAAGGTTATCAGCATATTATGCTGCTGCGACCTTCAGGTATTTGCTTTTAAATTAGTTACTTAAGGGGAGTATCGCAGAGGGTGAGTAATGAAATCGTTAAGGTTTATACGGCAGCAGGTCAGATTTCTGGCAACCTGGCGTTAACAGTGGTGACCGGGTGTACAGACTTTGATTCCCACTGTAACAAGGGGTTATATAAGAAAGTCGAATGAATTAACGAAGGGTTATGCGTTGGCACTATCACTATCGGCAGCCTGAAGAGAAACTTGAGTAAAGAAGGTAAAGAAAGCGGCAGGGGCTGACAGGACGGGGATTTCCGGGCTTACCTGCATTTATCGGGCCACTCCGGGCAGCCACTGACGTTACCTGCGTAGAATCGTAGCAAACGGTCATTAACAGATAGCAGGCGAGTTTTCTGTGACCTGGACCAAAAAAAAGCAGCGACGCCGTAGAGGCGCCGCTGCTTTCATAACCCTGAGTCAGAACAGATATCAGGCGAGTTTTGGGAAGGTCGCGACTTTATTAACCGTGTTGTGGTCAACGCTGCGCGGTTCAATGCGTTCCAGGTCTTTCAGGAAGCCTTCACGCCAGGCGGTAATATCATTTTTACGCAATACCGCCATCATATCGTTGTAGCGTGAAATCCTTTCGGTACGCGGCATAGTAATCGCCCTATCCAGCGCGGCGGCCACTTCATCACGGTCATACGGATTCACAATCAGCGCGGAGGTGAGCTCGTTAGCCGCACCCGCAAAGCGCGACAGCACCAGTACACCGGGATCATCAGGGTCCTGCGCAGCCACGTACTCTTTCGCCACCAGGTTCATACCGTCACGCAGCGGCGTAACCAGACCGACATCGGTCAGACGGAAGATTTTCATCAGCAGTCGACGGTCAAAATGCTGGTTAAGGTAGTAGAGCGGGGTCCAGCCCAGCGTACCGTATTTACCGTTGATGCGCCCTGCTTCGGTCTCCAGCTGATGACGGATATCCTGATACGCCTGCACATCGCCGCGCGAGGTCGGTGCAATCTGCGAGTAGCGAATTTTGCCGCGATGCTGCGGGAAGTTCTCCAGCAGCGCTTCATAGGCAAGAAAACGCTCAGGCAGACCTTTGGAATAGTCGAGACGTTCGCAGGCAATAATATTGCGTGCATCGCCCAGCTCTTTCTTCATGGCGGCCATTTTCGGTGGCAGCGGCCCTTCGGCCATCTCTTTAATACTGTCTGGCTCAATCCCGATGGGATAAACCTCAGTCATAAAGGTGTTGCCAAAGGCGCGATGTTTTTTGTCGCCCTTATTCTGCAGCTGAGTGAGCTGGCTGACGCTGTCGAGGAAGGCCACCCGATCCGATTCGGTCTGGAAACCCAGCAGGTCATATTCGCACAGCATTTCCAGAAGCTCTTTGTGCGGCGGCAGCGCATTAAATATTTCAGGCGTCGGGAACGGAATATGCAGGAAGAAGCCGATACGGTTATTAATGCCCGCCCGACGCAGCGCGGCTGCAAACGGTAAAAAGTGATAATCGTGGATCCAGACAATATCATCCGGCTTGATCAGCGGTTTTAAACGCTGTGCCACCGCATCGTTAACGTCGCAATACCCTTCCCAGGCTTCCCGCTGGAACTGAACCAGGTCAAGGCGATAATGGAATGCGGGCCAGATGACAGTGTTTGAGAACTGGCAATAGTAGAGATCGTAATCGTTCTGGCTCAGCGGGAACGAGGCATACTCAATACCTTCATGTTCCTGAACCGTGACTTCTTCTACCTCTTCGCCTGTGTACTCGCTGATTTCACCGTTCCAGCCAAACCACAGTCCACCGGTGCTTTTCAGTGCATCGAGAATACCGACGGCCAAACCGCCAGCGCTGGTTTTTGACCCATCGGGCATGGCGACACGGTTAGAAACAACCACTAAACGACTCATAACCTAAACTCCTTACCGACGTTGTCTTGATCTGATAGTAATAATGTTCTTTCCAGCCAGCCGTAAACCGCATCGACATCATGAAGCCGATAATGGGCCTGGGTGGAACCTTCTCCGACTTTGATCGAGACGCCCTGCCGTGCGTTCACGGCCAGAAAGCCCTTCTCATCCGTCAGATCGTCGCCAATAAAGACCGGCGTACGTCCGGCAAAAGGGGGCTGCTGCATAAAGTCGCTGATTGCGGCGCCTTTATCGATACCTGCCGGTTTAATCTCTACCACACATTTCCCCGGCTGAAGCGCCAGTCCGGGAAAACGTTTCACTGACTGTTCAGCCAGTCGCATCACATCCTGCTCATGCTGCATCGCCTGGCGGTAGTGAAGAGCGAAAGCCATGCCTTTTACCTCCAGCTGGGTGCCAGGCCAGGATGCCATAGCATTCTGCAATTCCGCCCTGAGCGATTGCTCCACCTCGACCGGCAGGCTGATGCGTTGCAGATTACCCTCTGCATCACGGCGCTCTGCACCATGTACGCCCGCAGCCGGGCCGTACCAGGGAGCGGCCAGCGCATCGAGTTGTTCTATGGGTCTGCCGGAGACCAGCGCCAGCGCGCCCTGCGAGAGTGCAGAGAGCTGCTGCAGTTGCGCGATGACCTGCTCAGGAATAAATACCGCTTCGGGACGGGACTGAATCGCTGCCAGCGTGCCGTCGACATCAAAAAAGAAGGCGTACTGCCCGCCGCTTAATGTCGGGTACCTGGCATGGGTGTCTGCCGCTTGGGTCACGTTACTTCTCCTGAAAATCGAATTTTAATAAAACATTGAGTTAAAACAAGAATGTCCTGACGCAGTCAGGTCAGCAAGCGGGAAATTCTGATAAAGCGGTGATTGAGGGATAAAACGCGGTAACGGGATAGGTCACTCTCCTCAAACTTGCAAGCGCATTGCTGACAATACTGGCTAACTGAGAACATCTTCACAGTAAGTGTAGTCATTAACAGGGGTTATGCCAGAAAGATGCAGGTTTCATGCCAGCCGCTGCGGTTAAGTCAGCATAAAAGCGCCACACAATTCTGCTGCGCTTCCGATGATAAAGCCGGGCCCGATCCGCTGCTGACTGGAGTCGCACACGTATCGCACCCGGCAGAGTCGGCACTCCTCAAACCTTAAGCTTCTTAAGGTATTCCTAATATTGAAAGCGCATTCTCGTGACACTTTTATTACTCGGGTTCCTGCTCACATGGCGTTTACTCTGAAAAGGCCGCTGATTAGCCGCCTTACGTTGCTGATTCTGGCTGCGGTTTATATCGCGGTTTTCCTTAACATTGTCTATTACCGTCAGGTGCTGGCGGTGATGCCACTGAACGACCTGCACACCACCTTGGTATTTTTATCGATGCCGCTGGTCGCCTTTAGCGTGATCAATATCGTGATTACACTGGCCTCGTTTATCTGGCTGGATCGGCTACTGGCCGCGCTGTTTATTCTGCTCTCCGCGTCGGCACAGTTCTTTATTCATACCTATAACATCGTGATTGATCGCTCGATGATCACCAACATGATGGATACCACTGCCTCGGAATCTTTTGCGCTGATTACGCCAAAGCTACTCGTAACCCTGCTCAGCTCAGGCGTGCTGATGGCGTTGCTGCTGTTCTGGCCGCGACTTAAAAAGCAGCAGTGGCGTGGCGTGCTGGCGCGACTGCTCAGCGTGCTGCTGTCAGCAGCGCTGATTGTGCTGGTCGCCCTGCTCTTCTATAAAGATTACGCCTCGCTGTTCCGCAACAACCGTGAACTGGTAAAGGCGCTTAGCCCCTCTAACAGCATTGCGGCGACGCTCTCCTGGTATAAGCATGAGCAGTTACAGAACGCGCCGCTGATACGCATTGGTGAAGATGCGCATCTGCAGCCCAGCCGCAGCAGTGGCAAACCTAACCTGACTATTCTGGTGCTGGGAGAGACCTCACGCGCGCAAAACTTCTCGCTGGGCGGTTACGGTCGTCTGACCAACCCCTTACTGGCGAAAGATGATGTGATCTATTTTCCGCACACCACCTCGTGCGGGACGGCGACGGCGGTCTCCGTGCCCTGCATGTTCTCCAACATGCCGCGCGCCCACTATGATGATGTGCTGGCCGCGCATCAGGAGGGATTGCTGGATGTTATTCAGCGCGCCGGCATCAGCGTGTTGTGGAATGAGAATGATGGAGGCTGTAAAGGTGCCTGCGATCGGGTTCCGCATCAGGACATGACCAGCCTGAACCTGCCCGGCATGTGTATTGACGGTGAGTGTTATGACGACGTGCTGTTCCACGGTCTGGATGAATATATCAGCCAGTTAAAAGGCAACGCAGTGATTGTGCTGCACACCATTGGCAGTCATGGTCCGACTTATAGCCATCGTTACCCGTCGCAGTTCCGTCAGTTTGAACCGACCTGTGACACTAATCAGATTCAGGACTGTTCGCAGCAACAGCTGATCAACACCTATGACAATACGCTGGTTAATGTGGATCACATCGTCGATAAAGCCATTAACGTACTGCGTGCGCATCAGGATCGTTTCACCACCAGCCTGGTCTATCTTTCTGACCACGGCGAATCGCTGGGTGAAAATGGTGCTTACCTGCATGGCCTGCCCTATGCTATTGCGCCGGACACCCAGAAACATGTGCCATTGCTGATCTGGATCTCCGATGATTATCAGAAACGTTATGCGGTTAATCGCGGCTGCCTGAATAAACTGGCGGCGACAGACGAATTTTCACAGGATAATCTGTTTTCAACCATGCTGGGATTAACCGGCACCGCGACCCACGAATATGTGCCTGCGGATGATATTTTGACGTCGTGTCGGAGCCAACCTTAATGAAGATACTGATTGTTGAAGATGACGCCCTGCTGCTGCAGGGTCTGATGCTGGCGCTGGAAGGTGAAGGCTATGTCTGTGATGGCGTCACGCGCGTGCGGGATGCTGAAGCGCATTTCGCCAGCGGCCTGTATAGTCTGGTGGTGCTGGATCTTGGCCTGCCTGATGAAGATGGACTGCATTTTCTGATACGCCTGCGGCGGCAGAAGAAGATGACGCCGGTGCTGATCCTGACCGCACGCGACACCATCAGCGAACGCATTGCCGGACTCGACGCAGGCGCGGACGACTATCTGATCAAACCGTTCTCGCTGGATGAGTTGCTGGCGCGGATCCGCGCCCTGATTCGTCGCCACGTCAATCAGGGTGACAGTCATGTCAGAGTAGGTGCGCTGGCGCTGGATATGACCCATCGCCAGATTACGCTCAGCGACGTACTGCTGGATCTGACACCCAAAGAGTTTGCGATTCTGTCACGGCTGATGCTCAAGGCCGGGAACCCGGTACACCGTGAAATTCTCTATCAGGATATCTATAACTGGGAGACCGAGCCTTCAACTAATACCCTGGAAGTGCATATTCATAATCTGCGCGACAAAATCGGCAAAAGCGCTATACGCACCGTGCGCGGTTTTGGCTATGCGCTGGTGACGCAGGATGGCGTTCGTGAGGCAACATGATAAGACGTTTCGATCATCGCAGTATGCGCTTTCGTCTCATCCTGACCATCGGTCTGATCCTGCTGGTTTTCCAGGTGATCAGCGTGGTCTGGCTATGGCATGAGAGTAAAGAGCAGATTCAGTTTCTGGTGGAAGCGCAGCTGCAGAAGCGCAACATGGACAGTCACGTTAAGCGTGAAGTGCATGAAGCGGTAGCCAGCCTGGCGGTGCCAAGTCTGGTGATGATTACCCTGACGCTGCTGCTCTGCTATCAGGCGGTGAAGTGGATTACCCGGCCGCTTTATCAGCTGCAGCGTGAACTGGAGAGTCGCAGCGAAGAGAATCTTGATCCCGTCGCCTGCCACAGTCAGGTTCAGGAGATCGATGCGGTGACGCAGGCGATAAACCAGCTGGTCGCGCGTCTGAACAGCAGTCTGGAGCGCGAACGGCTGTTCACCGCCGACGTGGCACATGAGCTGCGCACGCCGCTGGCGGGATTGCGGCTGCATCTGGAGTTAATCGAACGTAACAGCGATGTCAAAGTTCAGCCGCTGGTGCAGCGCCTGGATCAGATGACGCACAGCGTGTCGCAGCTGCTGAATCTGGCGCGCGCCGGACAGTCCTTTACCTCTGGCACCTATCAGAACGTGGGGCTGATTGAAGATGTGATCCTGCCAATGGAGGCAGAGCTGAGTATTATGCTGGAGGCGCATCAGCAGACGCTGGTGCTCGATCTGCCGCAGGAGCAGTTTGTGCGTGGTGATGCCACGCTGCTGAAGATGTTGCTGCGTAACCTGGTCGAGAACGCCCATCGCTACAGCCCGGATAACAGCACCATCAGTGTGCAGCTGGTGTTAGCTCCTCAGCCGATGCTGGTGGTGGAAGATCAGGGCCCGGGAATTGATGAGAGTAAAAGTGGCGAGCTGAGTAAAGCGTTTATCCGGATGGACAGTCGCTACGGCGGTATCGGACTCGGGCTGAGCATCGTCAGCCGCATCGTCCAGTTACACCGGTTTCAGTTTTTCTTAGAGAACCGCCGCGACCGAAGCGGTTGTCGTGCCGTGGTGAAGTTTTAAGCGCTGAACCAGGCGGAGAGGAACAGAACGACCGTGGCTGCGGCAATCAGCAGTGCAGCATATTCACTCATCGGACGCGGAGCAGTCACAGGCAGGGCAACAGGAGCAGTTTTCATAGCATCATCCTCAGTTAAAGCAGGCAGTATCGCGATTGCATATTAAGGAAACCTTAAGCTCGCGACACTGCCGCTAAAAATGTCTGCGCTGCCAGACGCCGCCATCAACCTCGCATTTCTGCCCGCTGACACGCCTGCTGCATCCGCCCGGTGCTCTACACTTAATGGCTACGTTCCGTTTCAGGAGTTACGCCATGAGCCAACGCATGCACAAATATGCTTTTCCGGTCAGCAAAGCCCGCAAATACCTTGAGCCCGGACCGGTGCTGCTGCTCAGTTCGCAGTACAAAGATCAACATGACATCATGACGCTCGGCTGGCACACGGTGCTGGAGTTTTCTCCGTCACTGGTCGGCTGCATGATTGCCGGTATGAACCACAGCCATGAGCTTATCCGCAACAGCGGTCAGTGCGTGCTGAACATTCCTTCTGCCTCGCTGATTGATGAAGTTGTGGCAATCGGCAACAGCCACGGCGACAGCATTGATAAGTTTGAGGCATTTGGCCTGACGCCGGAACCCGCTCAGGTGGTTGGCGCGCCGATGATTGCCGAATGTTTTGCCAGCTTTGAGTGTCAGCTTTATGACGATTCGATGGTCGCTAACTACAACCTGTTTATTTTTGAGATTGTTAAAGCGCACGTTGCCGAGCAGCCGGAATACCCCACTACCCTGCACTACACTGGCGAAGGCCGGTTCAGCGTGATGAGCGACAAAATACTGGATAAGAGCGGCGATTTTAAACCGGAGATGCTGATCTAGTTGAAAGCGCTCTGCCGCGCCCCCATTCACCTCTTTCGACCTGACAGGAGTAAATTATTATGGCAATCGAATACGCAGTTATCGCTGGCGGCTGTTTCTGGTGTACCGAAGCGGTATTTAAGGATGTGATCGGCGTAGAGTCGGTAGAAAGCGGTTATACCGGCGGTGCCCGGCCGAATCCGACTTATGAGCAGGTCTGCAGCGGTGCGACCGGTCATGCGGAAGCGATCCGCATTGGCTTCGACCCGGAGAAAGTCAGCTTTGGCGATCTGCTGGATATCAGCTTTGTGACGCATGATCCGACCCAGCTTAACCGTCAGGGTAATGATATTGGCACCCAGTATCGTTCCGCCATTTTCCCGGCCAATGCAGAGCAGGAAGCGGAAGCACGCGCCGCCATTGCCCGCGCTCAGGCTGACCATGATGTGCCGGTGGTGACCACCATTGAGCCGCTGAAAGAGTGGTATCCCGCTGAAGCTTATCATCAGGATTACTGGGAAGGCGCGGGCCAGCGCAACGGCTACTGCATGGCGGTCATTCCACCGAAATTGCAGAAGCTGCGTAAAAGTTTCGCTAACAGAGTAAAGAGCTGATTCCGGCATCAGTCGGGGCAGCGTCTGACCAGTAACGAGGGTGAGAACGCCGCCCCGGTTTATTTGCTGCCATAAAACTCACCTGACCGGGCTCATCAGGATGACGGGATGTGGCCGGTAAAACGGCGGGTTTTATGCCGCAGTAAATCGATTCGTTCAGAGCTTAAGCGAATAGATCAAAAGAGAAAAATAGTGCTTGACCGTTTTCAGTCGACTCCCTATAGTACCGCCCCGTTGACCCATCGCGGTCAGCGAAGTAAATCTGGTGAGGTGTCCGAGTGGCTGAAGGAGCACGCCTGGAAAGTGTGTATACGGCAACGTATCGAGGGTTCGAACCCCTCTCTCACCGCCATCTTCAAAAAAGAGCCTGAACTTTTGTTCAGGCTCTTTTTTTTGCATATTTCACTCTGAGAGAGCGTAATAACTCCCGCCGGGGAACGAACACGTGCGCAGCCGCTGCCCCACAATAAGAAAACCCGGCCGGAGCCGGGTTTGGGCGCTACACTTCTACTCAATCAAACGCTAGCTATACGCGTGCAGGGTGCGCTGACACAGCGCAGAACGCACACAATCTTCTTTGCCGAAGCGTACAATGCCAACCATCTCGTCCTCTTCGAAACGCGCCAGCGCGTCTGCGAGACCGGAAGGCACCCCAGCGGGCAAGTCGCACTGGGTAATATCGCCGTTAACAATGACCGTGACGTTTTCGCCCAGTCGGGTCAGGAACATTTTCATCTGCGCGGCGGTGACGTTCTGCGCCTCGTCCAGAATTACCACAGCATTTTCGAAAGTGCGACCACGCATATAGGCGAACGGTGCAATCTCTACCTTGGCAATTTCCGGACGCAGACAATATTGCATAAAGGATGCGCCAAGACGTTTAACCAGAATGTCATAAACCGGGCGGAAATAAGGCGCGAATTTCTCAGAAATATCGCCGGGAAGGAATCCCAGATCCTCATCTGCCTGCAGTACCGGGCGCGTAACGATAATCCTGTCGATATCCTTATTAATCAGGGCCTCAGCCGCTTTTGCGGCACTGATCCAGGTTTTACCGCACCCGGCTTCACCGGTTGCGAAGATCAGCTGTTTTCTCTCTATGGCGTTAAGATAGTGCGCCTGAGCTTCATTACGGGCTTCAATCGGCAACCGGTCACGCGTATCGCGCGCCATGCCAATGGCATCCAGTCCACTCATATGCACCAGCGAAGTGACCGACTCTTCTTCACGCTGACGATGACTTCTTGAGTCACTACGAAGCACTCTTCTTGCTTCACGACGCGCTTTGATCACTGCTTTCTGTCTTCCCATAGTGGCACCTTTCAGTTGGTTTCATTTCCTGCGTCAGGCCGGTGGCCCGTTGCGATAACGTGAACGCTTTAGAGGTTTCAGTTGGCTTCCTTTTGAGCCATGACAGGACAGGATAGTGGGTATGCAGCAGCGCAATAGCGTAGCTGAACACCGGATAAAACAGGATGCGATAAAACAAAAGAGATGGTTGAAGGAAGGAAGAAATAACGAGGCAGAATTGCCCTCGCGGTCAGGCGCAATCTATTTACTGACAGTGACTTTCCATTAAAGACTCGACCCATGCGCGAACTCCAGTGTGATACATCAACACATCCGATTACGCCTGTTTAATAAAGTGCACCATTTTGTTGGGCCTTTGCAATAGTAATTTTACCTGCTGGCAAAAGAATTGCTAATCACGTGTATGTATTTCTTTTAAGGCAAAATGTAAAAGCGTTGTATTACAGCGGATTAGCTTATTTTATATATGCCAGACAACCGCTAAAACTCAGTTTAACCTCAGCCAGCAAAGCACGAAAACCGTAAAACGTGGGCGACCAGAACAGGGACGCCCACAGTGGTTGAAATTTAATCAGGCCTCCAGCAACGACTGCGCTAAATAATGGCTGGCGTCTGGTACACCGGGCAAAACAAAAAAGTAACCGCCGCCAAAAGGCCGGATATATTCTTCCAGCGCTTCGCCATTCAGGCGTCGCTGCACCGTAAGAAAGCCGCGTTCCAGATCGTGCTGATAGCAGACGAACAGCAACCCCATCTCCAGCTGTCCCGATGCAGAGATACCCGCGGAGTAACTGTAGCCGCGCCGCAGCATCAGGCTGCTTGCCGTCTCTGGCGTGCGGGGGTTGGCAAGACGGATGTGCGCATCCAGCGCAATTACCTCACCGTCCGGATCACGGGCGTAATCCGGAACGTCGCGCTCATGCTGCATCCCCAGCGGCGCGCCACTTAATTTCTCGCGACCAAAGATAGTCTGTTGCTCGCCCAGCGGCGTGCGATCCCACATTTCGACGTGAAAGCGGATTAACCGTACAGCCTGATAGCTGCCATTGCGCGCCCAGACCGGTTCGTCCTGATCGTCTGTCACCCACAGCAGTTGATTCATCAGAGCAGGGTTGTGGGTATCCGGATTGGCGGTGCCATCTTTGAAACCCAGCAGGTTGATCGGGGTCTCCTGCCCCTGACTGCGCGCGGCGGGATCGGAGATAAAGCCTTCGCGCCGCCAGCGTACGCCAAGCAGGTCAGGCGTATGCTTGATGATATCCCGCAGGGCATGAATCACCGTATCCTGAGTGTTGGCACAGAGCTGCAACAGCAGATCGCCATGACACTGACTGGCATCCAGCGAATCATTGGGAAAGCGAGTCATCGGCTGCAATTTTTTCGGTTTGTGCGGCGCCAGACCAAAGCGTTCATCAAACAGTGAATTGCCGACCGACACGGTAATCGTCAGATTATCAGGCGCGATAGTCGCCCCAAGAATGCCGGAATCCATTGGCGGCAACCGCGGATTGGTGACTACCGGTGCCGGACCGCCCGTGGTCAGAAAGGCAATACGCTGGGTCAGCAACCGGAACAGACGCACCAGCTCCGTTCTATCGCTGCTGAGCAGATCAAACGCCACCAGCATCATCGATGCCTGCTGTGGCGTCGTGATACCTGCCTGATGCTGACCATAAAACGGCTGCATCTGCTGTCGGGCCTGCGGCGTAACCGTACCCGGCGAAAAGCTGTCGGCGGCGGCTGCATGGAACGGACAACCGCCGCCCAGCGCTGCCGCGCCACCCAGCAGCCCCAGCCCTTTTAGTAACCGACGACGCGCAGGCTGCGCGTCATCTTCCTTGCGACTCATGATTAATCCAGACCCAGGGTGCCACGAAGTAATGAAAGATCTTCCGCCAGTGCGGTGATCGGTCCTTTCAGCGCGTTACGGTCGGCGCTGGTCAGTTTCTCATAGGATTCAAAACCGGTTTGGGTGCGGTACTTACTCAGGATCGCATCCACTTTTTTGAAGTTGGCGTCAACCTTGGCCAGCAACTGCGGATTGGCTTTGCTTACCATGGGTCGCAGCAGATCGACAATTTTCTGCGCGCCATCAATGTTCGCCTGGAAGTCCCACAGGTCAGTCCGGCTGTAGCGATCTTCTTCACCGGAAATTTTGCTGGAAGCGACCTCTTCAATCAGACCGGCTGCGCCGCCGACCACTTTGGCTGGCGGGAAGGCCAGTTCGCTGATGCGCACCTGCAAATCTTTCACATCTTTATTCAGCTGCTCAGCGTAGTCCGCCATGCCTTTCGTGCTGTTATCAGCAAACAGCGCTTTCTCCAGACGGTGGAAACCGGTGAACTTAGGATCGGCCGCTTTTTTCTCATAGTCATCTTCACGGGCGTCAATGCTGCCGTCGAGATCGGAGAAGAGCTCAGCAATCGGCTCAATGCGCTCATAATACTGACGGGTCGGAGCAAACAGCGCTTTGGCTTTTTCAACATCACCCGCTTTAACGGCGTCAGTAAAGGCCTGGGTGTTGCTCACCAGCTGGTTCACCTGGTCGGTCACATAGGCTTTATATTCGGTGATCGGGCCTTCCAGCTGCATACGTGCTGAGGTGCCACTTTTCGCCGCGCCCTCACCTGCCTGCACGATCAGCTTGCCTTTTGGATTGCTCAGCAGCCCACAGGTCATCTCATATTCGCCCGCCTCCAGATTGGCGGTCAGTTTCTGACTGAAGCCCGGCGCGATATTCTCACGCTCTTCAACCACCATCACGCCTTTGAGGATCTCCCACTCCAGCGCTTTCTGGCTGTTGTTTTTAATCAGGAACTGGGTCTTACCGGCCTTGACCGTTAAGCTCATCGGCTCGCACTGCTTGTCGGTGACGCTTACGGTAACCTGAGGAACCGCCGCGGCCGCCGTTGCGGAGATTGCCAGCAGAGGAAGCAGCAGTGCCTTGCGGCGGAAACGCATTGTCATCTCTCTTTCCCTATCATGTTGCAGGCGTAAGATGCGCCCGTTAAATGTCAAATTACACAGTGGCCGACGCAGCAGAACGCGCAGGCATAAAGAACAGAATCAGCGCCGGGATCAGGTAGGCAAAGTAAACGGTCACTTCACTGACGCTTGGGGACTCCTGATAACCCAGCACCCCTTCCAGCAGGGTGCCGAACAGCGAATGGGTCGATAAGGTATTGCTGAGATCGAAGGCGACATCCTGAAAGCGACTCCATAAACCCGCTTCGTGGAAGGCGCGGATGGCGCCCGCAGCCAGACCCGCGGCGACAAACAGGATGAATACGCTGGTCCAGCGGAAGAAATGGGCCATGTTAAGACGGATACCGCCCCAGTAGAGCAGCATGCCCAGCACGACCGCGGTTGCCAGACCCAGCACCGCACCAATCGGCGGCGCATAACCGACATCCTGGGTAAACGCCGCCAGCAGGAAGAACACCGACTCCAGTCCTTCGCGCGCCACGGCAAGAAACACCATCAGCACCAGCGCCAGACCGCCACGACCTGAGCGTTGCAGCGCCTGATCGACCGCCTGTTCAAGCTCGACCCTGATGTTGCGGGCGACTTTGCGCATCCAGAAAACCATTGAGGTGAGGATCACCACCGCAATCAGCGCCACGATGCCTTCAAACAGCTCCTGCTCTTTCTGCGGAAACTCACCGGTGGTGGCATTGATGAAAACACCCAGGCCCAGACAGAGCCCGGCGGCAATAAACACGCCAGCCCACATCGCGGGAAACCATTGGGTGCGCTGGGTGCGTTTGAGATAGCTGGCTATCAGGCTGACTATCAGCGCGGCTTCAAGCCCTTCGCGCAGCATGATGAGAAAAGGAACAAACATCGCCAACCTCTTGAATGTTAAGCAGCGTCAATAAACAGTAAAATAAGGTAAAGTGTAAACGATACCGATTATCATTATCGCTGAGAAAAAAACAAGTTGCCGGTGGAGATAATTTCATCTTTGAGTGGTTTATCTTTGTAACAAAAAAGCCCGCCCCTTTCGGGCCGGGCTTCAGCGATTAACGCCTCGCTTATTTTGTCTGGAACTCCGCCTCTGCAGCGGCAAAGCGCTGCTGCGCTTCCGCTGATGGCTCACGGCCCATCAGCGTGAACACCACAATGGCGATGCTGGCGAAAATGAAGCCCGGGATGATTTCATACAGTCCCAGCCAGCCATACTGTTTCCACACCAGCACGGTCAGCGCACCGACGATCATGCCCGCCAGCGCACCGTTGCGGTTCATCCGCTTCCAGCAGACACCAAACAGCACCACCGGACCAAACGCTGCACCGAAGCCCGCCCAGGCGTAGCTCACGAGGCCCAGCACGCGGTTTTCCGGGTTAGCCGCCAGCGCGATCGCAATCAGCGCCACCAGCAGCACCATCAGACGCCCTACCCATACCAGCTCTTTCTGGCTGGCATTTTTGCGCAGTAAGCCTTTGTAGAGATCTTCGGTCAGGGCGCTGGAGCAGACCAGCAGCTGACAGCTCAGCGTTGACATCACGGCTGCCAGGATCGCTGACAGCAGAATACCGGCAATCCACGGGTTGAACAGGATACGCGCCAGCTCGATAAAGACCCGCTCCGCATTGGCGTTAACGCCAACCGCCAGCGTCGGGTTGTTCTGGAACCAGGCGATACCGAAGAAGCCCACCGCCACGGCACCGGCCAGACAGAGCACCATCCAGGTCATACCGATACGGCGAGCGGTACGGATTGAACGATGCGAATCCGCCGCCATAAAGCGCGCCAGAATATGGGGCTGCCCGAAGTAGCCCAGACCCCAGCCGAGTAACGAAATTACCGCGACAAAGTTCAGTCCCTTCAGCATGTCGAGGTTTTCCAGGCTCTTCGCTTCAATCACCGCCAGCGAATCAGACCAGCCGCCGACCGCGATAATCACAAACACTGGCGTCAGGATCAGCGCAAAAATCATCAGGCTCGCCTGAACGGTATCGGTCCAGCTCACCGCCAGGAAACCGCCCACCAGCGTATAGAGAATGGTCGCCGCTGCACCCGCCCACAGAGCGGTCTGGTAACTCATACCAAAGGTGCTTTCAAACAGACGCGCACCGGCTACCACGCCTGAGGCGCAATAGATGGTGAAGAATACCAGGATCACAATGGCGGAGATCACGCGCAGGATTTTACTGTGGTCCTCAAAGCGGCTGGTAAAGAAGTCCGGCAGCGTCAGGGCGTTGTTGTGATGTTCAGTCTGAACCCGCAGGCGACCGGCCACGATTTTCCAGTTCAGCCAGGCACCGATCGTCAGGCCAATCGCAATCCAGCTTTCAGAGATACCGGAGATGAAGATCGCACCCGGTAAGCCCATCAGCAGCCAGCCGCTCATATCGGATGCACCAGCAGAGAGTGCCGTAACCACGCTACCCAGACTGCGGCCACCGAGGATGTAATCATCAAAGTTTTTGGTTGAGCGATAAGCCACAAACCCGATTAATACCATCCCAAGAATATAAACCAAAAAGGTCACCAGCAAAGGTGTACTTACACTCATCTGTCTCTCCACTTATTATTTGATATCCCAGAGAAATCGCCAGCTACCCGCCTGCCGGAACGGGGCAAAGCGGGCCGATTTTCTTCGTCAGGGCGTCACTCATTTCCCAGCGGCGCGGTATCCTGCCGGAAAGGCGTTGTGCGCACAATGGATTTAACACAGGCGTTACAGTGATTTCACTAACCGTTTGTGAAAACGTGCTCATAGGTTGCACTCGCTCACAGTTATCCGGTTGCACCATCGTATTACCTGCCTGAAACCCGCTTTTCATCGGGTCTGCCAGACTGGCGAGGATCTTGCAGCAATATCCGTGCCGCATTGCGGGATTTAACAATCGTCGACGTTAAAAGGGTGTTAACTGGCTCACATTTAACACGGTTGCACAAAGTTGCAACTTAAGTGATAGTGCAGCCAACGCCGTATCGAACCACTATCAAGGAGCTCTGGAGTCATGGCTACAACTACCATGGGTGTAAAACTGGATGACGCGACACGCGAGCGCATCAAACTGGCTGCGCAGCGCATCGATCGCACGCCACACTGGCTGATTAAACAGGCGATCTTTAACTACCTGGGCCAGCTGGAAACCGGCGATACCGTGCCTGAGATCCCGCTTTCTGCCCAGGCGGCCGCGGAGTCCGACGACACCCAGCCAGAGGAGACGCACCAGCCGTTCCTTGATTTCGCAGAGCAGATTTTACCTCAGTCAGTGACCCGTTCAGCGGTGACCGCCGCATGGCGTCGTCCGGAGACTGATGCGGTGCCAATGATGCTGGAACAGGCACGTTTACCGGCGGCGCTGGCAGAGAAAACCCATCAGCTGGCTTACCAGCTCGCCGACAAGCTGCGGCACCAGAAAGGGGCAACCGGACGCGCTGGCATGGTGCAGAGCCTGCTGCAGGAGTTCTCACTCTCCTCCCATGAAGGTGTGGCGCTGATGTGTCTGGCTGAAGCGCTACTGCGTATTCCCGACAAGCCAACGCGTGATGCGCTAATCCGCGACAAGATCAGCAACGGCAACTGGCAGTCACATCTGGGACGCAGCCCGTCACTGTTTGTCAACGCGGCGACCTGGGGCCTGCTGTTCACCGGCCGTCTGGTCTCGACCCACAACGAGTCGAATCTCTCAAGCTCGCTTAACCGCATTATCGGTAAGGGTGGCGAACCGCTGATCCGCAAAGGCGTGGATATGGCGATGCGTCTGATGGGCGAGCAGTTCGTTACCGGTGAAACCATTGCCGAAGCGCTGGCTAACGCCCGCAAGCTGGAAGAGAAAGGCTTCCGCTACTCCTATGACATGCTGGGCGAAGCGGCCCTGACGGCAGGCGATGCCAAAGCCTATCTGCTCTCTTATCAGCAGGCGATCCATGCCATTGGTAAAGCGTCGAATGGTCGCGGCATCTATGAAGGTCCCGGCATCTCTATCAAGCTCTCAGCACTGCATCCCCGCTACAGCCGCGCGCAGTATGAGCGCGTGATGGAAGAGCTCTACCCTATTCTGAAATCGCTGACGCTGCTGGCCCGCTCCTATGACATCGGCATCAACATCGATGCGGAAGAGGCGGACCGGCTGGAACTGTCGCTGGATTTACTGGAGAAACTCTGTTTCGAGCCAGAGCTGGAAGGCTGGAACGGCATCGGTTTTGTGATTCAGGCCTACATGAAACGCTGTCCGTTTGTGATTGATGAGCTGATCGATCTGGCGCAGCGCAGCCGCCGTCGCCTGATGATTCGTCTGGTGAAAGGCGCGTACTGGGACAGCGAAATCAAACGCGCCCAGATGGAAGGCCTGGAAGGCTATCCGGTCTACACCCGCAAGGTTTACACCGATATCTCTTATCTGGCCTGTGCCCGCAAACTGCTGGCCGTGCCAAGCCTGATCTATCCGCAGTTCGCTACCCATAATGCCCACACCCTGGCGGCGATTTATCAGCTGGCGGGCAACAACTACTATCCTGGTCAGTATGAGTTCCAGTGCCTGCACGGCATGGGCGAACCGCTCTATGAGCAGGTGGTGGGTAAAGTGGCGGACGGCAAGCTTAACCGTCCCTGCCGTATCTATGCGCCGGTCGGTACCCATGAAACCCTGCTGGCCTATCTGGTGCGCCGCCTGTTAGAAAACGGGGCCAACACCTCCTTTGTTAACCGCATTGCCGATACCTCGCTGCCGATTGATGAACTGGTGGCCGATCCGGTGAGCGCGGTGGAGAAGCTGGGTGCCAGCGAAGGCGCCATTGGTCTGCCACATCCGAAAATCCCCCTGCCGCGCGATCTGTATGGCGATAACCGTGTTAACTCTGCGGGTCTGGATATGGCCAACGAACACCGTCTTGCCTCACTCTCCAGCGCCCTGCTGAGCAGCGCCGCACAGCCCTGCCTGGCCGAGCCGATGATCGACGGTGAAGCGGGTGCCGGCGAGTTGCGCGACATTCTGAACCCGGCAGCGCCTGGCGACCGTGTAGGTCAGGTCCGTGAAGCCACAGAGCAGGAAGTTTCTGTGGCGCTGGATGCCGCGGTAAACAGCGGGCCAATCTGGTTTGCCACACCGCCGCAGGAGCGTGCCGCCATTCTGGAACGCGCCGCACAGATCATGGAAGGCCAGATGCAGCAGCTGCTCGGCATCCTGGTGCGTGAAGCGGGCAAAACCTACAACAACGCCATCGCGGAAGTGCGCGAAGCGGTTGATTTCCTCTATTACTACGCCGGAATGGTGCGTGACGATTTCGACAACGAAACCCATCGTCCGCTGGGCCCGGTGGTCTGCATCAGTCCATGGAACTTCCCGCTGGCGATCTTTACCGGTCAGATTGCGGCTGCACTGGCAGCGGGCAACAGCGTGCTGGCCAAACCGGCCGAGCAGACACCGCTGATTGCCGCACAGGCGGTTCAGATCCTGCTGGATGCGGGTGTGCCGCCAGGCGTGCTGCAACTGCTGCCTGGCCAGGGTGAAACCGTCGGTGCACAGCTGACCGGTGACATTCGGGTGCGTGGCGTGATGTTTACCGGTTCAACTGCAGTGGCGACACTGCTGCAGCGTAATCTGGCGGGTCGCCTTGACCAGCACGGTCGTCCTGTGCCGCTGATTGCTGAGACCGGCGGGATGAATGCGATGATCGTTGACTCTTCCGCGCTGACTGAGCAGGTGGTGATCGATATCGTCGCCTCTGCCTTCGACAGTGCCGGACAGCGCTGTTCTGCCCTGCGCCTGCTCTGCATTCAGGAAGATGTCGCCGACCATACCCTGAAGATGCTGCGCGGCGCGATGGCCGAGTGCCGCATGGGCAATCCGGAACGCTTCTCGACCGACATCGGCCCGGTCATTGATGCCGAAGCGAAAGCCAATATCGATCGCCATATTCAGGCGATGCGTAATAAAGGCTTCACGGTCTATCAGGCGGTGCAGGAAAACCCGCAGGACAGCAAAGAGTGGAATAGCGGTACCTTTGTTAAACCGACACTGATTGAGCTGGGTCAGGTCAGCGATCTGGATAAAGAGATTTTTGGCCCGGTGCTGCACGTGGTGCGTTTCACCCGCAATAACCTGCCGCAGCTGGTTGAGCAGATCAATGCGTCCGGCTATGGCCTGACGCTGGGCGTACATACCCGCATCGACGAAACGATTGCACAGGTTACGGCGAACGCCCGAGTCGGCAATCTCTACGTCAACCGCAATATGGTGGGCGCGGTGGTCGGCGTACAGCCGTTTGGTGGCGAGGGCTTATCCGGTACCGGTCCGAAAGCCGGCGGTCCGCTCTATCTTTACCGCTTGCTGGCGCATCGTCCGGATAGTGCGCTGCGTCTGACTTTTGATCGTCAGGATGCAGAACGCCCGGCGGACAGCACGCTGCGTCAGTCACTGCTGGCACCGCATCTGGCACTCAGCAACTGGGCTAAGGATAAGCCTGAACTGGCTGAACTCTGCCAGCACTATGGCGATCTGGCGCAGGCGGGCGTGGTCCGTCTGCTGCCAGGCCCGACAGGCGAGCGCAATACCTTCTCGCTGTTGCCGCGTGATCAGGTGCTCTGTCTGGCTGATAACGAGCAGGATGCGTTAATCCAGCTGGCCGCGGTGACCAGCGTCGGCAGTAAAGCATTGTGGCAGGATGATGAGCTGCATCGCGCCCTGCTGGCCTCGCTGCCGGATGCAGTGAAAGCGCGCATCACGCTGGCGCGTGACCCGTTAGCGGCAGAGTTTGATGCGGTGATCTATCACGGCGATGCCGATCAGTTGCGTACCCTGTGTGAACAGATTGCCGCACGTGAAGGCGCGATTGTGTCGGTGCAGGGCTTTGCCCGCGGCGAGACCAATCTGCTGCTGGAGCGTCTGCTGATTGAGCGTTCGCTGAGTGTGAATACCGCTGCGGCAGGCGGTAATGCGAGCCTGATGACCATAGGGTAAGGGGCGTTCGCGAGATTGTTCGCTGCGCGAACGGGCTGAGGTGCGGTGCTGAAGCTGGCGTTGTTCGCTGCGCTAACGGGCTGAGGTCCGGAGCTGGAGCTGGAGCTGGAGTTGTTCGCTGCGCGAACGGGCTATGAGAAGGTTTCGTTCGCCTGGTAAGCCAGGCAGTTTCAGATTCGCCTCTGCAGGCGACCGACAAGGGGGCGCCAGTCGCCGCGCCCCCTTGACCCCGGGCTCCGGCCTGCTTCACCGCCGCTTCGCGGTTCCTTCGCTACTTCAGGATTTCTCACGGACCAGCGGGACGCGCCATCCATGGCGCGAACCCGCCTCTTCGCGACATCCCTGTCGCTCGTCCTGAAATCCCTCATCCGCTCAGCGGTTCTGACGGCCTCCCCACCCCCTCGCTGTTATCTTTTCTTTTTATGTTGGGTTCGCTGTCGCTGTGAGTTTGGGATTGCCTCTGACTTTCGGCTCAGCAGACCGAATGTTATTCAACCTACCCGCTGTTATCTCTTCTTGTTATGTCGGGTACTTTATCGCTGTGGGTTTTTGGGATTGTCTTTGCTATCGGGTCGTCAGACAGAATGGCATTCAACCCTAACCGCTGTTATCTCGTTTTCAGGTCACTAAGAGTGTTGCGGTGAGATTCCGGAATTGAGACTGGCTTTCGGGTCACCAGACAACGCTGCACTAAAGAAAACACAAAGAAATCACCGGCAGGGGTTTCCCAGAGGCGTCCGAAGCGCTGAGGAACAACCGGAGGCCAGGATGAGCCGACAGGACGTCGGCGAAAGGACGGTACGAGCCAGGGATGGCGAGTCCGGACGGTCCGTCGGCCGCAGGGCGTGACGAAGGCACCCCGCACAGCGGGGCGCGCAGGCAGCCGGACGCCGGGATTGTTAAGGGGCGGGCGTACGCCCCTTAACGCGTCCGCCTGCACAGGCAACCTGAAACTCCCCATCGCCTGGCGGGCGTAACCCTCTCAGCGCTAACGCGCGGCTAAGTGAACTAAGACGCCCCATCGCCTTGCAGGCGAAACCGCTCAGTGCAAGCCCGCTACAAAGCGAAACCTTATGAATCTTTTCCCGCTTTCAGCGGCCGGAGCCCAGCCAGTCCGGGTGACAAACCCACCGGCAGGGGGTTTCCCAGAGGCGTCCGCAGCGCTGAGGAACAACCGGAGGCCAGGATGAGCCGACAGGACGTCGGCGAAAGGACGGCACGAGCCAGGGATGGCGAGTCCGGACGGTCCGTCGGCCGCAGGGCGTGACGAAGGCACCCCGCACAGCGGGGCGCGCAGGCAGCCGGACGCCGGGATTGTTAAGGGGCGGGCGTCCGCCCCTTGACGCGTCCGCCTGCTCGGGCAACCTGAAACTCCTCATCGCTTGGCGGGCGAAACCCGCTCAGTGCTAACGCGCGGCTAAGTGACATGAAACTCCCCATCGCCTGGCGGGCGAAACCCGCTCAGTGCAAGCCCGCTGCAAAGCGTAACTTCCCCGCTGCTAAGCGTAACTTACCCACCGCTCGCGCCGCCAGGCGCCCTTTTCATTAACGTCGGGAACACAAACAGCGACTGCCCGACTCCGCGATTGGTCAGCGACCAGATTGCCACTGAACAGAGCGAGCAAAGCCCCACAATGGCCACCGGATAGAAACAGGCCCAGAGAAACGAAAACCACGCCTGCTCGAACAGATGATGCCGCTGCGCGAACAGAATCGCAGACATACCAAAGAACTCGATAAAAATACGGTGGATGACGTAAATCTGCAGCGTATTGCGCCCAACCCAGTTGAGATAGCGCATGCTGAAGTGCTGATTCAGCCAGCGACAGGCCGCGATACTGAATAACACCGCCAGTACACACAGGAACAGACTCTTATCCAGCCCGAATAGCACATGAATCCCGGCGGCTGCCGCCAGTAGCGCCCAGGGCATCAGATTCTCACGCCGCCATTCACTCAGGCGCAGCATCGTCTGGCTCCAGAATGCCCCTAACAGGAAGAACACAAAATATTGGGCCAGGCTCTGGGGTCCCCAGAACGGGATCACTTTTTCTGCCGCCAGATAATTCAGCAGGATCGCCACCGCCACCAGGGCCAGCTTATATTGACGGAAAACTTTGGCACAGAGGAAATAGAGTCCCAGCCCATACAGATACCACGAGGTACTCATGGCCATAAAGGTCAGCTTGAGAAACTCGAATAGCGAACCCGCATAGGCGGCATTAAGATTCTGCGAAATACGCTGGCCGGTAATTTCAGTAGAGATACCGATAATTGACCACCACTGAATAAACCCCCACAGAATATAGAGATAAAAAAGATTGGTGATGCGACTGGTAAATACCTGCTTCCAGGGCCGGTTCAGAATGCCATTGGTCGCCAGTAATCCCGAGACAAAGAAGAAGGCGGGCATACGCAGCGGCGACAGTACCGTATTAAACTGTATCCATATTTCGGCGGGGATCCATCCGGCAGAGAGATATTTCATCGTCCCTTCAAAGCCGGGTAAAACCGTGTGGTACAGGACCACCAGTAATATGCAGGCGCCCTTCAGGGTATCGACCCACAATATCTGATCTGACTTAGTCTGGTTCATTCAATGACTCCTGCTGTGTAGGTCAGAATGCTGGAAAGTAAAAGCGAGGAAATCAGTATTGCTTTTATGATTATCCGGCAATTATTCGCCATTGAACCGGTGATGAATGTAGCGAAACTCTTAAAAGCCGCTGCGTGGCCCTGTTACCACAGTTATTTACTTAGCAGAACGTTTCCTTACACTTATTAATATCGACGCAACACACTAATTAGCAGTGCCGCAGCCAGCTTAAAGGATAATATTGCTTCATAATCCAGAAAATATAATTAAGAGAAAGTGGCAACGGGAAAAGCCAATATATCCCCGATGAAAAGAAAAGATTTGTCAGATGTGCCAAAAGGTTTAACAGCGGCAGAGTTATTTATGATATTGCGCCTGCTAATAGCGTGACCATAGCCAGTGGCAGCTTAAAAAATGAGGGTTTTAAACGGGTTAAAACTGCCTTCCGGGGAAGGCAGTGTGGATTACTGATTCAGAAATTTATCAAGAAACTGACGGGTGCGCGGCTGCTGAGGGTTACTGAACAACGCTTTCGCTTCGCCCTGCTCCACAATGCGCCCCTGATCCATAAAAATGGCGCGGTCAGCCACATCGCGGGCAAAGCTCATCTCATGCGTGACGATGACCATGGTGCGTTTCTCTTCGGCCAGCGCGCGAATGGTGCTGAGCACCTCACCCACCAGCTCCGGATCCAGCGCCGAGGTCGGTTCATCGAACAGGATCACTTCCGGCCGCATCGCCAGCGCACGCGCAATCGCCACGCGCTGTTGCTGCCCGCCCGACAGACGGCGCGGATAGCTCTCTTCTTTGCCGTGCAGCCCGACCTTCTCCAGCAGCGTGCGGGCGCGGGCTACCGCATCCGCTTTCGCTTCGCCTTTGACGATAACCGGCCCTTCAATAATGTTCTCCATCACTGAACGATGCGGAAACAGATTGAAGTTCTGGAAGACAAACCCGACCTGCTGACGCAGACGACGCACCTGCTCTTTCTGCTTACTCTGTGCCAGCGCCGCATCAACGGTAATCTCTCCAACGCGGATGGTGCCGCTATCCGGCACTTCCAGCAGATTGATACTGCGCAGCAGCGTGGTTTTACCTGATCCGCTGGGGCCGATAATGGCCACCACTTCACCGGCGGCCACATCAAGGTCGATGTCGTGCAGCACCGTCTGGCCGTTAAAAGACTTCACCAGCTTTCTGACTTCGATGGCGCTCATTTCGACTCCGAATCCTGACGATTAACATGCTGTTCCAGCCGGTTCTGCAACGCAGATAACACCGTTGCCATCACCCAGTAGATCAGCGAGGCTGCCAGATACATGGTAAAGACTTCCAGCGTGCGTGAGGTAATCAACTGCGCCTGACGGAACAGCTCCGGCACCTGAATGGTCGCCGCCAGCGAGGTATCTTTTACCAGGCTGATAAAGCTGTTGCCCAGCGGGGGCAGCGCGGTGCGGGCTGCCTGTGGCAGGATCACCCGGCGCAGGGTTTGCCAGCGCGTCATGCCGATACTTGCCGCCGCTTCCCACTGCCCGCGCTCAATCGATGAAATCGCGCCACGCAGTGACTCTGAGGCATAGGCTGCGGTATTCAGGGAAAGACCAATCATCGCAGAGGGGATCGGATCCAGTTCAATGCCAAACTGCGGCAGGCCGTAATAGATCATAAACAGCTGGGCGATCAGCGGCGTGCCACGAAAGATCGAGACATAGATTCGTGCCAGCCAGCGAACCGGCCAGAAGCGCGACAGACGCATCAGCGCCAGAATAAAGCCCAGCAGCAGGCCAAAGAACATGCCGCCGATGCTGAGCTGCAGCGTAAACAGCGCGCCTTTTAATAAAAAAGGTGCTGAATCCAGCACCAGTTGAAGACTTTCCTGCATTATTTCGTCACGTCCGCGCCAAACCATTTCTGAGACAGCTTGCTCAGCGAGCCATCTTTCTGCATTTCAGCAATGGCCTGATCGATCGCTTTCAGCAGGTCTTCGTTGCCTTTACGTACCGCCACGCCCGATTCCTGACGGGAGAACGCATCACCCGCGACCGCCATGGTATCGCCCGTTTTCTTCACCAGATCCAGCGCAGCCAGACGGTCAACCAGAATGGCATTCAGACGGCCAGAACGCAGATCCTGATATTTCGTCGGGTCATCATCATAGGTACGGATGTCCACGCCCTTCACATTCTCACGCAGCCACTGCTCGTAGTTGGTGCCCAGACCGACGCCCACTTTTTTACCGGCCAGGTCAGCAGGTTTGGTGATGGTGTTCGCATTGGCTTTCATGGTCAGCGCCTGAATGCCGGAGACCGTGTATGGCGTGGAGAAGTCATACTTTTTCTTACGCTCATCAGAGATGGTGACCTGGTTGATGACCACATCGATGCGCTTCGCGTCGAGTGAGGCCAGCATGCCGTCCCACTTGGTCGGTTTCAGGCTCGCCTTGACGCCCATGTGCTGTGCCAGCTGTTCCGCGAATTCCACTTCAAAGCCGGTCAGCTTGCCCTTTTCATCCTGGAAGCTGAATGGCGGATAGGTGCCTTCCAGACCCACCAGCAGCGTGCCGCGCTCTTTAATTTTGTTCAGCAGATTTTCCGCTGCAAAGGTTTTAACGTTGACGCCAGCAATCAGCGCCACGGCCATGACGCCCATCATCATCTGACGACCTGCACGAGAAAAGGACATATTCACCCCATTATTGACAGTATTGTGTGTGTGTTCTTATAAGGGCAGCACGGCTTGTCGCTGCCAGTCCAGAAGGATAACCCACGGAGTATAAACTGTTTTATTCGCTTGTCTCAGACCGAAGGATGATAAGCAAATAACGCCGGTGCGCCACCCGTATGAATAAACAGCAACGGACCTTCACGGCGGAAACGATTCTGGCTGACGCCGTCCAGCAGTCCGGCCATCGCCTTGCCGGTGTAGACCGGGTCCAGCAGGATCCCTTCCAGCCGCGCCAGCAGTTTCACCGCAGCCATGCCTTCATCATTGGGTTCGCCGTAGCGTGGCGCAAAGTAGTCATCCCACAGGTTAATCGGTGCCTTAGCCTGCACTTCCAGCGTCTCCGCCAGCGACTGACGCAGCCGCTCCACCAGCGGCAACTGCGCCTCAACCTGGCGTGAAACGGTGACGCCCACCAGCTCGGCCTCCGGCAGCAGATGCTCCAGACCCACCGCCAGACCGGCATGGGTGCCGGCACTGCCCGAGGCCACGACCACGGCGGCGAAATCGACCACGCCTTCGCTCTGATGAGCAATCTCCTGCGCGCACTCTACATAGCCTAGTGCACCCAGCGCATTTGAGCCGCCGACCGGCACGATGTAAGGACGATAACCCTGGGCTTCCAGACGCGTGGCCTGTTCAGCCAGCTGTTCCGCAGGGTTATTCAGCGCATCCACCATGATCACTTCAGCGTCCATCAGATCCAGTAACAGACGGTTGCCGTTGCTCAGGTAATTTTCAGCGTGGGTGCCAATCGGGTTTTCCAGCAATGCCACGCACTTCAGGCCAAGCCGGGCCGCGACTGCCGCCGTCTGACGCACATGATTGGACTGGATTGCGCCCGCGGTCAGCAGCACATCGGCGCCTTCACGCAGCGCGTCCGCCGCCAGAAATTCCAGCTTGCGCAGCTTATTGCCGCCCATCGCCACCGGCGTGAAATCATCGCGTTTAATAAAAATATCGCGACCCAGATAGTCAGAGAGCCGAGGCAGATGTTCTAACGGCGTGGGTGCGCCCAGCAGTTCAAGACGCGGGAATTGGTGTAACAGATGTAAAGACAATGCTGCCTCCGTTCGGGCATTCAATTTATCCTTACAGTGTTGCAGAAGATGCGAAAAGGATCACCCTGATTCAGGTGTCAGCAGATGCGGTGAGACAGATGCATAATGGAAGATGCAGGAGAAAGAAGCGCCGTGCTCCCCCTTCCCTTTTACCCGGCTGGCGGGCAAAAGGGGAACGTGCCGCAGGCACGCGGGGGAGCAATCGTTGCAGATCAGGGTTAACCCTGCTGCCAGCCTAAGAACTGATCGTACTTGCGCAGCGCGATGCGGTAATTGTTATTACCGGCATCGGGCAGATCGCTTTCCAGACACTGATGCCAGCTATTTCCCTGAAGCCTGTCGGCCGGGAAATTTCTGGCTTTCAGCATCTCATCCAGACGACGCAGCCGCACCACATATTCACGAATCGTGCTGGGGCTCATCTCTGTCTGTTCAAACAGATACTGTTTAAACGCCATTATGTCGAAGTAATTAGGATGGGTATTACAAAAAATATCACTGCAAAAACGACAAAGCGCGGTCAGTTCGGGCTGAAGTTTCAGCCACAGCTGCTCATCAATCATCTGGTCCATCCGAGCGATGGCCTCTTTATTGATGATCTGGCCACGAAAAACGAGCGCCATTCGATCTAATACCTTGCCACAGTGTGAACAGTTGCTCTGGCTGTGTTTATAGTCTTTAAGATAACGACTTAACGGTCTGGCCTTGGTCTTGGCTCCCATTACTGAGTCCCCGGTTTTTTATAATTTTGAATCGCCAGGAACTGATACTGCTAGCGCGCTCCCGCAAGTCGGGCACGCAGGCGTTTAATCGCCTGACTGTGCAGCTGGCTGACACGGGATTCACCCACATCAAGCACCGCCCCAATCTCTTTCAGGTTCAGTTCTTCCTGGTAGTACAGTGTCAGCACCATCTTTTCACGATCGGGTAATGCTTCGATCGCTTCAATGACGCGCTCACGCAGACTCCCTTCAAGCAACTGATGAAGCGGATTAGCCTCTTCATGGCCTTCCGTCACCAGCTCCGCGCTGTCGCCGTGCTCTTCCCGATACTCGTCGTAGGAGAAAAGTTGACTGTTGTTGGTGTCCAGCAGGATCTGCCGGTACTCCTCCATGGAAACATTCAGCTGCTGCGCCACTTCCTGCTCAGAGGCAGAACGCCCCAGCGACTGTTCCACTCTGTGCATTGCTCCGGCCACCTCGCGTGCATTACGACGCACACTGCGCGGTGCCCAGTCCCGACTACGAAGCTCGTCGAGCATGGCGCCACGAATACGCTGCACGGCATAGGTGGTAAAGGCTGTACCCTGGAGCGCGTCATAACGCTCTACGGCATTTAACAGCCCTATCCCACCCGCCTGCAGCAAGTCGTCAAGCTCAACACTGGCCGGCAGGCGAACCTGCAGACGCAACGCTTCATGGCGCACCAGCGGCACGTAGCGCTGCCAGAGCGAATGCTTGTCCATCACGCCTTCGGCGGTATAGAAATCGTTCACGTTGACTACCCTGCGTTAATGAAGTTATCGGCATGATTATCCAATTCTGTAGCGTTTTCGATTGGCTGAATAGGCGGGGTAAAACGAGGCTATTTCATTTTTGTTACGTCAGAGTGCAGATCCTTCTGCACTCTTCAGAGAAGATTAACGACGGGCGCGCAGCCGTTGCCGGGTGGCGGGCGGCACTGCAGCCCACAGGCTGCAGACGCGACCCTCGAGTTCCTGATACCAGGGCGCAAGATGCTGTTGCGCCTCTTCGCCGGGATGCACCAGAATCTCGCCCGATTCACCATCAATGCTAATCAGTCGGTTAATAAACAGCCGCTGCAAATCACTGCGTAAAAACAGGCCGTTATCGATGCTGTTATCTGCCAGGACACCATCATCACCCTCCTGCGTGTCGATATGACAGGCTTCCACCCAGGGCCAGTTGTGCCGTTCGGTCAGCTCGGTGCCGGTCATCACACAGGCGCCGTAGCGGGCTTTGACACCGGCGCTGAATTCCGCCTGGCTGGCGCGCTGCAGCACCCGGGCTTTGACACGACGCCCGACTTCCGTTCCCGGCATCACCGCCGCCGGGACTTTGTGCTGCGGCGTACTCAGCACCACGATGAACTGAATGCGCTGCGACTGCGGAAAACAGGGATCTGCCTGTGGATTGAAAAGCTGCCAGTAAGCGTCTTCATCATCCTGATGCATCAGCACCAGTTTGTAGCCGCGACTGTTCAGCAGATTCTGTGCCGTGGCGGATTGCGGATCGATCATCGCGAAGACCTGGCTACTGCCCATCACCTTCCACAGGTTGTCGCGCTTTTCGCTATCGCTGCGACGGAAATAGAGGAAGGAGAGATTCTGCTTAAGGTAGTGCTCAAAGCGACGCAGGTAATTTTTACGTTCGTTGTCATGGGAGATGAACAGCAGATCCTCTAGCGGGCTGTTGCTCTCTTCCTGCGCGAACACCGCGCGGATTTTCAGCGTGCGCAGCCCGGTTGACGGACTCAGCAAGGCGCGCGCCGTCAGCTCTTTATCATCAGGGTATTGCAGAGCATAACGCCGGGCGATCTCTTCAAAGGTCAGCCGCTCACCCGGTAACAGGTCATAATTGAAGCGCATAGACACTCCACAAAGTTAAAATCAAAAATGATGTTGTTCTGTGAGGAGTTATCGGCAGTCTGGAGGGGAACTGTAACGGGCTGGGGGATTGCCTGGGATTGAGAGACATTTAGCCTGCAAGGTTGTGGTCAGGAAACCAGTTTGAAGGAAGCGGGTGTTAAATTGCGTTGCATTGCCTGGAGCTGCTGGCTTAAAAATAAGCCAGCACACCAGCCGCAATTCTTTCAGCGATTAGCTAATGCCCGCCCGTAGCTATCAGGCACAAATGGGCGATGCCGATGATGCGAAGCTACATTGCCTCAGATCATTTAAGCAGATAAATCAGCGACAAATCGTCATTGACCTTGACCTTATCAATCTCGGCCAGAAACGCCATCACCGATTGTGGCGTATGTTTTGTTATTGAGTGGTAGCTGTAAATGATATTAATAATATCCTCTTCACTGACGGTTCCGACCAACTCAACATTGGCCGCAATCAGTGATTTAAGCAGGAACCATTCTGCCGTCAGAAGATATAAGCTCAGTAACGGGCTGCGATTTTCGTTATTAGGGAAGAAATCATCATAAATGCGGTACTGAATATAGTTATTCATTATCCATGGCCGTTCAGCAAGCCAGGGCATAACCTGCTTCTGCCAGACGTTGTCCAGCCGGATCATTGGCTGACTGACGTCATCGGTTTTGGCCCCTTCGGCCTGAATGTAAATCAGCTTATTAACGTAGTGATTCAGGGTAGGAAAGGCGCGCTTATCCGCCATGGTGCTGAACCAGCTTTGCAATCTCAACAGTAAAGACCATTGCAGGTTATAGTCAGGTTTAACCTGGTCAAGCTGCAGCCTGATTTCACCCTGTGTCAGGTTGTTGAGGACATCAGAAAAATGATGCTCCATCTGGACCAGCCAATCTTCTTCAGGGCTTACTCTTTCCGCACCCAGCAGAAAGCTGGCCAGCGCGTAAAACCCTTCATCAAGATGAATGCCGCTGAATTTAATGATGTTAAGACACATAAGATTCAGCAATTTCTTTTGCTGATCGAGATCTTTAGCTTTATTGCCATAAGGTTGTTGCCTGATGCTCTCCCCGAACAGCATCGCGTCAGGTGAGGCTAATAATTGCCGGGTCGCCTCCGGACAGGAGAGCGCCAACGTTTTTTGCTGTTCATATTTAAAGGTGTTCGCCGCTCGGGGATAGGTCGCACAGGTGTTGCTCAGTGCGGCAGCACCCAGCCGGGAATGCACTTTGCACAGGCGATTTTCATCCATAAATGCACAGTTGCCAGAAGCATTAAGCTTCATAGTTCCCCAACTGGCAAAGCTTTTGCGGGTGGTGGTGATGTTTTCAACTGCCAGCGTTTTGATTTCAATCAGCGAGGATTTTAAATAGCGATTGACCGTGGGCTTATCCAGGTGGATATCCCAGCCCTTACAGCAGTGATCGCGACACTCACTGCCAATACATTTGAAGGCGCTGACAAAGAGCGGTTCCACGACAGTAATATTTTTCATTATTTACCTGCTCAACAAAGGCATTTAAAAAAGAGTCTTACTGTGAGGATAAAGGAACGCGGGGAGATTGATTGGCAGAGAAACAGGGCAAAAACAGGCTAATCGCAGGCATAAAAAAACCCCGCCGAAGCGGGGTTTGTCTTTTATAAGTTGGGTGATTAGCCCTGCAGCAGAGACAGAACCTGCTGTGGAACCTGGTTAGCTTTAGCCAACACTGAGTTACCAGCCTGCTGTACGATCTGCGCTTTAGACATGTTTGAAACTTCAGTTGCGTAGTCAGCATCCTGAATACGAGACTGTGCTGCAGACAGGTTAGTGGTGGTGTTGTTCAGGTTAGTCACGGCTGAGTTCAGACGGTTCTGAATCGCACCCAGTGAAGAACGGAACTTATCAACGCTGGCAATCGCTTCGTCCAGCTTTTTCAGTGGATCAGAAGTTGAACCCGAGGTCACGTTAGACAGGCTCATGTTAGCCGTATCCAGTGTGAACGCAGCGGTATCGCCACCAGCAGTCGTTACTGCAGCCTTCGCATCAACTGCAACGTAGAAGTCCTGGTTTGCACCGTTAGCAATGTCAAAACCGTTCGCTTTCAGGCTGTTGGTTTCTGCATCGCTGGCTGATTTCACGTTAACTTTAGCGAACAGGTTGCCGTTGTCATCTTTATACACTTTGTCTGCAGTAACAGTGACGTTAGCAGCTGCAACACCCAGGCGAGTCGCCAGGCTATCAGCTGTGCCTTCAGCAACAGTGGCTTTAGATACGTTACTGGTAGAACCGTAAACGCTCTGGAAGTCAGCCGCTGCAGCAGCAGTAGGTGTACCCTGTGGACCATTCACGTTGAAAGTGTTCAGTTTCAGCGTAGAAGAGTCAATTTTCTTCAGGTCGATGGTGATAGTTTCGCCATCGTTAGCGCCAACCTGAATTTTCATTGAGCCATCTTTAGCCAGCACGTTCACGCCGTTGAACTGAGTCTGACCAGATACGCGGTCGATTTCGCTCAGACGGGATTTGATTTCGTCCTGGATTGAAGATTTGTCAGAAGCTGAGTTGGTACCGCTTGAAGCCTGTACAGTCAGTTCACGAACACGCTGTAAGTTGTTGTTGATTTCTGACAGTGCGCCTTCAGTAGTCTGCGCAGCAGAGATACCGTCGTTAGCGTTACGAGCAGCCTGAGTCAGGCCCTTGATGTTAGAGGTGAAACGGTTGGCAATTGCCTGACCAGCAGCGTCATCTTTCGCGCTGTTGATACGTAAACCAGAAGACAGACGCTCCATTGAAGTAGACAGAGCTGACTGGTTCTTGTTGATGTTGTTCTGAGTGATCAGCGAGAGGCTGTTGGTATTAATGACTTGGGCCATGATGAATTTTCCTGTTAATCAAGTCTTTCGGTTAAGGTGTGGGCTTCAACCCGCCGGCTTCAGCGCCGTCAAAGTTGTTATCGTCTGCCGTTTAACAACCTTTAGAATTTTTTTAGTACCAGGCGAATTTTTCTGCTTCAACCTGTCACGTTTTAAGTTATCGCCACCCGCCCGAACTTCTTTAGGCTTAATTCATTAATTTTCTAGCCGCTGAATTACCCTTCTCTATAGTGCTTATTTACCTCATTACCCTAAGGCAAATAACCTTAAACTTTCCTTATTCAAGGCCGATAACCCAGGTATCAATTTTCTGTCGACCTTATAAAGGAATTAATATGGCTAGTATAAGCAACCTCGGTGTGGGTTCCGGCCTGCCACTCAGTACCATGCTTGACAGTTTGACCACCGCTGAAAAAGCTTCACTCAAACCTATTTCTACTCAGCAGACAGCTTATACGGCCAAGCTCAGTGCTTACGCCACCCTGAAAAGTTCACTGACAACTTTCCAGGCTGCTAATACCAAGCTGAACAGTGCTGACCTGTTTACCGCTACGACTGCGGCCAGTAGCTCCACAGCGTTCAGCGCGACCACTTCTGGCAGCACCGTAGCCGGTAAATATGCCATTAACGTCTCGCAGCTGGCACAGGCGCAGGTTCTGACCTCAGGCGTACAGAGTAGTAACACCGCCGTGCTGGGCGACAGCTCCGTGGCCAGCCGCAGCATCGCGATTACCTTAAAAGATGGCACCAGCAAAAGCATCACGCTCTCCAGCGATCAGACCTCGCTGACCGGCATGCGTGACGCCATCAACGGCGCCAATGCCGGCGTCACCGCCAGCATCATTAAGGTGTCAGACGGCAGTTTCCGACTCTCTATGAGCGCCAATAAAACCGGCAGTGATAATGCCGTGGCGACCATTGCCGTCACCGGTGACAGCACGCTACAGGGGATTGTGGGCTTTGACGCATCCGCCAGCAGCAACGTGATGACCCAGAGCGTCGCTGCGCAGAATGCCAAACTGACGGTCAACAATGTTGCGATTGAAAACAGCAGCAATCAGATTAGCGATGCGCTGGAAGGGATTACTTTAAATCTGACCGCGAAGACAGTTGGCGATGAGACGCTGACGATTACCAAAGACACCTCAAAAGCCTCCAGCGCCATCAGTGCCTGGGTGGATGCCTACAATACGTTGCTGGATCAGTTTAATACCCTGACCAAATACACCAAAGTGGATACCAACAGCGATGCACAGGACTCCAGTAATGGTGCCCTGCTGGGTGACAGTACGTTACGGACGATTGAGACGCAGCTGAAAAGCATGCTCACTAATTCGCAGAGCACATCTACCTTTAAATCACTGAGTCAGATTGGTGTCACCACCGATCCCACCACCGGTTCATTAAAACTGGATTCGACCAAGCTGAACAGCGCACTGGATAAAGATGCTGCAGGTGTGAAAGCGATGATCGTAGGTGACGGTAAAACCGGTATCGCCGCTAAAATCGACAGCAAGCTGACTGACTGGCTGGCTACTAAAGGGATTATTCAGTCCGCCACCGATGGCGTGAGTAAAACACTGAATAGGTTAACCACCCTCTATAACACCACCAGCGATCGTATTGATGCCGATATCGCACGCTATAAAACGCAATTTACTCAGCTGGATATGGCCATCAGTAAACTCAACTCGACCAGCACCTATCTGACGCAGCAGTTCGACACGTCCGATTCGTCTAAAAAATAACAGGAGTGACCATGTACAGCGCTACAGGCACCAAAGCCTATGCAAAAATTGGCGTAGAAAGCGCCGTGATGAGCGCCAGCCAGCAGCAGCTGGTTGTGATGCTGTTCGACGGTGCACTGAGCGCGTTAATCCGCGCTCGTCTGTTTATGCAGGATGGCAATATTGCAGGTAAAGGCAACTCGATCTCCAAAGCGATCAATATTATCGAAGCCGGCCTGAAAGAGGGCCTGACTGAAAACCGTGGTGATGAGCTGGCAGACAATCTGCTGGATCTTTACAACTACATGACGCGTCGCCTGTTGCATGCCAACCTGAACAATGATGTTGCAGCAGTCGAGGAGGTCGAAGGCCTGCTGCGCAACATTGCTGACGCGTGGAAAGAAGTGGTTCAACCTAACCTGATTCAGGACGCCGTTTAATGACTACTGCACCGCATCTGATTACCGTTTACCAACAGTTACTCGATCTCAGCCAGGGAATGCTGCGTCATGCAGCACAAGGCGAATGGGATGAATTGATCAGCAGGGAGATGGAGTATGTTAGTGCGGTGCAGAACTTAGCCCAATCGACAGAAGCCGTGTCGCCGTCGGCACAGACTCAGGAGCAGTTGCGCCCGGTGCTGCGCCGTATTCTCGATAACGAAAGTGAAGTGAAACGTCTGCTGCAGGCGAGGATGGATGAGCTGGCCTCACTGGTGGGTCAAAACAGCCGCCAGAAATCGGTGATGTCCGCTTATAGCAATCAAGGCGGCATTGTTATGGTGCCACACGAAACTCTCTCCTGATACCCTGCTCTGTCACGCCGCCAGATTTATTTTTCTGCGCGGCGTCTCTTTTTTGCCGCTTACTCCATACTTGATTTTCATCATCCCATGGAGTGTGGTACATGCAAAACCCAACGTTATTACAGTTTTTCCATTGGTATTACCCGGATGGCAGCAAACTGTGGCCGGAAGTGGCCGATCGTGCGGCCTGGCTCAGCGAAATCGGTATCACTATGGCGTGGTTGCCACCGTGCTACAAAGGGGATTCGGGTGGCTATTCTGTTGGTTACGACAGCTACGATCTGTTTGACCTGGGTGAATTTGATCAGAAAGGCGGTGTTGCCACCAAATATGGCGACAAACAGCAATTACTGGCGGCGACTGAAGCCCTGCGCAGTCACAACGTTGGAGTGCTGCTGGATGTGGTGCTCAACCACAAAATGGGTGCCGACGAAAAAGAGACGATCAGCGTTAACCGCGTTAATCCCGATAACCGCGATGAAATCTACGACGAGGTGGTCGAGTGCGAGGCCTGGACGAAATTCACTTTTCCGGCACGCGCCGGGGAGTTTTCGAAATTTGTCTGGGACCACAAATGCTTTAGCGGCGTAGACCACATCGAAAATCCGGACGAAAACGGCGTATTCAAAATCATCAATGACTACACCGCCGAAGGCTGGAACGACCAGGTTGATAACGAACTGGGTAATTTCGACTATCTGATGGGTGCCAACATCGATTTCCGCAACAACGCGGTCAGGGAAGAGCTGAAATACTGGGCGCGCTGGGTGATGGAACAGGTGCCCTGCACCGGCTTTCGTCTGGATGCGGTAAAACATATCCCGGCCTGGTTCTACAAAGAGTGGATTGACCATATTCAGGAGGTTGCTGAGGAGCCGATGTTTATCGTCGCGGAATACTGGTCGTTTGAAACGGAGAAACTGCAGGAGTATGTGCATCAGGTGGAAGGCAAAACCATGCTGTTTGATGCGCCACTGCACATGAACTTCCACCAGGCCTCAACCGCGGGCAGCGCCTACGACATGAGCCAGATTTTTGCTAACTCGCTGGTGGTTGCTGATCCGTGGCATGCCGTGACGATCGTGGCTAACCACGACACCCAGCCGCTGCAGTCGCTGGAAGCACCGGTAGAAGCCTGGTTTAAACCGCTGGCCTATGCGCTGATCCTGTTGCGTGAGCAGGGTGTGCCTACCATCTTCTATCCCGATCTTTTCGGGGCGACCTATGAAGATGAAGGCGGCGACGGCGAGAAGCACAAAATTGAGATGCCGGTAATCCCTGAACTGGAAGGATTGATCCGGGCGCGCCAGCAGTATGGCTGGGGTGTGCAGACCGACTATTTTGATCACCCAAACTGCGTGGCCTTCAGCCGCAGCGGCACCGAAACACAGCCAGGCTGTGTGGTAATCATGTCGAACGGCGATGCCGGTGAGAAAAGCGTGCCGATGGGTGAAGGTTTTGCCGGTAAGGTCTGGCGCGATCATCTGGGGAATCGGGAAGAGACCATTACTGCCGACGAGCACGGCACGGCGGTCTTTGTCTGTAACGGTGGCAGTGTCAGCGTCTGGGTGGTTGCAGAATAAGGTCGTTGCAGAAGAAATGACTCAAAACTAAAACCGCCCCGGCAGGCAGAAGCGTAAAGTGCGCTCTGCCCGTCGGGGCGGTTTTGTTATGATCCGGCTGTTAAGACTTCGCGTTGTTTTCTGTAATCGGTGTGCGCAGCAGTTGCGGTTCGATGTTCTGAATCACGGCGGCTTTCGGCTGTTTCGCCACCTCTTCCAGCGCCTGCTGACACTCAACGGTCGGACGCGCCACTTTACGCAGAGTCATCCTGTCATAGCTAAGCTCGCCATTCTCCACGACCAGCGGCATCACCCGCACCTGACGCGTTACGTTGACATAATCGCCGCTTAACCGGGTCAGTTTGCCCGGCTTCGCAATCACCCGCATCCACTGACGGCAGTCCAGCGTGCTGCCATCCGCATTGATGATCACACTGGCTATCGCCTTATCGCTGATCAGGCTGCTCTGTGGACCGACGGTTTGCCAGGTTCCCTGCAGATCAGCGGGCGCCGGCGTTTGCACCGCATTTTCATAATCGTTGATTTGTGCACAGCCACTCAGTGCCAGCGCGGCAATCAGCATCCACTTTTTCATGTTTAATCCCTAAGATCCCATCAATGGCGGCTACGTTATAATTTTTCCACCGCGTTGCGCAAGGTATCTGGGTGTTCAAACACCACGCAGACCCTGATTGCGCCAGAATTTATCCCGCAGTGAGCTCCACGGTCAGGTTTTTGACCGGAAGTTCAGAGGCTGAACTGATGCAAACTCCGTCCTTTGTCACGCCTGACAAGCGGAAGACAACCCGCTACACTGACGCGCTGCAACAGACTTTCAGGAATATGAATATGAAAACGCCAGAAGCCTACTATGCCCAGGCGCGCGAGATGTTTTTTACCGCGCATCCCGACTTTCAGTCTGCACTTGATGAATTAACGGAGAGCGACGCCCGTGCAGCTAACCTGTCACTGCGACAGCTGCGCGAATGGCATGCCGAACGCATCTATGCGGCCTTTTTGCGGCAGAAGAATCTGGATGGAATGATCTTTTCTATTCAGCTCGCTGAGCCGGATAAAGCGGTGGCGGCTGAAGCTATCGAGACTTATCTCAAATCTCATGCTGAGTCGCTGGGGATGAGCTGGGAAGAGTTTTGCATCAAAAACGAGCTTTAATCAGGGCCGCGCTGAAGTTGTATATTGCAAACACCTCCAACCAGTTCCGGCACTGCAGATAAAATTGTACTAACCGGGGGAAAGTGTATAACTTCGGCGTGCGACTCAGGTCGTGATTGTCCTTTAACGAATAGTGCTGATGCACTGCCTCTGCAGGTGTTGTCTCAATTCCACCTCCAGAGGCGAATTTTTTTATCCGCCCCTACCCTTCACCTTCCGTCGCTTTACCCTTTACTTCAACATAACTCGCTACCGCCAGCAGACGATTAATATGCGTCAGCAGCAGATCCACATCAGACTGCAGAAACTCGGTCGAAGATTGCGAAGCGGTAACAATGGCATCCTGCACCGTTTCTGAAATAGTCAGCGAGTTGTCCTGTTTCGCCTGCACCAGCAGCGCCGCAACCAGCAGGGACTGCGCTTCAAGCTGCGCCGTCAACTCTTTTGCATCGACGTCCATCTTTGCCAGTTTTAGCAGAATATCAATTACCAGTTGTCGCATCGCGGACCTCCTAAAAGTAAGCCGCCATTATGTCGCGATGCGTGCGCATTTTGCTAGTCGAAGATTGAGGTTTATGCGAGATAAAAATTTACACGAAATCAGGCGCGCTGCCTTGCTACTGTTTTTATTTACAGTATTATATGTCAGCGATTTTGCCCTGAATGGATTGCCATCATGTTTGTTGAGTTGATTTATGACAAGCGCAACGTTGCCGGTTTACCGGGTGCTCGCGAGATGATTCGTGAGGAGCTGGAAAAGCGGGTGCATCGGGTGTTTCCTGACATTGAAGTTAAGGTCAAGCCGATGGAACGTAACGCGATTGATACTGATTTGAGTAAGAACGATAAAGCGACGGTTGCGCGGATTGTTGAAGAGATGTTCGACGAAGCGGAAATGTGGCTGGTGGCCGATTAATCCCTTAACGGCCACCACATCAGTTAGCGGGAGATGACTTAGCTCTCCTGCTCGCTGTGATTAACTTCAATCTCGATGTCCTGAATCGCGGCATCCAGATCTTCCAGCAGTTTACCCTGCTTATTAAGCAACGCATCGATTCGGTCGGCGTTGGTCTTGTCTTTATACTCACCCGCATCAAACGCTAACCATTGGCTGGAAAGGGTTTCGGTATTGGTCTGAGCATAGTGACGCATCTCTTTTAGCTGAGAAGTCACGTCACGCAGATATTCAGTTTTGGTCTTGGTTTCTGTTGAATCGCTCATGCTAAATTTCCTTCTGGTCATCTATCCAAAGTGAGTAGGCTTAGCGGTTCATCAACCGGCCAATCAGCGGGCCTGCATTCAGGTACAAAATGTTGCCCGGATATTTAAAACTAGTCGATAATAGCGAAGCCGCATTAAGAATAATCGGAAGTTATGGTTTATGACCGGATTTCACGGCTGGCACCTCACTCTCAGTGACGACCTCTTTGACTTTTATGACCGTTTTGTCGGCTATGCGATCCGGTATTGCATCCAGCTTGTGCTGTATTGCTGCAACCTGATCGGTCAGCAGCTCCACTCTGTCATCACGCCGCGCCGCAATTAAGCGGTAATCCGCCCGAATCTCCTCGACCCGCTTGTTTGCGGTGTTACTGACGTAGAGAAAAATGATCGTCATCAGGATGCAAATCATCGAACAGCTCAGCAATACGCAGCCGAGAATAACTTTGCGCCGGTAAGACATAGGTGCCTTAGTGCTATTAATCGTGGCCATCACTGCGATCCTCCAGAGTTGAGATAAGCCGATCAATCTCATTACGAAATTTATCGTTCTGATCGGTTTCGGTCATTGCCAGTAAAATCCCTACCGCATTCTTGATTAACCGAAGATCGGTTTCGAGTGTCGAGATACGCCGCAGATTCCTGTCGTGCCGTTCGCGTAATTCATCGTTCTCCTCCCGTATCAGCAGGTTGCTCTCTTTCAGCAACACCACCTGCTCTTTGTAGCTGGTAATAATTTCGCCGCCGGCTCGATTACTGGTAACGATTGACGCAATTCCCGCCAATAACGGTTTCCAGAACAGTGCTGCTGCCCCCCCACCCAGAACTAACGCACCCATACTGGTAATCAGACTACTTTCCATGCCACACCCCTTTGTACGGTAAGGTCTCTGGAACTTACTGCGTGCTGCTTAGCCACGTCCCCCGCATGAAATTTAAGATTGCTTAAATACCAGGCTTAAGTATACTTAAGTCACTCTCAACCAAAAAGTCAAGCTTATGAAAAACGAAACGCTGGGTGACCGCATCCGACTCCGACGTAAATCGCTGCAGTTAACGCAGAAGCAATTGGCGCAACAGGTAAAAGTGTCCCATGTGGCGATTTCGCAATGGGAAAAAGAAGAGACGCTGCCGCGCGGTGAGAACCTGCTGCGGCTCGCCGAAGCGCTGGGCTGCGCACCGGCTTTTCTGATAGATGGGGATGGTCCTGTTTTCAGCGAAAGCGCCTGGAGTGGTCTGCACCAGATCCCACTGCTTGCACAGCGCGACGTGCCGCGATGGCTGAGCGAGGCCGGTTCCGTCCGGCATGAACTGCTGATGCACAACGACATGGCGCTTTCACAGCAGAGCTTTGCCATCCGGGTGGAAGAACAGGCGATGACGCCCGCGATTCTGCGGAATGATGTGGTGATCATCGATCCCACGCAGTCACCTCAGCCCGGCGACTGCGTGCTGGCATTGCAGCAACAGGTCGTGCTGCTACGCACCTGGCGTCAGCGCGGCAGTGAAAATGGCGTCATGCAGTTTGAACTGGCACCGGTCAATATCAATTTCCCTGAGCTGCAATCCAGCCGGGACAGCCTGAAGCTGATTGGTACGCTGGTGGAACTGCGACGATACCGCCAGCCATAAAAAAACCCGCCGTGCGCGGGTTCACTTTTCATCGTACAACAGTGGCTGAGTTTATAACCGGACAGTTACAGGGCATCGGTCAGTTGATCTACCACCACTTTGCCCTGCAAATCGGTCTGCATAATGCGGTAATTCACGGGCCATGAGCGGCGGGTACTGAGTTTATCGAACAGGGTTACGCCGCCTTTTTTAACTCCCTGGCTATTTACAATAATCCATTCGGTGACCTCTTCCTGACCACGATTTTTCAGGCTCAGCGAGCGTTGTTCGATTAACTGATCTTCAGCTTCAATCTTTAAATAGTCTCTTAACATAATTTCTATCTCCTGGTAACGCAGGCCACTATATGCCTTTTGCTAATCCGTTCAATCGAATTTATTTATCGATCTGTTTATCGACGGGAATGTGACCTGCCGCAAGCGACATGGCAGGTTTGTCCATTACTGCATCAGGGATTCCCGGTTAGCATGAACCTGCTGTACACACCCAAACATCGAAAAAATGACGTGTTCAGTATGAGAGAAACTCCGATTAGCCCGCCGCTGGCGGGCTTTTTTTTCTTCTTTAATCCGCTGCGCATGCGGGATGTCAGTGCTGGTCTAAACTTAAGAGACTGGAATAAAAGGAGAGAGTTATGTTTAAACACAATACGAATGAAGAACGTAAGAAAGAAGGTGATGTCAGCAAAAGCCTGCCCGAAGCCGCGCCAAACGCTGGTAATGCTTACGAGGAAGATGATCATCCCGCCACTGATGCGCCGAAAGATCATGGCGAAGTGCCGCGCAAAAATGATGACAGCCAGGATGACAAAAAAGATCCTTACAAGGCAAGCTGATGTGCGAGAGGCGCGCCCGCTGGGCGCGCTGGTCAGCGTTAAGATTTAATGAGATCGGCAAGCTGGTACTGATTTTCAACCAGCCAGGCTGGAAAATGTTCGGATGTTACCGGCACTATCTCCATCCTTCGCGGACGATTCCAGATATCAATATTGTTCTCAACGCAGCGCCGTATGTGATCCGGATTATTAAATTCGGGACAGTTACGTTCGGTATGAGAAATCGAAGACATTTTTTCACTGATGCGCTCATCGCTCATTACCCAGGAAAAATGCCACCCTGCGTTCTTAATGGTTTTCGTCCGGAAATTTAGCCACTTCCAGCGCAACCAGTTCTCGCGTATCGGTGTTCCACGACGCTTAACATTGCGAAGCAATTCCGGTTGCCCCATAAAAAAGTCTCGCAGCGTTTTACAGGTCACCATTTTCGCCAGGGTGGCACAGCGCGGTGTGCCGTCGTCATTTAAAACCCGGACATTAAATTTAAAATTGAAATATTGCTGATGCAGCGTCGTGCAAAGATGCTGATGACTGAATGCTTTTATCGCCTCGGGTCGGGGAATTTCATCGACGTCTGACACAATAACAATATCATCATCCTGCGCGCCGGCCAGTCCCTGCATAATCTGATTACGTGCAGTGGCTTCATTTTCCCAGGGATCTGTCTCTCCCGCATTAACCACAGAACTATTCGATTTAAAGGCTTCCTGATAAAATCTGGGCGCAATATCGTTAACAATATAAATAATTTTATCGCGGAAACGATCGAACTTCTCAATATCAAAATGAAGCTTTTCCCGGCGTTTTCCGGTAAAGGTATAGCGCGATTCCACAATGACAAACCGATCAACAACATGCTCAAGCGTGTTCAGACGCATCTCAAGCAAGATATCTTCATCGTAGTACAAAAAACAGTCATAAATCATAATATTCAGAGGCACTTAAGTAGTAAGGATTTCATCAGGACACCTCAGCATGCGTAACACAACAGAGGTATAACGCCTTTTATTGGGGCCGATTTTTAATGAACCTGATGTGTGTGTAATGTACTGCGTAAAACTTTCCGTGTTTATAATAAGTTGGCTAACAAAGGCTGCAGGTAATGATTTTCGGGCATCCGCCACAAAGCAGACTAACGATATGATGAGCAACCATTCAGAGTGATATTTACCTGACATTCACCTGACAACGGTTAACACCAGCAGACAGCATGAGTCACCTGATGCGGGCTACTGAGTTCCTGTCCGTTGCTTACATCATAATGCGTTGCGCAGAATGTTACATATAGTCCGTAACGCCAGCAATATTAAGCGCAGATTTTTGATTAAAATGAGCGATACGATCAATATCCGGATATTATTGGTCAACAAAATAACTATGATGGTTTAGTTAATGAAGAAGATCATTATTGCCCTGAGCATAAGTCTGATGGGCGGATGCGTAGATATGGGACGGGTTGGATTACACCCGACAACAAAAACCGCTTATTTCAACGGTCATCCTTTTCAGGTTGAATCCTGCCTTAACGTAGCGGCACAGGATCAAAAACTCTATCTGGAGCAGGATGAACCTCTGCCGGATGGCACGAAGCGATATAATCTTGAGCAGGATGATGAAACCGCAGCCTGGGTTGAAATTGCAAAGTTCAGCCATCATCAGACCAGTGCGACATTTTACTATGCTCCAAAAGCATCAGGTATCAGCACAGCAGTTTCAGGGATGATCGCGCGGTGCAAAACATCACGTTAAATGCCGCTTCGGCATGAATGTGATGCAGGATGGACGACCAGGAGACAGAATAAGTTGTCAGACCAGCCAGAGCGCACGCGCTTGCCTGACAATCTTTCTCACTCTTCTATTCTAAGGCTTTTATCACGCCCGCTTCCGGGCTATGCCATGTTCAGGAGTGGGCAGTCAAAGCTCAGCCTATTTAGCCGGTTCGCAATCATAGGCACCTCGTATGCGGATCTGACTCTGGCTGGTGCGGACGATTTCAGCTCTTAATAGCCCTTTGCCCTCACGGTTCGTCAGCTCCATATCCACCATCCCCGGCGCTTTGCTGTTTTTCACCAGCAGTTTGACGGTCGCGTTGTCGTAATCGCCCTTCTCTTTCGCAAAAGTGACTTTCTGCGTTTTTGCGCGTTCTCCATTCACTGAGAACCAGCCGCTCTTGTCAGATTTAAGATAGAACGGCCCGCACTGCGTGGCAGCAAAGGCTGGAACCGATAAGCTGATTAACGATGCGATAAGGATAAGTTTTTTTAGCATTGGGCTGGCGTCCTGCTGATGGGTGATGAGGGGTCGGGTCGTCTGCACCGAAGAGTGAGTTCCCTGCTGCACGGCTCGTAATAAAGAGCAGTATAGTCAATGACACCTGTATTATCGCCAGTACAGGGTCATAGACTCAGCAAAGGGATCGGCCTTGATGCTGGCAACCCACTACCCTAATCCACTTCCACGCAGGCGTGCCTTGTTCAGCGGAATCAGCTCACTAAACCTGCATATTCATAATTTCGCTATACGCCGACACCAGCTTGTTCCTGACCTGAATACCCATCTGCATTGAGATCGACGATTTCTGCAGATCGACCATCACATCATTAAGCGCGATACCGGGTTTACCCATCTCAAAATCCTGCGCCTGGGTGCGGGCGGTGGTCTGCGTCTCGCTGATCTTATCCAGCGCCGCTTTCATAGTTGCACCGAAATCGATCTGATTAGGGGCTTCACTGCTGCGGTTGCTGGCCTGCAGTGAGGTCGCCTGAAGCTGCTGCAGTACGCCGTCAATTGCCTGAATGGACATGAACGATACCTTATAAAGGAGGATGATATTTTTTCTGTGGGGAAAAGTTAGCACGTTGTCAATGAGACAAAGCCGCTAAATGACATCAAAAACCCTACCTTATCCAGCCATCGAATTTTCCTTATCACCTAATAATGCCTGGCATTGAAGTGGAAATTTTATCTACGCAGGTCAGGGAGTCTGTTTTGCCATCTCAACTTACCCGGTCAATTACGTCAGGCAGGAATCGGTCATGAATGCGAGTACAGCCGCCACAACAGAACAAGAAAAGAAAGGCTTCGGTGACCTGCTCGCTCGCCTGCGCGCAAATCCGCGTATTCCTTTAATCGTCGCTGCCGCCGCCGTTGTGGCGATAGTGATCGCGATGGTGCTCTGGGCGAAGCAGCCCAGCTATAGCGTCCTTTATAACAACCTTACAGATGAAGATGGCGGTGCCATCGTCACGCAGCTGACGCAGATGAACATCCCTTATCGCTTCGCCGAAAATGGCGGCGCGCTGATGGTGCCGGAAGCGAACGTGCATGAGCTGCGTCTGCGTCTGGCTCAGCAGGGTCTGCCGAAAGGCGGCTCGGTGGGTTTTGAGCTGCTCGATAAAGAGAAGTTCGGTATCAGCCAGTTCAGTGAGCAGGTTAACTACCAGCGCGCGCTGGAAGGCGAACTGGCTCGTACCATCGAATCACTCGGCCCGGTTAAAAGCGCCCGTGTTCATCTGGCGATGCCAAAACCCACCTTATTTGTGCGTGAGCAGAAAGCGCCATCTGCCTCTGTCACCTTAACCCTGCAGCCTGGCCGTGCGCTGGATGAAGGCCAGATTCAGGCCATCGCCCACATGGTCTCAAGCAGCGTCGCCGGTTTACCGCCGGGCAACGTCACCGTGGTCGATCAGACCGGTCGCCTGCTGACCCGCTCTGATTCCGCCGGTCGCGACCTGAATGATGCACAGCTCAAGTATGCCTCTGAAGTTGAAGCACGCTACCAGCAACGTATCGAAGCGATCCTGAATCCGATTCTCGGTCAGGGCAATGTGCATGCGCAGGTTACCGCGCAGATTAACTTCGACACCGCCGAGCAGACCGACGAGAAATATCAGCCTAACGCTAACCCGTCGAACTCAGCGATTCGTTCGCGTCAGACCAGCACCAGCGACCAGTCAGGCAGCCCTTATCCGGGCGGCGTGCCGGGCGCGCTCTCTAACCAGCCTGCGCCAGCTAACACTGCGCCGGTGACGACGCCGAACAACAATGCCGCCAATGGCCAGAACGCCAATGGTCAGAATGCTAACGGTCAGAACAACGCGGCGAATAACGCTAACCAGACCACCAGCACCGCAGCGGCCAGTGCCGGACCGACCAACTCGCGTCGTGACGACACGGTGAACTACGAGCTGGATCGCACCATTCGTCATACCAAGGTCAACGTTGGCGACGTACAGCGCCTGTCGGTGGCGGTCGTGGTGAACTTCCGTGCAGATGATAAAGGTAAAGCGGTTGCGCTGAACGAACAGCAGCTGAAGCAGATTGAAGATCTGACCCGCGAAGCGATGGGCTACTCCCAGAACCGTGGCGACAGCATCAACGTGGTGAACTCGCAGTTCAACACTACTGAACCAGTGACCACCGATCTGCCCTTCTGGCAACAGCAGTCGTTCTTTGATCAGCTGATGAATGCCGGTAAGTGGCTGTTGATTGCTCTGGTAGCCTTCATCCTCTACCGCAAACTGGTTCGTCCGCATCTGGTTCGCAAGCAGGCCGCAGAGAAAGCCGCCGCGGAAGCCGTTGCTGCCCGTGCGACTGAGCAACCGGAAGAAGAAGCCTTTAATGTGCAGCTCAGCAAAGATGAGCTGGATCAGGAACGTAAGTCTAACAACCGCATGAGCGCAGAAGTGATGAGTCAACGCATCCGCGACATGTCAGAAAACGATCCGCGCGTTGTAGCGCTGGTAATTCGCGAATGGATGAGTAAAGAGCTATGAGTCTGACCGGAACCGAAAAAAGCGCCATCCTGATGATGACTATTGGCGAAGAGCGCGCCGCGGAAGTTTTCAAACACCTGAACCAGCGTGAGGTCCAGCACCTGAGCGGCGCGATGGCCAACATGCGTCAGGTGTCACATAAGCAACTGACTGAAGTGCTGCGTGAGTTCGAAGCGGATGCTGAGCAGTTCGCGGCGCTGAGCCTGAACTCCAACGAATACCTGCGTTCGGTGCTGACCCGTGCGCTGGGCGAAGAGCGCGCCTCCAGCCTGCTGGAGGACATTCTCGAAACGCGCGAAACCACCAGCGGCATGGAAACGCTCAACTTTATGGAGCCGCAGGCTGCTGCCGACCTTATTCGCGACGAGCATCCACAGATCATCGCCACCATCCTGGTCCACCTCAAGCGTGCCCAGGCCGCCGATATTGTGGCGCTGTTCGACGAACGTCTGCGTCACGACGTGATGCTGCGTATCGCCACGTTCGGTGGTGTCCAGCCAGCCGCGCTGGCCGAACTGACAGAAGTACTGAACGGCCTGCTGGATGGCACCAACCTCAAGCGTGCGAAGATGGGCGGCGTGAGAACCGCAGCCGAGATCATCAACCTGATGAAAACGCAGCAGGAAGAGGCGGTTATCGAAGCCGTACGCGACTTCGATGGCGAACTGGCGCAGAAAATTATCGACGAGATGTTCCTGTTCGAAAACCTGGTGGCAGTGGACGACCGCAGCATCCAGCGTCTGTTGCAGGAAGTGGAGTCCGAGCAGCTGCTGGTTGCACTGAAAGGTGCCGAACAGCCATTGCGCGAGAAGTTCCTCAAAAACATGTCAGCCCGTGCGGCCGATATCCTGCGCGACGATCTGGCCAACCGTGGTCCGGTGCGTATGTCCGCAGTGGAAAACGAACAGAAAGCGATCCTGCTGGTGGTACGCCGCCTGGCCGAGTCAGGCGAGATGGTGATTGGTGGTGGCGAGGAAACTTATGTCTGATGCATTTTCTGCGCGCCCCTGGCAGCTGTGGCAGCCCACGGATTTAGGCCGTTTCGATGAGCCTGCTGAACCGGAGCTGCAGCCAGAAATTTACGAAGCTGAAGATGGCGTTGATGAGCAGCAACAGCAGCTCGAACGCCTGCAGCAGCAGATGCGCAAAGAGGCACAGGGCCAGGGTTACAACGAAGGCTATCAGCAGGGTGTGACCGAAGGCCAGAAAGCCGGCTACGACGCCGGTTTTCAGCAGGGTCTGGCCGATGCCCAGCAGCAGCAGGCGCCCCTTCAGGCGCGTATGCAGCAGCTGGTAACCGAGTTCCAGAACACGCTTGAATCGCTGGACAGCGTGATTGCGGCCCGTCTGATGCAACTGGCGCTGGAAGCGGCACGTTCGGTGATTGGTCAGGCGACCACGGTGGATGGCACCGCCCTGCTGCGCCAGATTCAGGGGTTACTGCAGCAGGAACCGATGTTCAGCGGCAAACCGCAACTGCGCGTTCACCCGGATGACTTACAACGCATTGAGCAGACCCTGGGGCCGACGCTGGATCTGCACGGCTGGCGGCTGATCGCTGACAGCACCCTGCATCCTGGCGGCTGTAAACTCAGCGCAGAAGATGGCGACCTGGATGCCAGCGTCGCGACGCGCTGGCAGGAACTCTGCCGTCTTGCCGCACCGGGAGAACTGTAATGACCACTCGTCTGAATCGCTGGCTCGGCTCGCTCGATGCCTTTGAGAAACGCATCGCCCAGGTGCAGCCGGTGCGCCGTTATGGCCGCCTGACTCGCGCCACCGGCCTGGTGCTGGAAGCGACCGGCTTACAGCTGCCGCTGGGTGCGACCTGCGTAATCGAACGCAACGATGGCAAAACCATCAGTGAAATCGAAAGCGAAGTGGTGGGATTCAACGGTCAGAAGCTGCTGATGATGCCACTGGAAGAAGTGGACGGCATTTTACCGGGTGCGCGGGTCTATGCGCGCCAGAACGGAGAGAACCCGCAGGCAGGCAAACAGATGATGCTGGGGCCGGAACTGCTGGGCCGCGTACTCGATGGCAGCGGGCGACCGCTGGACGGCCTGCCGTCTCCGGATACCGGTTATCGCGCGCCGCTGAACACCCCGCCGTTTAACCCGCTGCAGCGTACGCCGATCACCGACGTGCTGGATACCGGCGTGCGGGCGATCAACGCCCTGCTGACGGTCGGTCGCGGGCAGCGTATGGGCCTGTTCGCCGGTTCGGGTGTGGGTAAAAGCGTGCTGCTTGGCATGATGGCGCGTTACACCAAAGCGGACGTTATCGTGGTCGGTCTGATTGGCGAACGTGGCCGCGAAGTAAAAGATTTTATCGAGAACATTCTCGGCGCTGAAGGCCGCGCCCGTTCGGTGGTGATCGCCGCCCCGGCCGATGTTTCGCCGCTGCTGCGTATGCAGGGTGCCGCTTACGCCACGCGTATCGCAGAAGATTTTCGCGACCGCGGCCAGCATGTGTTGCTGATTATGGATTCCCTGACCCGCTACGCCATGGCGCAGCGTGAGATCGCGCTGGCGATTGGTGAGCCGCCGGCCACCAAAGGCTATCCGCCTTCCGTATTCGCCAAACTGCCTGCGCTGGTTGAGCGTGCCGGTAACGGCATCGACGGCGGCGGCTCGATCACCGCCTTCTATACCGTCCTGACCGAAGGCGACGATCAGCAGGACCCGATCGCCGACTCCGCGCGCGCCATTCTCGACGGCCACATTGTGCTGTCGCGTCGGCTGGGCGAAGCGGGTCACTATCCGGCCATTGATATAGAAGCCTCGATCAGCCGTGCGATGACCTCGCTGATCGATGAGAACCACTATGCGCGAGTGCGCCAGTTTAAGCAGTTGCTCTCCAGCTTCCAGCGTAACCGCGATCTGGTCAGCGTCGGCGCTTATGCCGCGGGCAGTGATCCAATGCTTGATAAAGCGATCACGCTCTATCCGCAGATGGAAGCCTTCCTGCAACAGGGCATCTTTGAGCGCAGTGATTACGACGACGCCAGCCTGCATCTGCATGCGCTGTTTGGCTAGTCACACGAATTAACGCGAGGTAACGGCAATGAAAACTGCAAATGCCATCGATACGCTGCGCGACTTAGCGGAGCAGGATCTCGAACGCGCTGCCATCTATTTAGGCGATATGCGTCGCGGCCAGCATGCCGCGAACGAGCAGCTGACGATGCTGCTCGACTATCAGGACGAATATCGCAACAAGCTCAACGATGACATGTCGTCGGGCATCGCCAGCACCCGCTGGACCAACTACCACCAGTTTATTCAGACGCTGGAAAAAGCGATTGAGCAGCACCGCAACCAGCTTAATAACTGGAATCAGCGGCTGGAACAGGCGCTGATCAACTGGCGTGACAAACAGCAACGGCTGAACGCCTATCAGACGCTGATTACGCGCGCAGCGGAAAATGCATTACGACAGGAAAACCGTCTCGATCAGAAACGGATGGACGAATTTGCCCAACGGGCCGCATCGAGGAGAGGTGAATGATTACGCTGCCAAACATTGCTATGAAAGCGACGGTAAAAACCGACGCAGAACCCTCAGTCTCAACTGACCTTGCTGCGGGTGCCGATGCCCTGCCGCAGGACTTTCTGACCGCACTGGGAAACCAGTTACTCGGCCTGGCTAAACAGCAGGGAAAAGCGGCGCAATCCGCTGACGTCAAAGCAGAAATTGCCGATGACGCCCGCCCGAAAGCCCCGCTGAATGCCCTGATGGCAGCACTGGAAAATCCTGCTGCGCTGACCGCTCTGTTTAAGCCGGAAAATATTAAAGGTGGGTCAAAATCAGCCGATGATAAAGACAAGCCGGACGTTGCACCCTTAAGCGCCAGCGATATGCAGAATATGCAGGCGCTGTTCGCCATGTTACCGGGTGTAGCGGCTGTTACAGCCACCACGTCGACCCCGGTCAGCAGTGAAGCGGGCGAGATGATCGCCCAGACCGATACCGGCCGGAAAAGCCAGAGCTCGCTGATGCAACTGCTGAACAGCGCGCAGCAGAGCCACGCACCGGGCGAAGATGAAAAGTCTGACGCCAGAAGCGACGTACAGAGCAAACCTGCCGTCACCACTGCCGCCAGCCAGAGTAACAACACGGCGCACAGTGCGACCAGTAGCGGCCTGACGCTCGACAGCAGTTTCCAGCAGGCGCTGAGCAACATGGTTAAGCAGGATGATCAGGCTGCGATTAAAGCCAGCATCAGCGATAACGCGATAAATGCTACGCCAATCGCCACCGCCAGCAGCCTGCCTGCGCCGGTGACCGCCTCCGCGACCACCAGCACACCGTCAACGCCGATGCTGAACTCACAGCTGGGCAGCGACGAGTGGCAGCAGGCGCTGAGTCAGCAGATTGTGATGTTCAGTCGCAACGGCCAGCAGAACGCGGAATTGCGTTTACATCCGGAAGACCTTGGCGCTATCCAGATCAGCCTGAAACTGGATAACGACCAGGCACAAATTAATCTGGTTTCCAGCCATAGCCACGTCAGAGCAGCACTGGAAGCCGCGATACCGCAGCTGCGCAGCGCGCTGGCAGAGAGCGGTATCAACCTGGGCGAGAGTCAGGTGAGCAGTGACAGTTCCGCGCAGGGCCAGCAATTCCAGCAGCAGCAGGAGGCGCGCCGCGATGGACAGCATGGCCGCTTCTCCCTCACCCAGGACAGTGACACCGACATTACGCCGATCGCCGTTCCCGCCGCCCTTCAGGCTCGCGTTAGCGGCAACAGCGCCGTCGACACTTTCGCCTGACAGCGGCAAACGCTGAAGGTAAGCGTAAAACCCGCGTCTTTTCTACCCATTGGTTTGACTTAAGACGCGGATAATCTGTCTCGTGAGCCGAGAGGCTTGCCCATAATTCACAGGAAGTAACTGCACCATGTCTGATAACGCGAAAGCAAAAAAAGGCAGCAAACGTAAACTCTTAATACCAGTGCTGCTCATTTTGACGCTGGCCGCTTGCAGCGTGGCAGGCTATGCAGTCTGGCGAATGATGAACAAACATGAGGGCGATAAGCCTGAGGTGGCGAAAGTTGAACCGCCTCCCGCTCCGGTCTTTTTTGCACTTGATACATTTACGGTTAACCTGGTCAATCCCGACAACGATCCTGACCGCGTGCTTTACGTAGGCTTTACCCTGCGTCTGCCCGATGAGGACACCCGGCGTCGGATGAACGACTATCTGCCTGAGGTGCGCAGCCGTTTGCTGCTGCTGCTCTCGCGTCAGAGCGCTGCGGCGCTGGCGACAGAGCAAGGAAAGCAGGCGCTTGTTGAACAAATCAAACAGGCGCTGACACCCCCGCTGGTAAAAGGTCAACCTCCGCAGGCTGTAAACGATGTGCTGTTTACTGCCTTCATTTTGAGGTGAATCAATGGGCGATAGCATTCTCTCCCAGGCTGAAATTGACGCCCTTTTAAACGGCGACAGCGGCAGTGCGGAAGAAGAAAAGAAACAAAACGGACCGGAAGGCGATATTCGTCCTTACGATCCGAACACCCAGCGCCGTGTGGTTCGCGAGCGTTTGCAGGCGCTGGAGATTATTAATGAGCGTTTTGCCCGTAGTTTCCGTATGGCGCTGTTTAACCTGCTGCGCCGTAGCCCGGATATCAGCGTCGGGGCGATCAAGATTCAGCCGTACCACGAGTTTGCACGCAATCTGCCGGTGCCAACCAACCTGAACCTGATCCACCTGAAGCCGCTGCGCGGCACCGCGCTGGTAGTGTTCTCACCGAGCCTGGTGTTTATCGCTGTCGACAACCTGTTTGGTGGCGACGGACGTTTTCCGACTAAAGTCGAAGGCCGTGAGTTTACCCATACCGAGCAGCGCGTTATTCGCCGCATGCTGAAGCTGGCGCTGGATGGTTACAGCGACGCATGGAAGGCCATTTATCCACTGGACGTCGAGTATGTACGTTCAGAGATGCAGGTAAAGTTCACCAACATTACCACTTCACCGAACGACATCGTGGTTAACACGCCGTTCCAGGTGGAGATTGGTAACCTGGTGGGTGAGTTTAATATCTGCATCCCGTTTTCAATGATTGAACCGCTGCGCGAGTTGCTGGTTAACCCACCGCTCGAAAACTCACGTCAGGAAGATAACCACTGGCGCGACAACCTGGTCAAACAGGTGCAGCACTCTGAGCTGGAACTGATCGCGCACTTTGCCGAAACCTCACTGCGTCTGTCACGGATTTTGCAGCTGAAACCCGGTGATGTGCTGCCGATTGAGAAGCCGGAACGCATTATCGCCCATGTCGATAGCGTCCCGGTCTTAACCAGCCAATATGGCACGATGAATGGTCAGTACGCGCTCCGTGTCGAACACCTGATTAACCCGATTTTGAATTCGCTGAACGAGGAACAGCCCCATGACTGACAGTAATAAACCGTCTGACGATATCTCTGCGGACGATCTGTGGGCTGAAGCGATGAATGAGCAGGTCGGCAGCGGCAGTGCGCCGCAGACCGACGAAGTCTTTAAATCATTCGACAGCGGCAACGTCGCTGGATCGCTGCAGGATATCGATCTGATTATGGATATCCCGGTGAAACTCACCGTGGAACTGGGTCGCACCAAAATGACCATCAAAGAGCTGCTGCGTCTGGCGCAGGGGTCAGTGGTGGCACTGGATGGCCTGGCGGGTGAGCCGCTGGATATCCTGATCAACGGTTACCTGATTGCTCAGGGTGAAGTGGTGGTGGTAAACGACAAATATGGCGTGCGCATCACTGACATCATCACCCCATCTGAACGTATGCGTCGTCTGAGTCGCTAAAGAGTCACATTATGAATAGCCAGAATCAAACGCTGCAACCGGCTGCACCGCACGCTCAGGCGATCTCGACCGGCTCCATGCTGGCCCAGGTCAGCAGCGTGTTAGCCGTGATTATCTTATTGATTCTGGCCTGCGCCTGGCTGGCACGCCGTGTCGGCTTCGCGCCGAAAAAGGTCAGCGGCCAGGAGCTTAAACTCACAGCCAGCGTCTCAGTGGGCCAGCGCGAGCGGGTGGTGATTGTCGATACCGCTGATGCGCGTCTGGTGCTGGGCGTCACCGCACAGCAGATTACCCATCTGCATACTTTGCCGCCGGGTGAACCGGTCTCTGTGACGCCGGTTAACAGTGCGCCACAGGATTTTCGTCAGCTGTTACAGAACCTGGTTAAACGTCCCGGAAAACCACAATGATGCGTCGACTGCTTCCTTTATTGCCACTGTTGTTACTGGCACCGGTTGCCCATGCCCAGTTGCCGGGTCTGGTGAGTCACTCGCTGCCGAATGGCGGTCAGAGCTGGTCACTGCCGGTACAGACGCTGGTCTTTATCACTGCGCTGACCTTTATTCCGGCCGTGCTGCTGATGATGACCAGCTTCACCCGTATCATCATTGTGTTTGGTTTGCTGCGTAACGCCCTGGGCACGCCCTCTGCGCCGCCTAACCAGGTGCTGCTCGGACTGTCGCTGTTTCTGACCTTCTTTATTATGGCGCCGACCTTCGACAAGATTTATCAGGATGCTTATCTGCCGTTCAGCCAGGACAAGATCAGCATGGAAGTGGCGATTGATAAAGGTGCCCAGCCGCTGCGCGAGTTTATGCTGCGTCAGACCCGTGAAGCGGATTTAGCCCTGTTTGCCCGTCTGGCGAATACCGCCCCGATTGCCGGTCCTGAAGCGGTGCCAATGCGTATTCTGCTGCCTGCCTATGTTACCAGCGAGCTGAAGACGGCTTTCCAGATAGGCTTTACCGTCTTTATTCCGTTCCTGATCATCGACCTGGTGGTTGCCAGCGTGCTGATGGCGCTGGGGATGATGATGGTCCCGCCAGCGTCCATCGCGCTGCCGTTTAAACTGATGCTGTTTGTTCTGGTCGATGGCTGGCAACTGCTGGTCGGTTCACTGGCGCAAAGCTTCTACTCCTGATCCCCCTTTTCTTACCGGAGCAATACATGACACCCGAATCAGTAATGGTAATGGGACAGGAAGCGATGCGCGTCGCCCTGATGCTGGCCGCCCCGCTGCTGCTGGCCGCACTGGTCAGCGGTTTGCTGATCAGCCTGATCCAGGCCGCGACCCAGGTCAACGAACAGACCTTATCCTTTATTCCTAAGATTCTGGCGGTTGCCACTACCGGTATCATTGCCGGCCCGTGGATGCTGAATCTGCTGCTGGACTATATCCGCACCGTCTTTACCAACCTGCCTTACATCATCGGCTGATGATTACTCTCGACAGCAGCCAGCTGGTTCAATGGGTCAGCCAGTTCTTCTGGCCTCTGGTACGCATCATGGCGCTATTCGCCACCGCACCGATCCTCAATGAACGATCCGTCAGCAAACGTGTCAAAATCGGTCTGGCGGTAATGATCACCTGGCTGCTGATGCCGCTGTTACCTGCGGTCAATGTCACCCTGTTTTCCCCTGAAGGCTTCCTGCTGCTGATTCAGCAGATGCTGATTGGTATTGCACTCGGCTTCACCATGCAGTTCGCTTTTGCTGCCGTGCGCCTTGCCGGGGAAGTGATTGGTCTGCAGATGGGCATCTCGTTCGCCACCTTTTTCGATCCTGGCAGCCGTCTTAATATGCCGGTGCTGGCCCGTTTTCTCGACATGCTGGCGATGTTGCTGTTCCTGACCTTTAACGGACACCTGTGGCTGATCTCGCTGCTGGCGGACAGTTTTCATACGCTGCCGATTGGCGGTCAGCCGCTAAATGCCAATGCGTTTATGGCGCTGGTGAAATCTGGCGGATTAATTTTCCTTAATGGCATGATGTTAGCGCTGCCCTTAATCGTTTTGTTACTCATGGTAAATCTGGTACTGGGTTTGTTAAACCGTGTTTCACCACAGTTATCAATCTTCGCAATTGGCTTCCCGATTACCTTATCAGTCGGAATTTTAACCATCAGCTTGCTGATGCCTCTGCTAGCCCCGTTCTGTGAGCATTTGTTCGGTGAAGTATTTGATTTACTCGCCGTGTTCCTGACAGAACTATCCCGTCCCTGAACATTAAGTTTCTAACTATCTTTGCATAACGATACTTAAGTATCGCAAAACCATCCGTGCATTTTCCGAACCATGTTTTCCAGAATGCAACTAAGGAAATTCTGATAAACGTGCGGAGAGTCTGAAAATAATTCTTATTAAACCGGGCTTCGCGTATTTTAGTGGGGTGGTTCACAGGAGCGGTCAGACTGTGAATGTGCAGGCAAAATCGACAAGACACTGAATTTACAAGAAAAAAATCTTTAAGTGATTTTTCTTGTTAAAAAATGTTTTTTCCGGCATTGTCAACGCACGCTGAGACATCACACTTTCGTAAAACAAATGTTTTTGAGAATTGTCCTATCAGAAAACTCCGCGTTTTCAAGGATAGTGACCTGGCTCCCAAAAAAATGAGTCTTACTTAACCTCCGACATTTCACTGGCATTCCCCGCCATGGCCGGAGAATGTGTGACGTCATGGCAGCACAAATTTTTTGCAGAACGGGTCAGGGATGAAGACTTTTACGGGCGTTTGCCTGTTGCCAAACTGCACGAGCAGAATAAAAAAGTACCTAAGAAATCTCTCTCGTACCGCAACGCGTATTCATCGTTGATTTAAACGGATAACAAATTGGTGAGGGTCGCTATTATGCCAACTATTATTATGGATTCCTGCAACTACACACGCCTGGGATTATCAGACTACATGTCTTTAAAAGGAGTTAAGAAGAAGAATATCTCTTCTGTCTCCGATATTGAGCAACTACAGCAAAAATGTGAGCAATTAAACCCTGGTGTCGTCTTTATTAATGAAGATTGCTTCATTCATGAATCCGATTCCAGTGAACGTATCCGTAGCATTATTACGCAGCATCCTGACACGCTGTTCTTTATATTCATGGCGATTAGCAATATCCATTTTGAGGAATATCTCTACGTTCGTAAGAACCTGATTATTACATCAAAATCGATGAAGACATCGACCCTGGATTCCTTACTCAGCACCTATTTGCAGAAGAAGCTTAACCAGTCTGCGCGTATCTCTTCGGGCATGGATGTACATCCATTAACGCTGAGCCAGACTGAGTCAAACATGCTGAAGATGTGGATGTCAGGTCATGATACCATCCAGATCTCAGATAAAATGCAAATTAAGGCCAAAACGGTATCGTCACACAAAGGTAATATTAAACGCAAAATCAAAACCCATAATAAGCAGGTTATTTATCATGTGGTGCGTTTAACGGATAATGTGACTTCAGGTATTTACGTTAATATCCGCTGATCATAACATCTGAAGAACCGGCCTCTCTGGCCGGTTTTTTTTTGCCCGGAATTGCGATCCAGGTCTCACTCTTACTGCTAAGCCTTTACGCTCTTTTGCCGATGTTATGCCTTATAACAACAGCCTCAAGAGAGCAAGGATATGAACACTGCACGAGATAATAATGGACAGAAAAGCGCAGGCATCTGGCAGAATCTCCGCCTGGTGCCGCTGTTTAGCCTGATCTTCGGCGGCATTTTGCTGCTGTTCGCACTCTGTATTGGTGTCGCCAGTTACTTTCTGATTTCCGGCAATCACTCCCTTGATGATGCCACGGACGAAATTCAGGTTCGTATGGGCCTCTCTAACAGTTCAAACCACCTGCGAACTGCGCGCCTGACCATTATTCAGGCCGGTGCCGCCGCGCGTATTGGTGAAATGGACGAGTTTCGCGCCAATATTGCCGCCGCCGAAAAACGGATCCAGCAGGCAAAAGATGGCTTCGCGATTTATCAGGCACGTGAAGTTAAGACGCCCGCGGATATGGAACTGGATGCCACGCTGCAGGCTCGCTTCAACGATTACATTACCAAAGGCCTGATACCGATGATTGAATCCGGTAAACAGGGCAGCTTTGAGGGCATCATCGCTCAGGAGACCGATGTAACCCGCAAGCTGGATGACGACTATAACGCGGTGTTGCTGAAGGCGATCAAGATCCGAACTGATCGCGCCAATGCCATTACCGCCCAGGCCGATCAACAGTCGCGCATCGGCTTTATCTCCATGGCCGTAGCATTCAGTGCCGCCCTGGTGCTGGTGCTGTTGACCTTTGTCTTCCTGCGCCGCGTGGTGATTAGTCCACTGCGTCAGTCGGTGCTGCGTATCGAACGCATTGCGCAGGGTGATCTGACCTCCGCTCCCCTGCCCCATGGCCGCAGCGAGATTGGTACGCTCATCCATAACCTGCAACTGATGCAGCAGGCGCTGGTAACCACCGTTGGTACGGTGCGTGAAGGCGCCGTCGCGATTTATCAGGGCTCCAGCGAAATTTCAGCCGGCAACACCGATCTCTCTTCACGCACCGAGCAGCAGGCTGCGGCACTGGAGCAGACCGCAGCCAGCATGGAACAGCTTACCGCTACGGTGAAGCAGAACGCCGAGAATGCGCATCACGCCAGCCAGCTGGCCGCGGATGCCTCGGGCAAAGCGCGCAGCGGTGGCGAGCTGGTGAGCAGCGTCGTGAAAACCATGACCAATATTTCCGGCAGCTCGAAAAAAATCGCTGAGATCACCAACGTCATTAACAGTATTGCGTTTCAGACCAACATCCTGGCGCTGAATGCGGCAGTAGAAGCGGCGCGTGCCGGTGAGCAGGGTCGTGGCTTTGCGGTGGTGGCCAGCGAAGTGCGTAATCTGGCCCAGCGCAGTGCGCAGGCAGCGAAAGAGATTGAATCGCTGATTGCTGAGTCCGTCACGCTGATCAATGACGGTTCGCATCAGGTTGGCGCAGCCGGTAGCACCATGGGTGAGATTGTCGAAGCCGTACGACGCGTTACCGATATTATGTCGGAGATCGCGGCGGCGTCAGACGAGCAGAGCCGTGGTATTCAGCAGGTGAGCCAGGCGGTCACCGAAATGGATAACGTCACCCAGCAGAACGCCTCGCTGGTGGAAGAAGCCTCCGCCGCAGCGGCCTCGCTGGAAGATCAGGCGGGTAAACTGACGCAGGCGGTCGCGGCATTCCGCCTGCAGGATGCCCCTGCAACCACAGGTGTGGCTGCACGTGTCTCTTCACCCTTAAAGACACCGGCTCTGGCACCCCGTCCGGCGCTGGCAGGCGGCAGCGATAACTGGGAAACCTTCTGAAGTCATACCGGTAAACGTCAGCGGCTGATGTCAGCCGCGTAATCTCCGACAGCTAAAAGCCGCCTTTCCGGCAAACGGAAAGGCGGCTTTTTATTGCGCGTCAGGCTCAGGCTTCCTGGTAAGGCTCGACGAAAATGCCATCCGGCTGGTGCGTCTCGTTAAAAAACCAGATGCCCAGCGGATAATCTTCCAGCGCCACCAGGAACATGGTGCCTTCATTAAACGGCTCCATAGCCAGAATGGTGCCAACACGACGCGGGCCGCCATCGGTTTTGACGCTGACGCGGTCATTTACCTTCATTTCGGTTCTCCAGATTATTGACTGAGTACAGTCTAAACGAAGAACCGTGGCGATGCAGCGCGTTAGCGGCGGGCAATGACCCAGACGGCATGGATGATACCGGGGATATAACCACAGAGTGTCAGCAGGATATTCAGCCAGAAGGCGCCGCCAAAACCAACCTGCATAAACACGCCCAGTGGTGGCAGCAGAATAGCGATAATAATTCGTAAGATGTCCATAACCATTCCTTTAGGTATTGATAAAAATCAGCTTTATCGTTAACTATAGCTGAATCTGCTCTGTTTAGTCGAAAAGTCAGGTAAATCTGAGTAAGGAGAAACTTTTGCAATTCCTTAACATTTCACCGCAAGACTTCTTACGCGTCAGGCCTTTAAACTCTTCTCACTGCGCCACCCCATAGGTGCAGCCAACCTGAAAGTAACAAGGATTTTGCCCGCGCAGCGCGGGCTTTTTTTTTGCCTGCGATCTCTTCGCTCCCGCCTTTCTGCCCTGCGTTCTATACTGATTACTCTGTTTGCTCTCAGGAGTCAGAAAATGACAGACGAAAAACAGCACGGCGATGCTCAGCCATCCGATCTGCAGATTGATGTCGAAGGTTTACTGGCGGCGATTCAGGCCAGAACGTCGGGAGAGGTACGGGAGTATATGGAGCAGGATCAGACGCCACGGCTGGAAGTAGAAGGCCGGGTTTTCCACTCCTATAGCGAACTGGCGGAGGCGTTTGAAATTGATATTTGTGATTATCGCGCCTATGAAGCGAACCGCTGAAATCGATTTCAAAAAAAACCCGGCGGGAAGGCCGGGTAAAAATTCAATTCGTTACACCAGGGAATTCTTAACACCTCTGCAGATTACCCTTTCCCGACTCCGAAACAAGCATCAGATACGCACGTTTCTGCAACCGATCGGGTAATTATGGAGCGGCTGTTACCAAAAACACCGCGCCCGCCAGTCACTTAGCCCTGCACACTTCTTGCATACTCACTTTTACTGCGGTTTCGTTTTAAGAATTATCCTGGATTTCCAGCCAGCGTGGCAGGAAAAAAAGTGTGAGCCATATTCAACTATAATATTGAAAAATCGCCGCTTTAGCCGCGAATGTGATGAAAGGAGCCTGTAAATGCCCGATCTCCACCAGCCGTTAATGATAATTACCGATCTGGATGGTTCGTTACTCGACCATCATACCTATCGCTGGGATGCGGCCACCGAATGGCTCACCACGTTAAAGCAGTACGCCGTTCCGCTGGTGATCTGTTCCAGTAAAACGGCAGCCGAGATTATTCCGCTGCAAAAAAGGCTTGGCATCAGTGGTTCACCGTTTATTGCTGAAAACGGTGCCGTGGTGCAAACGCACGATCAGCAGCGTATCCGCCTGCCCGATAACACCCTGACCTATGACGCTATCTGCCAGCGGCTGGCTGCCTTGAAAACAGCGTACCGTTTTACCGGCTTTCATGACTTCTCTGATCCGGAAGTGGCCGCAATGACCGGCCTGAGTGAGGCGGATGCAGAACTGTCGCGTCAGCGCGATGCGTCAGAAGTGATTGTCTGGCGCGACAGTGACGAGGCGTTTGAGCAGTTCCATGATGCGTTGCGTGCACAGGGCCTGGCGCTGACCCAGGGCGGGCGTTTCTGGCATGTGATGCCTGCGGGCAGCGGCAAAGGCGAAGCCCTGCGCTGGCTGCTGGCGCATTCACCCGGTGAGGCACGCGTGACCATCGGACTGGGTGACGGCCCTAACGATGCGCCGATGCTGGATGCGGTTGATTATGCGGTCGTAATTAAGGGCTACAGTAAAACACCGGTGACACTCAGCCGATCCGATCAGCAGCAGATCTATCACACAGCTCACCATGGCCCTGAGGGCTGGCGTGAAGGGCTGGACTATTTTTTGACTCAACCTCAATGAGCTGCCCACGGGCATTAAAAGGATGATGCGATGAGTGACTTTTATCAGAATGGCGTAATCACCAACTTTCACAACCTCACCCACCGTAGCGTGGAGTCGCTGGAAAAAGAGATGGTACGCTTTGCCCGCAAACGCAAAATGGGGCTGATCCTGCCATCGCTGTTTTCCGAACTTGAAGGCCCGGCGCTGACGAAAATCGTCGATGAGCTGGCTAAAGTGCCCTATCTGGATGAAATTGTGATTGGGCTGGATCGCGCCGACCGCGACCAGTTCCTGTTTGCCCGCGAGTTTTTCTCCCGTCTGCCGCAACGGCATCGCATTCTGTGGAACGATGGCCCGCGTCTGAAGGCGATTGATGCCGAGCTGGATAAAGAGGGTTTATCACCCACTAATCCCGGCAAAGGTCGCAACGTCTGGTTCTGCACTGGCTATACGCTGGCGTCAGACCGTACCAGCTGTGTGGCACTGCATGACTGCGATATCGTCACCTATGAGCGCGGAATGCTGGCACGCCTGCTCTACCCGGTGGCGAACCCAGCGTTTCAGTATGAGTTCTGTAAGGGGTTCTACGCGCGCGTCGCGGATGGCAAGCTTAATGGCCGCGTGGGACGTCTGCTGGTCGGGCCGCTGCTACGATCGCTGCAGAAAGTTTATGGCCATTCAGAATACCTGGAATATCTGTCGAGCTTCCGCTATCCGCTCTCCGGGGAGTTCGCCATGCGGACGCATGTGCTGAACGGGATTAAAATCCCCGGCGACTGGGGGCTGGAGATTGGCGTGCTGTCAGAGATTTATCGTAACTACACCACCCGCCAGTCGTGCCAGGTTGAGATCGCCGATAACTACGATCACAAACATCAGCCGCTGGCTGAAGATGACGGCACCGGCGGCCTGAAGCGCATGAGCAGCGATATCGTCCAGTCACTGCTGCGTAAGCTCGCCACCATGGGTGTGCCGCTGACCAGCGACTCGTTCCGGGTGCTGAAGGCGACCTATTACCGTAATGCGCTGGATATGATGGAGACCTATAACCATGAGGCGGCGATGAACGGGCTGAAATTTGATCAGCATGTGGAAGAAGCAGCGGTAGAGATGTTTACCCAGTCGATTCTGGAAGCGGGTCAGGCGTTTATTGAGCGTCCTAACGATAAGCCGTTTATACCGAGCTGGAGTCGCGTCCAGTCAGCCTTCCCGGATGTGCTGCAGCGGATCTATCAGGCGGTTGAAGAAGATAACGACGGTAACGTCTGAAAACAGGGCGGCACAGGGAGCGTGCCGGGCCAGAAAAAGCAGAAACCGGGCCTGGCGGGTCGCAGAACCCACAGGCCTGATGCTGTCAGCACGCCAGTTGCTGCGCGGGATTCAAAGCGCAGAGCTCATCGCTGCGAAAGGCTTCGCTGCGCACGGCATAGCCATCATACCAGCGGCACTCCACCATGCCACTCGCGTAGCCGGTCACCACCATCGTCTGCCCCTCTTCCTTATGCTGTACTTCTTCACTGATTGCGAAAACCATGATGCGCTCCTTTTATTAACCTGAGTGTTATTAACCTGAGTGTTATTAACCTGAGTGATTATTTTCTTTATAGCAGGCGAATAACGTTCCTGCCTGTTAAGGCACGCAAAAAAAGGGCAAATTCGGAATTAATCAGCTGGATATGCGGAAAATAAAAAAAGCGGATAAAAAAACTTATCCGCTTTGATGAAGTATTGACGCTGACGTCAGATTTTACAGCCTTCGCAATCGGCTTCGTCGCCGAGATCATCCGGCACTTCGCTGGCTTTTTTCTCTGCTTTCGCTTCAGCCTGCTCCAGTTGTGCGTCGATATCAAATTCAAACATGTCGTCGTTCATCGTCATTCTCCTGACCGTAAATCACAGTGCGCTTTATACCGATTTTCCGCGCACTCTGGCAATAAGGTTGACCACTAACAGCACGATCGACCCAATGATAAAGCCGAGCACCAGGTTGGCGCCGTTGCTGAGCAGCATAGCGATCCAGCCGCTGAAGCCACTGCTGACTTCCTCGATCAGATGATGCAGCGGTGCGATACCGTGCACCACAATACCGCCGCCGACCAGGAACATGGCGATGGTGCCGACCACCGAGAGGATCTTCATCAGCCAGGGCGCGGCAGCCAGCAGCACACTACCCAAACCCTGCGCAAGGCGAGACGGTTTCTCACGCAGCCAGAATCCGAAGTCATCAATTTTGACGATGGCCGCCACGATGCCGTAAACGCCTACCGTAACCAGAATTGCGATGCCCGCCAGGATAATCACCTGGTTGAGCAGCGGCGATTCCGACACGATGCCTAAGGTAATCGCGACAATTTCGGCTGACAGAATGAAATCGGTGCGCACCGCGCCTTTGATCTTCTTCTTCTCAAACTCTGCCGCATTCTGATTCGCCAGCGAATCGAGTCGCTGCTGACGCGCTTCCGGTGATTTGCTCTGCTTGTCATGCTGCAAACTGTGCATCACCTTCTCCACGCCTTCGTAGCAGAGATAGGCACCGCCAATCATCAGCAGCGGCGTAATCAGCCAGGGCGCAAACGCGGAGATAATCAGCGCCAGTGGCACCAGGATCAGTTTGTTAAGAAACGATCCTTTGGCAACGCCCCATACTACCGGCAGCTCACGGTTGGCTTTTACGCCGCTGACCTGCTGAGCATTCAGCGACAGATCGTCGCCCAGTACGCCAGCGGTCTTTTTCGCCGCCACTTTCCCCATGACGGAAATATCGTCCAGAAGTGTTGCAATATCATCAAGTAAAGTCAGTAAACTGGTTCCCGCCAAAATCTTATCCTTAGTCTGGTTCGTTATGTTGACAACATGGGCAGCGCTCAATTTCCGTAACGGTCATCTCGGCGATGCCCTCACAATCCCACTCTACCCGCACCGTCTCGCCTGCTGCTCCTTCAGCATGCAGATATTTGCTGACCGGGCTTTCGGTCATGCCGGTGATCTCCTCCGTGGCGACAAGCCTGTCACCGCAGTAAACCCGCGCGGTCGCTTTGGTATTCACCATCCGCTCGTCACGAATCTGGTAAAGGCGTTTTATCGTCAGTTTTATGCTGCTCATTTCAGGCTCCTGGCCACGGAGAAAGCGCAGATCTAACCAATTATGTCTGTGATTAGCAATCGGCGTTGTAATGATGAATGCCCTGATGGTCGACTTCGGCACTCTCCGGCATCGCCAGCAGCCACTCCTCCAGCCGCTCCAGCAGGTCCTGATCCGTCAGGCGCAGTTTGCCACGTAGTGCACACTCCCAGATGATCAGCACTTTCCAGCCGCTCTCCTGCAGCTGGCGCACATAACGCCGGTCACGTTCAACGTTGCTGTTAATTTTGCCGGTCCAGAATTCTGTGCGCGTCGCCGGCAGTTTAAACAGATAGCAGTGATGACGATGCCAGAAGCAGCCATGAACAAAAATAATTGCCTGATGTTCTGTCAGAACGAAATCGGGCCGACCCGGCAGGTTTTTATCCTGCACGCGAAAGCTGAATCCCCGATCTTTCAGCAGCAGCGCAATACGTTGCTCAATGGCCGTATCCTGAGCGCGAATGGCACGCATATTTTTGCTGCGTATTTCGCTGGAGTGAACATCAGCCATAACCTCTCCTTTTTTGCTGGTACTTCAACTTTAGCCTGCGCCACGAAAAGCGAAAGCCGCCGCCCGACGACTTCACACAGTGTGCCGCAAAAACAGAACATTCCGGGGGCTGACACAGGGCACATCCAGGCAATTTCCTCACAGCGTCTGGAGTGATAGCATAGGCACCTTACTGTTAAGGAAAAACGCATGCATCCCGCCGCCCTCGCTGAACCACTCTCTGCTGCACTTTCATCTGCTGATGCGTCTGAACTCTTTCAGCAGGTGCTGGCAATCTATTCGGTTCGTGATCTCACGGCCCGCCTGCAGCAGGCAGGATTTTCCTGCTGGACGCCGGCACTCCTGAACCGGATTCGTCAGGGTAAAACCGCCCTGCCACCGCTGTGTGAGGCGGAACTGTCGCTGTTACAGGGGCTGCTGCCGTCCCGTCCCGCCCATTATGATAATCCTGAATTTCGTTTTATCGATCTTTTTGCCGGTATTGGCGGCATTCGTAAGGGGTTCGAGGCAATCGGTGGCAAATGCGTATTCACCAGTGAATGGAATAAAGAGGCGGTCCGCACTTACAAAGCCAACCACTACAGCGATCCGCTTGAGCATCACTTCAATACGGATATCCGTCAGGTCACCCAGCCGGAAGGTCTGACCGACGATGAAGCGATATACCGCGCGATTGATGCGGCAATCCCCGATCATCAGGTGCTGCTGGCCGGTTTTCCCTGCCAGCCCTTTTCGCTGGCGGGCGTCAGCAAGAAAAATGCGCTGGGCCGTGCACATGGCTTTGAGTGTCAGGTGCAGGGCACGCTGTTTTTCGATGTGGCCCGTATCCTGGCTGCCAAGAAGCCGCCGTTCTTTGTGCTGGAGAATGTGAAAAACCTCAAGAGTCATGACAAGGGCCGCACCTTCGCCATTATCATGCAGACGCTGGATGAACTGGGGTATGACGTTGCGGATGCGGGTGCCAGCAGCCCGGATGCCAAAGTGATCGATGCGCGTCACTTCCTGCCGCAGCATCGCGAACGCATTGTGCTGGTGGGTATTCGCCGTGACCTGAAAAAGCAGGATTTTACGCTGCGTGATATCCGCCGTTTCTACCCGGCGCAGGTACCCAGCCTGCAGAGCCTGCTGGAGAGTTCGCCGGACGAAAAATATATCCTGTCACCAGTGCTGTGGCGCTACCTCTATCAGTATGCGAAAAAACATAAAGCCAAAGGCAATGGCTTTGGCTTTGGCCTCAACGATCCGCGTAATCCTGACTGCTGCGTGCGTACGCTGTCAGCACGTTACTACAAAGATGGCTCAGAGATTCTGATCGATCGCGGCTGGGACAGTGCGCTGGGCGAAGCGGAGTTTCAGGATGCCGATAACATGGCGCGTCGGCCACGCCGCCTTTCCCCGCGAGAGTGCGCCCGCCTGATGGGCTTTGATGTGCCAGGCCGCGAGCCGTTCCGCATTCCGGTTTCGGATACCCAGGCTTATAAGCAGTTTGGTAACTCGGTGGTAGTGCCTGTGTTTGCAGCGGTGGCTCAGCTGTTACTGCCACATATCCGTCAGCTGAAGTCGTAAGCACCGTGAAATGAAAAAACCCGTCTGGCGACGGGTTTCAGGTTCCTGTAAAACCTGGCCAGATTAGCGGTGAGATCGAGCCTGCTCAGGGAACAGGGTCAGATCGGAAAGACGCAAAAACTGTCATCCATGACCGCTCGGCCCGCGTAATTACGCACCTCATCCCTGAGGTGCGCCCGTAGCCGGGCCAACGCTTTGCGTTGTTCAAAAACGCTCCCGTCGTTTTTGTCCCTGCCGCGGGACGCTTTCCTTATCTGACCCTATTCCCTGCGCGCTGAGGTATTGAGTTGCGGCCAGATTTAGCCGGTTTCAGCAAACCCTGAAAAGTAAAAACCCGTCTGGCGACGGGTTTCTGTTTTATTTCTTCTTCTTGCTCTGCTTCTTCAGCAGCAGCCGAATCTGCTTCAGCTCTGTTGCACTTAGTGCATCGGTCTTCACGTCAGCGGCACTGGATCCCTCAGTCCCCTCTTCTGTGATGTCCTGATTATCAATCGCCGGATGTGGATGCGTTTCCAGACTGGCCTGCAAACGTTGCACAATCTCCTGGCTCATCGAAATCTGATTTTCCAGCGCCAGCTGTTTAATCGTTTCTTTCAGCTCAGGATCAATTTTAATCGTTAAATTAACAGTTTCAGTCATCGGGCAGCTCCTTTTTGTTATTGCTACAAGCTACCGGATGACCGTTTCGATTAATACACTGTCACAAAAATTTAATATTCGGTTTGTAAAGGTGTGAAGTCCCGCAGCACACCCTCATCCATACCCACCAGATTGCCCTGTAGTTCGGCATAAAGCTTCGCCATATAGCGCACCAGGAAATCGGCGTTATGTTCAGCCAGCATGCGGCCGGTTTCGGTGTGCATGGTTTCCGGCAGACGCAACAACTTCTTCTGGAAATGATCCAGCGTCCACTTAACATCATTCAGTTCGCGTTCTTTACCCAGCGGGTCCTGGCTGTCGAATAATGGCCGATTCAGCGCACCGGCGGTATAGAAGACCCGCGCCAGCCCGATCGCGCCCAGCGACTCCAGCCGATCAGCATCCTGTACAATTTTAGCTTCCAGCGTCTGAGGCGGTATGCCGGCGCTGAAACTGTGGGTTTTAACGGCATGCATCACGGCATCAATCTTTTCAGCCGGGAAATCGAGAAAATCCTGCTGCAGAATGCGCTGGGTTTCCGTCGCGGCATAGGTTGAGGCGAGATGGCGTTCCGGATGGTTCTTCGGCAGGTTTACCACATCGTGAAAATAGCAGGCGGTCAGCACCACCAGCGGATCAGCGGATGTACCGTTCATTATTCGCTGTGCGCTCATCCAGACACGCCGCAGATGGGCGATATCGTGCGCGCCGTCGTCGTGGATCCAGTTCGCCTGAAACCAGCTTTCATAGCGAGATTGCCAGAGTGTGAGTGACATAATCTATCTCCCTGTAGTGATCAACAGCAGTTTTTCTGTCGCGATCAGTGCGCAAACGGCAAGCCATCATAGCGACTGGCTAATGACACTTTTTTTACAGTGCAGTTGAAAAGAGCAGCGCTGCCAGCAATTCCGGGCAGAAAAATGAGATCTGGATCATCTGTATAGCATCTCTGTTACACAATAACCGCAATTTCGGCTGTTTTCAGTCTTTCCTCAGTGAATTGCTGCTAAGAAAATTAGTTTAACAGGCGTAATGTTTGGTTCGATCTTAACCAACTTCCTGCCTCATGCTCAGCGTTTTTTTGTCACGCGATTAAGTGTAAAACTGCACGTTATGACAGGTGAAAAAGTCTGAAAAGGTTCCTATTTTTACGGTTATAACGTACTGTATCCGGGCTATTCGTCGCTTTTTGCCAGTTGCGTGATAAGCTTTGGTGCGCTTTTTGCATTTTGCTGGTTTTTAACTACTAAAGTGACAATTATACAGTGACAGTCAGCCTACAAATTATTAAGCAAAATGATTTAAAGCTTTTATGATAACTCTCAGATGTGAAGCAAATGGACTTTTACAGCAGTAACCGGGTTCTACTAATAAAAAGAGGTAATCCATGAAAGAACGGCCGATTCTTTTTTCCGAACAGCGTGTTCGTGCCCTGTTGGTTGGCCAGCAAACGCAAACCCGGCGCATTATGAAAACTCAGGCTTTCGGTCCGGGACAGGATCATCACGAGGGCGTACACGCTTTCGATGTGAGTGCTAATCATCTGCATGGTTATAAAATGATGTCGATGACGGACATCAGCTATCAGTGTCCTTACGGTAAACCGGGTGACGTGCTCTGGGTGCGTGAAACCTGGCGTGGCCCGATGGTACCCGAGCAGTATCTGGCCGATTATGAACGCGACCCGACGCCCTTCCGCCAGCCAGAATATTGCCAGTATCGTGCAGACAGCAACGAGCTGGGCCAGCATGCACTGAGCACGCCGGAAGCAGAACAGTTTGGCTGGCAAACCGCCATTCATATGCCGCGCTGGGCCAGCCGCATCAATCTGGAGATTACCGGCGTGCGCGCCGAGAAAATTCAGGACATCAGTGAAGATGACATTATGGCGGAAGGCGTGCAGACCGATTCGCACTTCCTCAACAACTTCTTCACCATGAACGTCAATTCTGAATCGCCCAAAGAGGCGTACCGTAAAGCCTGGGAAAAACAGTATGGTGCGACCAGCTGGGAAGTGAATCCCTGGGTGTGGGTGATTGAGTTTCATCGTATTGAGCGCAACTGACGCCCCGGCCCCACGCTTTGCGGGCTGAATCACAGACAACGACCGTGCTAACGGGTTGAATAGACGGCCCTTAGCCCTGTCGCCAGATGAACAGTGCCAGCATGGTGTTTCGATGCTGGCATTTTTATGTCTGCCGCGTCAGGATAGCGAAATAGTCCGGTTCTGTGCGGGAGTTGCGATGTTTAAATGGCCCTGGAAAACGCATAACGACGCCACCCTGGCCGCGCTGCCATGGCAGCACGGGCTGGCGCAGCCGATATTCAGCCAGTTGGATGAGGCTGAACAGCAGGCGCTGGTTGAGCTGGCGCAGCGCTTTCTGCAACAGAAAAAACTGGTGCCGCTCGACGGTGTTCAGCTGGATGAACTGCGCAGTGTGCGGATCGCCCTGCTGTTCTGCCTGCCGGTGCTGAAACTGGGCCTGGAGTGGCTGGACGGTTTCCACGATGTGCTGATCTATCCCGAGCCGTTCGAGGTCGACGATCAGTGGCAGGATGACGATGGGCTGGTTCACAGCGCGCCTGCGGTTCACGCCGGACAGAGCTGGACGCAGGGGCCGGTAGTCCTCAACTGGCTCGATATTCAGGACTCGTTCGATCTCTCCGGCTTTAATCTGGTGATCCACGAGGTTGCGCACAAACTGGATGCCCGCGGCAGCGGTTACACCAGCGGTATTCCGGTCATGTCGCTGCGTGACGTCGCACTCTGGGAGAAGGATTTGCGTGCCGCGATGGCGGAGATTGAGAGTGAAGTTGAACTGGTGGGTGAGCAGGCCGCCACGATCGATCCCTACGCCGCCAGCGATCCCGCTGAGTGCTTTGCCGTGCTCTCTGAATATTTCTTTACGGCTCCGGTTCTGCTGGCCGAACGCTTTCCCGCCATGTATCAGCATCTGCGCCAGTTTTACCAGCAGGATCCCCTGGCCAGAATCGCCGCTGACACTGCGCAAACTGCTTAAATCACGATCGCTTTGCGTTAAAGCTAGCCAGTTGAATGATAATGTATTTTTTGCTGTTGACACCTTAGAGCGACGCCGTTAATATTCGCCTCGTTCACACGATTCCTCTGTAGTTCAGTCGGTAGAACGGCGGACTGTTAATCCGTATGTCACTGGTTCGAGTCCAGTCAGAGGAGCCAGATTAGAAAAACCCGCTCAGGGAAACCTGAGCGGGTTTTTTGCTTTTCAGCGATCCCAGTATTCTCTTCCTGTCTGACTGTTCATCTCAACTCGTCTGCGGTTGTTATTACCGAGACCACCGTTAAGTCTGGATCAACGCAGGCTGTCTGGCGCAACCCTGTCATGGTGTTGTGACGAGATGGCTTTAAATGAAAAACCAGCCGGGCAATATTTACGCCGGCTGGCTCATACTAGTGACGAATTATTACTCAGGAATGGTCAGTACCTGACCCGGTGCAATTTTATCCGGGCTGCTGAGAAGGTTTTTATTCGCCTCAAAGATTTTCATGTATTGGGATGCATCATTGTAAAACTGCTTGGCGATGGCGCTGAGCGTGTCGCCTGATTTAACCGTATATGTACGATTACTCCCTGCGGCGGTGACAGACTTATCTTCAACATTTTTATCCACAGCATGTAACAACTCATCGCCTATATTTTTAATATTATCCAGAATGCTCATATTTACTCCCCTATCGTTTCTGATATGTTTAGTTTGATAAAGAAAACAGGATTGCCAGACAAACACTACGCGGCGTACGATACACCCGCTTTTAATTCATGGATTAAACCACTGCTAAACGTTGCTGTAATTAATATAAAAACAGAGGATATTAATGATGGGTATATTGTCATGGGTTGTATTCGGATTACTTGCCGGCATTATCGCCAGATGTATTATGCCAGGTAAAGAACATATGGGCATTTTCATGACCATTATTCTGGGTATTATCGGTGCGCTGATTGGCGGTGTAGTCAGTACCGCTCTGGGTTTTGGCAAGGTCAATGGCTTCAATATTTACAGCATTGCTATTGCCACCGTGGGTTCAATTATTGTGCTGTTTGTCATTCATAAAATCAGAGCGTATAAACAGTCTTAATAGATTACGTTAAAGGGGATAACAGAATGAGTTTACTGGAAACAGTACTGGCCATGTGCGGCCTGAATAATCAGACCAGCCAGGAAGTGAAAGGTGTGCTGGAGTGGGTTGAGCAGCAAGGCGGTTTACATACTATCGTGAGTCACCTGCAGAGCGGCGAGTACAGTGAGGTCGTTAACTCCTGGCTGGGTGATGAGCAGAACGTTGCGCTGAGCAGCGACCTGGTGCAGAAGATGATTAACTCTGAGGCGATTGAGCAGTTGGCTGCGCGGATGGGCATCAACACCAGCGATGCACTGAATCTGCTGGCGAAATATCTGCCGCAGCTGGTGGATAAAGCGTCAACGGCGGGCGTCGTGGATAAAAAGGCTGATCTTACCGGACTGGTGAGTCAGTTAATGCACTAAGCATGATGCTAGTGGAAGATAAAAGCCTGCTACTTAAGTATTGGGCTTTTATCTTTTAGATTTTTGACCAGCATTGTAAGGAAATAATTAGCCAAATGGTTTGAGCTGTTAATATTAAGTTGGTTAAGGATGTGTAACTAAATAATTTACAAATGAAGCATCACCATGATGGCTGAAAATTCATATTAGCAATATGCGCCAGAGATATCCGGGGTGTAATGACTTGATGACCATTTTGGTCATTTATTGTGGGCTTTATCAGCCAGAAACGCTAAATATATTATTAACTTAGCCAATTCAGCCACCCATATATTTAGGCGCAGCATTTCACCAGGATATCAAAGCCTCATCAAAAAATTTGAAATTCACTCGAGAGTAAATTCAAATTCTTTTTCGCTCCCTTTGCCCTAGTACCTATCTTTAGTTTTCTCAAATAGATAAACAATAACCTCAAAAGTGGATCCCAATTTTTTTCGGGAAACGGAAGATTTCTTCCAATTTATACACACACCGCAAGCCATACCGGAGCTTAACATATCCCAAAGAGCATCAGTGTTATTACCATAATACTCACCAAAATCTAAAGCATTAGCTATTACACGATGGAAATCGCGTTCTGAATCCACTTCATCACCTTCAATTATGACATTGCGATACATATAGCCCCCTTATTACTTCCATTTCCCAATTGATGTCGCCGTTTTATAATGGTCTGTAGTGATATACAGTAACCCATCGTTAGAATATAACAAGCGTGTACCTGCTTGCTTTGCTCTGGGATAACAGAGGCAATAAGAATAGCCCGATCACCGAGGCGGGAAGATGGGCTTTAAAAACTTACAAGTAGAGATCCCGTCATAAGTCGGGATCTTACATTGAGTTAATAATGTTACAAGATGGTAATAATCTTTCGATTTCACCTTTATCTTTTTCATGAAAAAAAACCTTTAGTTGATGCCACTCATCATCAACCCAATCTAAGAACGAATCTTTTAATACCTCTAAGTATATATACGCAGATCAGAGTCTGGAATGTCTGGTATTGACTCGTTCACGATCCTTACTTTATTTTGACTAATCCAATCCAGATCTCGTAAACAATCAGAGCGGGTGTTCCAGTTTAAACCAAAACACCCTGGAAACCAAAGTAATTAATAAAGTGATCTTAGTAACTCGTCAGTATCAGCGATGGCTGGATCCAACCTAGCTAAAAACGCCTTACCACCTTCATAACATACAGATTTATCGAAGAATTTAAATACACTCATCACATCATCACCTGATTTTTATGAACGTCTTATAATGATCATTCGTATAATAAGCCTCACCATTTTGCCCAACGATGATTCGCTGAGGTCCTGGCCTTGGTATATCCGGAGTTGGATGAACATATTCTTTATAGTATCCATTAGGTTGCTTGGGCAAGCCAGATATTCCTGTCGTGCGATCAGGATAGTTTATGAATACTGAAAAATTATTTTTAAGTGGATACTTTCCGCCACTAGTAATTCAATCAGGTGTAGTTTTAAATAAAAATCCTAAGTAAATATTCTCCATAATATATCTACTTTATTATTAATATTTATTAAAAATAGCAGACTCTTGATTTGTATTGACTGGTTTTGTCGATCCTTTACTACTGCCAGCAACAATGCCGCTTGCTCCCATCACATTCCTTTCATCATCCATAACACCAGGCTTTATTGCATTTAATGCAATGAATTATGCCGGGCGATTGCCATGTTAATGGCTGCAACTCAACATAATCACTTCCCAGAATATTATTTCCTATTACATTGTTTAATTGCTAATAAATACAATTAGCCATGTTATATACGCCAGTCTTGATAGCCAAAGAAAAATCGAGCCAAAGGATAGGTCTGACTTTATCAAAAAAACCTTAAGAAAATAAAATGGTTTTTCATCATCAGTTAATCCTTGGTGAAAATACTTTCCATAGAGTGCAAAGAGAAGAAATGAAAAGCCTCCGGACAAATTAGATATTAACAATAAGTCATCGGCCACCCTTCTATATTCAGCTATCGCTGCCGCCATATATCCAAGAACAAGAAAAACCAATGCGCAATTTGATAAAACATCTCGTTTAAAAAACATATAATTGAAATAGAGCAAGGAATCCTTACCTACCTTAGCGCCACCAAGATTCCTATAAACAAAAATAAAAAAACACCCACCCCATAAAAATAAAAAAAACAATAACATAAATGATGATGCATTTAAAATAATATCATTTGAAATCATAGTGATATATTTCCTTAGTAGAGTCACCGTTCAGATCTAATTTTTCGTCATGAGAACCAGTGGCAGAACCTGTAAAACCAATACTTGGTCCAATAGAAAAGGAAATACCAATTCCATCTTTTCCGCCAGACATTCCTACAGAACCGGGACCAAAACCTATGCTAGTTGAATAATCACGATTTAAGTCTCCAAACAATCCTGGGAAATATGGGCCAAAGTCAATACCGATCGAAGCTCCAGCCTTAATACCAAATTCTTTAGTGTATCCTGAAGAAATAGATAAGTAATCATTATTAATCTCAGATCCTCCTTTCAAAGCAAGTCCCACACCACCTGAAACCTCAACTTTTCCATTAGGTTTAACCTTATACTCAGTACCCCAGGAAGGCCCTTCGCCAACAGCAATACGATTCAGCCCTGCCTGTTTCTGCTCCGGCGTAAGACCATTAACTTCCGCATACTGGTTCCAGGATTTTACTGCCGCACCGTAGCTGTTCATACCCGTACCAAAGCTCAGCGCGTTATTCTCAACCGCATTTTTACCCGCAACCGCGCCCTGAATCCCACCTTCAACAGAACCAGAAGCCACTCCCGCGGACAGTTGCGCAGCCAGCTGGCCGAGTGCGCTGACAACCTGCTTCTCTTCCTGCGTCAGTTCGCTGGCCTGCTTGCCGGGATACATTGAGTTGAGGATAGCTCTGGCCATCAGTTCGCCACCCGCAGCACCCGCTGCACCCGCTGTTGCGTTGTTCCCCGCAAGCTGCGCCAGTACGGCACCCGCGACCGCATGAGCCATGGTGTTAGCCAGGACGTTAGTCTGCTCCTGTCCGTCGACAACTTTGCTGGTAGCTTGCTTAATTTTATTGGCGATGTAAGGCGCCATTCCACCTGCTGCAGCTGCACCGAGGTTACTTGCGCCAAGGCCACCCAGCACACCAGTTACCGCTGCTGCTGCCATGGAATAGCTGCCACCAGTGCCCCACTTTTCTGCCACGGCCTTATAGCCCGCATCATTTACAATGAGATTGTTTAATTCTGCTTTGGAATAACTGGCATATTGCGGGTTTGCTTTCAGCAACCTTTCTCTGGTTTCATCTTCAGCAGCCTGCATTTTGTAGCTGCTGACATCGCCTGCTACACGCTGCCCCAGCTCCTGCATTCCCTGTGCAAACTCAAGCTTGCGTGCGACCTTATCCTTGTCGAATATCTTGTCGATATGGCCGTTGGCGTTGTCGGTATCTCTGCTCAGATCTGCGACGTTCTGTGTCTGAGCCTGACCGTTACGTACCGTGATGGTACCGTCCGCCACGGCTGAACGGGTGGTGCCAGAGGCACTGCCATGGGTATTAGCAGAGGTTGGTATCGCACCGCCTGACATTTTATTATCTTCGTTACCCCCACCCATGCTGATGGATGAGCTACTGGCTTTGTAAGAAGCGTGGTTGTCGATGTCAGACCAGCCCAGCGTACCAGTGGAGAGCGCATTGTTCGCGGACTGCGCCGTTGAGGCGATCACCGCGCCATTCAGCTGGGTGTGGTTGCCAACATAGATGTCATAGCCACCATTCCCTGCAAACAGGCCGCTCTGATCGCCGACGCTGGCATACTCACTGTTCACTTTACTCTGGCTCAGACTGAGGCCAGCGGAGCCGGTCATGCTGCCGAACGTGAAGCTGAAGCCGCCGCTGGCGCTCTGCTGCTTGCTTTGATAATCATCGGTATCCTGCAGGCTGGTCATCGTCAGATCGTGGCCTACATCGGCAACAATCCGGTTACCCAGAGCCTGCGCGCCAGACAGCACGGTGTCGTTGCCGCTGCTCAGGGTGAGGTCATTGCTGGCGTTCACCCGGCTGTTGACGTAATCGGTGGTTTTGCCATTCTCCTTGCCGCTGGCCATAAAGCCACTGGCCTGTATGCCAATACCTGTTTCATTACCTATCGCGACATGAACGCCGCCACTCCAGCCGGAAGCTTTATTGCTGCTCTTCTGTTCGGTGTTGTTGGTTGCCGCCGTGAGGTTGAGATCGTGCGCCGCAGCAAGCGTGACATTTTTGCCGGTAATGCCGCTGCCAGCGAGCGTAATATCACCGCTGCTGCCGTTGGCACCGGTCGCCACCACGGCAATGTTGCCGCCGCCGTTGAGTGAACTACCTTTAACGGCATTGGCGTTATATTCCGATGAGGATTTACTTTTACTCGCGCCGACACTGAGCTCAATTTTAATCCCCGCTTGGTTCATGTTGCCGTTGGCCAGCGCCTGGCCAGACTGCATGGTTTTTGCGCCCGACATCGCCCAGCCACTTTCCAGAGCTTTTACCGCACCCAGTGCTTTGAGGCGATCGTCGCCCGCCTCGCTGGCGGATTTTGCCTGTTCCCCAAGGCTTAATAGGGCATCGGTAATCGGGCTGGTAAGCTGCAGAGTTAAGCCGCTTTTCTTCTGCTCATATACCTGACGACGGCTGATAAGATCGTTGCCAGGATCGATATCCACGGAGCCACCGACCACGCTGATGTCTTTTTTAGCGATGACATCAGAGCCGCCGATATGGGCATTATTACCGGCAATCAGCGTGACGCTACCGCCGGTGCTGCCTACGGCGCTGGCGCTCTGGCTTTGGGTGGTGCCGTCGCGATTAAGTTGCTGGCGAGTGGAAGCGCTACCGAAGGTCACGCCAATACTTCCGCCACTCATCATGCCGCTCTTTTTGGTTTCTTTCAGGCTGTAGCTATGCTGCTCTTCAGTGGCCGCAGTGATAGCAAGATCACGCCCGGCCTTCAGTGCAACATTGTTATCGCCCACCACGCTGGAACCCGTTACGCCCAGATCCCGTCCGGCGATGATAGCAATATTGTTTCCACTCAACGCCGAAGACTGTTCAGTCGTGGCTGAGTTCTCGTGAACCGTGTGCGTGGTTTTTTTAGAGAACAGCTTTTTCTTAACTTTTGTATCTTCGTCGTAGTGATAATCGCTTTCGGTCGCCGTTGTGATAGCCACGTCTCGTCCTGCCTGGATAGCAAGATCGCCTCGCGCATCTACTCTCGCCGCTTCCGCGACCATGTCCCGTCCAGCTTTAACCGTCGTACTCCCACCACTGGCAATTTCAGTGCCCTGCTGGCGTACCGACTCATTAATCTCAACCTTCTTGCCGGATTTGTAGCTATTACCAGAACCGGTTTCAGCCGCCAGCAGATTGACGTCACGTCCCGCCTGCAAGGTCACGTCTTTGTCTGCGGCGATGCCTGCCGCCTGGCTATTGAGATCGCGTCCGGCCTTAAGTGCTAAATCGCCTCCACTGGTCAGCGTCGTGCGATCCAGCCCGGTTGAATGGGTTTCACGTTTACCCTTCACATCATTCTGGCTGCTCGTCGCGCTGTTGAGATTAAGATCTTTACCGGCTGCCAGCGCCGCGCTTTTACCTGCGCTGATGTTGCTGGCGGTAACAGTCAGATCGTGGCCCGCCTGCATCGCCATATTGCCGCCTGCGGCGATCTGGCTGCCGACTGTGGTGACGGTGGTTGTGCTGGTTGGGTCAACTTTTTGCCAGCGGTTTCCGAAGCCGGATTGTGCGCTGCCAGTGACGTTCTGGTTCCCGGTGATAGCAATATCATTCCAGGCGTTCAGCAGCAGATCGCCACCCGCTTTGAGGTTAGCGCCGGTGACGGCAATATCGTTGCCCGCCTTAAGGCTCAGAGAATCCAGTGACGTGATGCTCGCCGTTGGCCCGCTCAGGGTTTCGGTATAGGATTTCTTCGCACCCTTACCGTTATCTGCATCCAGATGCCAGAGCTGTGAAGTGGTCAGGTTGTTGATGTCACCGTTAACGCTCTCCAGTGCCACCTTTTTACCGCTGATAGTCGCGCTGACGTTGTTGATATCATTCAGTGCGCTAAGTTGCAGATCACCACCAGCATGAAGCAGACCGGCGTTGAGGTTACTGAGCGTGTTCTGACTGTCGATAGTCAGATCGTTTTTGGCCATCACGCTACTGCTGGTATTGGTGATGTTCCCGCCTTTCAGCGTCACGTTGTTACCGGCAATCACACTACCATCGCGCATCTCCACATCTTTTGTCGACAGATAGAGCTTCGGCACCATCACCGTTTCACCGTTGATGGTGGTGGCTTCCCACCAGACCATACTCTTGTCTAAAGAGGCGAGCTGCCCGGCAGAGAGTGAGACACCAAACTCCAGTCCCAGCGACTTTTGCGCCGCCGCAGCGTTGTCCATCAGATAGCGCATCTGGGCGAGATCGGATCCCAGGCCATTGATGTAGCGATTACCGGTCTGATTTAGTACCGCATTACTGACGTAGCGGGTATCAAACGCCGCATCACCGAGAAAACGATAATCATAATCTGGCTTCAGATTAAGGCGACTCAGCATGTATGAGGAGCCGAGGAAGGCGTTCTCGTCTGTGTATTGAGGGCGCGTTTCCTGTAATGGCGTGGTGGCAGGCTGTTTGCCCAGTTTTGCATTCAGCTCGCCGAACAGGCTCTGATCCAGCTGGCCCAGGCCATTGAGTTTGGGGTTGACGGTAATCAGATAGCGGCTATTGGTGTTCGACGCAACAAAGTAGCCGTTTTCGCCAGAAGGTAATGGATAGGCGCTGATATCAACCTCAGCGGCCTTATAGTTATGCAGCGACGCAGGACCCTGAGCAGCATTCGTCAGGTTGACGGCTTTACCCAGCGCTGTGTTGTTTTTACCCGCAGTTGCATATTGCGTCAGCGGTGCGCTGCCCTGTGATGCGGTCTCCAGCGCACCTGCGCCATTGACCTGCTGTAACGCATTCTGGAGCTGATCACGCCATTGTGGCGTATTGATTGCGGCTTTGTCGGCAGTTGCCAGTTGCTGATGAGACTGCGCGCCTGCGGTGCCTGCTGCGGTTAAGCCGCGTAAAGCGGGGGCAGAAAGCGTATTACCACTCCAGCCAGCATTCGCTGTGGTGTTGGTGTTGCTGATATCGCCGCTGAAGTTAGCAGAGACATTGCCTCCGGCCTGAATAACAGCGCGGTAGAGCTGGCCAGGCGTAAAGGTGGTTTCGTGACCGGTAAGCGTATAAGTGAACTCACTCCCCTTTGTGGCATTCCTGGTTCTTTCAGCCCCAATTTTTCCTGTCGCTAATGCTCCTTTATATTCGTAAACAAGATTGTCATTTTGCGTACCCGCCTGCCAGCTCTGATTATTAAGCTGGCCGCCAGAAAGAGAGACATTACCATTAGCGAGTATGTTGCTGGCCTGGTTATCCAGTGAACCTGCGTTGATATTGAGGTTGCTACCTGACGCAATTCGCGCTGCACCGCCATTACTGACAACATCTACAGTAGTACTTGAAAGTGCGAACTTTTGGGTAGCAGCCTCTTTAGTAGGGGCATAATAATCTTTGGAAACAGTCGAGCCTCCTGAACAACCACAACCAGAGTGATTGCCACCGCCACCTGTACTTGGCGTAGTGATTGTCACGTTGTAGTAACCATAGTCCCCCACTGCTAACTGCCAGATGGTGATCTTCATCGTTGGATCACCAACACCAGCACGTGTCGGTGAGGATGTGCTGGTCTGGGTTACATGCAGTCCATCCCTTGTATTCAGCAAATGTCCCGTATTAATCGTGATATCGCCATTCTGCGTTTCGATGGTGCCGGAGTTATTAATCACTTCGCCGTTAGCGTTCCCCGCCGCGTCGCCCTGAAGCCACATACTGCCGCCTGCCAGCATATCGGCACGCTGGTTACGAATACTGTTGGCAAAAAGAGAGAGATTGCCGGCCGCATAGAGCAGCGCATTGTTAACGATGCTGCCAGGCGCACTGAGCACCAGGTTGCCGCGGGTACCGGTAAATCCGTCCAGGACAATATCGCTGCGGCTGGCTAAGTTGATGTTACCGCCGCCCTGCAGACTGCCATTCCCGTTCATGGCGATGCGGTTGCCGCTTAACGCACTGTCACCCGAACCGGTAGTGAGCTGACCATTATTAGTGAGATCGCCGCCTGCACTCAGCGTCAGCGCCCCACCCTGCATCGTGCCCTGGTTGTCTATCGCGCCATTACTGCTGACGGAGAGTCGCCCGCCCGCAGCCAGCACATCGCGACCGGTAAAACCATTCGCGATCTCCAGCGTGGCATCACCCAGCGCCACAACCTGACCGGTCTGATCAAAGCCATTGCTGTGAACCAGCAAATTGCCGCCACTGAACAGGCGCCCACTGCTTTGCTGATTAACCTGAGCGCCCATCACGCTCAGTCGGTTGTTACCCAGCAGCGTGCCGCTGTTGTTTACCTGCTGATAATTAACCTCAAGGTTGCCGCCCTGGGCTGTGCCCTGGTTGCTGAAGCCATTGCCGGTCAGCGTGCCCTGACCGTCGGCCAGCAGCGTACCGTTATTGCTGGCATTAGTCGCATTGAGGATGAGTTGAGACGCCTGTAACCAGCCGTTGTTATTCAGCTGCGGCGTATTCAATGTCTGCGCGCCACCCGAGAGCCACCGGCCATCGTTTTGCGTTAAACCGGTTAATGTCGCGACACCGTTGCCATTGCCCTGAATCAGGCCATAGTTGAACAGTTCTGGCCCGGTCAGCGTCAGGGCGTTTTGCGTGATCATGGCGCCATTGCCGCCGTTGGTGATACGTCCACCAGCATTGACCAGCAGGCTGTTGTCACCCTGTAAGCGCCCGTTGTTATCAACCGCGCCCGTGGTGATCTGCAGGTCGCCGCCCTGCACGCGTCCGGCATTATTGAGCGAGGAGGACTGAAGCGTCAGCCTGCCTGCGCTGAGCAGCGTTTTATCCTGCTGCTGGGTCAGTGCACCGTTAAGGCCAACCGTCAGCGCGTCGACACCGGTCACTGAGCCGTTATTGTTTAACGTGTCGCCCCGTAGCGTCAGGTTCCTGGCAATCCATTCGCCCTGATTGGTCAGCGTCAGTGCCTGCAGTGCCGCAGTGCCATTCGCTGAAATCTTACTGCCAGCACCCGCATCAAGGCGATCCGCCAGAATCAATTGCAGCGCATCCGCACTCTGGATCGCGCCATTATTGGTCAGTTGCCGGGCATTCAGCAGGATCTGCTGTCCCTGCCAGCTGCCGTTATTCACAACGTCCCCGCCGTTGATGTTCAGCGTGCCCTGCGTCAGCAGCGATCCGCCCTGATTATTGATCAGCTGACGTGATGGCGCGGCCAGCGCTCTGAGCAGCATTCGCCCGGCCACCTGTGGCGCAGCGGCAAACGTTAATGCCTGCAGACCAATCAGGCTGCCCTGATTAATGACGCTGGCGGGTGAAATGGTCAGAGTTTTGCCCTGCACCGATCCGCTGTTATTCAGCGCGGCACCGTTCAGCACCATCGCCCCTTCGCTGAGCAGTGAGCCGCTGTTGTTCAGCGTGTTCGCCGTAACCTGTGCGGTGTTCTGACTCATCAACGAGCCGGTGTTATGCAGTTCATTGCTGATGCTGGCGTTCAGATCTTTGCTGCCCAGCAGCGATCCCTCATGCAGCCAGTTATCAGCGTTAACCGTTGCCTGCTCGCCCTGCAGCGTTCCCTGGGTGTTGAGCTGACCCGCGGTCAGCGTCAGTGTTCCGCCGCTCAGCGTTTTGCCACCGGCAGATTGCGTGATGTTATCGGCCTGAGCAGTCAGCGCCGTGTTGCCCTGTAACAGACCGTCGTTGTTCAGGCTGGTGCCCTGCACCCCCAGGCGGTCCGCCATTATTTTGCCGCTGTTGCGCAGCGTGGTGGCATTCAGGTCGCTATTGCCCTGGCTGATCAGCGTGCCGCTGTTGATCAGATCGCTGGCGATGTTACCGCGCAAAGCGCTGATGCCATTGAGGCTGCCGCGATTGTCGAGAGAATCCAGCGTGACGTCGAGTTGCTGGCCCTGCCAGCTGCCATCATTGACCACGCTACCGCCCTTGACGATCAGTCGATCGCCGCTCAGCAGTTGCCCATTGTTGTGGTTGAGGGTCTGAGCAAATCCGAGATCCAATAGCGTGTCGCCCTGAAGCAGCCCGCTGTTTTCCAGCGTATTACCGCTGGCGCTGAGTTGCTGTGCCACAATCTGGCCGCTGTTACTGAGCGTTTGTGCCTGCAGGTCGGCCTGCTGGCCAGTCACGATCTGTCCCGTGCTGCTGTTATTCAGCGTATCGGCAATCTGAAGGTCGAGGTCATCGCTCAGCAGGCGTCCGCTGTTGTTGAGACGGTTGCCGTTGACTGAAAGCTTACCGTTAACCTGCAGCAGCCCGTCGTTATCCAGTTGATCTAACGTCAGCGTCAGCGGTCCTCCGGCGATTAACTGGCCGCCCTGGAGGTTGTGGAGTTGCTGATGATCCAGCGTTAAGGTGCTGTTGCCCTGCAGCAGACCGCCGTTACTGAGCACTGGCGCACCGAGGCTGAGGTTATCCGCCGCCAGTGTGCCTTTGTTATCGATCTCCCCAGCCTGTAAATTCATCTGCTGCTGGCTGATCAGACTTCCGCTGTTATCCAGCACACCCCCGACCTGGGCTGTCAGTGCCTTTCCGGCGCGAACAGTGCCACTGTTCTGCAACGCCTTCGCGTTTAACGCTATCTGATCGGCCTGCATTGCGCCGTGGTTATTCAGTGAAGTGATGTTGCCATTCAGGGTGCCGTCACTCAGCAACTGTCCGCCCTGCTGATTATCCAGCTGGTCGCCTGCCAGCGTAATCTGCTGATTACCCTGAATCAGGCCACTGTTAATCAGGTCGCCCCGCAGCGTCAGCGCCTGGGCAATCAGCCAGCCGCTGTTGTCAGTGTGATTCGCTTTCAGCGCGATGCCCTGTTGTCCCAGAATCTTGCCGCTATTGGCCAGCGTGTCGCTTTGCAGGTCAGCGTCGGCTTCACTGAGGGCATTGCCGCTGTTCTGCCAGCGGTCAGCATTCAGTGTCAGCTGTTTGCCCTGCATCAGTCCGCTGTTGTCCAGCGTCTGCTGTTGCACATTCAGCTGGCCTGCGCTGAGCAGCGTGCCGCTGTTGGTTAACCCGCTGCCCTGTAACGATACTGCCTTGTCGCCCTGGAGTGTTCCGCTGTTATTGACCTGGCTGACATCGCTATTCAGCGTTGCGGCGGCGATGATGCCCTGATTAGTCAGTACATCGCCGTGCAGCTGGAGTGGGTCACTGGCCAGCAGTTTGCCACCCAGCTGATTATCCAGATGCCCGTACCGGGCGCTGAGGCTGGCAGCGTTGATTTCCCCGCTGTTGTTCAGCTGGTCGCCGCTGACTACCAGTGTTTTGCCGCTGGTGATCAATCCGCTGTTATTAAGCTGTGGCAAATCGAGCGCAAAGTCGTTGTCGGAGCTGATCGTCCCCGCAGCAAGGTTATCCAGCTGTCCGGCATGTAAAGAGAGCTGATTAGAGCCCTGAAGCAGGCCGCCGTTACTGATTTGCGCGGCGATCAGCGTCAGATTCGGTGCGGTTAACGAGCCCATGTTACGTAGTTGTGCACTGTTCAGGGTGAGTGCGTTCTGACTGCTGATGGCCCCCTGATTTTCCAGCCTGCCACGAGCGGTCAGTTGCGCGTCACCGCGTGCAGTGATGGAGCCGTTTTGTTGTAGCGTATCGCTGTTAATCACAGCATCGCCATGACTCACCATCTCGCCACTGTTATTCAGGGTCGGGACATCGATTTGCAGACGCTGACTGACCAGATTGCCGCTGTTGCTGAAGGTATCCGCAACACTGAATAGTGCGTTGCCCTGTGCGGAGAAGATTCCGTCCTGATTCAGACGATTAGCCGTGATCGTGGCATCACCCGTACTGATCAGTTTGCCGCTGTTATCAAGAGTGCCGCTTTGAATGTTCAGGCTGCTGCCACTGATTTCATCGCGGTTAGTCAGCTGTTCGCTAACAGCCAAAGTATTTTTACCCTGAGCCAGCAGCTTACCGTTCTGTTGCAGAGTGTTAGTGCGAACCTGCACGTCACCATTACTGGCCAGGCTGCCACTGTTAGTGATCTGCGCGGCCTCAATATCGAGCGTTTTTGCGGCGGCGAGCTGACCGGCATTGTCCAGCTGAGAGGTGGCAGAGAGCTGCAGCGCGTCTACCGCACTACCGCTGCTGCTGTTATCAACACTCAGGTTAGCACCGCTGAGACGCACATTCTGGCCTGCTTTAACGCTGCTGCCTTTAAGCGTGATACTGCCCTGACTGTTGAGATCCAGCGAGGCGTCGCTGCCCAGCGAGGCCCCATTTAAGGCAATATCCTGCTGCGCTGTCAGTGCGACGTTACCACCCGCTTTATGTTCGCCCTGCAGGGTGATGCTGCTACCTTTTGCAGTCAGGGTGCCGCTGGTCAGGCTGTTGTTAACGCTTAACCGACCCTGCGCATCCAGCACCATATCGCCCTGACGGGCATTAAGATTGCCGAGATTGACGCCAACGCCGTTTTCGCTGGAGACCAGATGGATGCGGTTGGCGTACATGCCGCCCAGCGCGCCGGTATCTACGGCGACCGATGGCGCAGCACCTTCGCCTGCGATGGGTGTCACGCTGCCATCAGCACCAACCCGGTTTGCGCCCACCGTCACATTAAGATCTTTGGCATGGATGCCCGCGTTGATTTCGGTTGCGCGCGCGATGATCGAGACAGCATCAGCCTGGCTGCCATCCAGTCCTTTACCCTCAATGCTGATTGCGCCTTTCGTCACTTCCAGCGATTGCAGATTGCCCTGCGCATCAAGCTGCGGTTTACCGGTGGTCAGCGTAACGTTGGGCGTATTGATAAAGCCGCAGCCGTTACAGGTAATGCCATAAGGGTTAGCGACCATCACGTTGGCCGCTTTGCCCGCTACTTCGGTATAGCCCTGCAGCTGTGAACGGTTGGCACCCACCACCTCATTAATAATGGCCCGGGCTTCCTGCCCAGCTTTGAGGTTCGGGTTGTTCTGGACAAGTCCACCCAGCTGGGTCTGCGTCAACCGGCCGGTTGCGTTGTTCAGGATCAGCCCTTCCTGGCCCACGTTGTAATTCTGATACTGGTTATGCGACAGGCCCGCCGCATTCGGCGTCGCGATATTAATGACCGGAACACCATTCCCGGCAGCATCAACTTTGGTCCCTAATGTGACGGGCGCTATCGCCGCAGAAAAGGCGGGCAGCAGTGGCTGAAACGCGATCAGCGAACAGATGAGATAGCTCAGCAGACGACGCGGCAGTGAAAGCTTTATTTGATCATCCATAATCGGGGCCTTTTTTTAAAAAACGAGTCCAACACGCGCGTAAACGCTGAGGCGATCGGGCGCAAGATAATTGGGGTAGCTGACAGGGATACCCAGCGACAGCTGAGTGGAGACATGCGCGTTACGGGTGCCAAGTCCCAGCGAACTGCCCCACAACGTGCCTGCTGCGTAGCGATCCTGTTTGTCGCTCTGGAGCCACCCGCCGTCCAGCGCCAGGGTGGTGCTGACCTCGCCGATTGCAGGCAGGGTAAACAGCGAGTAATTCAGTTCGTTACGCAGATAGCCGCCAACATCGCCGGAAAGGTATTGCTCCTTGTAGCCGCGAACCGAGTTCTCGCCACCAATCGTCAGGCGTTCGCTGCCATAAAGGCGATCCGGCGACCACTGAGCGTAAAAACTGCTGAGCCACCACATTTTCTGAGTGACAGGCCGCTGATAGCTGCTGCTGACGCTCCATTTGCGGAATTCAGCTTTCGGAAAATCGTCGCTTTTACCCTTGTCGCTTTCCGCATCGAACCACGGCATCCCGCGGCTCAGCATCGGGTTCAGAGTGGCCACCCCACCTGCAATTTTTTGCGTATGGTTAAAACCGATCTGCAGACTGGTCAGTTTGCGGCTACTGCTTTGAAGCAGCGTCTCATTCAGCCAGTTATGGCTGACGTAATGGTTCAGCCCAAGCTGAAGGCCAGTTTTGATTTGCCCGTTGCGGAACAGCACCCACGAGCCGCTGAGGCGGTTAGAGATGTTGTCGCCGTTGCTATACCAGTCGAAACTATTGGCGTTAAAGCGGCTGTGATAGTTGCTCCAGCTATAGCTGTAATCCAGCAGCCCATAGCCATAAGGCACGCTGACGCCCGCCTGGAAATTTTGCGCATCGCGCCAGTCGCTGAAAGCGCTGCTGCGACCACCGCTGACAAACCAGCGATCGGCAACACCCAGCAGGTCATTACCCACCAGCGAGCCGGAAAGCTGACCGATGCCGGTGCTTCGCTGGCCGCTATTGTCCATATTCAGCCCCAGCGTCAGAGGAAACTCAGGTGTGCTGGTCAGGTTAACAATGGAATAGCCCGGCTGAGACGAGGGAATGATTTCAATCTGAACCGGCGAAGTACGAAGCCGGTTTATCTGCTCCATACCCTGTTCAATGTCACGTAAATTTAAAATACGACCTGCACGGGTCGGGAACGCCATGTTCAGCTGACGTGCACTGGCACCCTGCAAATGAATCGCCTCAAGCTTTCCTTCCAGTACGGTGATATTTAACGTCCCGTGGGAAAGATTCTGTTCTGTCAGGAAGGCCCGGCTGGTGATATATCCACGCTGGACATACCACTCTGAAATAGCGCGTACCAGCTGATTAATACGGTCCAGACTCAGGCACTGATTGATATAGGGAGCGACAAGTCTCTTCTGTGTATCAGGCGTGATTAAGCTCGCCTGTTGCAGTGAAATCTGGTTGATTTCAAAACAGGGGCCGCTGGCTGGCGCCGACTCGGTTTTTTGCAGCTCAACCTGATGCGCCTGTGTTAATGCGTCACGCTGCTGCTGATCCTGCTGCAACCGCTGCTGCTGCTGGTTTTGAATAACGTCAAGATCACCCGGTGTGACCGGTGCAGCCATGACATTGCTGATAAACAAACTGGCTCCGAAAACCAGCCACTTCCCTGTTTCAGGCATTTTCATCGAAGGATTAACAACGCTTATTGTAAATTTTGTGTAAGCACAGACGTGCAGATTACCACCTTAACAATCGGAAGTTCCTTATTGACTTAAAATAATGACGTGGTTTTACAAAAAGTAAAATTAGCGGTGATAAAACGTTTTATAAGCCAAATTTGTAATGACTTAGCCACTTTCTATGTGCGGAGGTCATTTACGAGTGTTAAGGGAATAGATGTTAAGACGTGCACTGATGAATATAGATCCGCGCCGGATTACTCATTCATATAACGACGCTGGGGCATTAAGTGGGATAAAAAATAATGATGTTGCTGTTTTTCGTGGTGAAGCCTGCTGGCTGAAATGACCAGCGCAATACAGATGCAAAAAGGCCCGCAACGTAGCGGGCCTTTAACCAGACAACATACAACAACCATTATTTTTCATGGTAGCGATGCACTGCCGGATAATATTCCAGTCCATACAGCTGGCTCAGCGGCAGCAGCAGTTCCACGTTAATATCATGCACACGGTCACTCGCCACAGGGCCGCTCAGCAGCTGTTCAAACCAGGCTATCAGTTTCTGTTTCATCTCAGGCTCTCCGCATCAGTTGATGCCCTGAGTAAACCCGCTTACACGCCCGATCAGAAGCAAAAATTTCTGCGCTGCTTATGCCGGAAATGGCATAAGCAGCCCGCATCTGTTTAGCCAGTGCCATACGCCAGCGGCTCAAAACGGTTACTGCCTTATCAGCGTCACCCAGTTCGCGCCTTTACCAGCCGGGGCTTCAGCAACCCGTTTGAGTTCACCGCTGGCGGAATCGATAGCGTAACTGCCAATCACCGCGCTCTTCTCCCCGCTGACGATCAGCCATTTACCCTGCGCATCAATCGCAATACTGCGCGGCTGTTTTTCAACCGGCCAGCTGCCGATAAGTGTTAACTCACCCGACTGTTTATCAACCCGGTAGCCGCTGACGGTGCTGGAGGTGCGCTCGGTGACATAGATAAATTGCCCGTCCGGGGTGATTTTAATGTCTGCCGCCCAGATGCGCGGCGTGGGATCGCTGTAGCCCGCCGGGCGCTGCTCGCCATGCTGCAGGTTATATTTCTTCGCCACCGCATTCGGCCAGGTTTTCAGCTCCGTCAGCGACCCATCCGCCGCGCGCCGGAACTGCGTAATGGTGCCGCTCATCTCCGCGAGGTTATAGAGGAAGCGATTGTCGGGCGAAATCACCGAATGTCGTGCGCCGCTGTTCTTCTCGCCCTGAACAAATCCGGTTCCCAGCGGCGTTATCGCGCCATTATCAGCAAAGGCATATTGCAGCACGCGATCCGCGCCAAGGTTGCCGACGTAGAGGGAATGATTGCTGACGTCGGTAATCACCGAGTGGGCATGCGGCCCGGTTTTCACCTCGCCCGTGACCTGGGGTGTCACAATGCCTTTGTCATCAATCCGGTTGCTGGTGACGATATCGCTGTCATAGGAGGCGGCCAGCAGATAGCGCCCACTTCTGTCAGTGGTGATCCACGGAAAGCTGGCTACAACCGGTGTCACCGCCAGTTTCTGCAAATCAACATGCGAACCCGAGACGCGCCAGCTGATGATCGAATAAGGCGGACTCCGCAGCGCACCATAGAGCCGTTTACCATCCGGGCTGGCCGCCAGCGGCATAATCTTTTTACCGGCAGGCGTATCGCCACGCCATTGCAGGCTGCCATTCGCCTCGCTGAGCTGATAGCGGGAAACGGTGCCGGATTCAGCATTGGAGACATAGACAAAGGTTGTCGCCCATAACGGGGCGCTACACAGCAGCGGCAGGAGTGCCAGCGCCGTTTTCAGACGGATCATAGGGTCACCTTGATAAGTAGTGTCTGCATCATTGCGCAGCAGGCATTACGCTAACCCTGTCTGAGAAGACTGGCTTTGTGCAACTGTCTGAAATTCGGTTCGAAGGTCTGGAGATGTGACGGAGATGTTATTTTTAATGGTGCTGAAAGAGGTATGACGCCTTTCCCCACGGCGGGGGAAAGGCGTTAACAACGCGCTAACCGGTTTTCGCGATCATTTTTCGATAGCGGTTGAGCCACTTGCCGCTGTTAAGTCGCCACCAGAAGAAGATGCCACGCACCGTCCAGTCGAGGAACATCCCCAGCCAGACACCGGTCACGCCCATCCCCAGTTCAATACCGAGCAGGTAGCCGACCACCACGCGGGCGCCCCACATGCTGAACATCGACACATACATGGTGTAACGCGCATCGCGTGCGCCCTTGAGACCGGCAGGTAGCACCCAGGAAGCGGCCCATAACGGCATAAACAGCGCGTTAAGCCAGATCAGCTGCTTCGTCACGTTAATCACTTCCGGGTCGCTGGTATAAAACCGTGCCAGCAACCCGGCCAGCGGCACCGTCAGCAGGGCCATCACGGTCAGGCAGACCGTCGCCAGCCAGAAGACGTGTCGCACCTGGCGTTCCGCCTGGAACACCTGATTCCTGCCCAGACGGGTACCGGTGATAATCGTTGAAGCCGAACCCAGCGCATTGCCTGGCAGGTTGATCAGTGAGGCGATAGAAAAAGCGATAAAATTACCGGCAATCTCGCTGGTGCCCATTCCGGCAACAAACACCTGTGTCAGTAGTTTGCCGCCGTTGAACAGCACCGACTCGATACTGGCAGGCACGCCTATTCCTAAAACTTCCATCAGAATGCTGCTGTTCCAGCGCCGGAAATAGCTCGACAGCGTAATTTTCAGTGAGGCGTTAAAGCCGATCATCAGCACGTAAATCACCGCGATCGCCCCGATATAGCGGGTGATGGTCAGTCCGAGCCCGGCACCGATAAACCCTAAACCGTCCCACGAGAAGCAGCCATAAATCAGCACGCTACTGATGATGATGTTGAGGATGTTCATGCCGCCGTTAATCAGCATCGGAATTTTGGTATTACCTGCACCACGCAGCGCCCCGCTGCCAATCAGGGTGATAGCGGCGGCCGGATAGCTCCAGGCGGAAGTCTGCAGATAGCTCAGCGCCAGCGCTTTGACTTTTGGATCGGCGGCACCGGCAATCGCATCGACGATCAGATGACCCCAGAACTCAATGGCGATCACCAGCACAAAGGCGAGTATCGTCATCATGGCCAGCGACTGACGCGTGGCGGCACGGGCGCGCTTGCCGTTGCGTTTTGCCAGACTGAACGCCACCACCACCGTGGTACCAAGATCGATGGCAGCAAAGAACGAGATGATCACCATGTTGAAGCTGTCGGCCAGGCCGACGCCCGCCATCGCCTCTTTACCCAGCCAGCTGACCAGGAAGGTGCTCAGTACGCCCATCAATAGCACACAGGCGTTCTCGAAAAAGATAGGCACTGCTAATGGCGATATCTCACGCCAGTAGAGCGTGCGATACGAACGGCGTTTCGGGTACCACGCCGTGCGCTTGATCGCCTGCATCACTGCTACGCCGGGATTTTGCAAAGGATTACCAAATCAGAAGAGACTGGACAGGAGTTCTAATGATGATAGTGGGCAGGGAAATATGCAAAGTCTTTCCGGTGCAAATTAATCATGGTTACAAACTTTTTAATGCCGCCACGGCACAATCTGCCTCACTGCCCCGCCCGCTGTAGCAAACCTGATTATTTCCCTGACGTTATGATCGGTTGGCCATGCTTTGCTGCTGGCGGTTTTTTCCGCCATCTCCTCATTGGTAACGCATTCAAACGTGGCGAACCACCCCTTCTGATAGTAAAGATTTTCTTACTGTTTTTCAGTGCAGCAGATCTTCACTTAAAACAGCACTGCTCAGAATTCCCGCTTCGCTGGCGCAAAAAAACGGCGATCACAGATTCTTCAACAATCTCCGCAACAAACCCGCTAAGCTTGGGGCAAATTGCGGAAAAAAATGGAAGGAGAAACCATGCCGACACTACGGAAAAACCTGACCAGCCAGCAGGCGCTGGATGAACTCGAACGCCTGTACGATGGCGCCGTTGATGCGCTGCGCGAGGCGATTAAAGCCTTTACCGAAAACGGCACGCTGCCCGATGCCACCGCACGGGCGCAGGGACTATTTGTTTACCCGGAGCTGCGCATCACCTGGCGCGGCGACGGTCCGCAGCAGAACCGCACGCGTGCCTGGGGACGCTTCACCCACACCGGCAGTTACAGCACCACCATCACCCGCCCGGCATTGCTGCGCCACTATATTTCGGAACAGCTTCAGATGCTGGAGAAGGAGTATCAGCTGGAGATCGACGTGGGGCCCTCCAGCCAGGAGATCCCCTATCCTTACGTGATCGACGGTTCCGACCTGTCACTGGATCGCACCATGAGCGCCGGTATTGCGCGCCACTTCCCGACCACCGAGCTGTCGCAGATTGGCGATGAGACCGCCGATGGCCTGTTCCACGCCGATGCAAAATCCCCTCTGTCGCACTTCGACGCGCTGCGAACCGACTTCTCGCTGGCCCGCCTGCGTCACTACACCGGCACCAGCGTAGAGCACTTCCAGCCATTTGTGCTGTTCACCAACTACACCCGTTATGTTGATGAGTTTGTGCGCTGGGCGATCGAGCAGGTGCGCGATCCCAGTACCCCTTACGACAGCCTGGCCTGCGCGGGCGATGTGGTGCTGACCGCCGACACCGCTGACAGTGAGTCGATGCTCTCGGATCTGGCGTGGAAGAAGCACCAGATGCCCGCCTGGCATCTCACCTCGCCGAATCGTCGTGGTATTACGCTGATTAATATTGGTGTTGGCCCGTCGAATGCCAAAACCATCTGCGATCATCTGGCGGTGATGCGTCCACATGCGTGGCTGATGATTGGTCACTGTGGCGGTCTGCGCGAGAGCCAGCGGATTGGTGATTATGTGCTGGCCCATGCCTATCTGCGCGACGATCACGTGCTGGACAGCGTGCTGCCGCCTGATATCCCGGTACCCAGCATTGCCGAAGTGCAGCGCGCGCTGTATGACGCCACCAAATCAGTGAGCGGCATGCCAGGCGAAGAGGTGAAGCAGCGGTTGCGTACCGGCACCGTGGTGACCACGGACGACCGCAACTGGGAACTGCGCTACTCCGCTTCGGCACTGCGCTTTAACCTGAGCCGTGCGGTGGCGGTCGATATGGAAAGCGCCACTATTGCCGCACAGGGTTATCGTTTCCGGGTGCCATATGGCACGCTGCTGTGCGTTTCAGACAAGCCGCTGCACGGTGAGATTAAGCTGCCCGGTCAGGCGAACCGTTTCTATGAAGGGGCGATTTCGGAGCATCTGCAGATTGGTATTCACGCTGTTGAGCTGCTGCGCGCCGAGGGCGATAAGCTGCATTCGCGTAAGTTGCGTACCTTTAATGAGCCGCCTTTCAGGTAAGTGTTAGCCGGCTGATGCGAGGAATAAGGCCGGTACTGCTGACAGGCAGTACCGGCCTCTTGCTTTGGAATTTACCCAATGCGCATGTCAGCGCCGGGATAATTTATACTTTAAAGGTCTCTACAATCAGCCTGAGAGACTGCGCTTGCTCAGAGAGAGACTGAGAAGCACTTGATGATTCTTCTACCAGAGCAGAGTTATTTTGCGTCACCCCATCCATCTGGCTGACTGCAATACTCACCTGAGAAATCCCCTGCATCTGTTCAGCCGACGACAGCGCAATAGCATCCATGGATTCAGCCAGTTCATCCACTAAATGCACGACTTTGAGAATACTCAAACCCGTATCACTGGCAACAGTGACGCCGCATTCAACCTGTCCGACAGCCTGCTCTATTAACGCTTTAATATCTTTTGCGGCAGTCGCACTACGTTGTGCAAGCGTTCTGACTTCAGACGCGACGACAGCGAAGCCCCTTCCCGTCTCTCCCGCTCGTGCCGCTTCAACGGCTGCGTTCAGGGCAAGAATATTAGTCTGGAATGCGATGCTTTCGATGACGGCGGTGATATCTCTGACTTTAGACGCGCTTTTTGAAATATCACTCATCGTATCTGACATTCGTTTGACGTCCGTTTCCCCTCGTTTTGCAATCGAGGCGGTATCTCTCGCTGAGTTGGCTGTGTCCCTGGCAGTTTTGCTGTTATTTTGTACCGTAGCGGTGAGCTGTTCCATACTCGCAGCCGTTTCCTGCAAGGCAGCGGCCTGCTGTTCAGTGCGGGATGCAAGCTCATTGTTTCCTTCAGAAATCTCATTCGCAGAAAGGGCGACTGAAGAAGAGCCTGATTTAATTTCTGAAACGATATCCCGTAACCGAACCTGCATGCTGTTTAAAGAGGCCATGAGACTGAGAGTGTCATTTTTCTTCAAGCTAACCGGTGTGGTCAGATCCCCATTGGTGATCGCATAAGCAAGCTTCCGCGCTGTACTCGGTTCATCGCCAAGCTCGCTCATGAGTTTACGAATAAGATAGATGCTGGTGCCCGTGCCGAACAAAATAGCCGCAACTAAAAGCGTCACCAGGATGATGTAGGCTCTTTCGGTATTTTTCGCATTTTGATTAACTGAGTCATCCGACTGCTTTGCCAGGATTTCACTCATCAGGGTAAGACCTTCAAGCAGCGGAACCTGTGCGGGTCTGACTTTTTCCAACAGATACTTAACGGTGATATCACTGTTTTTAGCCAGTGCCAGCGGAACGGTGTTACTGAAGGCATCCAGAGCATTTTTCTCGCTGTCACTGATCTTCGCAAAGGCTTTATATTCTTCCGTATCGCCAGACTGGCTGATCATCGTATTCAGTTGATCCCTGCTGGCTGCAAATTTAGCCTTCAGTTTAACCAGACGATCAGACTGCTCCTGGATAAGAGCCTGATCTGAAAAGAGTGATAAATTCCTGACGGTTATCGCCATATCGCGCTGCGCCAGGGTAAGTTCATTGATTAATTTTGTTTTTTTCATATCACCCTGAACAACTGACTCAAGCGTGCTTTTAGCCTGATATAAAGAGTGAATAGCGACAACGATACATATGGAGAAAAAGATGATTAACGTGCCAAATCCGGAACCGAGGCGCGTAGAGATTTTCATTAAAATTCCTTGAAGGGGGGCGGCGATATAGATCTATCGGCATCTCTTTTTTTAACTTCAATGAATATTTATCACATAAATAATATTAACCAGAATTAATGGCACCGCTGCAAAGCATCACAAAAACTCATAAATTTGTCAGGCTTTGATGCTTTCCAGTTCAACCAGAAATCGTTTTTTTGTGCGTTATAAACAATCAGAACCCTTATGCATACCGTTGTCTTAACTTATTACTGCGTTACGCTACACTGGTTTGCATGTCATAAAAATTTCATTTAACCCTTGCAGGCGCGGCTTTTAAGGCTGCTACAACCTGGATGCTTTTCGCATGCAAAAAATACCGCAATAAAAATCAGGAATACATAAATTATAATTATAAATAACGTCAGGAACTTCTGTAGATCACTTTAAACGCGGGCCGGTTCTGTGACGTCTCGCAGGATATGAATGCTTTATTAGTACGATGAATATGGCAGAACAGACCGGCATAAGGATGCTTCAGCCCGGCCGTAGCAATCCAGCCTTCAGGCAGAAAACGCGCTGAGTGCGTTGATGAGCGTGCCCGTCTGCACGATAGCCCTGGTCTGATATGCATCACGAATAAACTCTCCATCATCAGCCCTTGATACGAACGGATAGCCCGGGCAATCGCAGAGAGAAATAGATTTGCCTGACTCGCGCATCAGCTGCAGTAACAGATGAAATTAAAAGCGTAACATAACTGAAGCATATTGCAGACGAAATATAAAAACATACACAGCAACAAAAAACATCATTATTGAGCTTGTCACTCCATAATTGCTGTGCAATATAAATAACAGCAGACTGTAGAAGCTATTTCTTAAAATTAGTGCCACATACTGGCAATGTATTCCCGCCTTTCACATAAAATAAAATAAAGGACGCATAAAGAAACTCCAAAACGGAGGAAGAGTGACAAGAATTATTTGAGGAAAATTAACATACCTTTGGCAGCGCAGATAATAAATTTAATTACTCACTTAAAGAGGATTCATTGTGAAAGTTAAAAATATGACTGTGTTAGCGAGTATGGTTTTATTCTACTCCGCTCAGGGTATGGCCAGACAATTTGATATCAGTGCAGCAAACATTGACGTCAATACCTCTAAATCTTCCTTCATTCTTACTGGTGCGGGAGGTGCCGGCGGCGCAGGTGGCGCGGGGGGTGCAGGAGGAGCGTTAGGCGGGCAAGGTGGTGCCGGAGGTGTTGGCGGCGCCGGAGGTGCTGGCGGAAGTGATGGTAATGGCGCCGCTAACGCCAGCCAGAATGGTAATAATTCCAATAATGATAACGGCAGTAAAAACGGCAACGGTTCTGATCAGGGTAATAACAGTAATAACGGCACCGGGAATGCTAACGGGAGTGGTGACGGTAACGGAAATGATGCAGGCAACGGCGGTGGTAATGGAGGAGGTGATGGTGGCGGTGATGGCGGCGGTGATGGCGGCGGTGATGGCGGCGGAGACTGATAGTCTGGCGTCCATTAACTAAAAAGCTCCTGTTTGTAACCGTTATAGCAGGAGCATTATCACTGTTAGCACAGGAACAGCACATGAAACTTACCAGAAGTTACCCATTATTTTTAGCCACCGTACTGACAGTGGCATGTCCGTTTTACTCCCTGGCTCAGACTGCCAGCGACATGAATACTTCATCCTCAAATACCTCCCTCCAGCCCTCAGCAGGTAAAGACGGACAACAAGGCAATGGTGAAAACGGAGGCGCGGGAGGCAAAGGAGGCGTTCCGGGAGAAGGTACTAACGGAGGAAAAGGAGGTAATGGCGGCAATGGCGGCAATGGCGGCAATGGCGGCAATAGTGGGAGTGCCGATAATCCCGATACATCAAGTAAAGGCGGTGCGGACGGCGCAGGTGGTGCGGGCGGCGCAGGTGGTGCGGGCGGCGAAGGTGGTGCGGGCGGCGCAGGCGGTGCGGGTGGCGCAGGCGGTGCGGGTGGCGCAGGCGGTGCGGGTGGCGCAGGCGGTAACGGAGGGACCGGTGGAGAAAGTTTTCTGAAAAGGATTTTCAAATGAAAACAATCACTTTGTTAGCTTCGCTAATCATCATTCCGTATGCGCATGCTGAGTACAAAACGGATATGTTGAGTTCACACCATAATGTCATTCTCATTGATGCCGCTGCAGGTTCTGATGGCGGACCGGGTCAGAACGGCGGTGCCGGGGCCAATGGCGGTCCGGGTGAAAATGGAGGACGAGGGGGAAACGGAGGTATCGGAGGAAATGGAGGGTCAGGAGGAAACGGTGGTGCCGGAGCCAATGGCGGTGATGGCGGAAATGGCGGCCTGGGAGGAAGCGGTGGAAATGGCGGGAACGGAGGTGCTGGACAGAATGGCCAGGCCGGAGGCAATGGCGGGAATGGAGGAAGCGGCAGTATGGGGGGAGATGGCGGAAACGGTGGAAATGGAGGGAATGGCAGCAATGGTAGTGCTGGTGGCGCAGGGGGGAACGGAGGGAATGGTGGCAGCACGGGAGGTGACGGCGGTGCGGGAGGTAACGGTGGTGACGGAGGAGATGGCGGCGACTAAATTCAACCACGCCTTAATATCTCTTCTCTCCTGGCAGCAGGCTTATAAAACAGGCGAGAACAGCAATTATCACGGGTTAATTCACAGCTAAAACAGGCATTTGAATAACACTGATTTAGCGTAATAAAACTTTCCGTCAGCTCCGTCAGCTCCGTCAGCTCAACATTAAAATCAGCTTACCTGAACTAACAAAAACGCTCAGAGATCCTGTCAACGCTAAGTATGTGTGAAACTCCTCTTTTTTTAACATCAGGGAAATGCACCCTGGAGTTGGCGTACAGTGGAGCCCCGGATTTTTGATAGCCATGATGTGAGAAATAATGGAATTAAATACACCGCTGAAATGGAGTAGCGAGTAACAACAAACGCCACAAGTGAAATGCTTTTATAATTTAAACGCACAAACGAGAACAGCCGTGAATAACAACAACTCCGCCATATGCGCTCTATTGCAATGTTGCGCAGTGTATCAGATACCGCCAACCCCATAGCCTGACAGACGATACCCGCTCAGTGTTAACGTGCTGCTAAGTGATCTGAAACTCCCATACGTCTGGCGGGCGAAACCCGCTCAGTGCTAACGCGCTGCTAAAGGACCTGAAAATCCTCGTCGCCTTGCAGGCGAAACCGCTCAGTGCAAGCCCGCTGCAAAGCGAAACCTTATGAATCTTTCCACGCTTTCAGCGGCCTGAACCCAGCCAGTCCGGGTGACAAACCCACCGGCAGGGGTTTCCCAGAGGCGTCCGCAGCGCTGAGGAACAACCGCAGGCCAGGATGAGCCGACAGGACGTCGGCGAAAGGACGGTACGAGCCAGGGATGGCGAGTCCGGACGGTCCGTCGGCCGCAGGGCGTGACGAGGGTACCCCGCTACGCGGGGCGCGCAGGCAGCCGGACGCCGGGATTGTTAAGGGGCGGGCGTCCGCCCCTTGACGCGTCCGCCTGCACGGGCAACCTGAAACTCCCCATCGCCTGGCGGGCGAAACCCGCTCAGTGCTAACGCGCGGTAAGTGATCTGAAACGCTCCATCGCCCAGGCGGGCGTAACCTGCTCATAGCAAGCCCGCTGCCAGGCGAAACTTACTCAGTGTGCCAGCCCGCAGCCATGCGAAACCCGCTCATAGCCAGCCCGCTGCACAGCGAAATCCGCCCGCTGCTAAGCGACCTTCCCTGCCGCCAGGCAACAACTAAGCACTCAACCATCCCAGCTTAATCACAAACAGAATCGACAGGATAACCAGCGCCGCATTCACCTCTTTCGCACGTCCGCTCAGCAACTTCACCAGCGTCCAGGTAATAAAACCAAACGCGATGCCGTTGGCGATCGAATAGGTCAGCGGCATGGTCAGCGCGGTCACGGTGACCGGCGCGGCGGTGGTGATATCTTTCCAGTCAATCTCTGCGAGGCCCGATGCCATCAGCACCGCCACAAACAGCAACGCAGGCGCAGTGGCATAAACCGGAACACTGGAGGCCAGCGGCGAGAAAAACAGGGCCAGCAGGAACAGCACGGCGACCACAATCGCGGTCAGGCCGGTACGGCCCCCGGCACTCACGCCCGCCGCCGATTCCACATAACTGGTAGTGGTCGAGGTGCCGAGCAGCGAACCAAACAGCGCAGCCGCACTGTCAGCAATCAGCGCACGGCCCATCTTCGGCACGTTACCCTGCTCATCCGCCAGACCGGCGCGTTTGGTCACACCCAGCAGCGTGCCCGTGTTATCAAACACGTCAACAAACAGGAAGGCAAAAATCACGCTGATCAGGCCGACGTTAAACGCGCCGGCAATATCCAGCTGCATAAAGGTCGGTGCAATCGACGGCGGTGCAGAGAAGACCCCGGCAAAGGGCGACAGACCAATGCCCATGGAGATAAAGGTCACCAGCAGAATACCGATCAGCACTGCGCCCGTAACCCGACGTGCTTCCAGTACCACGATAACCACAAAGCCGAGCATCGCCAGCAGCGGACCCGGTTTAGTCAGATCGCCAATGCCCACCAGCGTTGCCGGGTTATCGACCACGATGCCTGCCCCTTCCAGCGCAATCAGTGCCAGAAAAAGGCCGATACCGGCACCAATCCCGGCGCGCAGCGGCAGCGGAATACTGGCAATAATCCATTCACGAATCTTAAATAGCGACATCGCGAAGAAAATCACCGCCGAGAGAAACACCGCGCCCAGCGCAATCTGCCACGTGTAGCCCATGTGCAACACAACGGTATAGGTGAAAAAGGCGTTCAGTCCCATACCCGGAGCCAGCGCAATCGGATAGTTGGCGATCAGCCCCATCAGCACGCAGCCAATCGCCGCCGCCAGACAGGTGGCGACAAATACCGCGCCCTTGTCCATGCCGGTCGCGCCCAGAATGCTTGGGTTCACAAACAGAATATAAGCCATCGCCAGGAAGGTGGTGATCCCGGCGATAATCTCAGTACGAACCGTCGTGTTATGCGCTTTGAGTTTGAATAGTTTTTCTAACATCATCATCTCTCGATACAGGAGACATCAGTCTCACTTGCCAAAGGGGTTTGCATGCTGATTATTCTGTTTCCGGGACACTGATGCCGGCCGCTGCATACTTGCGTGCCAGAATCGCCTGAAATCCCTGACTTACCCACTGCCCAAAGCAATTGCCATGCCATCTACCGACGCAATCGATTACCTGGCAGAGCCGGGTACGCCTAAGAGAATTCCGAACCAAAACGAGGCGCGATTATGGTGCAATGCACCGATGCCGCGCAATCGTTTTCCTGCGGCAAACAGGCAGCCCCGAAAAACTCTGCGCCAGCGCACGCTTCCGCACTCTCACAGGCGAAGCTGGTCACGTTTCAGCACGCTGCCTCAGCAACCTTTTCTGGCCTGTGTAGACTCCTGAATTAACTCTTTCGTAACATTGAGGCCGCGCAATGAAGCCAGCAATTTTGGTGGTGGATGATGATCCTGCAGTCTGCGACGTCTTGCAGGATGCGTTAAGTGAACATCTGTTAACGGTCTACCGCTGTCATCAGGGACGCGAGGCGCTATCGATGCTCGGCGAACACCCGGAAATCTCGCTGGTGATGCTGGATATGATGCTGCCCGATACCAACGGGCTACTGGTGTTGCAGCAGCTTCAGCGTGAGCGACCCGAAGTGCTGGTGATTATGCTGACCGGTATGGGTTCTGAAGCGGAGATGGTGGTGGGCCTTGAGATGGGCGCAGATGATTACATCGCCAAACCCTTTAATCCACGCGTGGTAGTAGCGAGAACCCGGGCGGCCCTGCGTCGCAGCGGACGCATAGCGCAGGCCGACCCTGAACAGGAGGGCTGGCGTTTTGGCGGCTGGCAACTGGATGATGGCCGCTGCCAGCTGTTTAATCCGCAGCGCGAGCTGGTGCCGCTGACCCAGGGGGAATATAGCCTGTTACGCGCGCTGGTTCGCCACGCCCGAAAAGTGCTGACCCGCGATCAGTTGCTGGAGCTGACCCATAGCGAAAGTCTCGACGTGTTTGACCGCACCATCGATGTGCTGATCATGCGGCTGCGCCGTAAAATCGAAACCAACCCGCACCAGCCCGACCTGATCCGCACCATTCGCGGACTGGGTTATGTCTTTTCGGCCGATGTGGTGAAACCCGATTCGACAACGCGTGCCAGTCAGATTGCCTGATTAGGCCTGACGCGCTCAGGATAGCCAGTGCGCGTAATCATTACACAGCAGCCAGCGCGGCGCTTCATCCTCCTCCAGTGGGTTGAAACGAGCCAGCGGCGTCAGAAACACATTGTCGTTTTCGTCATCGTTGGGCATCGACACCTCGCCCACCAGCACGTCGCCGAAGCCACTTTCACCCCAGAAACTGTGCCAGATGCCCGCCTCCAGCGTCACGCTTTCACCCGGTGAGAGCCGTAGCTGTGAACCGGCGGCATGGGTCTGGCGCAGGCCATCCAGCGAAACCGCCACCAGCGAGTCAGCCAGCCCGTCACCGTTGCGGTTATGCAGTTCGACAATCAAATTTCCGCCGCCGCGATTAATGATGTCTTCCATCTTGCGCGGATGGTAGTGCATCGGCGTCTGCTGCCCTTCCCGCACGTGCATTATTTTCTCGGCGTAGGGTTTATGCCACGGCTGCCCGTTTGGTGAACCGTTGCGCAGGGTAAACAGTGTCAGCCCGGTCTGCAGAAAATCAGTCGCGCCAAAACTGGTGAGATCCCATCCCAGCCGCAACGCCAGAATCTCCTGCGCGACCTCACGATCCTGAGCCCGCCACTGGCTCACATCGAAATCGGCCCACGGCGGCAGATGCACATCCTGCTGTCGGAAAAACTCGCGCGTATGTTGCAGGTAATAATTAACCTCTGAACGTTGCATGGTGGCCTCCTGAGTGCGGCACCCTTAAGGTGCCGCACTAAAGCTTATTTCACCGTCCAGCCCTGATAGCTGCCGATATTATTACGATCGATCAGTTTCACCGGGATCAGCACCGGTTTGTCCGGTGCCGGTTTGCCCTGCAGAATGTCATAACCAATCTCGACCGCTTTGGCTGCCATGACCTGCGGGTCCTGCGCAGGCGTCGCGACGAACAGTGAATTCTTGCGCTTCAGCGCCTCTTCACCGTCCGGCGAGCCATCGACGCCAACGATAAAGAACTCACTGCGCTGCGCCTGTTTCGCCGCTAAGTCTGCGCCAATCGCTGTCGGGTCATTGATGGCAAACACCGCATCAATTTTTGGATTGGCAGAGAGCAGACCGGTCATGACTTCCAGTCCGCCTTCACGACTGCCTTTGGCGTTCTGGTTGTATGAGAGCAGCTTGATGTCAGGATGGGTTTTCAGTTCGGTCATGCAGCCTTCAACGCGGTTCTGCACTGCAGAGACCGGTGGTCCGTTGATGATCACCACGTTGCCCTTGTTCTTCAGGCGGTCAGCAATATATTTACAGGCCATCGCGCCCGCCTCGGTGTTATCGGAGGTGATGGTCGCATTCGCGCCATCGGCCGCCACGTCGACCGCCACCACTACAATACCGGCATCACGCGCCCGCTTCACCGCCGGGGCGATCCCTTTGGAGTCCGCGGCGTTGAGGATAATCATGTCGACTTTGGCCGCAATAAAGTTATCAATCTGGCCCACCTGCTGACCGAGATCGTAGCCGCTCGAGACCAGCGTCACATTCACCTTATCGCCCGCCAGCTGACGCGCCTTCATCTCTGCGCCTTTGGTGATCTGCACGAAGAAGGGGTTTGCCAGATCGCCGACCGTTACGCCGATAGATTTGAGTTCTTTTGCCTGAGCCAGGCCGGTACTGAACAGCGTCGCCGCCAGCAGCCCGGTTACAATCGGATTAAAACGCATAGACCTTCTCCTGCTGTTTTCAAGGTGCCAACCACTTAATGGCGTTTTTTAGGTGGCGGAGGTGAAATGGCACATCCGCCCTTTTAAGACTCAACTCACATGATGACGGGTACGGTATTTGTCGATCAGGACCGCGATGATGATGACCGCGCCCTTGATTACCAGCTGCCAGAAGTAGGAGACCCCCATCAGTGTCATGCCGTTATTCAGCGTGGCGATAATCAGTGCACCAATCAGGGTGCCGGTGATGGTACCGATGCCGCCGACAAAGCTGGTACCGCCGAGGATCACCGCCGCAATCGCATCCAGCTCATAGCCCACCCCAAGGTTGCCGTTGGCGCTGTATAGCCGCGAGGCGCTCATCAGACCGCCCAGCCCCGACAGCAGGCCGCTCATGCCGTAGACAAACAGCAGCACCATTCCGACCTTGATCCCGGTGAGACGCGCCGCCTGGATATTGCCGCCGACCGCGTAGATATGGACGCCCAGCGTGGTGCGGCGCAGGATGAACCAGCAGATGGCGATCACTGCAAAGGCAATCACAATCAGCCACGGCACCGGCCCGAGATAGCCGTTGCCGATCCACTCAAAGTTAATATCGGAGTTGATTACCGTGGTGCCATCCGCCAGCAGGTAAGCGGCTCCGCGCAGCGCGGTGTAGGTGCCAAGCGTGACGATAAAGGGCGGCAACCCGGCCCAGGCGACCAGGATGCCGTTGAACAGCCCCATCACCAGGCCTGCGCCCAGCGCCATCGGAATGGTCATGGAAGCCAGCATCGGATCCAGCGACGCTACCAGCGCAACCACCGCGGTGGTCCCCAGCATTGACCCCACCGACAGGTCGATGCCGCCGGTAAGAATCACAAAGGTCATGCCCGCCGCCAGCACGATGTTAATCGACGCCTGACGGGTGATGTTGAGCAGGTTTGCTTCGGTGAAGAAGTTCGGCGTGACGAAACCAAATACCGCCACGATCAGGATCAAAATCGGCAGGATACCCACCGTTTGCAGCAGATCGCCCATCAGAGCGCGTTTCAGCGTCGGTGCTTTGGTGCGGGCCAGTTGTGTCATGGTGGTCTCCTTAGATTTCGCCTGCTGACGCGCTGTGCGCACCGGTTGCCAGCGTCATAATATTTTCCTGACTGATGTGGCTGCCCTCCAGCTCACCGACGATGGTGCCTTCGTGCATCACGTAAACGCGGTCGCTCATCCCGACCACTTCCGGCAGTTCGCTGGATATCATCAGAATCGCCACGCCCTGCCGCGCCATCTCCTGCATCATGCGGTAGATCTCGCTTTTCGCCCCGACATCGACGCCGCGCGTCGGTTCATCGAGGATCAGAATGCGCGGGCCAATCGCCACCCAGCGTGAAATCAGCAGCTTCTGCTGGTTACCGCCCGACAGACCGCCCGCCCGGACCTGAGCGTGAGGAACGCGAATATTGAGTGAAGCGATCGCCTCACTGGCGATGGTTTGCCCTTTGCGGCGGTTCAGCATCCCGTAACTGGCGTCACGTTCCAGCGTCGCCATCACGATGTTCTCCTGCGCCGCCATCTCCAGAAACAGTCCCTGCTCTTTGCGGTTTTCGGTGAGGAAACCGATGCCGCGTGCAATTGCATCGCGCGGTGAATGGATGGTGACCTTCTCGCCATCGATCCAGATCTCGCCCTCTTTCGGCTTGTGCACGCCAAAAATCAGCTGTGCCAGCTCGCTGCGGCCTGCGCCCACCAGCCCGGCCAGGCCGACAATCTCTCCGGCCCGCACTTCAAGACTGCTGGGATGCACTTTGCCACCATCGGTAAGGTGATTGACCGCCAGCCGGATATCGCCCAGCGGGATAGCACGGTCTTTGTTAAACAGGTCGCTGAGCGGCCGTCCGACCATCATCCGCACCAGTTCGCTGGCGTTAAGCTGATCACGGGTCAGGCTGCCCACATACTCCCCGTCGCGCAGCACGCTGACGCGATCGGACAGCTCATACACCTCCGCCATGCGGTGGCTGATATAGATGATCGCCATGCCTTCGCTGCGCAGCCGTTTGATCAGCGCGAACAGCTGTTCGGTTTCGCGGTTGGAGAGCGCGGCGGTCGGCTCATCCATCACCAGAATGCGGCTGTTGCGCTGCAGCGCGCGGGCGATCTCCACCTGCTGCTGCTCGGCGATGCTCAGACGGCTGACCAGATCCCAGGCGCTGAACTGCGCGCCGAGCCGGTCAATGACCCGCTGCGCCTCTTCGGCCATCTGCCGCCGCCTGACCAGCCCGCCGGGCGCGATTTCGCTGCCGAGAAAAATGTTCTCCGCCACCGTCAGGTTGGGTGCCAGGTTGATCTCCTGATAAATCAGGGTGATCCCGGCGGCCAGAGCCTCTTTCGGCCCTTTCAGCGCCCAGGGCTTGCCTTCAATTAAAATTTCCCCGCTGCTGGCGGTATAGGCACCGGCCAGAATCTTCATCAGTGTGCTTTTACCCGCGCCGTTCTCCCCCATCAGCGCGTGGACCTCACCGGGATAAACCGTGAGATCGACGCCCTTCAGGGCATAAAAGCTGCCGAAGCGCCGGGTAATTCCCCGCATTTCCAGTATCGGTGTGGCTGTCATCGCCTCGCTCCTGCGGACTGTGGATAGCCGTCAGTAAAGCAACGCCAGATAAACGGAAAATGTCAGCGCCCGTTCATATTTGTCATAAACGCCCGCCTGCACGCTCCTATACTCGGCCCATCGTTGCAGTGAATAAGAGGTCGTGGGATGCAGCGCACTTATCCGTGGCAGGCCGGGGCACGTGGACGCCTGTTGCTGTTCAATCTGCTGGTGGTGTCGGTCACGCTGATGGTCAGCGTGGTGGCGATCTTCGGCTTTCGTCATGCCGGGGCGATTCAGGAGCAGGCACAGGCGCAGACCCTGGCCGACATGAACGGCAGCCTGGCGCTGGCGCGGGATACCGCCAACGTGGCGACAGCGGCAGTGCGGCTGTCACAGGTGGTGGGCGCGCTGGAGTATCAGAGCGAATCACAGCGGTTGCAGCAGAATCAGCAGGCGTTGCAGCAGTCGCTGAGCCTGCTGGCCAGTGCGCCGCTGGCGGCACGTCAGCCGGAGCGCATCGCCCGGATCCGCGCCCGCAGCCTGATGCTGGAACAGACGATTAACAGCCTGCTGCTGACCGGTCACCAGCGTCATCTGCAGCGCAACAACATGCTGAGCGACCTGTGGCAGACGCAGATTCTGCTCAGCCATATCGACCAGCTGGTACAGCGGGAACAGCGGACGCTGCCGGATGCCGCGCTGCGGGAGCAAACCGAACGGCTGATCACCATCGCAATCCGCACACCCTCGCCCATCGCCGTCATCGAACAGCTCCAGCAGGTGATGGCGCAGTGGCGCAACGTGCCGCTGACGGGCGTGACCGGCGAAAACGTGCAGCGACTGCTGGCCACCCAGCAGCGCCTGCTGCCGCTGGCAGAGGCGCTGGAGCAGAGCGACCTGGCGATCGCCTATGCCACCTACCGGATTAAAGCGCTGGTGGCGATGCTGAATGAAGATATCAGCGCCTCGGTGCAGCAGGTGGCGTTACAGAGTGAGGCGCGCACCCTGGCGACCCACCGTGAGCTGGATTCCATCATCGGCTTTATCGCGCTGTTTGCGCTGCTGGCGCTGGCAATCACCGGCTATGCCGGTATCTACATCTATCGCAATCTCGGGTCGAGCCTGACGGCGATTGCCGGAGCCATGACGCGGCTGGCGCAGGGCGAGCAGAACGTCAGCGTGCCAGGGCTGCAACGCCGCGACGAGCTGGGCGAGCTGGCGCGGGCGTTTAACGTCTTTGCGCGTAATACCGCCTCGCTGGCTCACACCTCACGACTGCTGAAAGAGAAGAGTAATCAGCTGGAGTCCACCTTTCTGGCGATGCGCGACGGCTTTGCGCTGTTTGATAACAACGGGCAGCTGGTGGTGTGGAACGCCCAGTATGCGGAGCTGCTCGGCATCGCGCCGCATGAGCTGCATCGTGGCGTTCCCTGGCAGCAACTGCTGGCGCCGCTGGCGGTGGATCTGCACGATCCCGGTGAACCGCAGGAGATCCGGCTGGCCGATGGTCGTACGCTGGAGCTGCGCTTCAGCCCAATCCCGCGGCGCGGCATGGTCAATACCGTGCTGGACCGGACCTCGCGTAAAACGCTGGAGGAGGCGCTGCAGCACAGCCAGAAAATGAAGGCGGTCGGCCAGCTGACCGGCGGACTGGCACACGACTTTAACAATCTGCTGGCGGTGATTATCGGCAGTCTGGCACTGACCGAAGGCCAGCTGACGCCCGGCCCGCTGGCCAGCCGGATTGATCGGGCGCGGCAGGCGGCCGACCGCGCTGCCCAACTGACCCAGCGGCTGCTGGCGTTCTCACGCAAGCAGGCTCTCTATCCCCGTGCGGTGTCGGTGGTGACGCTGGTGGATAACCTGCAGGGGCTGCTGCAGCACTCGCTGCTGCCCGGTCAGCAGCTGATTATTGATGCGCAGCGTCCCGGCTGGCCCGCCTGGATTGATGCCAGCCAGCTGGAAAATGCGCTGATGAATCTGGTGGTGAATGCCCGCGATGCGATGCATCAGCAAAGCGGTGAAATCCGGCTGCGCATCTGGAATCAGCGTCGTCTGGAGGGGGATGAAAAGCGTGACAGGGTCACAATCGAGGTGATAGACCACGGCTGCGGCATGTCGGCCGGGGTTCGTGAGCAGGTGTTTGAGCCTTTTTTCACCACCAAAGCTACCGGCAGCGGCAGCGGGCTGGGCCTGTCGATGGTCTATGGTTTTGTACGGCAGTCAGGCGGCCAGATCGAACTGGAAACCGCGCCAGGCCAGGGCACCACGGTGCGGCTGCTGTTGCCACGTGCACCGGAAGCCGCCGTCGCCGCAGTGATCGCCCCGCCATCGCCTGTGCACATTGAGACGGACATTGCGGCGGCCAGTAACCGGCTGGTGCTGGTGCTGGATGATGAACCGGCGGTGCGCCAGACGCTCTGTGAGCATCTGCATCAGCTGGGTTATCTGACGCTGGAGTGTGGTGACGGTGAAGAGGCGCTGGCGCTGCTGCGCCAGACACCCGATATCGACCTGCTGATCAGCGACCTGATGCTGCCCGGCGAGATTAACGGCGCGGATGTGATCCGCCAGGCGCAGCAGAACTGGCCGCAGCTGGCGACGCTGCTCATCAGCGGTCAGGACCTGCGCCATCAGCCGGTGACGCTGCCGCTGTGCGAACGGCTGGCGAAGCCCTGGCAGCAGGCACAGCTGGTGCAGGCGTTACAGCGGGCCTGGCAGCGCAGCGAACGGCTTAATCGCGCCCAGCAGGCTGCCACAACGGCACCGGCTTCCCACTGATGTAGCGCTTGCGCAGGCGGCTGGAGATCACATCCATCACCATCACTACCACCACCAGAATCAGCGTCAGGAACATCACCACATCCCAGTTCCACAGGCGCATATTCTCAGCGTAAACCAGACCGACGCCCCCGGCACCGACAAAGCCCAGCACCGCCGCTGAGCGGGTATTGGATTCTATCTGGTAAAGGCTCAGCGCCAGAAACTGCGGGAATGACTGGGTGAAGATGCCGAAGCGGTGTTTCTGCAGGCTGTTGGCGCCGACGGCGCCCAGTCCGCGACCCGGTGAACGCTCCACCGCCTCGTGCCCTTCGGCGTAGAGTTTGCCGAGCAGACCGACATCCTGCAGGATAATCGCCAGCACCCCGGCCAGCGGCCCCATGCCGACCGCCCGGACGAAGATCAGCCCCCAGATCGCCATGTCGATACCGCGCAACACGTCAAACAGACGGCGCATCAGAAACGCCAGCGGTTTCGCGGTTCGGCTGTGCATCACGTTGCGCGCCGCCAGAAACGACAGCGGCAGCGCCAGCAGCGAGGCAGTCAGCGTGCCGGCAAAGACAATCCCTAAGGTGATGCCGACCTGCGACAGATAGTAGCCAAACGGCCAGTTCAGGAAGTCGTGCCAGACAAACATCCGCAGGAAATAGCGCCCCAGCTGCTGGCAGCCCATCAGCAGGCGCGACCACTCCAGACCAAACACCGAAAAGAAAAAGAGGTAATAGAGCAGTACCGCCAGTGTCATCAGCGCCAGGCGACGCAGATAGCGCGGCTGTGCGGCGAAGAGTTCACGATGCTGCTGCTTCATTAGCGCGATATCGGGAACGGTGCTTATCATGTCCTGTCTCCTGTCACACGGCGACGAAGCTGGCCGGAGAGCGTATCCAGCAGCGACACCACAATCAGGATCAGCAGCAGCGTAATACTGACCTGATCGTAGCGGTCCAGTTTGATGTTGGTCATCAGCTCCTGGCCGATGCCGCCTGCGCCGACCAGCCCAAGGATGGTTGAGGAGCGGAAGTTAATTTCCAGTCGCATAAAGCTGTAGGAGAGAAAGACCGGCTTAACCTGTGGCCAGAAAGCGAAGCGCATCCGCTGCAGTTTGCTGGCTCCGCAGGCCGCCAGGCCGCGTACCGGCTTATCTGACGCCGATTCAATCGCCTCGTAAAACAGCTTGGTCAGGCTGCCCACGGTGTGCAGCGCCAGCGCCAGAAAACCGGGGATCGCCCCGATGCCAAAGGCCATCACAAACATCACCGCCCACGCCAGCTCCGGCATGGTGCGCAGGAAGGCGACAAAGGCGCGAATCGTCATCCGCACGCTGACCGGCGTCTGAGTATTGTCGGCGGCGAAAAAGGCCAGCATCGCGGCCAGTGCCACCGCCACCAGCGTCGAAGCCAGCGCCAGTTGTAGTGTTTCCCAGATCAGCGGCAGCTGGATCGGCAGACGGTAGCCCCAGTAAGCCAGCGAGCCTTCGGTCTTGCCGTCGGCAAAGAGCAGCGGCAGATGCAGCACCGGCAGAATTTCGTGCAGGTAGTCAAAGAAGTGCGGCAGCGACTGCCAGACGGTAAGCAGATTAAATTCTGCCACCCTGCCCGCCGCCAGGTAGAGTGCCACCAGCAGCAGTGACCAGAGCAGCGTGTCTCGTTTCTGCTGGCGGCGGATGCGTTGGTAGTAGTGTTCGAATTCGGTCAAAGGGGATCTCCGGCGCTAAAGCAGCGGGACGCGGGCAAGTTTGCCGCGCCCCGCTTTCCCCGCCTGAGCGGAGAAGATAAGAAGTAGCTGGATTTAGCCGCGGCTGCCTTTCATCAGGTCGCGCTTCATATCGATGATGTTCTTATAATCGGCAACCGTCGCCTGACCGATGTGCTGCTCGCCGCCCACCGCTTTCACGAAGCAGGCGTGATCTTCCTTATCCAGCTTTTTAATCGCCGACACCACTTTCGCTTTAAAGTCAGCGGGCAGCTTGTTGCTGACCAGCACCGGACCGTTGGGGATCAGCGGTGACTGCCAGATAATGCGGATCTGCTTCATCAGATCAGGATGGTCCATGCGGATCAGACGGCCAAACGCGCCAGAGGTATAGCCGCTGTTGTAGTCACCGACCAGTGAGGTCCAGGTCACTGCGCCATCAAACTGGTTATTCAGCACGCCCAGAATGTCATGCTCATGGCCGCCGGAGAAGGTGACGCTGGAGAAGGTGTTGTTATATTTGTCATCCACTGAGCCGCCGAACATCTTCTTAAACGCCTGGTTCGGCATCAGGAAGCCGGACGTCGAGTCGGGATCGGCCATACCGAATGATTTCCCTTTCAGGTCTTCCAGCTTTTTGTACGGGCTGTCCGCTTTAACAATCACCACCGAGTGGTAGCCACGTGACTGATCTTTGTCATCCACCACAATGCCAACCACATCCACCGCTTTCGGGTCCTGAATGTAGACCGACGCAAACGAGGCTGGCGACATGCTCAGCACCATATCAATCTTGCCACCCAGCAGACCCTGAATCACGCCAGAGTAGTCGGAGGCGTTGCGCATCTGGGTATCCACACCCAGCTCTTTATCAAAGAAGGTCTTCACACACTGATTATCGCCAATCTGCTGGGTGGCGTTCTGACCGCCCAGAATCCCCAGATTAAGCTGTTTCGGCGCATCCGCTGCGCTGACACCAAACGCCATTACACTGGTCAGGAGTGCTAAAGAAGTCAGTTTCATTCGGGGTTGTTCTCTTGCTGTGGAAGTTAATGGATTTGGTTAAGTTCATCGCCGTACAGCTGGTGCAGCAGGTTGTCGGTCAGTCCTGAAGGATGGCCGTCAAACAGCACCACGCCGCGCTGAATGCCAATCACCCGGGTGCAGTAGCTTTTCACCAGCTCAATCGAGTGCAGGTTGACCATCACGCTGATGCCCTGCTCGCTGACCTGACGCAGCACATCCATGATGCGCTTGGTATTTTTGGGATCGAGTGACGCCACCGGCTCATCGGCCAGCAGGATTTTGGGGTTCTGCATCAGGGCACGGCAGATCGCCACACGCTGCATCTGACCGCCAGAGAGGTTTTCCGCCCGCTGCAGCGCCTGCGGCAGCATGTTCATCCACTGCAGCAGTTCGATGGCGTGCGCCCGGTCATTGTCGGAGAAGATTTTAAAGAAGGATTTCAGCGTGCCGGTCTGGCTCAGACGGCCCAGCAGCACGTTGGTCAGCACGTCGAGGCGTGGCACCAGACAGAAATCCTGAAAGATCATGCCGCACTGGCTGCGCCATTCGCGCAACTGGCGGCTGTTGAGCGTAACCACGTTACGATCCGCTTCGCCATGATGCAGACTGATAATCGCGCCGGAAGTCGCTTCAATCGTGCCGTTGAGCATGTGCAGCAGGGTCGATTTACCCGCGCCAGAGCGGCCAATCACCGCCACCAGCTCACCGGCGTGCAGGTCGAAACTGACCTGATCCAGCACCTGAGTGTCGCCGTAGGCTTTGCTCAGTTTCTGCACCGACAACACTTTTTGTCCGCTGAGGCTGGCCGGTGGCAGATCGTTGTCGACCACCGTTTTCAGAAGTGCCTGTGCCATGGTGTTCTCCGTCATCGCTGATTGCGTTCTGCGGGTTATTAAGGCGTGACGCGATGAACACGGGATGACAGTCAGATGATCAAACCGTGACAGGCCAGTGCGCGCCGCACAGCAATGTCTGGCCATCACGGGCAGCCAGCACGCCGTCCGGCAACGGGTTCTCAGCTAACCAGTTATCCATCTCATGACTGAGATGGGTGAGCCAGGTCTGACGCGGCTGGAGCATCTCTGCTATCGCCAGCGCCTGGGTCACATCATTATGGTTACGCGGTTCTGCTTGCGGCGGATCGTTGCAGTCAATCACCAGCTGGTCCAGCGGCTGACCGCGCAGGAAGTCGGCGGTGTCGGGTGGCAATCCGCAGGTATCACACAGCCAGGCGAGCCGGGTGCCGTGCCAGTCGAACAGATAGCCATGCGTCAGCTTCGAGTGCTGCAACGGCAGCGGCGTAACCTGCAGTTCACCAAAGGCGTGTGCTACAAACGGCGTTAAGGCGGGACGGAAATCGAGCAGGCCTGGATGTTTATAGAGATCGTCACAGCCTCGCGGATCGGGTGGACCCCAGACCGGAATCGGCGCGCCCACTCCCCAGCGCAGTGCAAAAAGCCCCTGCACATGATCCATGTGGTAGTGAGTCAGCAGAATGCGCGTCAGTGTGCCGGGCGGGAAGCGCGACGCCAGCAGCGGCAGACCGGCATCCAGCAGGATGCGCTCGCGACCAAACTCAATCAGCGCGCTGCAGGGTGCACGCGCGTAGCCGCTGTTGAGCTGCGCACGCTGACAGGCGCGACAGTCGCAGCCCGGCAGCGGTGCGGCAGTGACCCCGCCAGTACCCAGAAAAGTGAGTTTCATTGATGCGCCTTTGGTAGCGGATGTCGATGCCGGACTGTCACCGCCGGTGCCAGGATAAGAGAGTTTCATTGATGCGCCTCCAGTATCTGACGCAGCAGGCACACGGTATCCGCCAGCGCGCCGTCGTTGTTGAGGATAAGGCAGCCATCGGGCTGCGGCTGTGCGGCGCGCGCCAGCCGCCGGGCGATCTCCGCCTCATCTTCCCGTCCGCGCTGGCGCAGCCGCGCTGCCAGCACGGCGGGTGTGACCTGCAGACAGACCGGCAGCAGCTGCGTGCCGAAACGGGCCTGCGCCTGCGCCAGATGCAGCCGCGAACCGTTCACCACCACATTCTGCCCGCGCAGCAGCCACTGCTCCGTCTCACAGCCAATGCCATAGCTGAAACCGTGCGCCTGCCAGCTCACCGCGAACAGTCCCAGCGCAGCGCGACGGGCAAACTCCGCCTCGGTCAGTGCCACATGGTTTTCGCCGCCCGCATCGGCGGCGCGGGTAATGTAGCGATGGGCGATCAGCAGCCGTGGCGGAGGTGCCGCCCGCAGCGCATCCAGCAGGCTGTCTTTACCCGAACCCGAAGGACCGGTGAGCCAGATCAGCCGCGCCATCAGTACACCTGCCGGCCTTTGCTCCAGACATGCCGCACGTGCGGGTAGCCGTGTGCGGTATGCGCCAGCACCAGATCGGCGCGGCAGCCTTCGGCGATTACCCCGCGATCTTCGAGCCCTAAGGCGCGCGCCGGGTTACAGGTGACCAGCGCGATCGCCTGCGCCATGCCGAGGCTGTTGCGCTCATCATCTGCCAGCCGGAACGCTGCATCCAGCAGGCTCGCCGGATAGTAATCGGAGGAGAGAATATTCAGCAGGCCGTGTGACGCCAGCTCCCAGGCAGCGACGTTGCCGGAGTGCGAGCCGCCGCGCACGATGTTAGGCGCGCCCATCAGCACCTGCATATTGCGATAACGCGAGGCGCGTGCCGCCTCCAGCGTGGTAGGAAACTCCGCGATGCGGCTGCCCGCGGCATGAGACTCTTCAACGTGCGCCGCGGTGGCATCATCGTGGCTGGCAATGGCGATGCCATGTTCCCGGCAGAGTCCGGCAATCGCCTGACGATTGGGCTGTGACCATGCTGCTGCCAGGGTGAGCTGGTCATGCTCGAACTGATCCATCTCCGCGTCGTTGAGCTGATATTTGCCCTGATAATATTCGCGATACTTCGTCAGGGACGCGTACTGACGCTGGCCCGGTGAATGGTCCATCAGCGACACCAGCGCCAGCTCCGGCGTGCCCATCAGCGCTTCAAACAGCGGCGCAGTGGTGGGATGCGGCAGTTCACAGCGCAGATGCAACAGATGCTCGGCCCGGTTCAGTCCTTTGCGGTTGCTGTCGCGGATGGCGTCGATCATCTTGCTGAGGTTATCCAGCCGGTGCCCGCCGTCGCGCACATCCCCGACGCCAATCGCATCCAGCACCGTGGTAATGCCGCTGGAGACCATCAGCGCATCGTGGCTGCTCATCGCCGAGTGTGCCGGCCAGTCCACTTTCGGACGCGGCGTGAAAAACTTGTCGAGGTTATCGGTGTGCAGCTCCACCAGACCCGGCAGCAGCCAGGCGCCCTCGCCATCCAGCGCGCCCGGCTGCTGGCTGGTGGTTTCGCTGAAGCTGCTGATGCGCTCGTCGCGAAACTCCAGCGATCCGGTTACCACTTCGTTTTCCAGCACCAGTCTGACGTTATTGATGATCATGCCTGCGCTCCTGTCTCGATTGGGTGCATCAGGTGCAGCCGGTCCGCTACCCGCTCGCGCACCGCCCGATCGTGAAAAATACCGACGATGGCGGCACCACGGGCGCGCGCCTGTTCAATTAGGCTCACCACCGCCTCGCTGTTGACACTGTCGAGCGAGGCGGTGGGTTCATCCAGCAGCAGCACCGGATAGTCGGCGATAAAGCCGCGAGCGATATTGACGCGCTGCTGCTCTCCGCCAGAGAAAGTGGACGGGGCCAGCGACCAGAGACGCTGCGGCACGTTGAGCCGGGTCAGCAGTTCGGCGGCACGTGCTTCACATAAGGCGCGCTCGACGCCGCGCTCCAGCAGCGGCTGCATCACAATCTCCAGCGTCGGCACGCGCGGGATCACCCGCAGAAACTGGCTGACCCAGCCCAGCGTGTCGCGGCGCAGGGCGATAATCTGGCGCGCCGATGCCTGCGCCATGTCGATCCACTCGCCCTGATGCGCGACCCGAATGTGGCCGCTGTCGGGCTGATAGTTGCCGTAAAGCGCGCGCAGCAGTGTGGATTTACCGCTGCCGGAATGACCGTGCAGCACGACGCATTCGCCCTCGCCTGCCGTCAGGCTGGCGTTGTGCAGCACCGGCAGCGCCGCGCCGTTCTGGTTATGCAGCACAAAGGTTTTACACAAATTCTCTACCCGCAGGCGCGGAGTGATAGTTGTCATTTAATTGAGCACCGAAGAGACCAGCAGTTGAGTGTAAGGATGATGAGGATCGTCCAGCACGCGGTCAGTCAGACCGCTCTCCACCACCCGCCCCTGCTTCATCACCAGCAGGCGATGCGCCAGCAGTCGCGCCACGCCGAGATCGTGGGTGACAATCACCACCGCCAGATTCAGTTCGCGCACCAGCGTCCGCAGCAGATCCAGCAGTCGCGCCTGCACCGACACATCCAGCCCGCCGGTCGGCTCATCCATAAACATCAACTGCGGCTGCGTCACCAGGTTCCGGGCGATCTGCAGACGCTGCTGCATACCGCCGGAAAAGGTGGTGGGCAGATCGTCGATGCGACCGGCGTCAATCTCCACCGCCTGCAGCCAGCGGCTCGCCTCGGCGCGGATATCGCCATAGTGGCGCTGTCCGGTCGCCATCAGCCGTTCGCCGATATTGCCGCCCGCGCTGACCTGCGAACGCAGCCCGTCCATCGGATGCTGATGCACCACGCCCCATTCGGTGCGCAGCAGGCGACGGCGATCGCTTTCACTCATCTGATAGAGGTCGCGATTCTGATAGAGGATGCTGCCCTGCTGCGGCGTCAGACGCGCCGACAGGCTCTGCAGCAGCGTGGTTTTACCGGAGCCGGACTCGCCGACAATGCCCAGCACTTCGCCGGGAAAGAGATCAAAACTGACCTGCTCAAACCCTTTTCCCGGCGCATAAAGATGGGTGAGCTGGTTCACCGCAAGCAGCGGCTGTTCACTGTGCATGTTGCTGTTCCTGCTGCTGATGGCAAAAGTCGGTGTCGGAGCAGACAAACATCCGCGTTCCCTGATCGTCCATTACCACCTCATCGAGATAGCTGTGGCGCGAGCCGCACAGCGCGCAGGGTTCATCCCACTGCTGCACGGTGAACGGATGATCGTCGAAGTCCAGGCTTTCCACACGGGTGTAAGGCGGCAAGGCGTAGATGCGCTTTTCACGCCCGGCACCAAACAGCTGCAGCGCGGGCATCATGTGCATCTTCGGGTTGTCGAATTTGGGAATGGGCGAAGGATCCATCACGTAGCGATCGTTGACCCGGACCGGATAGGCGTAAGTCGTCGCGATGTGGCCGTAGCGGGCGATATCTTCATACAGCTTCACCTGCATGATGCCGTACTCCTCCAGCGCATGCATGGTGCGGGTTTCGGTTTCGCGCGGCTCGATAAAGCGCAGCGGCTCCGGGATCGGCACCTGGAAAATCAGGATCTGATCCTCTTCCAGCGGCGTTTCCGGGATGCGGTGCCGGGTCTGGATCAGGGTGGCATCGGCGGTGCGCTCGGTGGTGGCAGCATTGCTGACTCGCTTAAAGAACTGGCGGATCGACACCGCATTGGTAGTGTCATCTGCGCCCTGATCGATCACTTTCAGCACATCCTGATCGCCAATCACGCTGGCGGTGATCTGGATGCCGCCGGTGCCCCAGCCGTAGGGCATCGGCATCTCACGTCCGGCGAACGGCACCTGATAGCCGGGGATCGCCACCGCTTTCAGGATGGCGCGGCGGATGGTGCGTTTGGTCTGCTCATCGAGATAGCCGTTGTTATAGCCGGTGAGTTCAGCCATGGTTGCGCTCCTGATAATCGTGCTGCAGCTGTTTCAGCAGTTCCAGTTCCGCCTGGAAATCGACGTAGTGCGGCAGCTTGAGATGCGAGACAAAGCCTGCGGCTTCGACGTTGTCGGCGTGCGACAGCACAAACTCTTCGTCCTGCGCCGGGCTGGTAACACGCTCATGCTGTTCGCGGCTTTGCAGCGCCCGGTCCACCAGCGCCATCGCCATCGCTTTGCGTTCGGCGCGGCCAAACACCAGCCCATAGCCCCGGGTAAAGTGCGGCGCAGTCTCGTCGCTGTGGGCGACGCCGTTGACCATTTCACACTCTGTCAGTAGCAGCTCACCGATCTCCAGCTCAAAACCCAGCTCTTCGGGACAGATACTGACGCTGAGAGTGCCGGTGCGGATCTCGCCGGCAAACGGATGGGTGCGGCCATAGCCGCGCTGGGTCGAATAACCCAGCGCCAGCAGAAAGCCTTCGTCGCCACGCACCAGTTGTTGCAGCCGCGCGGCGCGTGAGGCGGGAAAGCTCATCGGCTCACGGGTGATATCGACAGGCTCGCTGCCGTCATCCATCTCGGCGGCAGCCAGCCCTTCATCGCTCATCATGCTGAACATGTGCGGGCACTGGTCAGGCACCGAACGATCGTCACGCGGCGCGGCGGGCGTTTCGCCATTGGCCAGCAGCGTGAAGTCGAGCAGACGGTGGCTGTAGTCATAAGTTGGCCCCAATACCTGGCCGCCCGGCAGATCTTTATAGACCGCCGAGATGCGGCGTTCGATGCGCATCGCACCGGTCGTCAGCGGCGTGCTCTCCGCCAGGCGTGGCAGCGTGGTGCGATAGGCGCGCAGCAGAAAGATCGCCTCGACAAGATCGCCGCTGGCCTGCTTAATCGCCAGCGCCGCCAGCTCAGGATCGTAAATTCCTCCCTCGGTCATCACCCGATCCACCGCCAGTCCCAGCTGCTGCGCCACCTGATCGCAGCCGAGTTCGGCTACCGCTCTATCGCCGCGCCGCAGATCGGCCTGCAACTGGTGGGCATTTGAAATGGCTTTTTCGCCCCCTTTCACCGCGACATACATCAGCACACCTCCACAACGGTGGTGCGCGGCACGGCCATGATCGCTTCGCCACAGGTGAAGATCAGGTCCACGCCCTGTGGAAACGGATGCGGACGGGTGCGCAGATATTCCAGCACGCTTTCGGGCAGCTGTGGCGCGATGGCGCGGGTTTCCCGCAGGCCAGGGCCGGAGAGGCGCAGCGTCAGGCCGCCATTCAGCGACGGCACTTCGATAATCAGCGTGGTGCTTTTTTCTGGTGACATGTTGTCACCCGCTGCGAACTGCGTCGGGTCGGGCTGCGCCGCCGCATGGCTCAGGGCGAATGGTGCATCCTGCTGCGTGGTGATCGGCGCACCGGTATGGAAGCGCAGATTGTTGCGCAGCTGTTCGTTGTCAATTTCCTCATCCAGCCAGACCGGGCTTTCCTGATCGACCAGCGTCAGCAGCAGCGCCGTGGCCGCCGGTGACAGTGCGCCCCAGCCCTGTTGCAGCGGCAGCGAGACCATCACGCCCGGTTCGCTCATCGCTTTCAGAATGCGGCGAAACGCGCGCTGCGCATCCGCCACCGGATGGTTAAAACTTGCCAGTAAAGTCATCAGTTATCTCCGCGAACCAGCGTAAAGAAATCCACTTTGCTGCTGGCGATTTCACGGGCGCGCAGCTGTCGCTGCTCATCGCGCCACGCCGCCAGCGGGGTAATAATCTTCTCTTCCAGCAGTTGCCGGGTTTCCGGCTGCTGCAACAGCGCATCCAGCAGGGCGCAGCGCTCGGCATGGGCTTTGTCACGCCCTAACAGGTAGCTGTAACCTAGGGTGCCGTCGCTGAGCTGCACCACCGCGCGCGTCACCGTGGCATCACCCATCACAAAGCGTTTGCCGGTGGCCCCCATCCTCGCCTGCAACCGTGTCAGCCCGATCTCTGCCGGACGGATCAGGGTAAAGGCGGGCTGGAGGTTAAGCGCCTGCCAGTGCGTCTCAAGCAAGGCGGCGCTGCTGTGCGCCAGCACCGACAGCCAGCGCTGGCGATCCGTTTGCTGTTCCATTAGTGCTCCAGAGTCAGTTCAATCATGTCGCCGCGCGTCAGGCTGACGGAGTATTCCGCCACCGCGCCATCACTGGTTTTGTTCAGGGTCCGCACGCAGAGCAGCGGCGAATGCAGCGCGATGTCGAGCTGCCGACACTCTTTGGCCTGCGCCCGACGGGTGCTGATGCGGGTCTGGGTGCGCACCAGCTGCTTGCCGGTGTGCTCCACTAAGAAGTCGTGCAGCGATCCACTGTTAAATTGCTGAAGTTGTGGCCACCAGCTGAGGTCGGCGAGGAAATGGTTAATCAGGCAGAGCGGCACGCCGTTGGCGCGACGCAGGGTACGCAGATGAATGACGTTGTCGCCCTCTTTCACGCCCAGCGCATTGGCAACGTCGTTGCTGGCCGGACGCAGCACCGCCAGCAGCCGTTCGCTGGTGGGATGACTGCCCTGCTCCAGCAGGTTCTGGCTGAATCGCGCCTGAGCATGCAGCGGATAGTCATAAGGGCGCATCAAAACCAGGATGCCGACGCCGTGACGGCGCTGCAGCAGCCCTTTGTGCACCAGCTCATCCACCGCCCGACGCAGCGTGTGGCGATTCACCTCATAGTGATCGGCCAGCTGTTGCTCGGAAGGAAGATAGTCGCCGCAGCGGTAGCGCTCTTTCAGCGCCTGCTCCAGTTGTGCGGCAACAGCCTGATAGACAGTGGTCGGATGTCTGGATAACTCCATCACGATGAAATCCTCACGGGTTACAGAGTGGGAACGCAGTGAAAAGACGCTGCGGGATGGTGTTAGCTTGAGGGGATCAGATGACAGAACCGTGACGCGGGGGTGAAGGAGAGGTGAATGTGGTGGCTGGAAAATGAGGAGCATTTGTCAGGGTGAGTGACTGGCAGGAAACCGCCGGGCATGGGGTGATAGCCCCCGCTTCAGCGATCATTTCCTCTGCCGGGCCGGGAGTCAATCAATCAGAAGAACGTCATTCCCTGATAAGGCTGAGCAAGGCAGGCTCTGATACGGCTCTCAAGATCGCCATCGTGGATTTCAAGCTTGTGGCCATCGGGGTCCAGAAAGTAGAAGGAGTTCCCCTCGCTTTTATTGCGCTTCCATTCTGTCACACCCGCCGCTCTCAATCGCTCAACGAACGCATCAAATTCGTCACCAGCAATAGTGAATGCATAGTGTGTGTAATCATTTCCAGCAGAGACGGTATCCACAGAGAGACAGAGCCAGAGTTCACCCAGCGAAAGATAAGCGCCGTGATCCCATGCCGCTTTGGGGATGAATCCAAGGGTCTCAGTATAAAAATTCAGGCTTCTGGCCAGGTTGCTAACTGCGAGTGTGAGGTGATTGAGTCCGGTCAGCATGTAAAACTCTTTATCAGAATGCAGAAGAATTTAATTTACAGGAATCAGATTTCTTTGCACACAAACAGAACTAACAACCGTTTATATATCTGCTGAATCTCTGCCGGGCCCATCCCGGAAAGAGGAAACTGGAGTGGGCAATACTGCCGGGGCCGGCGCGCGATGAGCAGATAATGAAGACCGGGCTTGCACGAAAGGAACGACGGGCTTGATGGTGTACACTGGAACGAACTAACGTTGCGCTTAGGAGAGAATATGTACGGACCGGATCCCGCTAATCCCCATCCAATGGAAGGCTTCCCACAGGTTTGTTTTATCAAAAATACGGTGAAAAAACCCTACATCATAATCGGGGATTTTACTTATTATGATGATCCTGAAGACTCAGAAAACTTCGAGCGCAATGTCCTTTATCACTTCCCCTTTATTGGTGACAAACTGATCATGGGTAAATTCTGCGCGATAGCCAGAGGCGTTCAGTTCATCATGAACGGGGCAAACCATAACATGGCGGGTTTCTCCACTTTTCCGTTTTACATTTTCGGAAATGGATGGGAAACAGCCCAGCCTCAGGCCGGCGATCTGCCCTATAAAGGCGATACGGTGATTGGTAATGATGTATGGGTGGGTTATCAGGCGCTGATTATGCCAGGCGTTAAAATCGGTAACGGCGCAATAATCTCGTCACGTTCTGTTGTGACCTCGGATGTCCCGGCCTATTCGATTGTGGGTGGCAACCCGGCCAGAGTGATCAGGCAGCGTTTTACCGATGAAACCATATCCCGACTAGAGAAGCTGGCCTGGTGGGACTGGCCGGTAGAAAAGATTACCCAAAACTTACCGGCAATTATCTCCGCAGACCTTGAAGCCTTGCCAGATGAATAGCCGGGCAGAAGTGGAATAAACACTGCCCGCTGCTGGCAAAGGGTGGCGGTCATCCGAAAGGACTTCGCATAATTTCGCGCAGATTGATGTATCAATGTGTCTGCTTTACCACTGGAGCGCGGGTTAAAACAGGAGTCGTTATGCTCTACATCTTTAGTGGCCTTCCGGGTTGCGGCAAAAGCACTATCGCTAAAATGTTATCTGAAAAATTGAAAGCGGTTTATTTACGCGTAGATACGATCGAACAGGCTCTGCGTAATAGTTCAGCAGCTTTCAGGAATATCGGCCCTGAAGGCTATTTCATCCTTTATGAGCTTGCGCGGGATAATTTAAAACTGGGATCACCTGTTGTCACTGACTCGGTGAATGACCTTAACCTGGTACGTGATAGTTTTCGTGATATCGCACTATCATCAGGCGTTCCCTTTCTGGAGATAGAAATCCTCTGTTCTGATCCAGAACAGCATCGTGCCCGTGTAGAGAACAGAATCTCAGATATTCCTGGTTTAAAAGTGCCTGACTGGCAAGCCGTTGTGGATCGTGTTTATGAACCGTGGAGCAGAGAGCATCTGAAGCTGGATACTGCAGAATTATCGCCTGCTGAGTGCGTTGAAGAAATCCTTAAAGCTAGAACTTAGTACTGGGTTTGTTTGAGCCGGACAATTGATTGTAAGGAGTGCTTTAAGCTCACATTAAGTTTTGGCCCGCTTTCAGGAATTTAAAGCAAGCAAAAGGTATCGTCACACTTTTCTTTCAAGTCGCTGATTGTCTGAAAGAAAGAAGCAAGTACTGAGGTTTATAGTTTCTTATCGCTCTATTCGTCATAATCAATTGCACTACAGTTAGTTCTAAATAAGTTGTTATTGTTATATGATTCAATTGAAAAACTTACGATAAAATTAAATGGATAAATATGAAAGCGTGGTCTTTTAAATCAGTAGGTCTGGATGATCTCCGTTACTTTGGCAATAACGGTTACTATGATGACTCAACTGGCCTTTACCGATATGACAATTTTGTTCCAAATCATAAGCAAGTAAAAGAAGGCGACATTGTCATTATTACAGACAGAAAAACTGTTCTTGGTATATCGATTATAGATAACTTGTCATCAGCACCATATATTAAAATCCGCAACCGTTGCCCACAAGAAAATTGTAATCCACAAAAGATTAACTTTCGGAAAAATAAAAAGCCGGAATGGCGTTGCAGCAATGGACATGTTTTTAGCGAGCCTAAAGAAGAAGGTATATCAGCGAATGAATTTAAAGCTGAGTATCAGAAAAACTACAGATCACTTAACTCTATATCCATGACGGATTTAATATCTCATACACCCCGCTATAACGTTCAAAGTTCAATTCAGGAGATTGATTTAGAGTGGGCAACGCACCTGTTTGGTAGCATCATCCAATTAGATCCCACTGAAGCAGATATTGATGAAATTCCACTTGATGCAGATGACCAGCGGAAAGCTGTTTTACGGCAAATTAAGCAAAGGCGTGGGCAAAAAGCTTTTCGCGACACTCTGATATCTCAATTAGCCAAATGTGCAGTAAGTGGCTGTGAAATCATTGATATACTTGAAGCCGCACATATCACCGCATACAAAAATGATACACACAACCATGTTAGTAATGGACTATTATTACGTTGTGACATGCATACTCTTTACGACCTGGACCTATTTGCAATAGATCCTAAATCATTCATTATTTACTTTGCTCCACAGGTCCAAGATAAAGAGTACACAAAGCATCATGGAAAAAAGCTAAATGTAACGTATAAGATTAATCAAGGAGCTCTTGTTGAAAGGTGGAAAAGATTTACTGAAAAGTATAATTTAACTGAATTAAATCCGCTTAATACCACCGCTTCTGCATAGAATCCACTCACCTCCTTGACTCTTAGAAAATAACTGGGCGGCGGCCATCAGGATGCTCACATGCTCTCAAAACCGCCGCCCCCAACCTCTAAAAAATCCTACTCAGCCGTCCCTATTCCCACCTTCTCACGCCCGGTATCTGTCAGTGACGCTCTCACCTGCGGCAGGCTTTCCGGGTAATTCTGCTGAATAAACTCAATCATTTTTTCACGCACGTAACAGCGTAAATCAAAGGCGATCGGGGAGTTCTGCGCGGTCATCAGCATCCTGATGGTCATGGTTTTCTCGGTGGTGTCGGTCACCTGTAGCACAGACGTTTCCTGATCCCAAAGCTTGGTTTCGCTCAGCACCTTTTCAAAATGCTTGCGCAGCGGCTCCAGCGGCATGGAGTAATCCACGTAAAGGAACACCGAGCCTAAGATCTGGGCGTTATTGCGCGTCCAGTTCTGAAACGGGTTTTCGGTAAAGTAGGTGATCGGCAACACCAGCCGACGCAAATCCCAGATGCGCACCACCACATAGGTCAGGTTGATCTCCTCAATCCAGCCCCACTCTTTTTCTACCACTACCGCATCATCAATTTTAATAGGCTGGGTAAAGGCGATCTGAATACCGGCGAACAGATTGACCAGCGACTTTTGCAGCGCAAAACCAATAATGATACCGGCAACACCCGCACCGGCCAGAATGGTGGTGCCGAATTTCCGGACGCCAGGGAAGCTGAGCAGAATCAGCGAAACACAGAACAGAACCAGGATGACAATAACCACTTTTTTGACATAGATAATCTGCGTGCGAATTTTACGCGCACGAAGGTTATTGGAAATATTAATGTCATAGCGGATATAAAGCATATCCTGCGCCACATTAGTCAGCCGGATTAAGACCGAGCAAAATGACATAATAATAAAGACATTGATGATATTGGTGATTAGAGAGAGAGATTCCGGTTGGAAATCGATGTAATTAACGCCGACATTAATCATTAATAACGGAATAAAAAAGAACATCGAGCCGCTAAGATGCTTCTCAAGGGATTTAAACAGTTTTCTGTCACGAATCTGCCAGTAGCGGATGAACCGGAGCAGGATAAGGCGGGCCAGAAATCCCAGCACAAAAGAGAGCGAGACGAGTAATACAACAGGCACCCATGACGGGAAACCAGATAACTCACCGAATAACAATGGCATTATTTTCCCTTATAGTAAGCTGACAACCTCAGGCTGTCAGATAAGTGACAAACTCAGTAACCGTTGTCTTCACGGCTATCCGTTCGTAACACAATCAGCGCACATGAGTATGAACCATCGCGGCGAAGTTAACAGGAAATGCACGGTGATGCGTCCAGAGAGGCTGTCGCGCGCCAGCCTTATGGCTACTGATACGGAAGCAGAATGCGGCCTTTATGTCACTGTCCGGCCTGCCCAACATCATTAAAATATCTGATACAACACAGCCACTTTTCCGCTCTCCATTTTTTAGCCTGCCCTGGCCATCCGGCAGCAAAAACATGGCTATAATCTCCAGGCGCAACGCTTTGCGTGGACGTTTTTGTGCAATCTGCTAATTTTTAAGCTGCTCCCCCGCTGCTGAGAAAAACAACAATATGATTAACACCCTTAAACTTTCCTCTGATTTTCGTCGCAGTTTCCTGCGTGAAGTCCTGGTGCCGCTGGTCGCTATTTTACTGCTGACGTTTGTGGGTGCAGGCGCTGCGCTCTTTGTCGGCACCTCACTCACCAATACGGAGGCCCGCCATCAGCAGCAACGGATGATTGAAGCCTCTTTTTCACAGAGTCTGAATGAGCATCTGCGCCAGCTGCGTAGCCTGTCGCGCTGGGGCCCTTTTGAGCAGCATCTGGCAGAGGGCAACAGCAGCAGGTGGCTGGATGAGAACATTGGGTTGTGGCTGTATGAGATGTTCGGCCATCAGCTGATTCTGGTGCTGGACCAGCAAAATCAGATCGTCAGAGTCTGGCGCGAAGGCCAGCCGGTCTCTGCCCCTGAAGATGACCCGCTGATTGGTGAGGTGCTGCAAAGCCCGCTGGTCAACGATCCGGCACGCCACGATAACGCCGATTATGCCCGTGTGACAAACCGTGCCGCCGCGCTGGCAGTGGGTAACATCCAGCGGGATGGTAATGCCCTGCCGCGTTTCCGGCTGGTGAGCCTGAAATTTCTTGATGACGGCTATCTGGCGGGCCTGGCGGAACGCAATCAGCTGCAGGGGCTGCACTTCTCCGACGGCACGCCACAGCCGGGAATCGGTGCGCGCTATCTGCTGATCGCGCAGGCGGGTGAGGCGGTTGGCTATCTGAACTGGATCCCCTCCCGTCCCGGTGCGCAGATGCTGCGCACCATCGGGCCATCTACCGGGCTGGCGGTACTGGCGATATCCCTGCTCTGCCTTTATATGGTGCGGCGACTCTGGAATTCGTCGGTGAACCTCTCGCAATCCATGCTCAGGCTCGGCGCGTCGGAGGCTCAGGCACAGCACCTGGCGTTTCATGATGTGCTGACCGGCCTGCCGAACCGCGCACTGGTCGAAGACCGCTTAACCCAGGCGCTGGCTCTGGCGACGCGCCACGATCAGCGGGTGGCGCTGCTGCTCATCGACCTCGACCGCTTTAAAACCATCAACGACACTCACGGTCATCATGCCGGAGATGAACTGATCATCGCGGTCGCACAGCGCCTGAGCCGTATCGTGCGGGCCAGCGATACGGTAGGACGCATCGGCGGTGATGAATTTATCGTGGTGATGCCAGATGTCGATAATATCGGCCAGGTGCATAGCCTGGCGCAGCGCATTATCGATGAACTGAGTGAGCCTTTTACGCTGTTTGGCAGCGATGTCTGGAGTGGCGCCAGTATTGGACTGGCGCTGGCACCCAAAGATGGGGTTGATCGGCTGGAACTGATGCGCAAAGCGGATATTGCGCTGTATGAGGCCAAAAGCGGCGGGCGCGGCACGTATCGTCAGTTTGAACGGGCGATGGATGAGTCGGTGCGGACCCGACAGACCATCGCTGCCGACCTGCGTACGGCGCTGCATACCCATCAGGGGCTGGAGGTGTGGTATCAGCCGCTGATGGATATTGGCGGTCAGCAGATGGTGGGCATCGAAGCGCTGCTGCGCTGGCACCATCCAGCCCGCGGCCTGATTGCGCCCGGTGAATTTATCGCGATTGCCGAAGAGACCGGCCTGATTATTCCGCTGGGCGAATGGGTGCTGGCTGAAGCCTGTATCACTCAGCAGCGTTTTCCCGAGCTGCTGGTGGCGGTCAACGTCTCGCCGGTGCAGTTCCGCTCTACCGGCTTTGTTGAGCGGGTGATGGCGATTGTCAGCCAGAACGGCGGCGATCCGAAACGCCTGGAACTGGAGATCACCGAAGGGGTGTTAATCGAAGATGAACGTGAAGCACGCGCCATTATTGTGGAGCTGCGTGACGCGGGCTTCCGGATTGCGCTGGATGACTTTGGCACCGGTTACTCCAGCCTGAACTATCTCAGCAACTTTCCGGTGGATAAAATCAAAATCGATCGCTCATTTACCCAGTCGCTGGGCGTGGCGGAAAATTCAGTGGCGATTGTTGAATCGGTGGTGAAGCTGGGTCATGCCATGGGTCTGATGGTGACAGCAGAAGGCGTCGAGACGCCAGGGCAGATGTCTGCGCTGGCAGATGCGGGCTGTAATCAGCTGCAGGGCTATCTGTTCAGTCAGGCGGTGCCCGCCGATCAGCTCGCAGCACTGATGAAAACGATTGCGCCAGACAACGCGCAGCACGAGTGATCGCTGATGTGGAAAGCCTGAGCACAACGTTGTGCTCAGGCTTTCCGGCTGCGTGATGCATCTGAGATCAGAAGATCAACATCGCCATTTACCCGTCGTCGCGGGAAATTAAACCCCCAGGCTATCCAGCAGCGCGGCAGAATGGGCGACCGCGCCAAAGATGCCGCCCTGCATATGGATCATGCTCAGCGCCGCCTCATGATGACGCTGCTCGGTCGCAGCGCAGCAATCGGACAGCACCAGGCACTCAAAGCCGCGATCGTTGGCTTCGCGCAGTGTGGTGTGGACGCAGACGTCGGTGGTAATGCCGGTGAGGATCAGATTACGGATGCCGCGACTGCGCAATATCAGCTCCAGATCGGTGGCATAAAACGATCCCTTACCCGGCTTATCAATCACCACTTCACCCGGCAGCGGCGTCAGCTCCGGGATAATCTCCCAGCCCGGTTCACCGCGCACCAGAATACGGCCGCACGGTCCGTCATCCCCAATCCCGGCGTTCATTCGCCGCGAGCGCCAGCGTTTGTTGGCGGGCAAATCACTGAGATCGGGCCGGTGCCCTTCTCGGGTATGAATAACTGGAAACTGCCGGGCGCGCATCGCCGCCAGCACCTGCTGCAACGGCGCGACGGGCGCGCGGGTCAGACTCACGTCATAGCCCATGCTGTCGACATAGCCACCCACGCCGCAGAAGTCGGTCTGCATATCAATCACGATCAGCGCGGTGTCAGCCGGTGTAAAAGTGCCGTCATACGGCCAGGCGTAGGGGGTTGAATTAACGCTATAGTCGGACATTGCTGTTCTCCATTACCGGGCGCGGCATGCGCATTTTGCTGATCACGCTGTAGCTGATGGCGGCGGTCACCAGACCAATAACCGCTTCACCAAATTGAGGGAAAGCGACGTGGGCGATCACCGCACACAAGCTGCCAATCGCCCAGGCGGCAAACGCATTACCACGAAAACGCTGCGCCGGACGCTGCTCGCTGATGCGCGCCATAAAAATTAAATCCACGATCATCACGGCACCAAACGGCGGCACCACAATGCCGAGCAGGCTGAGCCACTCCAGGAAGTAAGACCAGACGCCCGCCAGCGCCAGCACGCCGCCAATGGCACCCAGGATCAGCGTCCAGAGCCGCATTTTACTGCTGAACAGATGACTGAAGCCCACCGCCCCGTTGTAGAGGCAGTGCGTGCAGACCGATCCGAGATTGATAAAGACAAACAGGCAGGCCACTACCGACAAAAAGGCGCTGTGCCCCATCAGCATCGGCAGGAAGTTGCCGCCATTGGTCAGCGGATCAACTGCTGCGCCCACGGCCACAATCACCACACCGAACAGGTAAGAGATGACGTTAGCGACCGGGAAGGCAGAGAACGCGGCGATCACCGCCGAACGGCCATTCTTCGACCAGCGGGTAAAGTCAGCGGTCATGGTGCCGGAGTCAGCAAAACCGGCCACCACCATGGTGACGGCAGTGCCCATACTCATTGCACCGGCTGCGCTGGCGCTGCCTTTCCACTGCGTCACCACGGAGAAGTCGTGCTGTTTACTAATCAGCCACAGCGCCACCATTCCCAGCACCACAAACAGCGGCGCGGCGATCATCCCCAGTACCGACAACGCCCGCACGCCCAGGAAAGTGATGCCGGTATAGAGGATCATGGCAAAGGCTGTCACCGCCAGCGCATTCCAGCCGAAGGTCTGATTAATGACCGTACCGGTAAGGCCGGTCTGGAAGGCATACCAGCCGATCACCACCGTCGAGAGAAAACCCGAGACCAGGATGTAGCCTTTGCTGCCAAAGGTGCGTCTGGCCTGCAGGGCGAAATTCATTCCGCTGTTACCGGCGTACCAGCTCAGCGCGCCGACATAGGCGAACAGCACCAGGTTTCCCAGCAGAATGGCGATCAGCGCAGGCCAGAACCCCAGATGCCAGGTGATGATGCCGCCAAATAGCGCATTGGTGAGGATCATCGGAAATCCAAACCAGACGGCCGAGACGGAGCGGGTAGAATGACGGTGCGACAGCGGCACCGGCTGATGTTCAAACTCCTGCTCCAGCGCAGGCGTGGTAGACGTTTTCATTGGGCGATTCCGGGTTGAAGGTGATTCCACGGCTGAATGCGCTCGAAAGCGGCACTGGCAGCCAGCACTAAGGCATCATCAAGATGACGTCCGACAATCTGCAGACCGACGGGCAAGCCGCTGGCAGTAAAACCGGCGGGCACGGACGCGGCGGGCTGACCGGTGAAGTTGAACGGGTAGCAGAACGAGAGCCAGTGATCGCTGCGGACCATGCGGCCATCAATGATCTCCGGTCCCTGCATCCCCAGCGGAAACGGCGGCACCGCCAGCGTCGGGGTAATCAGCAGGTCAAAGCGCTGCATAAAGCGCCACAGGCAGTTGCTGACCGCTTTTCGGGTGGTGATGGCATCGGTGAAGTTTTCCGCCCGCCAGTCGCGCTGCAGCATGGCGACCAGATGCGGCGACATCTCGCTGCCCTGCTCCGCCAGCATCCGGCGCATACCGGTGAGATCGCTCTCCATCGCCACCAGCGCGCCAAAGGCCGCCGACGGATCAGGGAAGCCCGGATCGGCCAGTTCCAGTTCAGCACCGATTTCAGCGGCAAAACGCTGCACCGCCGCGCTGACCACTGCCCGCACTTCCGGGTCAACGGCCACATAGCCAAAATCCGCGCTGAAGGCGATGCGCAGTTTGCCTGGCAGATGGTGTGGCGCACCCAGCCAGTCGACATCGCTGCAGGGAATCGAGTGGCGATCGCGCATATCTGGTCCGGCCATCAGTGACATCATCAACGCGGCATCGCGCACGCTGCGCGTCATCGGAGCGATGTGCTCCAGTGACTCCCAGCTCGACACGCCGGGGTAGCGTTCATCACGACAGCCGGGCCAGAGCGGCACCCGGCCCATCGACGCCTTGAAGCCGAAAATACCGCAGTGCGCCGCCGGAATGCGTACCGACCCGCCGCCGTCGCTGCCCAGTGCAATCGGGCAAAGCCGCGCCGCCACCGCCGCACCCGAACCGGCGCTGGACCCTCCTGGCGTCATGCTCAAATCCCAGGGATTGCGCGGCGACGGAAACAGCGGATTGTGCCCGACCCCGCTGTAGCCAAACTCCGGTGCGGTGGTTTTGCCAAGCAGAATGGCGTCGGCGGCCAGCAACCGTTCCACCGTAATGTCATCATCTTCCGGCACGAAATCTTTGTACGCCACCGAACCGGAGGTGGTTCTGACGTTTGCGGTGCAGATTAAATCCTTCACCGCCAGCGGTACGCCCGCCAGCGCGCCCAGTGTTTCTCCGCGTGCCCGTCGGGCATCCACGGCTCTGGCCTGTGCCAGCGCCAGTTCAGGCGTCGGAGTACAAAAAGCCTGTATCGCCGGTTCCCGCTGTTCCATCCGTGCCAGCGCCGCCACGGTCAGCTCGCACGCCGACACGTCCCCGCTGCGAATCAGAGCGGCCATCGTGGTGGCATCTTCGTCTAATAAGGAGTCAAACATGGGTTACCTCGCCAAAAGTGTACCTGTCAGCTAGTGCATGAAGCGTGCCAGTTAGCGGTGAATCAACCGGTCTGAAACGGGGATGCCAGATGGAATACGGGCTGGGATACAAGATCGAATTCTTATGATGCCAGGTGGAGGCGACTGTTTATTTTTCCAGCACGATGATGGCGCAGGGCTGCGCGATAAGGGGGCGTAATAGCTGAATGGTTTGCGGGCTGGTTTACAAAACGATGTCGGTAATCAGCAACAGCGGCCGATATGCTGGAATGAATAACCACATTTTTACCATGGATGTTTGACCGGTCTGAGCAGGCACTGAAAAATCACGGCTTAAAGATTCACATGCAGCCTGCAGGGATGATAAGTGCGCATTGAGGAAGATATTTATCTCGAAAACTACGAAATCAGACGAAAAAGATTCATTTATGATCGTCAGGTTTATCACAGCTACGTGTTTGTTGTCGGTAATGAGACTTACACCGTCATCGTTGGCGACCGGATAGATGAACAGACCTTTAACCGTATCGGATACCGGATGCCACCCGGTATCGCCTTTCCGGTTAACGGGCTGGCTGAAGTCTGTTTTGACGTGTTCGATGGTCTGGAGTGCCTGGGCGATTTCCGCCATATCAGCTTTGCAGGATTAGGCAGTGCTGTCGTTTTCAAAAGCGTACTCCTGGCGTTAATGGCACACCATGAAAGCTTCTTTATAGGCGGTTTTGTTTTCCAGGCTGCATCAGGAGAGATCGTTGACCGCAATCGCCCGACCCCCCTTGAGGAGATCTACGATGCTTTGCTTGGGTTAAAAAATGAACTACGTTACAATCGCCGGACAGGGTTGCCAAAGAAAGCGCCGCAACCTTTAATCCCGGACTGTTTCCGGGCTTATAAAGTAGTGACTACAGGGAGAGCTTGCTATGTCGTTTTACAATAAACACGATGAAACAACCCCTTTGGCTCCGGTCGAAACCAGGTATAAGGAGTTAAGGGCACTATTGATTGCTGAATGGCTGGCCAGACCCGATCTGCCCGCCATTAAAGCCCAGTTAGCTCAGAGGAAAAAACGCTCGTCGTCTGCCCTGTTACGCCGCAAGTTGAAAGAGCTGAATGCGCGCGAAATGCAGAAAGCTAAGATCAGCGCTTAACGCTTAAAGGCCCGATAACGGGCCTTTCGTATTTTTATCAGCTTCTGGCTCACTCGCAGACGGCTTTCCGCCACCCGCAACGCACCTCTACTCCGGAAAATCCGTCTCCACCGACGTCTGTTTCCACGCTTCGATCTCAGCCAGCCGCTCTGTAAGCTTGCTGGTTACGGCATCATGGCCCCAGGCGCCCATTACCAGATGGCGTGGCGGGTTATCATGCTCAGTGATGGCAATCATCGCCGTGGCGGCCCGCGCCGGATCGCCCTTCTGCGTGCCGCTGTATTCGGCGGTGGCTTTCATCCGTGCGGCTGCAGTCTCTGCATAGTCTGGCAGCGTGCTCGGTGTCTGATGCAGGGAGCGTCCCGCCCAGTCGGTGCGGAACGGACCTGGCTCGACACAGGTAACGCGAATGCCCAGCGGTCCCGCTTCCAGCGCCAGCGAATCTGACCAGCCTTCCACCGCATGTTTGCTGGCAGAGTAGTAGCCTGAGCTGGCAAAACCAATTAAGCCTGCCACCGAGGTAATGTTGATAACGTGGCCGCTGCGCGCCTTTCTCATCGCGGGCAGCACGGCGCGGGTCAGGGCAAACAGGCCAAAGACGTTGGCATCAAACTGCGCGCGGATTTCGCTTTCCACACCCTCTTCCACCGAGCTCTGATAGCCGTAACCGGCGTTGTTTACCAGCACATCAATGGTGCCGAACCTGTCGAGTGCCACTTTGACGGCCTGGTCGATGCTCGCCTGGTGGGTCACATCCAGCGCTACTGCCAGCGCGTTGTCGTGTCCCTCAACCAGATCGGCAATGGAAGAGGTATCACGTGCCGTCACGACGACCTTAAAACCACGCGCGATGGTCTGCTGCGCCAGTTCACGACCAAATCCGGTCGAACATCCCGATATTAACCAGACAGGGCTGGAGTGAGCAGTCATGGTAAGACTCCCGTTGATGATGATGAAGTGACTGGAGACCCGGACGCGAGTGCATCCGGGATTTAAGGTTAGCGAGGCGCGACCGCCCCACTTAGCCCTTAATGCTTTTTATTGAACAGCTGGCTGGCGGTGTCGCTGATGATCTGTGCCGCACCGCGATCGCCTTTCACCATCGACGCCATAAAAGCTTTCGCCTGTTTAAAGGTGATGTGCGGCGGTAACGGGGCCACTTCCGGATCGGTTTTCACCTCCAGCAATACCGGGCGATCGGCGCTGAGCGCACGCTGCCAGGCCGCCGCCAGATCGTCAGGATTATCGACAAAAATACCGACCATCCCCAGCGACTGCGCAAACTCGGCATACTTCACGTCCGGCAGTTGCTGCGAGGCGTCAAAGCGGGGATTGCCCTCCATGACCCGCTGCTCCCAGGTAACCTGATTGAGATCCTGGTTGTTGAACACGCAGACGATCAGGCGTGGATCGGCCCACTGCTGCCAGTATTTCTGGATGGTGATCAGCTCCGCCATATTGTTCATCTGCATGGCGCCGTCACCCACCAGCGCTACCACAGGTTTGTCGGGATGGGCAAATTTTGCGGCAATCGCATAAGGCACCGCCGCGCCCATACAGGCCAGGCCACCGGAGAGCGAGGCGCGCTGACCCTGCTTAACCCGATAGTCGCGGGCGAACCAGTTGGCACAGGAACCGGAGTCCGAGGTGACAATGGCGTTATCCGGCAGTTGTGGCGACATCTCCCACACCACCCGCTGCGGGTTGACCGGATTAGCGGGTGCCATGGCGCGCTCTTCCATCAGCGTCCACCAGTCGCGCACCTGAAGCGCAATATCTTCCTGCCAGCTGCGATCCTCTTTGTGCTCCAGCAGCGGCAGCAGGGCGCGCAGGGTTTCAGCCGCATCGCCATGCAGATTCACTTCGCTGGGATAGCGCAGGCCGAGCATGGCGGGATCGATGTCTATCTGCACCGCACGCGCCTTGCCCTCTTCCGGCAGGAACTCTGTCCACGGGAAGCCGCTGCCGATCATCAGCAGGGTGTCGCAGTTCTGCATTAAATCGGATGAGGGCTTCGTGCCCAGCAGGCCAATCGAACCGGTCACAAACGGCGCATCGTCCGGCAGCACATCTTTGCCCAGCAGCGCTTTTGCCACGCCCGCACCCAGCACATTGGCGACCTGTACCACCTCGACGGCGGCGTTACGTGCGCCTGCGCCAATCAGAATCGCCACTTTTTTGCCGGCGTTAAGCACCTCAGCGGCGCGTTGCAGATCCGCTTCATAAGGGATCACTTTGGGACGCTGATAGCCGCTGCCGGAATGGGTAAAACCGTGCAGATGCTGCGGCGGCTGCCACTCTTCATCCTGAATATCTTTAGGGATGATGATCACCGCCACGCCGTTTTGCGCTTTGGCGATGCGCACGCCCCGGTCGAGCAGATGGCGAACCTGGGTTGAACTCGAAGCTTCCTGAACGAAGTTGGCAACGTCCGAGAAGATGCGATCCAGGTTCATCTCCTGCTGATAACTGGAGCCGCGCGCGGTCGCTTCCGCCTGTCCGGCAATCGCCAGCACCGGGGCATGATCCATTTTGGCGTCATAGAGTCCGGTCAGCAGATGGGTCGCGCCCGGCCCGCCGGTAGAGAGGCAGACGCCCAGCTCACCGGTGAATTTGGCGTGTCCGGCCGCCATAAAGGCCGCCATCTCTTCGTGACGTACCTGAATAAATTCGATGCCGTCGCCTTTGGCGTTAGCACGCTGAATGGCGCCCAGCACCCCGTTGATGCCATCTCCCGGATAGCCATAGATGCGTGTGACGCCCCACTCTTTCAGGCGCTGGACAAAAAAATCACTGGTTTTCATGCTCATCGTCGCGTTTCCCCTTGTAGTCCATGCAGACTTAAAGCGTAGTAGACGATGGGCAATCGCCGTTAATTGTTCGCCATTGCCGGGTATCGCTGACGCAAATCACTGAATATTTGTGCCATATCCGCCGTTTCGCCTATCTCTGCCACCGCCCGGAATACCTGGGTTTTCAGGAAGTGACGCCAGCTCACCGGCGCGCTTGCCAGAAAGGCGGTAAGTAACTGATAACGCTGTGGCGTCCAGAGCATTTCGAAGCGACTCCGTGCTTCGCCGTGCTCAAAATGGTCCGCAGCCTGCTGCGGCATCGTGGCGCGCAGGTGCTCCGTTGCTGCCCGATCCACGTGGTGATCAACCACTACCACGCCATACTGCGTCCTGGCTGCCGCGACGCTGAGATAACCGCAGCGCACATCCTGCATCACCGCATCGGCATCGCGCTGTGTCGGCAGGCCATAACCGCCCGCGCCGGGTCCGCGCACTTCGACCACGTCACCCGGCAGGCAGTGGATCACATCAGTGTTACCGTGATTGATGACCTCACCGTCGCGCCGGGTACGGAAGTAAGAGAGCGCCCCACTCTGGCCGCCGACGACACCCGCCGAGGCAAACACCGATCGGTTACGGTTGCGCGCGGTAATGGTGGTATTGGGCGAGAAAACCTCAAATGCCATTTCGGTGGCTAAACCGCCGCGATAGCGACCGGCTCCGGCGCTGTCCTGGGCCAGTCCGTAGCGATGAAAGCGGATTGGCACTTCCGCTTCGTTGATCTCAATCGGGGTGTTTTTCAGAAAGGCTGAAAGACCGCCGGAGCCGTCAGGCCCATCGTGACGCGGCGTGCCGCCCGCGCCGCCGCCCACCGGACCCAGCGAGGCGACCACACTGCGATTCTGCGTCTGGGTACGAATGTTCATGATTGAGTTGCCGCCCGGTGAATTCGCGGGCAAACGCTCCGGCATCGCCAGCGAGAAGACGCCGATAGTGGCAATCTGCGACAGTGCACAGGTCAGGGAGCGCATTCCCACCGCTGCGGGCGCTTCACAGTTCATGACCGTGCCAGGCGGCAGGATTGCCCGGGTGGGTCGCAGCGTACCGGCGTTAAGCAGCAGTGAACGGTCCAGCGTGGAGAGCACATAGGTAACACCCACCAGCGCCAGCGGATGTCGCTCACGTCCGCCAGTCGGCATATTCAGCGACGAGGCCAGCTGCGGGTCGCTGCCGGTGTAGTCCAGCTCCAGCTGATCGCCCTGCACCCGCAGAGTAATGGCGATCCGGCAGGGATAACCGCCCTCGCCATCTTCATCGGCGTAGTCGGCATAGAAGTATTCCCCGTCGGGAATGGTTTTGATAATGCTGCGCGCCTGCGCTTCGGCGTAATCGAGAATGCCCTCAATGCCCTGCAAAAAATCGGCGATGCCAAAGCGGGCAATAATGTCGTGGATTTTACGCTCGCCGACGTTCACCGACGCCAGCTGGGCTTTGAAATCGCCCCAGTTCTGATCCGGCACCCGCACATTGAGCCGCATGATGCTGGCGACCTCTTCGTTGAGCTGACCCTGCCGCATGATCTTCAGCGGCGGGATGCGAATCCCCTCCTGCACGATATCGGTCAGCGAGCGCGACAGCGAGGCAGGCACCGCGCCGCCGACGTCGGTGTTATGAATGTGGCCCACAACGAAGCAGACAATTTCACCCTGGTGGAACACCGGTTTCCAGATGTGGATATCGGGCGAGTGGGTCGCCACGTTGCCGGCATAGGCGTCGTTGGTAATGCAGATGTCGCCGTCAGCGTACTCTTCAATCAGCGCCAGCACCGGCGCATAGTCGATGCCGCTGTACCAGGGCGCGCCGAAGCTGCGCGGCGAGGCGAACGCCAGGCCGCTGCGGCTGACAATCTGGCAGGAGAAATCTTCCGTCTCTTTAACAAAGGTGGAGTGCGCCGTGCGCATCAGGGTAAAGGCCATCGCATCGGCAGCCGCGGCGCAGTAGTTCGCCAGGATCTGTAAGTTACGTCCATCAATCGCCATGTTATGCCTCGTTCGCCGTGATCAGCAGATTACCGAATGAATCGACCATGACGCCCATGCCGGGCGGCACGCAGGTGGTGCAGTCATCCTGGGCGATGATGACCGGGCCACTGAGCTGATGGCCGGCACGCAGCACCGAACGCAGCACTAAATCAACCTGATGCCAGCCGCCGTCGATCCACGCCCTGGTCTGTTTCAGTACCGGCACCGGTTCCGTGGCCGGAGCCAGTGGGTTAATCACCGGTTTCGGCGTCGGTGATGCAATCACCAGCCGCAGGTTGATCAACTGCACCGGCGCCTGCGGGTCACAGTGACCAAACAGCTGCTGGTGCTGGCGATCAAAGGCGTCATGCAGCGCAGTGAAATCCGCCTGCGCCAGCCAGTTCGTCTCCAGCGGCACATCGATCTCAAACGACTGCCCGCGATAGCGCATATCCGCGCTGAACTGCAGGCTGTAAGGCATATCGCTGCCGTGCTCCTGGGCCAGCCAGCCACAGGCGCGCTGCTGTAATGCTTCGGCTTCACTGGCCAGGGTGTCGGCCAGGGCGGGTGTCAGATCGCCGTAGAGCGTGCGGATAAAATCGTTGCGGATATCTGCTACCAGCCCGCCCAGCGCGGACAGCACGCCCGGCGTCGGCGGCACAATCACCCCTTTCATATTCAGTTCGCGGGCCAGAAAGCAGCCCATCATCGGACCCGCTCCGCCAAAGGCGAGGAACCAGAATTCACGCGGATCGAGACCAAAGCGCGACAGCAGCCCGCTGGTGTCGCTGTACATGCTGGAGATCGCCAGCTGGATGGCGGTCTCTGCCGTTTCCTGCACCGTGACGCCAAGCGCATCCGCCAGCGGCTGCCAGGCCGCGCAGGCGGCGTCCACATCAACAGTGACGGCGTTATAACCCAGCGCGCCATGGCCCATCATGCCGCAGGCGGCGAACGCATCGGTGGCGGTGGGTTGCGTGCCGCCGCGCTGGAAGCAGACCGGGCCAGGCAGCGATCCGGCACTGTCCGGGCCCATCTGCAGCACACCCTGACCATCGATCCACGCCAGCGAGCCGCCGCCCTGACCCACCGAGGTGACGGCGACAGAAGGAATAAAGATTGGGAAATCCCCGATAATTTCGCCGTTGCCCTGCGCCACTTTGCCGTCGATGATCACCGCCACGTCGGCGCTGGTGCCGCCGATATCCAGGCTGAGGATTTTGTCAAAACCGCAGGCGCTGGCGAGATAGCTGGCACCAATCACCCCGGATGCGGTGCCGGAGAGCACCATCTGCACGCATTCGCGTTTCGCCTGATCGACGCCCATCACCCCGCCGTTGGATTTGGTGATGCGTGGCGGCGGCCTGACGCCGAGCCGTTGCAGCGCCTGCTCAAAGGATTCCAGGTAGTGGATCACCATCGGCTGCACGTAGGCATTAATGGTGGCGGTAATGGTGCGTTCATATTCACGGATGATCGGCCAGATGTCAGCGGAACAGGAGGTCAGCAGCTCGGGTGCCACCTCGTCGATAATCGCCTTCACCGCCGCTTCATTGTGCCGGTTGCGATAGCTGTGCAGCAGCGACACCACAATGCCCTGACAGCCTGCCGCGCGTGCCTGAGCAATTGCGTCGAGCACGCTCTGGCGATCAGGCGCGTGCAGCACGTTGCCGTGCGCGTCACTGCGTTCACGGATGGCAAACACCCGATCGCGGGTGATCAGCGGAGCAGGACGCCGCGAGAAAAGGTCGTGAATATGCGGGATTTTAAGCCGGGCCAGCTCCAGGACATCGCAGAAGCCCTCCGTGGCGAACAGTGCCAGCCGCACGCCACGCCGCTGGATCACCGCGTTTATCCCTACCGTGGTGCCGTGGGTGAAGTAGCCAATCTCAGCGGGGTCAATGCCCTGATGCTGCTGAAACTGCGCCAGTCCGGTAACGATTTCGCTGCCTGGCTGATCCGGTCGCGACAGGACTTTCAGGGTGTGAATCTGGTTCGTTTGCTGATCGAGCACGGCGAAATCGGTAAAGGATCCACCAATATCCACGCCAACGCGGTATCGCATATCGGGGTAACTCCAGTGTCAGGAAGGGGGAAATTCCATCAGCGCCTCGGGATGTTGCACCACACGCCAGCCGAGCCGCTGATAGACCTGATGGGCATCCTGGGTTGAGAGCATCCAGCGATGCACCGTTTGCAGCTCCGGGTGTTCACGGACGCAGGTTGCCAGCCAGCTGCCCAGCCCGTGACCGCGCCAGTTTTCATCAATCATTACGTCACACAGCCAGCCAAACCGGGTGTAGTCGGTAATCAGTCGGGCAAAGCCAATCTGGCTCTGCTGGTGATAGAGGCCAAACGGCAGCGAACCGGCAATCGCCCGCACGGTTTTGGCCAGCGGCTGGCCTTTGGCCCAGTAGGATTTCTCCGCCAGCTGGATGTGGATCCACGCCAGGTCGAGCCGCTGGCGGCTGGTGGAGACAGTGAACGCCTCGCGCTGCCACTGCTGGTCAGCAATCTGCAATGAGTCCATGACAACTCCTTGTATCGGTTGAAAACAGTGTAAAAGGGTTCGCCCAACGGTTGAGGCTGTAGCGCGCTACAGAACCGGTTGTTGCGACTGAATTTTGCGTCATGAAGAAATTTTATGCTGAGGGGGCATCTGGCACATTAACGGGAGAAGTGAAGCGGATGGGCGAACAAAAGTGCGGCTGGGGTGAATCAGGAAAGAGTAAGCAGAAACAAGGCAGGTGACGGCCCTCTCTCCACCGGTAAACATGGCGAGGGCGACGCCTGGCCGCCCGCTACACGCCGAACTCCACCGAATTGTGCTTGCCGATCAGCGATCGCAACGGCACGCTGCTTTTCATGATCGGGGATTTGATCACGATATAGCTGAAGTACTTATCGATGCCGATCTGAGCGTCGAGCATCTTCTCAATCACTTCCTGGTAATGTTCAATGCTGCGGGTAATAAAGCGCAGCAAATAGTCATAGCCGCCGGTAATCAGATGGCACTCCATCAGCTCATCGACGTCGCGCATCGCACTTTCAAATTTCATAAAGTCTTCGCGGCGATGGCCTGACAGGGTGACTTCGGTAAAGACCGTCACCGAATCGGTAATGCGGGTGAGATTAATGTGCGCTTCATAACCGGTGATAAAACCGGCCTGTTCCAGACGTTTGACCCGTTGCAGACAGGGACTGGGCGAAAGGCCTACGGCGTCGGCGAGGTTAACGTTGCTGATACGGCCATCTTTCTGGAGTTGCACCAGGATGTTGATGTCGATGCGGTCGAGTTTCATTAAGCCGTTCATAGCACCCCCCTCATTGTCAGAGCCTGTCCCACCAGGCGTCATTGTTGCAGGCAGTCTGGAGACGGACAGCGCGGAACAACCGGCGCGTACATGGCGTACGTGAGGATTGTAAGCACTGACCAGGTTCAGACTGACAAATGAAATAGCCTGATGGGATAGACGCTTAATTAAATGTGCAGAACCTCCCGAAGGTATATCACGCTTTACCGTAAACGCGCCAGCGCTTCGCAGTGGTTATACCAGCGGGAGATTTTCAAATTACTTTAACAATATCAATGAGGAATCGCACTTTATCCCAACCGACCTGTGGCGCGGGCCAGCGCAATATCGAAGATATGCAGCGCCTCTTCCAGCTGTGAGTCGGTAGTGACCAGCGGCGCCAGGAAACGGATGGTGTTACGATGCAGGCCGCATTTGATCAGCAGCAATCCCTCCTGGCAGGCGCTGTCGAGGATCTTCTGGGTTAAGGCCGCATCCGGGCGACCGGTTTCGAAATCGAGGATCTCCACCGCCTGCATAAAGCCTACGCCGCGGACGTCACCGATGCAGGCATATTTATCCGCCAGCTGCCGCAGTCGTGCATTGAGTTGCTCACCAAGCTGGCAGGAGCGCTGCAACAGGTTTTCCTGCTCAAACAGATCCAGTACCGCCAGCGCCGCCGCACAGGCCAGTGCGTTGCCGCCATAAGTACCGCCTAACCCGCCAGGCGTCGGTGCATCCATGATCTCTGCACGCCCCACCACGCCGGAAATCGGCAGACCGCCGCCCAGGCTTTTCGCCAGCGTGACTAAATCGGGTTTGATACCCAGTTGCTGGAAGGCGAACATCGTGCCGGTACGCCCGAAGCCGGACTGGATTTCATCACAAATCAGCAGAATACCGTGCTGGCTGGTGATGCGACGCAGCGCCTGCATAAATGCCGGGCCAGCGGGCAGGAAGCCGCCGTCACCCTGAACCGGCTCAATGATAATCGCCGCGACCCGCTCCGGCAGGACCTGCACCGCAAACAGCTGATCCAGCGCTTTCAGGCAGTCCGCTTCAGTAATACCGTGCAGCGGGTTCGGGAAGGGCAGACGGTAAATATCGCCGGGGAACGGGCCAAAATTCTGTTTGTAAGGCGCGGACATGCCGGTCAGAGTGATACCCAGCAGGGTGCGGCCATGAAACGCACCATCAAAAGCGATAATGCCAGAGCGCTGGGTGTGTGAGCGGGCAATCTTCACCGCATTTTCCACCGCTTCGGCGCCGCTGGTAAAGAAGACGCTTTTGTACGCCTCATCGCCGCCCACCAGTTTGTTCAGCCGCTGCGCCAGCTCGATGTAGCCCGGATAGGCCACCACCTGAAAACAGGCGTGAGACACCAGGCCGAGCTGGCGGGTCACCGCATTGACCACCGCCGGGTGATTGTGGCCGACATTCAGCACCCCGATGCCGCCGACAAAGTCGAGATAGCGATTGCCCTCCACGTCCCACACTTCACTGCCTCTGGCGCGTTCGATCACCAGCGGATGGGCGGTAACTACGCCGCGCGGCACGTTCTGCTCGCGTGCATCCAGTAACAGGCTGTTATCGGAGTATGCTTGCTGCTCTGCCATGACATTCTGCATTTTAAACCCTCATCCACGTAACGTTCGGTTGGCTCAAGTATCGCAACCCGCTGGTTTGTCACGCTGCCGTAATTCCTCAGACAGCGGCATTTCCTGTCAAAATCCTGCGGCATTCAGCAGGGAAATTTCTCTGCCAGCGCCTGACGAATCAGCGTGACAAAAACGTTAACGCCATGCGGGATCAGCGCATCGTTGAAGTCGTAAGCGGCATGATGCAGCGGCTTGCAGGGTGCCGACCCCAGCCACAGATAGGCACCGGGCCGCGCCTGCAACATAAAAGCAAAATCTTCTGAGGTAAGTGCGGGCTGGGGCGCGGCCTCAGCCTTAATGCCCGCCTGCGTCAGCGCCTGCAGGCAAAACTGCGCTTCAGCATTACTGTTCAGGGTCGCCGGGTAGTAGCGCAGATAGCTGACCTCTGCGTGCAAACCGTGGGCGGCGGTGATGTGCTCCGCCATCTGACGCAGTCGTGCTTCAATCGTCGCCTGCGCTGCCGGGCTGAAAGTGCGCACCGTGCCGGTGATGTTCGCCTCCGCCGGGATCATGTTGTGCGAAAAGCCGCCCTGCATCCGGGTGACGGTGAGCAGCGCCGTTTTGCACGGATCCAGGGCGCGTGAGACCAGAGTATTCAGCTGCACCACCAGCTCGCTGGTCGCCAGCAGAGTATCGCGCGTCAGATGCGGCTGCGCGGCATGACCGCCTCCGCCCAGTACCCGGATATCAAAACGGTCAGCCGCTGCCATGATCGCGCCAGGGCGGGTCTGTACCTGGCCGAGCGGCAGTTCCGGCCAGTTGTGGATGGCGTAGACCGCCTCGCAGGGAAAGCGGCTGAACAGGCCATCGTCAATCATCGCCTTTGCGCCCGCCAGCCCCTCTTCGGCGGGCTGGAAGATAAAGCAGACGCTGCCATCAAAGCTGACGTCGCGCGCCAGTTTTTCTGCGGCTCCCAGCAGCATCACGGTGTGACCATCGTGGCCGCAGGCGTGGCTCACCTGCTCCGCGCGGCTTTGCCAGTCGGTGCCGCTCTGATCCTGCATCGGCAGCGCATCCATATCAGCCCGCAGGCCAATCATGCATTCACTGCTGCCCTTTTTCAGTATCCCGACCACGCCGGTTTTACCGATGCCGCGATGCACCTCAATGCCCAGCTGTTGCAGAAAGTTCGCCACGATGTCGCTGGTGCGCTGCTCCTGAAAGCCCAGTTCCGGGTGCGCATGCAGGTCGCGGCGCAATGCCACCAGATGTTCCATCTTAATATCCTCGCGAACGATCAATCTCACCGTGCAGCGGCTCGCCACGCTGATGGCGCCGCAGGTTTTCCAGCAGTGCCGCAATGGCGCTCTCATTCTGCGTCTGGCTGGCGATGTGGGGTGTGAGCCAGATGGCGGGATGGTGCCAGAAGGGATGACCCGCCGGTAACGGCTCCGGGTCGGTCACATCGATCACGGCGGCACGGAGCTGACCGCTCTCCAGCGCCTGCAGCAGATCGTCCTGATTCAGCTGGGGGCCGCGCCCGGCCTGCACCAGCGCCGCACCCTGTGGTAGCTGATTAAACAGGGTTCGGTTAAGCAAACCCTGTGTGGTGTCAGTCAGCGGCAGCAGGCAGACCAGAATCTCGCTGTGCGCCAGAAACGCCCCGAGCTGATCGTCACCGTGCCAGCAGCGGACGCCGGGAATCTGGCGCGGTGTGCGGCTCCAGCCAGCGCAGTCAAAGCCCAGCGCCACCAGCTGTTGCAATGCGGCCTGGCCCAGTTCGCCCAGCCCCATGACGCCTACCCGACGCTGCGCGGCAGGTAATACCGCGTGTGTCAGCCACTGCTGCTGGCGTTGCTGATGAAAATAGCGCGGCATGTCGCGATGCAGGCCGAGTACCGCGAAGGTGACATACTCCACCATGCCCTGGGTCAGGCCTGGCTCGATCATCCTGATCACCGGCAGGTCGGGCGGCAGCGCGCCAAGGTCAAACTGATCGGCCCCGGCACCCACGGAGAACAGCAGTTTCAGCCGGGGGAAGAGCGCGGTGATGTCAGCCGGTGGCTGCCAGGCAACCAGCGCCTCAACCTGCTCTGGCTCGCCGGTCTCAGGCCAGATATGCAGCTGAATGTCAGGCGCATGCGCTGCCAGCCAGCGCTGCCAGATCCGGCCACGTTCCGGCTCCGATTTATAGACGATATGCATCAGGCCATCGCCTGCGTCATCAGTCCAAACGCCTGCATACCCTGCGGTGTCCAGGGCGTGCCGCGCACCATAGTCGTAGGCGCATCGACCTGAGGGATACCGAGGCTCTGTAGCCAGGCGGCCATCGGCAGCGCGGCATCGGTGTCGATGCGCAGGAATTCCCCCTGCAGCGACTGCATCAGCGTGGCGACCAGCGCCTGCGCGACTGAAAAATCTGCCGCGATCACCGGGCCAATCGCCCAGCCGTGACCAAAGCGGCGCAGGCTGGCGAAGCCCTGAATTTGCTGTTGGTCATCCTGCAACAGCACCGTCTGGCAGTCGCGCAGCAGGTGGTCGAACAGTGCCGGACGATGCATACCGTGCGCCTGCTGATCCAGCGTCACCAGTGTGGCGTGATCGGCCAGTGTTGCCGGACGCAGCTGCAGTCCCGCCGGGATCACGACGTCTGGAATGGTGGTCACTGCGCGGGTCTGGTGCTGGCGAATCTCACCGCAACTGACAAACCCGAGTTTTTCATACAAACCTTTGCCCATTTCGGTGGCGTGCAGACGCACATTACAGTCGGGTAATTTTTCCAGTTGCGCCAGCATCAGCTGTTTGCCCAGGCCACGCCCCTGCTGCTGGTTATCGACGATCACCAGCCCCAGCGTGGCGGCGCGCTCGCCCCAGCGCCAGAGCACCGCGCTCGCAATCAGCTTGCCCTGCTCTTCAATCACCGTGCCCTCGCCCAGCTGCAGCGCCAGCGCCCAGTCTTCACGTCGGTGGGGCCATTTCAGTGCCTGCGTTAAGGTGAAACAGGGGTCGATATCGTCCGGCGTCATTGCGCGTATTTTCAGGCTCATTGCAGGTCTCCTTACATCATTCCTGGCGTTTCAAGTCCGCTGCCGTCAACCAGACGGCTGTAGCGATAAGGGGTGGGATCAACGACTGGCGTGGCTTCGGTCGCCAGATCGGCTGCCAGTCGTCCGGCACCCGGTCCGATACCGAAGCCGTGGGCGCTGTAGCCCGCCGAGAGCACCAGCCCCGGCAGTTTCGCCACGGTGGAGATCACCGGAATCGCATCCGGGGTGCTGTCAATCATGCCGCCCCACGACTGCGCCAGCCGCAGGTTCGCCAGCGCCGGGTATTCACGCCGCATCGCCGCCAGTCCCTCTTCCACGATCGTTGCATCGGCTGCCGGATCGAGAATGCGCATGCGCTCAAACGGCGACTCGCGGTCAAATGCCCAGCCACCCATCGCTTCAGGGCCATTGAAGAACGGCGAAAGGCCAAGATTCAGGGTGAGATTCTTGCGGCGGCTTTTAAACGTCGGGTAGAACTGGCGGGCATAGCGCAGCCCCTGCGCGCCCGGCTCCAGCCGACCACGACCCGAGACGGATACGGTGTAGCTGCCGTCCATCTGTGGCCGACAGGCAAAGCCAGGTGTGTAGAGTGGCATGGCAATCGCCTGCTCAATGGGCTGCGTGCGGAAGGCGGTGCCAATCACGTTGCCCAGCGGCAGATCGATACCATGACGACGGCAGAACATGGAGGTCCAGGCCCCGGCGGCACAGATCACCCGGCTGGTTTTGATCAGGCCGCGCTCGGTCCAGACGCCGCTGACCCGACCGGCGGCGATATCCAGCCCGCGCACCGCGCATTGTTGAAACAGCAGCGCCCCTTTTTTCAGCGCGCCCGCCACCAGCCCCGGTGCGGCCAGCCGTGGTTCGGCGTGACCGTCGGTTGGCGCTGAGAGACCGCCCCGCCAGTTTGTGGTGCTGCCGGGCGTCATCGCTTTAGCCTGCTCCGCTGTGAGAATCGAACTGCGCACGCCATAGCCTTTTGCCATCTGGATCCACTTATCCCAGGCCGCGATGTCCGACTCTTCCTGCGTGGCGTAAACCAGCCCGCTGCGGCGGAAACCCAGCTCCTCGCCGGTTTCATCGTTAAGCTCACCCCAGCGTTGCAGCGCATAAATAATCAGCGGCAATTCACGCTCATCACGGTTCTGCTGGCGACACCAGCCCCAGTTACGGCTCGACTGCTCCGCCCCTACCAGGCCTTTTTCGATTAGCACGACCTTCAGTCCCTGCTTCGCCAGCTCCCAGGTGGCGGCGGCTCCGGCGATACCGGCGCCAATCACCACTACATCGGCGGAATCGGGAAAATTCGCACTGTCCTGTACATAACGAATCGGTGCAGGCATAACAAGACTACCTCTGTTGTCAGTATCTGGTCTGGCACAGGGCGATATCGCCGCGGTGCCTTGACCCGTGCCGCCCGCGCATTACATCAGTGCTGTGCAGGCGGATTAATCAGGGTGCCCGTTGCTTCAGGCAACTCACTCTGCTTTTAAAATCTCTTCATGCTCATCCAGCCAGCCCTGACGCAGCTCCGGCACCGCGCGTTTCAGCCGCTCGAAATACAATTCGCTGGTCGGCTTGTCGTAGTCGCTGCGCGCCAGCTGGGTGACGATGCGACCGCTCTTCATCACCACGATTTCATCACACACCGCGCGTACCGCATGCATGTCATGGCTGATGAAGATCACCGAGAGTCCCAGTTCGCGGCGCAGTTCGCTGATTAAGTCGAGGACGGCAGCGGCAACCACTGTATCCAGCGCCGAGGTCACTTCATCACACAGAATCAGATCCGGCTCAGCCGCCAGCGCGCGCGCCAGATTGACGCGCTGCTTCTGCCCGCCGGAGAGCGCCCAGGGACGCCGCCACAGCACGCTGCGCGGAAGCTGCACCAGATCCAGCAGTTGATAAAGCCGCTGCTGTCGGGCCGCACCGCTCAGACCGTGAAACAGCGTCAGCGGACGTGACAGGATGCGTTCAACGCTGTGGGCCGGGTTCAGCGCGGTGTCTGCCATCTGGAATACATACTGAATGCGGCGCAGCTCGTTGTCAGGCCGTTTTTGCATATCGCCCGCGATGTAGTGGCCGTTGAACAGAATATGGCCGTGGCTTGGAGCGTTGAGTCCGGCAATAGCGTGCGCCAGGGTGGTTTTACCTGAGCCTGACTCACCAATGATGCCAATCGCCTGCCCTTTCCACAGCCTGAGGTTGATATCCTCCAGAATGCGTATTTTCGGGTAGCCATCGCTGCCGCGCGGGCCATAACCTGCGCTGAGGTCGCGCACCTCAAGCAGCGGCTGAATATCGGCGGCAACCGGGCACCAGTTGCTGGGCCGCTCTTTCTGCCGCGCCGCCTCCATCAGTAAACGGGTGTACTCCGCCTGCGGCGCGCCGATCAGATGCGCGGTGCTGCCATACTCCGCCATTTTGCCGCGCAGCAGCACCAGTATCCGGTCTGCCATCTGCGCCACCACGGCTAAATCGTGACTGACGTAAATTGCCGTGACGCCGCGCTGCACCACCACGCGGCGAAACGCCTTCAGCACTTCCACCTGCGTGGTCACATCCAGCGCGGTAGTAGGTTCATCAAGGATTACCACGTCAGGATCGCCAATCAGCGCCATCGCCGTCATCAGACGCTGTAACTGACCGCCCGACACCTGGTGCGGGAAGCGGTCGCCAATGGTCTCGGGGTTGGGCAGCGCCAGTTCGCGGAACAGCTCAATCGCTTTGGCTTTTGCCGCTTTGCGGGTCAGGGTGCCGTGGATAACCACCGGCTCAATCACCTGGTCGAGGATCTTCATGCCCGGATTAAACGACGCTGCCGCGCTCTGGGCGATATAGGCGACTTTGTTGCCACGGAAAGCGCGCAACTGCCCCGGCGTCAGGCTGTTAACGTCGGTGCCGGCAACGTGAATGTTGCCTTCGGCGATGCGGCAGCCGCTGCGGGCGTAACCCATCAGCGCCATCGCGATAGTGGTTTTACCTGAGCCGGATTCGCCAATCAGCGCCAGCACTTCGCCCTTCTGCACGGTAAAGTGAATGTCGGAAACCAGGTCGATCTCTTCGCCGCGATCGGTCTGCGCAGTGACGCGCAGTTTATCTACCGAAATCACCGGCATGGCGGTATGTGGTGTCACGTTCATGCTCCCTCCTTCGCCAGCGTCATCGGACGCATCGCCTGCAGGCTGTCAATAAACAGGTTGGCACCAATGGTCAGGCTGGCAATCGCCAGCGCGGGCATCAGCACCGCAGGCGAGCCGTCAAACAGCCCCTGCATATTTTCACGCACCAGCGTGCCCCAGTCGGCGTAGGGCGGCTGAACACCCAGACCGAGGAAGCTCAGGCCGCTCAGCAGCAGCACGATGTAGACAAAGCGCAGACCAAAATCAGTCAGCATCGGGTGCACCATGTTGGGCAGGATATCGTGAATGGCGATATACCAGCGGCTTTCGCCCCGCAGCCGTGACGCCCGGACGTAGTCCATGCTGCGCAGCGAGCTGGCCATGGCAAACGCGATACGAAATGCGCCCGGCCAGTAGGTGAAGACCGCCGTGAGGATCAGCATCGGCAGTGAGGAGCCAAATACCGCGACTATCATCAGCGACAGCACTTTGCCCGGCAGTACCAGCAGCGCGTCGTTGACGCGGCCCAGTACCTCCTCCAGCCAGCGCCCCGCCACCGCTGCCAGCAGCGCCAGCAGCGTGCCGATCAGGCTGGCCAGCAGCGCCGCACTCAGCGCCAGACCGATAGAGAACTTCGCGCCATAGAGAATGCGGCTCAGCATGTCGCGCCCAAGGTAGTCGGTGCCCAGCAGGTTATCGGACGTCAGGCCGCCCATCAGCGGGCCGCCGCCGATGTCATCAATGCTGTGCGGGGCCAGCGGGGTGCCGAATATTGCCATCAGCAGCCAGAACAGCGACATTATCAGACCCAGCCGTCCCGACCAGGAGAGCGACTGTAAGAAACGCCAGGGCAACGAGAGAATATTCATGCGCTTCTCCATTTCGGGTTAAAGGCGATAGTCAGAATGTCTGCCGCCAGCAGCAGGACCAGATAGCAGGCGGCGAACAGCATCACGCAGAGCTGCACCACCGGCAGGTCGCGGTTACTGACCGCATCCACCAGCTGGCTGGCGAGACCGGGATAGCTGAAGATAGTTTCGATGATGATCACCCCGCCAAACAGATAGGAGAGGCTGAGTGAAATGGCATTGGCGATGGGGCCGACCGCGTTAGGCAGTGCGTGACGCAGCACCGCTCTCAGCGGTGAAACCCCTTTCAGCAGCGCCATCTCCAGATAAGGACTGTCGAGCTGGTTGATAATGGCTGCCCGCGTCATACGTGCCATCTGCGCCACCAGCACGCAGCAGAGGGTCAGCACCGGCAGCGCATAGGCTTTGAGGTAACTCAGCAGGTCGCTATCCGGGCTGCCGAACGACATCGCCGAGACCCAGTGCAGCTTGACGGCGAAAATCAGTACCGCCACCGTCGCCACCAGAAACTCCGGCACGGCAACCGTCGCCATGGTGCCGATGACCAGCGCCCGATCGAGTCGGGAACCGCGATTCATCGCCGCAATAATGCCGATAATCAGCGCCAGCGGCACGCAGATCAGCGTGGTGATACCCGCCAGTTCAAAGGTGGCGGGAATGCGCTGCGCCACCAGCTGCGAGACCGGCAAATGGCTGGCAAACGAGGTGCCAAAGTCGCCCTGCACCATGCCTGTCAGCCAGTGGAAGTAGCGCATCAGCAAAGGCTGATCGAGACCCAGCTGCTGCCGTAACGCCGCCACCGTTTCCGGCGTGGCGTTCTGGCCGAGGATCATCTGCGCTGCGTCGCCCGGCAGCAGGCTGGTGATGAAAAACACCACCGCCGAGACGATAAGCAAAGTCAGGATGCCGGCACCAATTCGCCGGGCAATCAGGAACAGCATGTATCGGTTCATCGGCGTACTCCTTCCTCAAATAACGTATCAGGCGCTCAGCCACGCAAATTCATGGAAGCGATAGCCCATCATCATGCCTGACGGCCAGGCCTCCACCCCTTTGACCTTTTTGTTATAACCATCCGTGGAGCTGATAAAGGTCGGGATAAGGGTGCCGCAGTGGTCATAAATCAGCGTCTGCATATCGCCATACATCTGCTTGCGTTTCGCCTGATCGCGCTCACCGCGTGCCGCGACCACCAGTTGATCAAACTGAGGATTTTTCCAGCCCGATTCGTTATTCGGTGCGGTAGAGAGATAGAACTGTGAGAAGAGCATGTCGAGCGTCGGACGCGGATTTATCGAGCCATATCCCACCGGATCTTTCATCCAGTGCGAAGACCAGTAACCGTCATACGGCACACGTCGCACTTTGATGTTCAGCCCTGCCCCGCGCGCCATCTGCTGGATCATCTGACCGCCTTCATTTGCCCCTTCGATATTCGGCGTGGTGATAATCTCCACCGTGGAGCCGGCCATGCCCGCTTTTTTGATGTGGAACTTCGCTTTTTCAATGTCCAGCGCACGCGGTTTGAGATCGGCGTTATAGAGCGGATGCCACGGCGGCACCGGGGTGTCATTACTGACGTCGCCGTAACCCTGCAGCACCGTTTTCACCAGCATTTCACGTGGCTGCAGATATTTCATCGCCAGCACGAAATCTTCGTTGTTACCCGGCTTCACATCGGTGCGGATAATCAGGTTGGTGTACATGCCCGATTTACTCTCCAGCACGCCAAATTCGCTGCTGGCTTTGATGCGCTTGCAGTCGGCAGCGGTCAGCGTGGAAACCATCTGCAGATCGCCCGACATCAGGGCATTAACGCGCGCGGCGCCGTCGGTGACGCCGATGAGTTCTACCTCATCCAGATGCGGCAGACCAGGTTTGTAGTAGTTGGGGTTTTTGGTGCCGATGGTGCGCGTACCCGGCATAAATGTTTTGCAGACAAACGGACCGGTGCCGATGCCTTTGCTGAAATCTTTGGTGCCGTCCGGCACGATCAGAAATGGCGGCGTCGCCAGCATATAAGGGACGTCGAAGTTAGCGCTGCTCAGCTCCAGCTGCACCTCGTTATCATTGACCGCGCTGAAGGTTTTGAACTGATCGGCGAGCTTAAAGGCGATAGAGGCGATGGCCGGATCTTTGTGACGGCTGAGCGAGTAAATGACATCTTTGGCGGTCAGCGGTTTGCCATCATGGAAAGTGACCCCCTTACGCAGTTTGATATGCCAGGTAATGCCGTCGCTGGATTCCAGCGATTCGGCCAGCGCCGGTTGCGCCATCAGGTTTTTATCCAGTTCGGTCAGGCCGCTGTAGAACATGAACTGGCGGGTGTAATCCGCACTGTTGTTACTTTTGGCCGGATCAAGTGTATCGGTGGCCGAGGCATTCGACATCGCCGCCCGCAGTTTACCGCCCCTGACCGGCTTGTCATCCGCCAGTGCGGCCCCTGAAAAAGTGATCAGGCCGCTGCTCATCACCGCACCGGCTGAGAGCATTTTCATCAGGCTGCGACGTGACAATGAACCTTCGGTGATCATGCGCGTCAGTGCCGGATTTACCGCATCAGCGTCGTTATTATCAAATTTACTCATCTCTGTACCCTCAATAGTCAGGCGAACCGGGGATCATGTTCTGGCGGTGCTGATGACCTGGCGGTCAGCACCCGACGGGACGTTATGAAAGGCGATCCTTTGCTTTGTAATAGAGTCCTGCGAGCGGTAAAAACCATGGCTTGCCGTGATAACCGGGCAGCGCAGGCCATGTATCGCGCTGCCAGGGATTTTCAGTGCGCTTTTCAGCCAGCAGACTGGCCATGACGCGTCCCATCCACACCGACATCTGGGTGCCGTGACCGCTGTAGCCCAGCGAATAGAAGAGGCCATCCTGTTCACCCGCGTGCGGCAGACGGTCGGCGGTCATGTCAACCATACCGCCCCAGCAGTAATCCACCTGCGACTGGCCAAGCTGTGGCAGCATCTGCGTCATCGCCCGGCGCAGGATCTCACCGCTACGCGAGTCCGACGTCGGGTTGCTGACGGCAAACCGCGCCCGCCCGCCAAACACCAAACGGCGATCGGCCGTGGTACGGAAGTAGTTGCCGATATTCAGTGAGGTGACGTAGGTGCGATCCTTTGGCAGCACCTGGCGCAGCAGCGCCGGGTCGAGCGCCTCCGTCACCACGATAAAGCTGCCGACCGGCACAATGCGGCGCTGAAACCAGGGAAAAGGGCCGACGTTGGAGCAGCCGGTCGCCATCAGCACTTTGTCCGCCAGAATGGTGCCCTGCGCGGTCTCTACCCGATGCTGATAACCCTTCAGGCGTTCTAGCTTCGTCACGGCGTGGTGCGGAAAAATCTTCGCGCCGCTGCGGGCGGCGGCCTCAGCCAGCCCGACGCCGAACTTGCCCATGTGCATCTGACCGCCACGCTTCTGCAGCAGGCCGCCATGAAAGTCATCGCTGGCGATCTCGTCACGCACTGCGGTTTTGTCGAGCAGTTCGATCTCCGGGTCAACGGTGCGCCGCATCAGCTCATACGCTTCCTGCAGCCCGGCCACATGCGACGCTTTGCTGGCGAGCTTGAGTTTGCCGCACAGCCGGAAATCGCAGTCGATCGCTTCATCCTGGATCAGTTGCTGGACATAGCTCACCGCCTCATCAAATGCCCGATAGAAGCGGCTGGCCTGCTCCAGACCCTGGCTCGCCACCAGCGAGGCGAAGTTCTGCGCCACACCGGTGTTGCAGTGGCCGCCGTTGCGCGCCGAGGCCTGACTCATCACGTCGCCACTCTCCAGCAGCACAACGCTGATGCCGCTGCGCGCCAGGTTCAGGGCCGCCGAGATGCCGGTGAAGCCACCGCCAATCACCACCACGTCCGCCTGTGCGGGCAGCGGTTCGCGTGCGGCACCGGTAAAGGCCGGAGCGGTGGCCTGCCAGAACGATTCCAGTTTCATGGGGTGTTCCTCAGAGTCCGACGACGCCAGGCAGGCCGCCGATATCGTTGATTTCGGTGTACTGGTAATAAGGATTCGCCGGTTCATGACCGCGATTAACCCAGACTTTGTTTTTGATGCCGAGATCGTGGGCAGTCATCAGGTCATAGCGAAAGCTGGAGGAGACGTGCAGGATCTCCTCCGGGCCGCAGCCGAGCTTATCCAGCATGTACTCGAAGCCCTTCATCTGTGGTTTGTAGGCTCCCGTCTCTTCTGCCGTGATAGCCATATAGATTGGTGCGCCCAGACGCGGTTCGTGATGCGGGATCAGGTCTTTCATCGAGTTGGTCAGCAGCACCAGCGGAAACTCCTTAGCCACCTTTGCCAGCCCGGCGGGCACGTCGGGATGCGGACCCCAGCTGGCGCAGTCGGTGTAGATAAAGTCGCTGTCGGCTTTGTCCCAGCGGACGCCCCACTTTTTGCAGGTGCGCTGCAGGGCATTACTCACCACGTCGTAGTAGGGTTTCCACGCGCCGAGCACCTCATCCAGCCGGTAGCTGGAAAAGTCGGTGGTAAAGGCGAGCATTGCGTCCGGGTCGACGCGGTCGCTGAAACAGCGCTGCGCGGCACCCGCCATATCGAAGCGAATCAGCGTGCCGTAACAGTCAAACGTGATGAATTTCGGTTTAAACAGTGCCATGTAACACCCTCGTCATTGTCAGTTGCGCTTAGAAATCGATGAGTACACTCTTCTGGCGCTGGCAGGCCTGAAACGCCTGGCGGCCTAAATCTTTACCAATGCCGGAGCCGAGAAAGCCACCGGTCGGAATGATGAAGTCGCCGGAGCGGCCATAGCGGTTGATCCAGACGGTGCCCGCGTCGATGGCGCGCATTGCCCGCAGCGCGCGCGGCAGACTCAGGGTGTGAACACCGGCGCAGAGGCCATAGGTGTCATGGGCGGCCATCGCCAGTCCCTGCTCTTCATCATCAAACGTCTGCACCGTCAGCACCGGACCAAAAATCTCCTGCTGGACCGCCGGGTTATCCTGCGCCACGTGACTCAGCAGCGTGGGCTGCCAGAACCAGCCGTCGTCGGTGTCGGCAAAACGCTCACCGCCCACCAGCACTTCTGCGCCCTGCGCTTTTGCCGCCTCAATAACCGAGCAGACTTTGTTGCCCTGTCGTTCGTCGATCAGCGGCGCGTAGCGGCTGCCCTCCTGCCAGGTGACACCCGGTTTAACCTCCCGGCAGAGCTGAGCCAGCCGCTCCACCAGCGGATCGGCAATGTTGCGCTGCACAATAAGACGGGTGCCCGCCACGCAGGCCTGACCGCCGTTGGCGGTGAAGCCGCGCAGAATACGCTGGGCCAGCACCTCAAGGTCACCCGCGTCATCAAACACCAGTTGCGGACTTTTGCCGCCCAGTTCCAGCGTCACCGGCTTCATGCCGTGCTGCGCGGCATCGCTCATAATGCGTTGACCGGTCAGCGTCGAGCCGGTAAACGAGACTTTGCGCACCAGCGGATGTTTTACCAGCGCGCTGCCGGTCACCGCGCCACTGCCCTGTACAATGTTCAGCACGCCGGCCGGCAAGCCAGCCTGAATGGCCAGTTCGGCCATGCGCACGGTAGAAAACGGGGTCAGTTCAGAGGGTTTAAGCACCACCGCATTGCCCGCCGCCAGCGCCGGTCCGCATTTCCACGACGCCATCGACAGCGGGAAATTCCACGGGGTAATCGCGGCGATAACGCCATAAGGTTCGGCAATCAGCATGCCCAGGCTGCTGTCGCGGGTGGGAAAGAGATCCCCGCTGTATTTGTCAGCGCATTCGGCATAGAAGTGAATCGCTTCGGCGGTAAAAGGAATTTCGTGCAGCACCACGTCATTGATCGGCCGGGTGGAGCCCAGCGCTTCCAGCTGTGCCAGCAGCGCGTCCTGCTCAATCAGATCGGCCCAGCGGCGCAGTATCCGTCCGCGTTCGCGCGGCGGACAACCGGACCAGCCGCTGCTTTTCAGCGCCTGATGCGCCACAGTAACGGCACGATCGACATCCTGCGGCGTGGCGTCCTGCAGCGTGGCATAGACCCTGCCATCGGAGGGACGTTTAACCTCAAAGGATGCGCCCTGGCTCTGACAGTGCTGGCCGCCAATATAATGGCCAGCTGGAAGAGAAACTTTTTCCGGGTCGAAACTTAACATGGAAGAATTCCTTATTTGTTACACCCATCAGTTGCTGGTTTATTAGCGTTTAAAACTGCCGGTTTCTGCGCTGTTAATAAGCTAATGCAGAAAGTATGCCAGCCGGGCAAAAAATAAAAATGCGTTTAAAACAGTGCAAAAAAATTTTCTGCCGTATTGGCGGGGGATTTTTTGCGGAATTGCCGAACAATTAAACAGATGATTTACTTCACAAAATTTATGCGCCCTGCTGGTGCAACCTGCACGGAAATTGCACCAAAGCGGATATTTCGGGTCAGGCGGCTCAATCCGGTTCACATGATCCGCCGATTTAACGACCCGCTTCACATCCCTGATAAATTCTTTAATTTTTCAGAACAATTATTTGACGCCGGTAAGTTTTTACGGAGCCTCAGGCAAAAAAAAGCCAGCCGGATTATCCGGCTGGCTTTTTTCATTTTTAGTTACAGACTGCCAATGTGAAATGTTTTCTGTTCCAGATATTCATCAATTCCGTAGCGGGAACCTTCCCGGCCAATACCGGAGAGTTTCACGCCGCCAAACGGCGCGACCTCCAGGGAAATAGCGCCGGTATTAAAGCCGACCATGCCAAACTCCAGCGCCTCCGCTACCCGCCATGCGCGCCGGATGTTCTCGGTAAAGAAATAGGCACCCAGGCCGTAGGGCGTGTCATTTGCCATCGCGATTGCCTCCTCTTCATCATCGAAGATAAACAGCGGCGCGACCGGACCAAACGTCTCTTCATGGGCGATGCGCATGGTGGCGGTGACCTCACCGAGCACCGTGGGCTGCACAAAGGTCCCGTTGCCCTGGCTGATGCCGCCGGTCAGCAGCGTTGCTCCCTGGCTGAGCGCATCATCGATATGACCGTTCACTTTCTCTACCGCGCGGCTATTGATCAAAGGGCCAATAGTGCTGTCGGGCGCAAAACCATCGCCCACTTTCAGAGTGGCGACCGCCTCCAGCAATCGGGCGGTGAAACGCGGATAGATACTTCGCTGCACCAGGATGCGGTTAGCGCAGACGCAGGTCTGCCCGGCGTTGCGGAACTTGCTGAGCATGACCCCCGCGACGGCAATCTCAATATCGGCATCATCAAACACGATCAGCGGCGCGTTGCCACCCAGCTCCAGACTCAGGCGCTTGATGCTGTCGGCGCTCTGTTGCATCAGTAACTGTCCGATGCGGGTTGAACCGGTAAAGGAGATTTTACGTACCGTGCGGCTTTCAGTCAGCGTCGCGCCAATCTCCGTGGGCAGGCCGGTCAGCACCTGCAGCACGCCGGACGGGAAGCCCGCGCGCTCTGCCAGTACCGCCAGTGCCAGCGCGGACAGCGGTGTTAACTCGGAAGGCTTAACAATAATCGGGCATCCGGCGGCCAGCGCGGGCGCCACCTTGCGGGTGATCATCGCAATCGGGAAGTTCCACGGCGTGATCGCGGCGGCAACGCCTACCGGCTGTTTCAGCACCAGGATGCGCCGGTCCTCGCTGGGTGCGGGAATGGTGTCGCCATAGATGCGGCGTGCCTCTTCCGCGAACCATTTCACGAAGCTGGCTCCATAGAGCACTTCGCCTCTGGCTTCCGCCAGCGGTTTGCCCTGCTCGGCGGTCATGATAATCGCCAGGTCGTCAGCGTGTTCAATAATCAGTTGATGCCACTTTTCCAGCAGCGCGGCACGGCTGGCATTGGTAGTTTTGCCCCAGCTGATGCGCACAGTTTCCGCATAAGCTATCGCCTGCCCGGTTTCTGCCCGACCCAGTGCCGGAATCGTCGCCAGGGTTTCGCCCGTGGCGGGATCGGTAACCGGCAGCGTGGCGCCCTGATGCGCATCCTGCCAGCGTCCATTAAACAGCGCCTGCTGGCGCAGCAGATCGCTATCGTTAAGTTGTAGTCGCGACATATCATCCCCTTGTGGTCAGCTGATTCCACTTTATCGCGCCGGGTCAGCGCAGGATGTTGTTGTGCGGGGTGAGAAAGGTCGATAGGGGAGATTTTCGCAATGATTTGAAATTTTATGCCGTGCGGAAACAGGCGCGCATCCGGGTGGATGCGCCGTGTGCTTAAATCTGGAAGTCGATAACCGGTTCGTCGTCATTGCTGTAGGAGAGCGCCTGACGCTTGATCTCTTCCAGCGACAGGTTGGCGTTGCAGAGTTCCAGGAACTGCCAGACGTAGTTGCGTTGCAGCTGGCCGCGCTTGAGGCCGAGCCATACGGTGCTGGCATCGAACAGATGCGTGGCATCGAGGCGCACCAGCTCTTCACTCTCTTCAGTTTCACACGCCTGATCGGCCAGTATCCCCACGCCTAAACCGAGTTTGACGTAGGTTTTCACCACATCGGAGTCCTGAGCGCTGAGCACGATATCTGGTTTTAAACCGGCCGTCTGGAATGCACGGTCAACCCGCGAACGTCCGGTGATACCCTGCCGGTAGGTGATCAGCGGATAGCGGCTGAGCGTGCTCAGTGAAACCGGCTGGTTCTGCACCAGTTCATGTCCTTTCGGCACCAGTAAGGCGTGATGCCAGCTGAACCAGGGGAACGCCGCCAGGCTGCTGTTGTTGACCAGTAATTCACTGGCGATGCCAATGTCCGCCTCACCCGCCAGCAGCATGGTGACAATTTCCTGCGGCGAACCCTGATTGAGTTCAAGCCGGACGTTAGGATAGAGCTGACGAAACGCTTTGATGACTTTCGGCAGGCTGTAGCGCGCCTGAGTATGGGTAGTGGCTATGGTCAGGATGCCGCTGGTTTCATTGGTAAAGACATCGGCCAGACGTCGCACTTTGCCCGCTTCATCCAGGATACGCTCAGCGATGGTCAGCAGCGCTTTGCCCGGCTCGGTCATCCCCAGCAGGCGCTTGCCGCGACGAATAAAGATCTCAACCCCGAGTTCATCTTCCAGGTCGCGGATGTGCCGACTTACTCCCGACTGGGAGGTAAACAGCGTGTTAGCGACTTCCGTTAAGTTAAACTCACAGCGGGCCGCCTCGCGGATGATTTTAAGCTGCTGGAAATTCACGGTATTTACCTCCCTTTACATAATCTGATTATCTGATGGTAAGAACTATTATTGATAACCGGAAATACTAAAAAATTCGCATTTATGACTTTAGGGAATAACGGGGTGGGTTTTGGGGGTACAGAGAGGTTTGAGATGGGCGGCCGGACTTCAGAATTTGACTGAAACCCGGTCTGGGGGAGAGGCTATTTTACAGAAGGCGATAGATTACGCATTCTGGCGCTCTCTGCTTTCATCTCTTCATAGCTTGCTTCCAGGATCCACAGACAGGTCGCACCCTGGTCAGTTGCCAGTAGCGCCAGACGGGTTTGTTGATAAAAATCCTCTATAAAGGCTGTAGGTTGCTCAGCCGGAACGCTGCAGACAATGTCTGTACCTGCCATATGGGGCCAGGATCTGGCGTCAATAACCCGGAGCGTCTCCAGCACGTCCGGGGTATTCTTTGCTAACGCCGAGGCAAGGGCATCCTCCATCCGGGTTGCCTGCTGAACATCAGCCGTAGCTGCCAGTTGGGGCACTTTTGCAAGCCAGGCTTGCTCTCCTGACGCGATGCCCTTCAGCGAATTTTCCCAGTCGGATGTATTCGCTCCAGCCCAGACCGCGAAGGGCAGAAGGCCAATCAATATCAGATATTTCATCGGACCACCTCCAGCGTCCCGCCTTCACGCAGCACGCGTCGCCGGGTTGCAAGTGACATAATGATGCAGCCTTCTGAGGCGAAGCCCGCTGGCTTATTGACCCTTTCGCCATGAATGCGAAATGCCGAACGGCCAAAAGACTCTCCGGAAGTCTGCACCAGAATAATGGTCAGGGGTCCTTTTGATGTGGAGTGCCCTGCAATTCTGTACGTTCCCTGAGGAAGGGGCCCCATCCCTCTTACATGCTGGCGATCGGGATTATTTTTGTTAGTCAGACTACCTGAGTAGCCGGCCTCAATAAATTCACTGTTGTGGTATAAGTGACCCGTGCTTTGCTCATATGTCCATGTCATCGTTATATTCCTTTATGCTGTCACTCGATCATTCCAGCTGTCCGAGTGGACGATATTTCCGTCTGCATATCGCCAGGTAATTTTTTCGTAAATCAGCTCTACAGTTTCCAGATGATCCCGCGCCTCACCATAGCAGGATTTAACGTCATACATCATCGGGCCCACACAGATAACGGTTACGCCTTCCATCAAAGTATTGAAATATTCCACCTCCTGCCCCGCGTCATTTATCCGGTAAAATCTTATTTCCGCTGAGCAAAGCTTTTGACCTGAGGTCACAGCCCGGTAAAGGCAGGGACTGGACTTATCGATCTCTTTATCAAAACTGTAAGAAGCGTGTTCGCGGACAGCGGTTGTTTTACCCGTCACGTTGTCTGTGGAGAGCATGACGCCGTGATTCAGGCCGAGGACTTCAATAGCGCCTTCACGACCTGCCACGTCGACTGATCCGACAATAATGTTGTTACCGTCATCTTTAAGCCAGAGATAAGCTGGAATAGCCATCGTTTTAAACTCCATTTTAAAAAGAGAAAGCCAGCCTGTTTTCTGCTGACAGGCCCACTGCTTTCACAGCCTGATTAAACTATCTTCCGGCAAACATCAGATCAATTTTCATACAGCGTGAAATCAACCTGATTGAAGTTTTATTGTTTCAGATATAGAGATCGCGGAATAACCCGGTATCAGAGAAAAAAAACGTGCCCAAAAGCTATTCAGAATAATTTAAAAGTCGCATCAGCAATTCTTCACGCCAACATGGATTTATCATTCGTGCTATGAAGTTCACATTGCGTCGAAATGGAAAGATAGAACCTCTTCCTGTCCAGCCAGTAAACAGCTCTGTGCAGCAAATAAATACAGAAATTACAGACGAAGGTTTACCAGAGGCGTCCGGAGCGCTGAGGAACTACCGCAGGCAAGGATGAGCCGACAGGACGTCGGCGAAAGGACGGTACGAGCCAGGGATGGCGAGTCCGGACGGTCCGTCGGCCGCAGGGCGTGACGAAGGTACCCCGCACAGCGGGGCGCGCAGGCAGCCGGACGCCGGGATTGTTAAGGGGCGGGCGTCCGCCCCTTGACGCGTCCGCCTGCTCGGGCAACCTGAAACTCTTCATCGCCTGGCGGGCGAACCCCGCTCAGTGCTAACGCGCGGCTAAGTGACCTGAAACTCCCATACGCCTGGCGGGCGTAACCCGCTCAGTGCAGCCCGCTGCAAAGCGAAACCCGCTCAGTGCCAGCCCGCTGCAAGCGCCCTCTTAACTCACTAACATCAACTCCCGCTCCTCACTCAGCGGCTTATTCAGCAGCGACAGCAGAATATTCTTCACTGCCTGCGCTGAAGGTGACAGCGGCAACCGGGCGGAGACGTTCAGTGACAGCGGCAGACTCAATGACGGGCTGTTGATCCGTGACATCCAGGCATCGGTGGAGCCCACCAGCGAACGGGCGGCGGACTCAGGTAATACGGTCACGCCCATGCCGCTGGAAATGGCTGCAGTCAGGGTTGAAATCGATTCGATCTCACCGATGATGCGTGCACTCAGACGACGCAGCGAAAAGGCCTCATCGACCCGCTTGCGTACTGCGCTGTAATCGCGCGGTAAAAACAGACTCATCTGCGCCACATCGGCCAGATCGACGCTGGCTCCCGGGTAATCGGTGGCGCCTACCAGAAACAGATCCTCTTTCATCAGCGGCATGCTGGTGATCCCGGCAGTGGGCGCGCGATCGTACAGCACCGCCATATCCAGCTGACCGTTCATCACTTTCTCATTCAGCACGCTGCCGCTATTTTCGTGCAGGTAAACCAGCACTTCCGGAAATTGATCGCGCACGGTCTGCAACAGCGGCATGGTCAGCGATGAAGCCGCGGTGCCTGGGGCAAGCCCAATCGATACCTGCCCACTCAGCACCTGACCGGCGTTAATTACCGCAGTCTGGGCCTGCTCACACTGGCGCAGAATGGTGCGCGCATGACCATAGAGAATCTTACCCGCCTCAGTTGGCGTAACACCGCGCTTGGTACGAATCAGCAACTGCTGATCCAGTTCATTTTCCAGCGTCGCGACCTGCTGACTGAGTGCAGGCTGGGCGATGTGCAACACTTCTGCTGCCTGCGTCAGACTGCCGATATCGACGATTTTCACAAAGTACTTCAGTCGTCTTAAATTCATCTTGCCTCCGTCACTCACCCCGAATAGCGAAATGGGTCTGATCCCATCGCCCTGATAACAGAGATTTTGCAAGATGCAGGCCAGGTTTAAAAAATTCAGGCCATCAGGCAGACAGATTTTTCCTAACGGCCCGGAAAATAAGCGTTTCTGATTACCTCTTATGGGTTAATAAGCATCAGGAATGGCTGAGAAGAGAGAGTAAAACCGTCAGGCGCACTGTGACAGTGCAGACGCTGCGAGTCAGACGTGCAGAAAAGTGATGACAGGTTGTACAGTTTGAGTGCAGTGGAAACGCATTGCACCTGATGAAGGCTGGCAGGGCCTGAACAGAGGAGTAAAAAACAGGGAGTGAATGTAACCGCTATCAGCAGGATTTCTTATCGCTGACGAATGCCGGGTGATAAAAAGCAACCGTTGCCCTCTCCCGCATCCGGAAGAAGGCAACGCCTGCTGATTAACGTTTTTTGCGGTTACGGTGCATGTCGATAGAGACCGCAGCCACAATAATCATCCCTTTGATGATGTCCTGAATGTACGCATCGACACCAACGAAGGTGAATCCGCTTTTAATCAGGCCAAGGATCACTGCGCCAATTAATGTTCCGGTGATACGGCCCACGCCACCCATCAGGCTGCTGCCACCGATAACGGCTGCGGCAATCGCATCCAGCTCGTACGACATCCCCATGCTCGACTGACCGCTGCTGACGCGCGCCGCCAGTACTACACCCGCCAGGCCAGAGAGCGCGCCTGCAATGGTGTAGACGATAATCAGATACTTATTAACGTTGATACCGGAGACTTTCGCCGAGGTCATGTTGCCGCCGATGGCGTAAACATATTTACCGTAGCGGGTATGCTTCAGGGCGATATGGAACAGCAGCGCCACCACCAGGAAAATCACTACCGGCATGGCACCCTGTCCGATTGAGGTGAAGCCATCGGAAAGGAAGCTGATCGGATTGCCCTGGGTGTAATACTGCGCCAGACCGCGTGCCGACACCATCATGCCCAGCGTGGCAATAAAGGGCGGAATACCGGTGCGGGTGATCAGCACACCATTGACCACACCCGCCAGCAAACCGACGCCGATACCGGCCGCAATAGGGATCACCGCAGGCATATTCACCAGCGACGGATACATTGGCGACAGGCTGTCAGAGGTCTGCGCCAGGCTCGCGGCCACCACCGCCGCCAGGGCGATAACGGACCCGGAGGAGAGATCGATACCGGTGGTGATGATGACCTGGGTCACGCCGACGGCGATAATCCCGATAATCGCCACCTGCAATACAATCAGGATCAGACGGTTGGTGTTGAGCAGGAAAGACTGGTCACGCACGTACCAGCCGAACATTTCAAAAATTAACGCAATCCCCACCATCACCACGAAAATGCCGGTATCTTTCGGCAATTTATGACGCAGGCTGGCAAAAAAAGAGGGTTGCTGCGGGGCTGCCGGGGTGGCAGTAGCTTTCATATTGCTCATAGTGGTCTCGCGCCTCACTCGGATGCCAACGACAGAATGGTTTCCTGATCGGCTTCTTCTTTATCGAGGATGCCGGTTATACGCCCGCCGTGCATGACCATTACCCGGTCGCTCATGCCAAGAATTTCCGGCAGTTCAGAGGAGACCATGATGATAGCCACGCCACGATTGGCAAGTTCACTGATTAAGCGGTAAATCTCCGCTTTCGCCCCGACGTCAATGCCGCGCGTCGGTTCGTCCAGAATCAGAATCTTCGGTTGCGCCAGCAGCCAGCGGGCAATCAGGACTTTCTGCTGATTACCGCCGCTGAGGTTATTGATGATTTGATCCATGGTCGGCGTTTTGATGTTGAGACGACGGATTTGATCCATGCAGTCCTGCGCCATCTTCACATGGCTGACAAATCCGCTTTTGCCGCTGTACTCCGGCATGTTAACGATGCTCATGTTCTCCATCACCGATAGCACCAGAAACAGGCCGGACTTTTTACGGTCTTCGGTGAGGAACGCCATGCCCTTTTCAATCGCGGTTGAGGGTGAGTCGATCGTCACCGGCACGCCATCAATTAAGATCTCGCCGCTATCGAAGCTCTCCATGCCGAACAGGCTCTCCATCACCTCGCTGCGACCCGCACCCACCAGTCCGGCGACGCCGAGGATCTCCCCCCGGCGCACACTGAAACTGACGTCGGTGAAACGATCTTTGCAGGTGAGATTGCGCACCGTCAGCACCTCTTCACCAATTGCGCTGTTGAATTTCGGGAACAGCTGGGTCAGTTCGCGTCCCACCATCTGGGTAATCAGCGACTGGCGGGTATATTTCGACGTCTGATCGCTGGCGATCCAGTTGCCGTCACGGAAGATACTGACTTCATCGGTGATGGTGAAAATTTCATCCATCTTATGGCTGATGTAGATGATCGCTTTGCCCTGCTCTCGCAGGTCACGAATGATGGTAAACAGATGCGCCACTTCGGTTTCTGTCAGCGCGGAGGTGGGCTCATCCATGATCACGATGTCTGAATCCCATGAAACTGCTTTGGCAATCTCAACCATCTGCTGCGACGCGATGCTCAGCTCACCCACCATCCGATCGGCTTTCAGGCGGATATTCAGGCGGTTCAGCAATTCCTGCGTCTTCTGATTAAGTCGGGCGTGATCGACAAAGCCAAATCTCATCGGTTCGCGACCCAGCCAGATATTCTCGGCGACGGTCATGTAAGGCACCAGGTTGAGTTCCTGGTGGATCATTGAAATGCCGGAACGCAACGCGTCCATGGTGTCCTGAAACTGCACCGGCTCCCCTTTAATTTTGATGGTGCCCTGATCGGGACGATACATCCCGATCAGGCACTTCATTAAAGTGGATTTGCCCGCGCCATTTTCGCCCATCAAGGCATGTACCGTTCCCGGACGCACCCGCAACGAGACGTTGTCGAGGGCTTTAACGCCGGGGAAGAACTTGCTGATGCCTTCGGCTTCAAGCGCAAAAGCGTTCATACATCACCTCCGTACAGCTGGGTCGGGAACGACTATTTCAGGTTACGCTTGGTAAACTGTTCCATGTTTTCTTTAGTAATCAACTGGTAGGGGATATTGATGACTTTCTGAACTTTCTCGCCATTCACCAGTTTGATTGCCGTCTGCACCGCACCTTCACCCTGGCCCTGCGCATCCTGGAATACCGTGGCGACCATCTTGCCCTGCTTCAGCATCTGCAGCGCATCGGGTGTGCCATCGACGCCAGCGATCAGGATTTTGTCCGGATTTTTACCCAGTGCCTGCAGCGCACCGATCGCCATTTCATCGTTGTTAGAAGCGATGGCATTGATCTCATCACCGGCAGTCATCCAGTTACTGACTACGTCTACCGCATCGTTACGGGTAAATTTGGCGGTCTGTTTCTGAACAATTTTGATGCCAGGGAATTTAGCCGCAACCTCTTCCACCCCTTTGGTACGGTCACGGGTCGCTTCATTCGCCAGGTCACCCATCAGGATGGCAACATTGCCTTTGCCGTTCATCGCTTTAGCCAGCGCTTCCATCTGTAAGCGTCCGGCCAGTTCCGAATCGGACCCGACATAGGCCATTTTGCCGGTCAGCTCAGCCTGTGGACGGCGGTTGACAAAGATCAGCGGGATACCCGCTTTGCTCGCCTGGTCCATAATCGGTTTCACCGCATTGGTATCGACCGGGTTGACGATCAGGGCATCAACACCCTGACCGATAAAGTTCTGAACCTGCTGCAGCTGCTGTGAAACGTCGCCTTTTGCATCCTCAACCTGCCCTTTAACGCCATCTTTCTGCATCTCTTTCTTCATTGAGGTACGCAGAATGGTGAGGAAGTTGTCATCAAACAGCGCCATGGAGACACCAACTGAGATATCTTTTGCCATAACCGCGGCAGGTAACATGCAGGCTAACAGTGAGGCGACAATCGTTTTTTTAATGTTCATAGGGACCCTTCTTATTTGTTAACTTGCTCAGCGGCTGTGACCGCGAATGAAAAATATCTTTTACATTCACCCAGCCTGTCTGGCGTCTGTTTCGGGAAATTTGAGGTAAGACTTCATGTTCTGACTATTTTTGTGATCGACCACTCCTTTTCACAATCACTTGATCTGCAAACAGTTAACTTCATAATAGCGTTTCACTTTCAGACGATAATGACGACCGTGATGATAAGCAGTTTATTTATTCCATATAATCACGTTTTGAAATTTTTATCATAAAAGCACTGAAACGGTTGTTTTAACATCGGCAAACAACAAAACTTTGACATGCCTCTAACATCTGCGGAGAAATGCCCGCAAAGTGAGATCCTGTTGGCAGTTTGAAAATCCAGCAGAATCGGGTAAAAATCGCCAATCCGCTGCTTTTACGAGCATCTGAACGCAATTCGGTAAACAGGGCTTTGACAAGCGGGATCTGCGCCGCTAATATTCGCCCCGTTCAAGCGATTCCTCTGTAGTTCAGTCGGTAGAACGGCGGACTGTTAATCCGTATGTCACTGGTTCGAGTCCAGTCAGAGGAGCCAGAATTAGAAAAGCCCGCTCAGGGAAACCTGAGCGGGCTTTTTGCATTTATGTTTTCGGTCACGGCGGCATGACATCCCCGCCTGAATGGCTTACACCTCAAACCCGTAGTGCGAGCCGTCCGGCAGTTCCACCACCAGCCGCAGCTTACCCCCTGCCGCATCGATATAGCGCTTGAGCGTAGAGAGCTTCAGGTCGCGGCCCGGCTTCTCCATGCCCGCCACGGTAGGCTGTGTAATGCCCAGCGCCTTTGCCATTTCGACCTGTGTTTTCTGCACTTTCTCGCGCAGCTCGGCAAGGTGAATGTTGAGCAGGATATCCGTCGCCATCGCCTGTGCGTCGGCAACGACTTCCGGTTTTTCATCCGCAATAAGCTGTTCAAGCGTTCTGCCCATCTGGTTACTCCTCATCTTTAAAACTATTCAGCCAGTGTGTAAATTCCCGATCGGCAACCGGAAGCATCTCCTGATAAAAACGCTTTTCATTGCCCACCTTATTTCCGGCACAAAGCACAATCGCCGTTCGGTTTGGGTCAAAAGCAAAGAAAGCCCTTATCGGATCGCCGCGACTCTGAATACGCAGCTCTTTCATGTTGATATAAACAGAGCCTTTTAGCGTATCCGCGTATGGCCTGGACAACCCCGGCCCCTTTTTCGCGCAACACCATTAATGCTGCCAGTACGCAGGCGCGATCGCTCTCATTAAGCAAGGTAAACCAGCGATCAAACCTCTCCGTCGTTTTAATCATCCACACGGGATCTCCTTATTAATATAGGTCAAATACTATATAGGTGTAAAGCGATAATCGAGTGCGATACAGGGGGATTTCAGATGCCTGTGCTTTTAGTGCAAAGTGAGAGAAGCGTTCAGCCGGGTCAGTGATGAATCCACACAACCTTCATCGTTTTGCGAGCTGTACCGGATTGGTTATGGGGTGAGATGATGTGAGGCGTTGTTATCAATAAGAAAGCCCGCTCAGGCTTCCCTGAGCGGGCTTTCACTTTGTTCGCATCGCTTCCCTGCCAATGCAGAGTGACGCTTTTAGCGCGTGATTACGGCAGCGCGATACGGGCAATCTCGTCAGTGCCTTTGGTGGAGGAATCTTTGTTGAATTCCGCCTTAAGCGTGACATAGAGCGTATTGTTGTCCGGGCCAATCAGCAGGCTGTTTGGGTTCTTGTCAAACGACCAGCTGTTTTTCACCGCGTAGGTGGTGGCATCCAGTTGCAGCACTTTCTTCGATTCGCGCTGGCTGATGTAAAGCTCATTGCGTTTAGCATTGAACTTGATGCCCATCGCATCGCCTTCGATGCGCTTGATCACTTTGCCGGTGCGCTCATCAAAGATCAGCGTGGTTTTGCCTTTGGAGTCGTCAGTAACAAACAGGCGACCGGTAGCAGGATCTTCCGCCATGTTCAGGAACAGATACTCTTTGCCATCGCCTGCGGTCCAGCGCTTCTCGATTTTATGGCTGCGTGGATTGATCACCAGAATTTCACCCGAGCCGTTAGCCGCATAAATGCGCTCAGTCAGCGGGGAATAGATGATACCGGTGACCCATTTCCCGGCGTTTTTAATCTCGGTTTTCAGCTTAAAGGTTCGGGTATCTACGACGGAGATATAGCCCGGTTCGGCTACGCGACCGACATAGAGCTCGTTGCCGTGCCACAGGACTTCACGCGCACCCGCCGGATAGCCCTCTTTACTGATCTTGCCCGGGAACACCAGACGCTGCAGCACTTTGCCACTCTGGGCATCCACTTTGGAGATCGCGCCATCCAGTGAGTTGGTGGTGTAGAACACCTGACCGTTTTCATCGATAGCGGTACCGAAGTTTTTCATGTCGGTATGCGTTTCGCCTTTGGTCGTCAGCGTGGCCGGATCGAGACGATAGATCATGCCGCCGTTCACATCCTTAAACGCCTGCGCGCTGGCGACAAACAACGCTTTTGACGCAGGGGAGTAAGCCATTTCGTACAGACCATCACCCAGAGCGCGTTGTGTCACTGCGGTATTAACCGGTTTTGGGGCTTCAGCGGCAGGCGCATCGGCTTTTTTAGCAGGAGCCTGACACGCTGTCAGGCTAAAGGCAGCGGCAACTGCCATGGCAACAGCGGCTTTGCGCGGGCTTAACGATTTCATGCTGAACTCCGTCAGGAAATAAAGAATGAGAATCATACGCATTAACAGCCAGTAATCAAATGGCGACGCTGCTATCCAGACCTGTCCGGTCATTTTACCCGCGTTAAACCGCTTAACTGCCCCGTGAAATTCCACCTGAATGCCCTTTTTCTGCTTTCAAATCTGATAAACACCAGCAACTAAAAGGCTTTAAATTTTCCTATCACATTGAATTATAAATAATTAACATAAGGTTACACTTTCGATTGAATCCTTTGAAGAATATATAAAGCAAATGATTATCATTGGCGTTCTCATGACTGGCTGAGCGTCTTTTTCCAGAAGATGAGTGGATAAAAAATAACAACCAAAGACACAACGGTTTAACTCAATACCAATTTTTAATGGAAAATTTTATGGCTCGTAGTGGCAGGGAATCAGGTTTCAGAAACAGCTTTAGCGTCTCATTACTGACACTGGCGATACACGCCCTCTTCCACCCCGCCCTGGCGGCGGAGGAGACATCGCAGGATATGGTGGTCAGCGCCACGACTGACGAAACCAGTGACAGCGGTAAGCAGAATTACGCGGTGCAGACCACCCGCGCGGGCACCAAATTAATGCTGACACCGCGAGATGTGCCTCAGTCACTCAGCGTGGTGACGCAGCAGCGAATGCAGGATCAGGATCTGCAATCGGTTAATGATGTGCTGACCAACGCCACCGGTATCTCCACCAATCTTATCGACAGTGAACGCTCCGAGTACTATTCACGCGGCTTCAAAGTCAGCAACTTCACTTTCGATGGCATTCCGACCTCGGTTAACGATACATGGAATTACGGCGACGCGGCGTCCGACACGGCAATCTATGACCGTATTGAAATCGTGCGCGGTGCGACCGGCCTGATGACCGGAGCGGGCAGCCCTTCGGCCTCGATCAATATGGTGCGTAAACATGCTGACAGCAAAACCGCGACCGGCACGCTGAGTGCCAGCTATGGCAGCTGGAACAAGCAGCGCTACGTGGCGGATCTCTCTGCCCCGCTTAATAGCGATGGCAGCCTGCGCGGCCGTGTGGTGACCGGTTATACCGATCAGGAGAGCTGGCTGGATCGCTATCAAAAAACCAAAAAATTCATCTACGGCGTGATTGATGCGGACCTTACCGATAAGACGACGCTGTCACTGGGCTACGACTATGAAGATGACAACACCGGCAATCCAACCTGGGGCGGCCTGCCGATGTTTTACAGTAATAACGCCACGACACATTACGACCGCAGCCTGAATTCATCAGCTAACTGGGCGCGTTACAACACTAATTCGCGCAAAGTCTTTGCGGATATCGACCATAACTTCGATAACGGCTGGAATATTCATATTAATGGCACGCACGCCGAGAATACCTTCAGCGATAAGCTGCTCTATGTGATGGGCAATCCCGATCAGGAGAACGGTGAAGGCACTACCGGTTATGGCAGTATGGATCGCGGCAAGCGTAAAATGGATTCAATCGATGGCTTTGCCAGCGGCCCGTTTGAACTACTGGGTCGTCAGCACCTGTTGATGGCCGGAGCAAGCTACAGCCGCCAGCATAATGCCGCTTACAGTCAGGATGGATTCAGCGATGCGGAGGCGGGTGAAATCACTGCCGCCGATATGGGAATTTTCAATAATAGCTGGAGCGGTAACGTTGCGGAGCCGGAGTGGCAGGGCTGGTATCTCAACGATGATGACACTGTTCGTCAGAAATCGGTCTATAGCGCTGCACGTCTGTCGCTGGCCGATCCGCTGTCGCTGATTATTGGCGCTCGCTATACCCAGTGGAGCACCCATGGCAGTAGCGGAGAGATGACTAAAAATAACACCACGCCTTATGCAGGGCTGGTGTATGACATTAATGACACCTGGTCCGCCTATGGCAGCTACACCGCCATTTTCCTGCCGCAGACTTATCGCGATACTCACGGCAGTTACCTCTCACCGGTGACAGGTAAAAGTTACGAGACCGGTCTGAAATCCGCCTGGAACGATGGCCTGCTGACCGCCAGCGTGGCGATTTTCCGCATCGAGCAGGATAACGTTGGACAGGCGATTGATGGCGTTTATCTGAGCGGCAATGAGCAGGCCTATGACGCCGCCAAAGGTGCAGTGAGTAAAGGTGCCGAGTTCGAGCTGAATGGCGCACTGACCGATAATCTGCAGCTGACCTTTGGCGCAACCCGCTATGTGGCACGCGATAAAAGTGGCCGGTTCAACAGCTATCAGCCGCAAACCTCATTCAAGCTTTTCACCCGTTATCAGCTGGACGCAATCCCCGAGCTCACCGTTGGTGGCGGAATTAACTGGCAGAACCGGGTGTTTAAAGATGTGACCAATGCCAGCGGCGACAGCGTACGGGTATATCAGGGCAGCTACCCGCTGGCCTCGTTGTTTGCCCGCTATCAGGTGAATAAGCAGGTTGCCGTACAGGCCAACGTCGATAATCTCTTCGACCGTGAATATTACAGCTATATGAACAGCTACGTTTACGGTGAGCCACGTAACGTGAATGTCAGCGTGTCTTATCAGTTCTGATAATGGTGGTGCTGGGAGGCCAGACAGCCCGCGATTGCGGGCTGTCTGGTGGGCTGATTTAACGGGCATGATGCGTGTCAGGGCTGTCCTTCCATATTCCAGCGCGCTGATCCCATCACATCGAAAACATGCTGGTCGGTGAAAGCCGGAAATCTGGCGCGTTTTGCCGCCACTTTGAGCGCGTTGCAATAATCTTTATCGCCCCCTTTGATAATAAAATTATCCAGGGTGCCATCAATTTTGAAATCCAGATGGGCATTACAGCGTTTCCCCTTCCAGGCGTGCGGCTCTGATAGTGCAGCATCCAGCGCTTTTTTAATGCCAGATGCCTGCTGACCATAGATATCGTTGTCCCCGACTTTTCCTGAACGTTTATAGTTGCAGGTTTCGAGTGCGCTTTTTTTAATGCATTCGTGTGGAGTGAGAGGCGCACAACCGGCTAACAGGGCACAGCAGAAAATGGGAATGATCTTTTTCATGGATAAGTCCTTTTAGGTGAAAAGGGAACGGCGTCCTGCTCCCTGGTTATTCTGATATCAGGCTAAGCTAAACCCCTGCAAAGTGAATCAACACAGGGTTATTTTCCCGTTTTTTTTCGCCAGAAGAGAGAGAAAGCAATCGCTGTTAATACGCCAATCAGGGGCATCGTGGCCGCGCCCGCCAGAAAGTTGTGCTGGTCGATGCGTTTGTCCCTGCGGATATCCGCGAAGCGTGCGAGTGCCTGTTTTTCATCTGAGGCACGAACTTCCTCGAACTGTTTTTTATAACCCTGCTCTGTCAGATCGAAAGCTCGTGTTACGTCCGATCTTTCAAGTGCAACAGTGTATTTGCCTTTGGTATAGAACCTGTATTCTGACATTCAGCGATCTCACATCCCAGAGGATAGATTTGCACTATATCGGGTATGAATGGGTTTGCAGAACGCTTTTGGAAAATAGTGCGGCACAATACAGGCTCCAGCCTCCCTGCTGAGTTAACCGCATATCCTTTTCCAGCAAACTGCATGCAGTATTGCGGTAATATTTCCCGTGATGACCGTGGCTGTTAACTCTCTTCGGTTATCACTTTAAGCCCCAGATTCTCCCGCAGCGTGGCAAACTCATACTCATCGCGAAACAGTCCGCGACGGCGCAGTTCCGGGATCACCAGCTCCACAAACAGATCCAGTTGTTCAGGCATAATGGCTGGCATAATGTTAAAGCCGTCAGCCCCGCCCTGCTCCAGCCACTGCTGGAAGTCGTCGGCGATATCTTCAGCGGTACCGACAATCACGCGGTGTCCGCGTGAACCGGCGGCGACGGCGGCCAGCTCACGCAGCGTCAGATTCTCGCGCTTTGCCATATCGGTCATCAGCTTAACGCGGCTCTGATTACCTTCGCCCAGCGGAACCTCCGGTACCGGGCCATCCAGTGGATATTGGCTGAGATCCATACTGAACCGCAGTGAAAGCTGACGAAGCCCGTTCTCGATATCCACCAGCGTATTCAGCTTTTTCCACAGCGCCTTCGCCTCCTCACGCGTGCGGCCAATAATCGGCATGACACCGGGCATGATCACGACATGATCCGGGTTACGCCCGGCGGCAATGACCTGCTCCTTTTGAGTGCGATAGAACGCTTGCGCTTCCTCCAGACTGGCGGAGGCGGTAAAGATCACTTCCGCTGTCTCAGCCGCCAGCTTCTGACCATCAGCAGAAGAACCTGCTTCGATAATCACCGGACGTCCCTGTGGCGAACGCGTGATGTTCAGGGGGCCTTGTACCTGAAAATGCTCGCCCTGATGGTTGATCGGTTTGATCTTCTCATCAACAAAATAGTCCCCGGTCGCTTTGTCGGGCTGTACTGCCCCCGCTTCCCAACCCCGCCACAATTTGTCTGCCACCTCAAGGAACTCCCGCGCACGGGCATAGCGGGAAGCGTGGTCGGGCATATCGCTGCGGCTGAAGTTACGTGCAACGTCAGTGGAAAACGAGGTCACGACGTTCCACGCGGCCCGGCCACGGCTGATGTGATCCAGTGACGAGAAACTGCGCGCCAGCGTAAAGGGATCGCTGAAGGTGGTAGAGGCGGTTGCGGCCAGGCCAATACGTCTGGTGTGGACCGCCAGCGCCGCCAGCATCGTCAGCGGTTCAAGGCGTGCCATGGTCGACGGCAGACGATACATGCTGGTTGCCAGTGCATCACCCACAAAGAACAGGTCGAACTTACCCGCTTCGGCTTTTTTAGCCAGCGTGATCAGCCAGTCGATGTCAGTGGGATCGCCCAGCTGTTCCGTCAGACGCCAGCCGCTCACGTGCTGACCCACCGGTTGAACAAACAGGCCGAGCCGCAGGCGACGTGATGGAGTGAAATGATTCATGAACGATTCCTGGTCTGTAAGGTGAAAAGGCGCGCCGCAGCGCGCGCTTAAAAAAGGGTGTCCGTCGCCAGCAGCGCCTGTTCCAGCGCGCGGGCGGAGACGCTAAACGGCAGCCGTTCTGCGCAGGCCTGGGGGAATTTAATCTGCTGCGCGATGTTGCGCAGCGCGCTATGGCGATCGCCGCGTAACACCGGCAGCTTCAGCGGCATATCGTAGTGACGCAGCAGCGCAAGGAGTTCCGCATCCGCGACGCCGTCATGTTCCATCAGCGACTGCACCAGCAGGCTGAAGCCGACTTTCTCACCGTGCAGCCAGTGATGCAGCTCCGGCAGGTGCGTCAGTCGATTGTGAATGGCGTGCGCAAAGCCCGGCGTCGGCAGCAGGTCGCGCACACTGTTCGCCAGCCCGGCGAGCACGATAGTGGCATCAATGACTCTGACCAGTTCAGGCGTGACCCGCTGCTGCTGGCAGGCCAGGATCGCGGCGTCTCCCTGCTGCCGGAAAGTGTCAAGCGCCTGCCGCGCGGTCATCACCTTAAGATCCAAAGCCAGATCATCAGGGTTGTGCTGCTGGTAAGGCCGGAATTCATAATATTTGGCCAGCGCATCCACAATACCCGCTTTCAGGTAGCGCACGTCGCTCCGGGCGATCACTTCACTGTCTACCAGCACCAGCTCCGGCATTTTCCCCAGCGGCTGGCTGCGCAGATGGCCGCCTTGCTCGTTATAGATGATGGCAATCGGTGACCAGGCCGCGCAGGTTGCCGCCTGGGTCGCAAAGTTAACCAGCGTGACCGTCGGCAACTGGCTGGCAGCGGCTTTAGCCGCATCCAGCACGCGTCCACCCCCAATCGCCAGCAGCAGTTCTGCGCCCTGCTGTTCGGTATGGTGTTTTAAGCTGGCGATGGCCTGTTCTGTACATTCGCCCTCTAAATAGTCGAGCTGCCAGCGGATGCCATTCTCTTCAAGACTCTGGCTTAATTCCGGATTAACCGCCTGCCACGCCTGAGGAGAGGTAAAAATACGAATATGGGTGGCATAGGGTTTAATAAACTGACCGGCGCGGATGCGCAGGCCCGCCTCATGCGCATAGGCTCGCGGAGATGTAATGGCTAACACAGCAGCATCCTGATTATATAAAATAGAAAAAGACTTTTATTACAGTGAGTTAATAGCGTTTCATGGAATTTAATTTCTTTTCTGAATACTACGACAAATAACAATTTAAGCAATCAAAAACCGGCCATTTCATATTCACAAATCCGCATTAGGTTAGTTATTTTTCACACATAGCGACCCGGCTTTTACTGTTAATCTCTCATTCTGGCTGAATGAATTAACTGCCTGCCTGGCAGTTTTCCGGGAAATATTATGCAACTCGATTTTCGTCAGGTCAGAGAAGATGAGGTAGATGTTTATCTGGCGCTGATGCATGCCGCCTATGCACCCGTCAAAGCGCTGGGCATTAAATTTGATGCCGCCACGGCTGACCGCGCTACAGCATTACGCCATCTGCAGAATCATGGCGTGTATGCGCTCTACATGCGTGACCAGATGGTTTCATCAGTGACCGTTCGCTATCCCTGGGGGCCGCTGCCCGGCCCGTTTGGGCTGCCGCATATCGGCTGGTTTGGCGCGCATCCCGACTATCCCGGCCACCATTTTGGTCGCCAGGTTCAGGATCGGTTAGAGCAGGAAATCCTGATCGATCAGTTGCATGCCCCTGCGGTCTCGCTGGGCACCGCCACCCATCACCCCTGGCTGAAAGAGATGTATCTGAAACGTGGCTTCCAGCCGATGCATACCCGCGATCTCGGTAAAGGTCACATCACCCTCTATATGAAAAAAGTACTGGACCCGGCGGCACATGATGCCTGGCTGAGCCGCCAGACAGCAGCAGAAGGAAACCCGCTATGAGCAGCGATAATCCCGCATCACTGGGCGAACAGCCGATCGCGTTTCGCCACGAACTACACCATTTTCCGGAGCGACCGCAATGAACCTGAGCGCAATGCTGGCTGAACATATCCTTTATAGTCAGCCGGATGAGTCAGCGCACCAGCACGCGCGTGAAGGTGTGCGGGACTTCCTGGCGGTGAGCTGGCCGGTGTTACAGGGCAAGGTGCCAGATAGCGGCTTACCGGCACTGCGCACAATCTACCGCGACGGCAGCGTGCGCTCGCAGGCGCTGCTGCTGGGCTATGCCGGACATGCGCTGGACTACGATGATTTTCATGCCGATTTTCGCGGTCATCCCAGTGTAGTGATCCTGCCCGCCCTGCTCGCCTGGCAGCAATATCAGCCAAAGCGCCTGAACCGTTTTCTGGATGCTTACGTCACGGGTGTGGAAATGGCAGGTCGCCTGGGACTGGCTATCAGCCAGCAACATTACGCGCTGGGCTATCACAACACGGCAACGCTGGGCACCCTGGCAGCGGCGGCGGCACTGGCGCGTTTGCTGGCGCTGGAGAGTGATGCAACCGCGACCCTGCTGGGGATCGCTGCCACCCAGGCCAGCGGGCTACGCGCACAGTTTGGTTCGGCGGTGAAACCACTGCACGCTGGTTTTGCCGCAGAACGTGCGGTGTCAGCGGCTCTGCTGACACTGGCCGGAATAGATGGCCGTCAGGGGGGTGTGATTGAGGCTTTTCTGGCAGCCAGCAGTTCGGGTCAGGCGCAGCCGGAGAAATTGCTGGAAAACTGGGGCCGCCCCTGGCGGATTAGCGCGCCCGGACTGGAGTTCAAACCTTTCCCAACCTGCGCGGGTACCCACAGCGCAGCGGAAGCGGCACAAATGCTGCGCCAGCAGTGGCTGGCAGCCGGCAAACCTCTTGATGCGCTGCTGAGCCAGATTGTCGATATCACCGTCGCCTTCCCGCCAGGCGGTGACATCGCCGCTTCCATATCCGTTCCGACGCACGGCATTGAAGCGCGTTTCAGCCTGGAATATGTGATTGCTGCGATGCTGATCTACGGCGATCTGCGTTTGCAGGATTTCGCCGAAGGCGATCTCAATCATCAGATTATGCCACTGGCCGCCCGCGTCCGTCGTACTCCCGATAACAGCGCGCCGCCCGATGCGATTAATCCCGCCCTGCGCTTCCATGACGTCACGCTGACGCTGAGTGATAGCACAAAGCTGCATCAGCGCCGCACGCGCCAGCAGTCACTGGCAGAGAGTGTGGATGTAAACAGGAAACTGCAGCTGGCGCTGAAAGCGTCGTCGCCCGATCTGCTGGCAGCCAGTGAGCTGCGTTCAACGGCAGATTTGCAGGCGCTGGGCCGCGCAGTGCTGAGCGCCCTGTAACCGACTCATAACGGGGGAATAAAGGCCTGCACCGGCGTGACTTCCCCGGCAAATTTACGCACCTGTACCACCGTAATCTGCCCGCTACATCCCTGCGCCAGAGATGACGTCCCGATATCCAGCGTCAGCACATTGGGATTACCGTGACGACAAAGCGGACGGGCGGCAGTGGCGTCGACCGGATCGTACCAGGCACCGGTTGGCAGCTGTACCACGCCAGGCATAACCGTGTCGGTGAGACGTGCGCTGGCGAGCACATGGCCCCGATCGTTATAAAGCTCAATGATGTCGCCATCCGCGATAGCCCGGGCTGCGGCATCCTCGCTGTTGAGGCTACAGACTTCGCGCCCGCCACGCTTGCCACTCTGACTGAAATCACCAAAATCGAGCTGACTGTGCAGGCGCGTCGCGGGCTGATTGGCAATCAGCCAGAATGGGTAGTCGGCGCTGGGTTTTTGCTGCGGTTCACGCCATACCGGATGGCCGGGACAGTTCTCATAACCAAAGCTGGCGATAGTGGCGGAGAAGATCTCAATTTTGCCGCCTGCTGTGGGCAGCGGTGCAGCATCAGGGTCAGCGCGAAACGCATTGATCATCCGTCCACCATCCTTCACCTGCGGCAACGCCAGGATGCCCTGCTGCCAGAACTGATTAAAATCCGGTGTCTGCACCTGATGCGCCGCCAGTTTTTCCTGTAGCTGATGGTAAAGATGCTGCAACCAGCCTCGCGCATCGCGCCCTTCGCTAAACGCTTCTTCCCGGCCAAGTTGCCTGGCCAGCTCACGGAAAATCGTGTAATCGTCCCTGGCTTCGGCGTAAGGCTGTGCCACTGGCTGCATGGCGATTAAATGGCGATCGGTCGGCGCACCGCCGATATCCTCACGCTCCAGGGTCATGGTGGCGGGCAGGACGATATCAGCATGACGCGCACTGGCGGTCCAGACGCTCTCATGCACGATGAACGTATCCAGCTGGCAGAACGCCTGACGCAGCCGGGCCAGATCCTGATGGTGGTGAAACGGATTGCCACCCGCCCAGTAAGCCAGCCGGATATGAGGATAAGTAAGCTGACGGCCATTGTAGTCAAACCTGGTGCCGGGATTGAGCAGCATATCGGCAATACGGGCTACCGGAATAAAGCGGTCGATGCCATTTTTGCCCTGCGGCAGGGACAGAAAGCTGACCAGATTGTGATGTTTGCCATAATGGCCCAGCGCACCCAGTGCATAGGTATAGCCGCCGCCGGGCAGCCCGGGCTGTCCGAGTGCCGCCGCCAGCACCAGGCCAAGCCACACCGGTTGTTCGCCATGCTCGGCGCGTTGTAAGGCATGGGCGACCGTAACCAGTACGCGCTTGCCGTGCAGCTGTCGGGCGAACTGCCTGATCAGGTCGCTGCTGACGCCACAGATCGCGGCCGCCCACGGCGCGTCACGCACCACGCCATCCTCTTCACCCCGGATGTAGGCCACCATCTGAGGCCAGCCGACACAGTAGCGCGCCAGAAATGCCTCATCGGTTAACCCTTCGGTGATTAATACCGCCAGCAGGCCGAGTATAAACGCCGCATCCGTTCCGGGTCGCAGCGCCAGCCACTCACCCTGTGCTTCCTCTGGCAAATCGCTTTTCAGTGGGCTTACCGAGATAAAACGGGTGCCGCGCTGTGCTGCACGCTGCATAAAACCGCGCTCGGTATGCTCACTCAGGCCGCCGCTGGCCACCTGGGCATTTTTCAGCGCCAGCCCGCCAAACGCCAGCACCACCTCGCTGTGACCGGCAATCTCTTCCCAGCTCACGCCACGCCGGGCGACTTCATTCATGTCGCCCACAATATGCGGCAGCAAAACCGATGCCGCGCCGGAGCTGTAGCTGTTAACTGAGCGAACATAGCCGCCCAGCGTGGTGTTCAGGAAACGGTGCACCTGACTTTGGGCGTGATGGAAACGGCCTGCGCTTGACCATCCGTAAGATCCGCCAAAAATCCCCGCCGGGCCGTAAGCCTCACCGACCCGATTAAGCTCCAGTGCAACCCGATGACTGGCTTCCTCCCAGCTAACCGCGACATATTCATCTGCCCCACGACGCCGATCCGGGCCAGGCCCGTTTTCCAGCCAGCCACGCCGTATCATCGGCCGTGCGACGCGTGCCGGGTGATTAAGTGCATGACGGAAGTTTTGCAACAGCGGACTGGGGTCGGGATCGCCCCCGAACGGCTCAATAAGCAGTTGATCGCCGCTGCGCTCAGCGTGAAAAGCGCCCCAGTGGGCGCTGTGCATTACCGGTTTTTGCGTCATCCTGCTTCCTGGTTATCACAAAAGAAACGGTGCTCAGAGCACCGTTGCGATAAAGTTTCTGACGCGTCCGTTGTCCGGATCGTCGAGTACCTGCTGCGTCGGGCCAGCCGCCACAATTTTGCCGCTCTCCATAAAGACGATGTTATCGGCGACCTCGCGGGCAAATCCGATTTCATGGGTGACAACCACCATGGTGATACCGGAATGCGCCAGCTGTTTAATGACCTGCAGCACTTCACCCACCAGTTCCGGGTCAAGCGCCGAGGTCGGTTCATCAAACAACATAACGCCAGGATCCATCGCCAGTGCGCGGGCAATCGCAACGCGCTGCTGCTGACCACCGGAAAGGTTTTGCGGCCACTCATCTTCGCGACCAGACAGCCCCACCTGTTTCAGCAGCGCCAGTGCTTTGCTGGTCGCCTGATGGCGGCTCTGCTTTTTCACCCGCATCGGCGCATCCGTGATGTTCTGCAACACGGTACGGTGCGGGAACAGGTTGAATTGCTGAAACACCATGCCGATTTCCGCCCGCTGGCGTGCAATGGCACTGCTGTTGAGTTCGTGCAGCGCCTGGCCTTTTTGTCGGTATCCCACCATCTGGCCGCCGATACGGATGGTGCCACCATCCAGCTTCTCAAGGTGATTAATGCAGCGCAGCAGCGTGGATTTACCGGAGCCGGATGGTCCCAGAATCACCGTGACCGACCCGGCAGGTATATCCAGGTTAACGTCGTCGAGGATGGTTACGCCAGAGAAGCGCTTAGTGACCCTGCGCAGTGCAATTGCTTCAGCCATTGCTCACACTCCTTTGGGTTTTCGGCAGCGAAAAGCGCGGCAACGACGGCCAGAGGCTGCGCTTTTCACGCCGCGTGACACCGCGGCCAAAATAACGCTCCACGTAATACTGGCCCACCGAAAGCACTGAGGTCATCAGCAGATACCACAGGGTGGCCACCAGCAGCAGCGGTATCACTTCATAGGTGCGCTGATAGATAATCTGCGCCGAAAACAGCACATCCTGCAGAGAAATCACTGACACCACTGCCGTGGTTTTCAACTGGCCAATGATCTCGTTACCCGCTGGCGGCATAATGGCGCGCATCGCCTGCGGTAAAACGGTATGACGGAAAATCTGAGCCGGGCGATATCCAAGCGCGCGTGCCGCTTCAATCTGCCCATTACCCACGCTCTGGATACCCGCGCGCACAATTTCTGCGGCATAGGCGGACTGATGCATGACCAGCGCGATCACTGCCGCACTAAACGGGCTGACCAGCGCGTTGGACTGTGCACTCCAGATCTCACCTAAACCGGGAATCGACAGCGCTATTCTGGGATAGAGCGCCGCGATGTTGTACCAGAGAAACAGCTGCACCAGCATCGGTACACCACGGAAAAACCAGGTGTAGGCCCAGCTCACCGCAACCAGAACCGGGTTTGATGAGAGACGCATCAGCGCCAGCACCGTGCCGAAGGCAAAGCCCAGCACCACTGAAATGGCGGTGAGCTGCAGCGTCATTAACACCCCCTGCAGAATGGAGGGCGCAGTGAAGTTGTCTGCGATGATCCCCCACTCAAAGCGCGGATTGTTAATCATCGAATGTGCCATCGCCACCACGCACAACAGCACCACCAGCGCACTCAGCCAGCGTCCGTAGTAGCGTTTACTGACGATTTTCAGATCGTCAGTGTGGTTCTGAATCTCACTCATTTAAAAATCTCTTCGTTGCGTCGGGCTTCGGTCACAGCACCAAATCCGATTCCCCAGTTATCGAGGATTTTCCGGTAGCTGCCATCTTTGATTAATGAGTTCAGCGCGGCCTGCACGGCAGGTTCAAGCGGAGAGGCTTTTGGGAAAGCGACAGAGACCGGTGCATCGTTAACGGTGATTTCGCCGCTCATGGTCAGCGGTTTGATTACCTTAACCTGCCACAGCAGCCCCTCATAGGGCCCCAGGAACAGCGGTACGCGACCGCTGACCACCGCCTGCACGCCAGCCGGACGATCCGGGAATATCGCTACCTTGATGGGCTGTTTACCTGCGGCCTCACAGTCTTTACTGGCTTCTTCCAGCCGCGTAACCTGGGTGGTACCGGAACCGGCGCCGACCTCTTTGCCGCAAACGTCATTGAGTGATTTAAACGGGGCGATACTGGCGTCTTTTCGGGAAATAATTCCCAGCAGGCTGGCGTTGTAGTAGCCGACAAAGTCGATCTGTTTCAGGCGGGTCGGTGTGGCGTTGATGTTCGAAAGCGCCACATCGTAACGTCCGGTTTTCAGACCGGGAATGATGTTGTCGAAGCCGCCCGTGTCGCGCCACTCTACCGCGATACCCAGACGTTCACCCACCGCATTCATGATGTCGATTTCGCGACCGGCCAGCGTCTTATTATCTTCTTTATAAAAGGTAGTTGGCGGCGTATTCGGGTTTGTTCCTGCCACAATGTAGCCACGCTTGAGGATATCCGCAGGAATCAGCGTTTTCAGCGCCGGATCGGCTTTAACATGTATGCTGCTGTCAGCAGGCACTGAGGGTTCTGCCGCAAAGCTGACGGATGCGTTGAGCACGAGTGTGAAAAGGGTCATTCTTTTTATCAATTTCACCGGAACCTTTCTCCTGATATTTAAAATGTTCCCCCAGAGGGAAAAGCGATCGTGACCTGTTGTCAGCGCTGAAAGAAAGCCAGATAAGCGGCGGGCTCCAGAGCTTTTATCATCCTCGTAACGTTCTGTTGTCATTCTCAGTGAAGACCGGCGGCGATCACAAATGCTAAAACCGGGAATATTTTGCTGGAATATGGCAATGGCGCGCGTTACGAGGCTGTTGAACAGGCGCTGGCATCCTGTGACCGAAGAGATGAGCAGTTTGGTAAGGATTGGCGAGGCGAGAAAACGTCATACTGCGGTTAATTAATTGGCACAGCCAGGCTCTGATGATTAATAAAAATATAATTTCATTGATAAGTATTTATTGAAAAATCATCCCTCTGCGCCTGACCGATTCTTTTATCCGGGACTTATTTGATCAAAATCAATAACTATTTATTCAGGTAATGCAAAGACTGCAGCAGGCACGGGAATCATAATTTTAATCAAAATTATCAATACATTACACGAATCAAATCAAAGATTAGCAGGCAGATAGTTTCCCTTGAGAATAATGAAAGCCTCATTAATCAGATCATGGAGTAAGCATAAATAATATTAAAGCTTTGTCTGACACTGACGATAAGAAGATCATCTTTGAATTATTTAACAGCCTCTTCTCTGCTTCTGATATCTCACTAAAGGTGAACCTTATGGGCCTTGCTCAACGCATCTCCGATATTAAAATTGGGAAAAAACTGGGCGTCGGTTTTATCGTCGTCATTGCTGCCTCCCTCGCCATTACTTTTATCGCTTTCGATTGTTTTCGCAGTATTAAAGACAACTCCGCCCGGCGCACGATTACCGTGGAGATGGTAAACACGTTAAGCAAGGCACGCCTTAACCGCACCCTCTACCAGTACACCAAAGATCCCAAATTTGCCACGCAGAACGTTCAGGCCCTGAAGGAGTTAGATGTCCTTTATAAACGGCTGGATGGATTCAAATGGGATGAGATGGGCCAGCAGAAAGTCGCGCTGATGGGGCAGTTACTTAACGATTATCAGAATCAGCGCCAGACATTCGTGACGGCTGCGCAGGCGACAAGCAGCGCCTTTGATGCCATTAAACCGGGTGCCCTGATTGCGCTTGCGCATCAGTTTGAATCACTCGATATGGCTCTGACACCCGACGCGGCGCTGCCGGTCATGCACCTGGCCGCAGCGCTGTTTGATGCGGCCAATGTTGAAAAAGCGTTTCTCGATAAGCCGTCTGAGGCCAGCAGAGAGGCGATTCTTGAAGAATACACCGCTATCAACACCCTGAGCGAGCAACTGGATATTTTCGCCCAGCCGAATATTAATGACGTAACGCGAAATGTGCTCAGCACTCTGACGCAGCAACGCCAGGCTTTAACGCGCTATGTCGATGCGACAGAGAAAGAAAAGAGCGAATCGGCGGGCCTGACCACCACCGCAGAGCGGCTCAATGCGGTGGTCTCCGATACCTTTGCCTATCAGTCCCAGCTATCCTCTGAATTTATCAAACAGGCGGAGTGGCGCATTGCTTTTGCCGCGCTGATTTGTGTTGTGCTGAGTCTGCTGATTGCCTGGCGGATCACCCGCAACATTACGCTGCCATTGAAAGAGACGCTGAACGCAGCACAACGTATTGCCAGCGGTGATTTAACAACCTCACTGAAAACCACACGTGGTGATGAGTTAGGTCAGCTGATGCAGGCGGTAGATGCAATGAACATCAGCCTGCAGAATATCATCACCAACGTGCGTGATGGCGTCAGCAGCGTGGCGCGTGCCTCGGCGGAAATCGCGGCAGGCAATACCGATCTTTCATCCCGCACAGAACAGCAGTCTGCCGCAGTGGTTCAGACCGCGGCCAGCATGGAAGAGCTCTCTTCAACGGTGAAACAGAATGCGGAGAACGCTCACCATGCGAGTCAGCTGGCGACAGACGCGTCAGTGAATGCCGGACGCGGTGGCGAGATTATCCGTGATGTTATCGAAACCATGAACAACATCAGCCAGAGTTCGGGCAAAATCGGCGAGATCATTCATGTCATCAACAGCATCTCCTTCCAGACCAATATCCTGGCCCTTAACGCCGCCGTCGAAGCGGCACGAGCCGGAGAGCAGGGTCGCGGATTTGCGGTGGTTGCCGGTGAAGTCAGAAATCTGGCCCAGCGCAGTTCACTGGCCGCCAAAGAGATTGAAACGCTGATACGCGAGTCACTTGATCGGGTTCATGATGGTTCTGAATTTGTGGAACGCGCCGGTACCACCATGGATGACATCGTCCGCTCTGTCAGTCAGGTTAAAGATATTATGGGTGAAATTGCTGCCGCATCTGACGAGCAAAACCGCGGCATTTCTCAGATCGCCACGGCAATGGCCGAGATGGATACCACGACGCAACAGAACGCCGCGCTGGTTGAAGAGTCCTCCGCCGCAGCCAGCTCACTTGAATCTCAGGCAGATGAACTGGAAAAAACAGTGGCCGTATTCCGTCTCTCTCCCGGGCAGAGCAGTAGCAGCCGGGGCGCACCTGCCCTGTCACCGCGTTTAGTACCCGCTGCGCCCGTTAATGCATCCGCAGACTCGAGCTGGGAAAGCTTTTAACGGTTAGCGAAGCGTTAATTCTGTCTGACGGTAAATAGAGCCAGCCTTAATTGATTGAGGCTGGCTGAAATAACAGCCCTCTTCAGACAAATAAGTGGTCTGATTAATCAGAAGATAATAAGCCGCAGCGGTTAACGCTGTAATGACATGGTCAGGCGGGCATCCGGAAACTGAGGGAAGGTCATATTATCGGCCACGACAGCTGAAACAAGCTGGCCCGAGCCTGATGATTCCGGTTTATATCCCGGCTGGCTTTGAAATGAGGGTAGATAAGAATCGCGATCGGTCTGTACAGAAAGCGATGGAGAGAGAGTTGTCGTCCCTGACAGCTTCTCCGGCCGGTATACGCTTTCGCGCAACCGATGAGGTGGTCCGCTTCGTCGTTTTCCGGCCGGAGCCGGACTACGTCCATTGGCATCAGTTCCGTTACTGCTAGTTCAGCTCTTCGTTCAGGCTTGCAAGCGTCTGCAGGTACGGCACCTGCTGTTGAGCAATCGCCGGTGACTCAAAACTACTCAGCCAGCTTCTGGCTTCGGCGATTTTCGTCAGCCGATCCGCGTTGCTTTCAGATTTCGCCATATAACCCAGTTGGGTAAAGAGTGTTGCGATACTGATTTCTTTTTCACCCAGGGCAAGGCTTAGTGCCGCTTCGCCAATAATGACGTGGCCTTTCTCGTCGTTTTGAAATAACACAGAAAATCCTCCATTAGATACGAATTGATGACAACCTCACCAGAGACTGTAGTCGTAAAAGAGAGAACTGCCCGAATTTATCACTAAAAATCGCGCAACTTGCTGAACAAATGTTCTTAATGTTTTTTTTCCGGATTGTTCTGTTTGTCTCTGCCGCCCTTCCTGTCAGACTTGCTTTTAAATTCACGATGGGATGTCACCATGAAACTTTCCATTCTCCTTACGCTGCTGGCTGCGACGGTCTGCTCCGTTTTTGCTGCCCATGGCAAATTTGAAACGCAGCAGGCTGGCCAGTCACTCTTCACGCAAAGCGGGGAAACGATCAGCGAAGAATAATGGCTGCGCGCGGCATCGTCAGTGACCGGCCAATCGGTTATGATCCGTTGCCATTTACCTGCCGGTTGCCCGATGTCTGCCATTATCGATACGTTTATCGCCCCGCCCTGCTTTGATGAGATAACCCTCCTCTTTCAGGACGACCATCTGCTGGTGATCAATAAACCCAGCGGCTTGCTGAGCCTGTCAGGCAAAAATCCGCAAAACCTCGATTCGGTGCATCATCGGCTGGTGAAGCTTTTTCCTGGCTGCACGCTGGTTCATCGGCTCGATTTTGGCACCTCCGGGCTGATGGTCGTCGCACGCAGCAAAACGATTAACGCGGCACTCTGCCAGCAATTCAGCCAGCGCAGCGTGCGTAAAACTTATCAGGCGCTGCTGTGCGGGCACCTTGCCGATGACGAAGGCGTCATTGATGCCGCGATAGCGAAAGATCCGGCGCAGTTTCCCCGGATGGTGATTTGCCCGATCCAGGGGAAACCTGCGCGCTCACGCTACCGGGTCATGGAACGCGGTTATTATCAGGAAAGTTATTTTCAGGAAAAAAAGGGAAAGGGATTGCCGGTCACGCGGGTTGAACTGATGCCGGAAACCGGGCGCACCCATCAGCTGCGCATTCACTGTCAGCAGCTGCGGCACCCGATTCTGGGCTGTGATCTCTACGGCGGGCTTTTGCTGCCTGGCGCGGATCAGGCAGAGAGACTGATGCTGCACGCCAGCGGATTGACGTTTGTTCATCCTGTCAGCGGCAGCACGCTGCAACTCTCTGCCGACAGCCCGTTCTGAATGCGTCAGCGCGCTGTTACCACATCAAATCATCGGGCACTTTGAAATCAGCATAAGGATCATCTTCGTCCTGTGCTTCTTCGCTTAATGCACTGTTTAATACGATGGCACTGGCATCACGCTGCGCAATTTTATCCGCTACGCTGGCCGGGATGATAGCGTACTGGCTCTCGCCATTATTGTCAGCCGCCAGGCGGGCAATGGCGAGACGCCCATTGATCAGCTGAGTCTGCGTCAGTTTATCCACCATAATCTTTTTGATCAGGTTATTGTCGGTGAAATTGAAGCTGATGTTGCCTCTTGCCACGTCAATTTTGTTCATTTCGATCAGCTGTTTGACCTGCGCTTTGTACTCTTTAGACAGCACAGCCAGCTTCTGCTGCTCGTTCAGCTGCTTATCCCGCTCAAGCTGCGCTTTTTTGTTATCTTCCACCGCCGCTCTGGCTTCGCGTGCCTGAACCCTGGATTTCTTCGCTGTCCGCTGAACCTTGTCCATTTTTTTGCTGGATACTAATCCCGCTTTCAGCATCTGCTCTTGCAAGGTGAGTTTTGTCATTGTCGTCTCTGAACCTGTGAAATAATGTCCGGGATTATACCTGTAATCATCCGGGCTGTACCAGGTTGCCGAACCTGCCACGCCCGCGATTGCGGGCAGCCTCTCAACACTGTGCTAACATTCCCCGGTCAAAATCACCTTATTGAGCACCATGTCAGAGCTAACAAAACGTAAAAATGACCCTGAAGGGCTGAAAAAACGCATTATCGCAGGCGCACTGAAAACCTTCGCGGAGTTTGGTATGCAGGGTGCCAGGCTGGAGCAGATTGCTGAGCATGCGCAAACCACTAAACGCATGGTGGTCTATCACTTTGGCAGTAAAGAGCAGCTTTATATCCACGTGCTGGAGCAGGTTTATCAGCAGATACGTCAGCACGAAACCGGCCTGAACCTGGCGGCGATGGAGCCGGAACTGGCCATGACCCGCCTGGTGGAAGCCAGTTTTGATTACCATGTCGAGCATCCCGATTTTATCCGGCTGGTCTGCAGTGAGAACCTGTTGCGCGGGCGCTACATCACCCAGTCGCCGCAGATTAAAGCCCTTAATCGCAGCGCGCTGGATCTGCTGGATGACATTCTGGCACGCGGTCAGCAACAGGGCGTGTTCACTGCCGATGTGCAGACCATCGATGTCCATCGCCTGATCAGCAGTATCTGCGTTCATCACGTCTCAAACCGCTACACCTTCAACGCCCTTTTCAGCCCGGACAACAGCGAAGCAGAGAGTATCCGCCGCAATCGTCAGCTGGCTGTAACCGCAACGTTACGCTATATCCGCAAATAATTGCCCGCAGGCCGGGCTGCGCTTAGCCATAGTCTACGCTTACTGATACTTGTCACTAAAATGCAATAATAAGGAATGCTGTTGTGAGCAGAGATGCACGCCTCTATCCGCTTCGTCAGACCCATGTTGAACCCGATGATGATGCGCTGTGGAACTGGGCGCAGAACGCGCAAATCGGCAGCCGTCACCAGGTTCAGCGTCCCGCCAGTGAAGCGGAATTACAGAGACTTATCCGGGAGTCACACGGCCAGATTCGGGTGATCGGCAGCAAGCTGTCGCCTGGTCGTATGCTGCATGTCAGTGATGACGATGTGCTGCTCGATCTCAGCGCCCTGAGCGGCCAGCTTGCCAGTGATGAACAGAGCGTGACCTTTGGTGGCGCGACCCCGCTTGAGCAGGTCTATCGCAGCCTGACCGAAATGAACCGCATGCTGGCTTCATCGCCAGGCGTGATTGCGATTCAGACACTGGCGGGCGCGATGGCGACCGGAACGCACGGCCAGGGATTGCAGCAGAGTTCGATTGCCGACGAAGCGCTGGCAATCAGAATGGTGCTGGCCGATGGCAGCGTGCGCGAATTTGTTCGTGGCGACGCTGACTTCCCGGCAGCGCAGGTCTCACTGGGCGCACTAGGCATTGTTACCGCGGTAACCCTGCGTACCCAGCCGTTTAGCATCTTCACCTGCCACAAATATGCCGTCTCTGCCGATACCCTTGAAGAGGATCTGCTGCGCTGGAACAACGACTATCCGCTGAGCAAAGCCTGGTGGTTTGTCGATGACAACCTGATGCACGTCTGGAACGCCCATGAGGCGAGTGATGAAGAGCGTCAGCGCTACGAAGCGCAGGGTCGTCAGGTGGTGGAACATGAGGGCGACGTTGACGAAAGCCTCAACGACACTATCGACCAGACGCTGGCACATATGCACCGCGATACGCAGATTGAGGGCAAAGGGGGAAAACAGTTTCGCACCGTCACCCGTTTTCGTGATTTCACCGATGTTACCGGTGACATTTACCAGCTCTTCTGCCGCGGCATTGCGGTGCCGCAGATCAATGTGGAAATCGGCGTGCCGCTGGCAAAAACCCCGGCCATCATTCGCCGCATTAAGCAGTGGTATGCCGAGAACCGTCCGCATATGCACTACCCGATTATCCTGCGCTGCACCGGTGCATCATCGGCCTGGCTCAGTCCGGCCGCTGACCAGCCAACCTGCTTTTTCGGCTTCGTGGTCTATTACGCCGACGATGGTTCGCTGTCACAGGAAGGCCTGCACTTCCTGACTGAAGTGGAAAAACTGCTGGCCGAAGAGGGCGGACGCCCGCACTGGGGCAAATATTACGATGAAGAACGCTACAACTGGCGTGAGATCTATCCGCAGTGGGACGCCTTCCGCGCCCTGCGCAGCCAGCTCGACCCACAGGGCCGACTGGGTAACGACTACATCACGCCACTTTTTGACTGATTGAGGAAAGTTATGTTTGCCTGGGTAACGCTGTTAACACAACCCGATTATCTGGTGGGCGTGAAAGCGCTGCACCGTTCGCTGCAACAGAGCCAGAGCCAGTGGCCGCTGGTGGTGATGACCACGCCGGCGATTTCAGCGTCTGACTGTCAGATTTTGCAGGATGAGGGCTGTGTGATTAAACCGGTCGACCCCCTCTATCCGCGCGACGATCTGGATCAGCACTACGCATCGGCGCAGTTCGGCGAAGTCTGGACCAAGCTGCGCGCCTGGCAGCTAACCGATTATGAGCGCGTCGTGTTTCTGGATGCCGATATGCTGGTCCTTCAAAACATGGATGAGCTTTTTACCCTGGATCTGGGCGATAACCCGCTCGCCGCCTGTCACGCCTGCCGCTGTAATCCCAACCAGATTGCCTCTTATCCGGCAGAGTGGCAGCCTGAGCAGTGCCACTATACCTGGCAGGCGCGCGGTGAAAAGGCGCCAGAGAGTGTGGATCTTTACCTGAACGGCGGTTTTCTGGTGCTGAAGCCCGATAATGCGATGTTCGACGCACTGGAAAAGCGTATTGCCGCCATTGATGATCTCAGTAACTATCCCTTCTCCGAGCAGGATCTGCTGAACGAAGTGTTTGCCGATCGCTGGAAGCCGCTCTCTTACATCTACAATGCCTTGAAAACGCTGCCGTTTCAGCACAGCGGTCTCTGGCACGATGATGAGGTGAAGAACCTGCACTATATTCTGGCAAAACCGTGGAAACGCGATCTCAGCCAGCCCGAGAGTCAGCGCGATCGCTTTTATGCGCTGGATAAATTGTGGTGGGAAAAAAGCGGTCTGATCTGATCGGCTATGGGCGGGAAGCCAACGTTTCCCGCCCTGCCCGCCAGTGTTAATCAACACATCGGCAATACCCTCTATCCCTCTGATTCTGCCCTATACCTCAATCCAGCGGCGTTGCACTGCTGAGTCAGCAATCGCTTCCAGTACCTTCTGAACCTGCAATCCCTCTGCAAAATCGGGCCACATGCGGTCGCCCGCTGCGATGCCGTTGATCAGGTCGCGAATCTCCACCGTTTTCTGATCGTTAAAGCCGATGCCGTGTCCGGCAGAAACACAGAAATTTGCGTAGTCAGGGTGTGCTGGTCCGGTCAGGATAGTTTTAAATCCCTGACGCCCGGCCGGTTCATCATGCAGATAGAGTTCCAGCTCCGCCATGCGCTCCTGGGTGTAGCGCAGTGTGCCTTTGGTGCCGGTGACAACGTAAGTCAGTCCCATCTTTGCGCCACAGGCGATGCGTGAGGTTTCAATGACGCCGTGCGCACCGTTATGGAAGCGTAGCAGCGCGCTGGCCTGATCTTCGTTTTCGACCGGTAACTGCCGCGCAGGCTCTTTCGGGTCAGGCCGTGAGGCGATCACCGTCATCATGTCGCCGCTGACCTCAGCAATGTCACCAACCAGGTAGTGCGCCATATTAACGATATGCGCCGCCAGATCGCCAAGCGCACCGAGACCTGCCAGCGCTTTCTGACAGTGCCAGTCGAGCGGCGTTTCCGGTCTGGCGAGATAATCCTCGTTATGGGTGCCGTAGAAATGCACCACGTCGCCTATCTCACCATTGGCAATGATCTCTTTCGCCAGCTGGCTGGTAGGGTTTTTCATATAGTTGAAGCCTACCAGCGTTTTAACCCCTGCCGCATCGGCTGCCGCCACCATCTCCTGCGCATCCGCCACGCTTAATGACAGCGGCTTTTCTGAATAAACGTGTTTGCCATGGCGTATTGCCTCCAGCGCCATCTCTTTATGCAGGAAGTTGGGGGCGCAGATATCCACGACATCAATCGCCGGGTCGCTGACCAGCGCGCGCCAGTCCCCCGTCGAACGCGCGAAACCAAAGGTCGCCGCCTGACGGGCGGCCAGCTCGGGGTTCACTTCAGCCAGCATCTCCCGCACGATTTCGCCTTTCAGCGCAAATACGGTGGGAGCCTGCGCATAAGCAATCGCGTGGCAGCGTCCGATATAGCCGCTGCCAATCATGCCGATTCTGACTTTGTTCATTTCAACTCCAGAGATTCAGTTCAGGGTTGAAATGGAATCTACGTTTCGTTTTTATTGCTGACAAAGCCAGAATCCACACTTTGTGACGCCCGTAAAAAACTATCCGGTTAAATCACGCGCCTGGCCGCCTGACAAGGGCTATACAGCGCCATAACACCTCATAAACACCTCAGTTTTACACGTGCCGTTTTGCCGGATGAGTCAGCCGCACAGGCAGCTCTTTCAGTGCTTAAAACGCCATAGTGGCGACTATTTCAGCAGTCGCGCTGATTTATGAAAAAGAGCTTTGACATGGCCCGGCGTGGCCGTTACTATGCGCCCCGTTCAAACGATTCCTCTGTAGTTCAGTCGGTAGAACGGCGGACTGTTAATCCGTATGTCACTGGTTCGAGTCCAGTCAGAGGAGCCAAATTAGAAAAGCCTGCTTAGGAAACTAAGCGGGCTTTTTGCTTTTCATACTTCTGATAAAATTTTTGCGTCTTACTCAGTCTGTTTACTCTTCAAATTCCCGGTTCTTTTCGTTAGTGCCTGATACTTAGACATTCGGTGCCGCCCTCACTTAAAGGTTCATTTCTGACCCCTACATCTCATACTCTCTTTAACAAATGCATTAATAGTGACTTAAAGTGTCATAAATGACCTTTCATCCGCATATTTCACAGTCTGGCTGTAAGCTGAGAAGATGATACCGGTAAATAGTTCAAAAATGACCCTTTTAGTACTATAGTCGGACCATATCGTTTCAAAAACGTACTGAAATTGCAGAAAAGGTCAAAAATGAACCTTGATGAGATTAAATCTTCGCTGCTAAGCCTTTCTGAGTCAGATCGGCAAAAGGTATTGGCGGGGTTAGCTTTGAGTAGAGAAGTCACAACAGAAGCAATAAATGCGGACAAACCGGACACCCGATCGGAGCTGAGTGATCTGACGTTTCCGACACTGCCACAACTACTGGCCAATGAACTCAAACGACAAAACATCACCTATGAAGAGATGGCGATTCAGATTGGTGTATCACTCTCAACATTTAAACGACTGATTGCTAAACCATCTTCTGCAAAGGCAATAAATCTTCACGCCTTGCTTAAAGAACTGGGTATAAAAGTATGGCTCGAAAAATAGAGGTGTGGCTTTACAACACGCTGGCAGGAACACTGAGTGAAGGGCAAAGCGGTTATACTTTCTGCTACCTGCCCACTTATGTCGGCTGTGCGATATCTCTCAGCATGCCGGTAAGACCTGAGCCCTATTTAAGTGAAGAGCTACATCCCTTCTTTAAAGGTTTAGCGCCGGAAGGCTGGTTGCGAAAACGCTATTCTGAAATTCAAAAAATTGATGATAAGGATCTGTTCGGTTTACTGATGGAAAATGGCAACGATTTGCTTGGGGCAGTCGTCTTTAAAGAGATAACATCATGAATTCAGAACGCTGCCTGATCACATTAAAACGGCTTAAAGAATCTGAGCTAAAAACCGGCTACTCAACAAAAGGCATCCGGCATCTGCTGGGTAGTCTGAATGTGGCTCTTAGCCTGCCGTTTACGCGCAGTCAGTTTATTCAGGAACTCCCTGAACGTCAGAAAGGCATGAGCATTTCAGGCTATCAACCCAAACTGTCGCTTCGCCTGGCAAAGGGAGAACTGGTGGTCGTCAGCAATGATGGCACCTATATCCTGAAACCCTCTCCGGAAGAATACCCACACCTGGCAGAAAACGAGCATGCCACTATGTGCGTTATGCAGCGTCTGAAATTTGACGTACCCCCGTTCGGGCTGATGCCATTCAGACACGATGAAAATCGGCCAGAAGAACTGGCGTTTGTCATTAAAAGGTATGACCGGACAGCGTCAGATAACGCGAGATTACATCATGAACAGCTGGATGGCGCGATGGGTCTCGGCGATAAATATGGCAGGATTGATAATCATAAAGCCATCAGTTACGAGAAAGCCGCTAAATTCCTGAATACCAGAGTGAACAGCAGTTTAAAGAGTAAACGTGACCTCTTTTTGCGCATCGTGTATGCCTATGTGCTGGGAAACAATGATTTTCATCTGCGCAATATTGGGATTATCCTGCCTCCGCAGGGTTCACCCTGGCTGGCCCCGGTTTATGACTTTATCAGCGTTGTGCCCTACCCTGCAGCGTTTGGAGAGTATTTAGCTTTGCCCCTGCTGGAACGCGAAGAAAATGATGCAGGAAACGCACCGGGAATCAATTCAGAGTACGGAGAATATCTGGGTGCAGACTTTATCCTGCTTGCCCAGGGTATGGATATTAATCCGACACTGGCACGAAAATGGCTTTCCGAGGTGGTGAGTCATCATCAGCTTATTATCGATACTTATAATGAAAGTCATATGCCTGAATCGCAGCGGGAAGCCGTACTTGCCTACGTGGCCCGAAGAATCACGTTACTGGCAGTGACCGAAATTTAAATGATGCCATTAACCTGTTGTACCTGGGTTGTAAAAGGATAGTTAAGCGGTCGAATAACTCACCTGCTCTCATAAAAAAAAACCCGCTAATATCAGCGGGTTTCAGGTTTTATAACGTCAACAGCAATCAGAGTTCAAACCGATCCAGATTCATCACCTTGGTCCAGGCGGCAACAAAGTCTTTGACGAATTTTTCACGGGCGTCGCTGCTGGCGTAGACTTCCGCCGAGGCGCGTAACACCGCATTGGAGCCAAACACCAGATCGGCACGCGTGGCGGTAAAACGGGTTTCGCCAGTGACGCGATCCCGTCCAATGAATTTCTCATTGGTCGAATCGGCGGCTTTCCACTCGGTGCGCATATCCAGCAGATTCACGAAGAAGTCTGTGTTCAGCGTCCCTGTGTGGTGCGTGAAGATGCCGTGCTGGCTGCCATCAAAGTTAGCACCCAGCGCACGCATTCCGCCAACCAGCACCGTTAACTCCGGCACGGTCAGGGTCAGCTGCTGCGCTTTATCGATCAGCAGATTTTCGGTGGTGGTTTTGCCGAAGCCAGTACCGTAGTTACGGAAACCATCTGCACGCGGTTTCAGCAGATCGAATGACTCGATATCAGTCTGATCCTGACGCGCATCAACACGGCCCGGAGTAAATGGCACCTCAATTTCAACGCCAGCTGCTTTCGCCGCCTGCTCAACGCCGACCACACCCGCCAGCACGATCACATCTGCCAGTGAAGCCTTGTGCGCTTCGCGTTGCACCGCTTCCAGCGTCGGCAGCACGCGTGCTGCGACGGCATTGACGTCCCACTCACGCTGCGGCAGCAACGCCAGGCGGGCACCGTTGGCACCGCCACGTTTGTCGCCGCCACGGAAGGTTGATGCCGAAGCCCAGGCAACCGAAACCAGCTCGCTGACGCTGAGGCCGGTTGCAGCGATTTTCTCTTTCAGCTGCGCGATATCCGCCACGGTTGGATGATAAACCGGTGCAGGCAGCGGATCCTGCCAGATCAGATCTTCCTGCGGGACTTCAGGTCCGATGTAGCGCGCTTTTGGCCCCATATCACGGTGAGTCAGTTTAAACCAGGCACGGGCAAAGGCTTCGTTGAACGCCTGCGGATCGTTGTGGAAACGACGCGAAATCTTTTCAAACTCCGGGTCAAATCGCAGCGTCAGATCGGTCACCAGCATGGTCGGCTTGTGTTTCTTCGCGGCGTCAAACGCATCCGGGATAATATCCGGCGCATCAGCTGCCACGAACTGGATGGCACCGGCCGGGCTGCGCGTCTGAACCCACTCATATTTGAACAGGTTCTCGAAGAAGTAGTTACTCCACTGGGTTGGCGTCTGAGACCAGATCACTTCCAGACCGGAGGTAATCGCATCTGCGCCAACGCCCGTGCCGTGGCTGTTGACCCAGCCCAGGCCCTGCGCCTCAATCGGTGCAGTTTCCGGATCGACACCGACGTGGCTGGCCGGTGCGGCACCGTGGGTTTTACCCAGCGTATGTCCACCAGCAATCAATGCCACGATCTCTTCGTCGTTCATGCCCATGTTGCCGAAAGTGGCGCGAATAGCCGGGGCCGCAGAGGCAGGATCGCCGCTGTGTTCCGGGCCTTCCGGATTCACGTAGATCAGACCCATTTCGGTAGCGCCCAATGGCGACTGCGCCAGGGATTCCGGGTGACGGTGTTCCAGCCAGGCGGCTTCTTCACCCCAGTTCACATCCATATCCGGTTCCCAGACATCTTCACGTCCGGCACCAAAGCCGAAGGTACGGAATCCGGAGTTTTCCAGCGCGACGTTGCCCGCCAGAATGTAGAGGTCGGCCCAGGAGATCTTCTGACCATATTTCTGTTTAACCGGCCACAGTAAGCGGCGCGCTTTATCCAGACTGACGTTGTCTGGCCAGGAGTTTAGGGGTGCGAAGCGTTGCTGACCACGACCTGAACCACCGCGTCCGTCCACGGAGCGATAGGTTCCGGCGCTGTGCCAGGCCATACGAATAAACAGGCCGATATAGCTGCCCCAGTCAGCGGGCCACCAGGCTTGTGACTCGGTGAGCAACCCTTTGATGTCAGCTTTCAGCGCTGAGTAATCTAATTTGGCAAATTCTTTACGGTAATCGAAGGATTCATCAAGCGGGTTCGAACGGGATGAATGCTGGTTCAGCAGGTCAACCCGGAGTTGATTAGGCCACCAGTCGCGGTTGGTTGTTCCGCCGCCCGGCGCCTGATTTTCCTGAGAAGGCTTACCAGCATGAAAAGGACATTTGCCCTCGGGCGCTTCGCGATCGGCTTCGACAATAGGCTTTGCATCTTTTGCATCTTCATCAATGGAATTGCTCATGGTCACACCTCTTTTTTGTATTTTCATCGCTACTCTATAGAGGATTTTCAGGATCGCACACCTGTCTCATCCTATCTGTTTGATAGCTTTTACCTTTTTATACACCTTCTTCAAAAGCTTAAAACAATGAATTGACGGTTGCTGCCAGGCTGCAGAGAGCAGCGAAGCGGCAACCGTCACCCTGAGACTATTCCGACAGCGCCGGTTTCACAACTGCCGTTTTGCTGCCCGGCAGGCGGATGCGGAACCAGATAGCGTACATTGCGGGCAGGAAAACCAGCGTGATCAGGGTGCCGCCCAGCGTGCCACCAATCAGGGTATAGGCCAGCGTTCCCCAGAACACCGAGTGGGTCAGTGGAATAAACGCCAGAATCGCCGCCATTGCCGTCAGCAGCACCGGACGGGCACGCTGCACTGTCGCTTCGACCACTGCATCAAAGGGTGCCAGACCCTCCTGTTCATTGTGGTGGATCTGCCCTATCAGAATCAGCGTGTTACGCATCAGGATGCCCGACAGGGCAATCAGCCCGACCAGTGCATTAATACCAAAAGGCTGACTGAACAGCAGCAGCGTCGGCACGACGCCAATCAGCCCGAGAGGCGCAGTCAGAAAGACCATGATCATCGCCGACAGAGAACGCGCCTGCAGAATGATGATCAGCAGAGTGATCGCAATCATGATCGGGAACAGCGGGGCCATCGCCTGGGTCGCTTTACCGGACTCCTCTATTGAACCGGCCAGTTCAATGCGGTAGCCCGCGGGCAGCGTCGCGATGATCGGTTGCAAGGCTTTGTTCAGCGCCGTCGAGACGTCAGGCGGCTCCAGGGAATCGGCGATATCACCCCGAACGGTGATGGTCGGCGTGCGGTCGCGCCGCCGCAGCACGGGATCTTCCATTTTCACCTGCACATCACCAATCTGCGATAAGGGAATACGCTGACCCGCGGCGCCCACCAGCGTGAAGTCGGCGATTTTAGCCGGATCGAGGCGGGTTTGTCCGGCCGCACGCCCCACCACCTGGACCGCGCGGATATCTTCCCGCACGGTAGTGACAGGCACGCCCGACAGCAGAAACTGTAATTGCCGGGCGACGTCACTGGATGTCAGCCCCACTGCCTGCAGCCGGTTCTGATCCAGTGAGAAATGCAGCGTCGGCACGGGGGCGCCCCAGTCGGTGTTCACCGTCCTCATCATCGGGCTGGCCCGCAGGACCGCTTCCACCCGATCGGCAATCGCGCGCAGGCGGGCCGGATCGGGCCCCATCACCCGCCACGCCACCGGATAAGGGGAGTATGGGCCAAACACCAGCTGCGTCACACGAACCTGCGCTTCAGGCACCAGACCGCTGGCAATGGCGGCGCGCAGCTGCGTTTTCAGTGCCTCACGCGCGTCCTGACTGTCGGTCAGTACCACCAGCTTGGCAAAGGCCGGATCGGGCAGTTCCGGTGCCATCGCCAGATAAAAACGCGGTGGCCCCTGACCAATATAGGTGGTGACGATTTTTGCCTGCTGCTGCTGTTTAAGCCAGGTCTCAACCTTTTCAGCCGCTGCGCGGGTCTGTTCTATGGCGCTGCCGTAGGGGAGCTGAACTTCAACCAGCACTTCAGGCCGGTCTGAGGTCGGGAAAAACTGTTTTTTCACCAGCGCCATACCGAGCACAGCGGCGATAAACAGGGCAATCACCACGCCTGCCACCCAGCCTTTACGGGCAATCACGCGGGTCAGCAGGCGGCGAAAGCGGTTGTAGTGGCGGGTGTTGTAGATCGCTGCGTGGCCGCCTTCTACCGTTTTGATGGCTGGCAGCAGCTTTACGCCAAGATAAGGGGTGAACACCACCGCGACGATCCAGGAGGCGATCAACGCGATGCCGACTATCCAGAACATATTGCTGGTGTACTCGCCCGCCGTGGACTGCGCAAACCCATTGGGCATAAACCCGACGGCCGTAACCAGGGTGCCTGCCAGCATTGGTGCCGCCGTATGACTCCAGGCATAGGCAGAAGCCTTAATGCGGTCGTAGCCCTCCTCCATTTTCACTACCATCATCTCAATGGCGATAATGGCGTCGTCCACCAGCAGGCCCAGCGCCAGAATCAGCGAACCCAGCGTGATGCGGTCAAAGTTTTTGCCGGAAGCCTCCATCACCACAAACACCACCGCCAGGGTGAGCGGCACCGCAGCCGCGACCACTACCCCGACACGCCAGCCCATGCTGACAAAGCAGACCACCATCACCACCAGCAACGCCACGACGAACTTAACCATAAATTCATCAACCGCCGAGCGGATATTGACGGACTGATCGGTGACCTGAGTCAGTGAGAGCCCCAGCGGCATCGCCTGGTTAATGCGGGCGGTTTCAGCCGCCAGTGCCTTGCCGAGTTCCAGACCGTTCCAGCCTTCACGCATTACGATACCCAGCAGCAGCGCCGGTTCGCCCTGATTGCGCACCATAAAGGTGGCGGGATCTTCGTAACCCCGGGTCACCGTAGCCACGTCCGCCAGCTTCAGGCTTCTCCCCTGCGCCACAATCGGCGTCTCACGGATTTTTTCCAGTTTATCGAACGCGCCATCCAGGCGGATAAAGACCTGCGGCCCCTGCGTATCAATCGATCCCGCTGGCGTCAGGACATTCTGATCGTTCAGCGCAGCAAAAATTGCCTGCGGAGTGATGCCGAGTGTCGCCAGCCGATCGTGTGAAAACGACACATAGATGCGTTCACTCTGCTCACCGATGATATTGACCTTTTTCACGCCAGGCAGATGCAGCAGTCGCTGACGCAGTGATTCCGCTTCACGAACCAGCAGGCGCTGCGGCTCCCCTTTTGCCTTCAGCGCCAGCAGTGCAAAGGTCACGTCGGAGAACTCGTCGTTGATCATCGGCCCGATGACCCCGGCAGGCAGATTTCTGCTCTCATCACCCAGCTTCTTACGCGCCTGGTAAAACTCCTCCTGAACCTGGGAAGGCGGCGTTTTGTCCTGCAGGGATAACATAGTGAAAGCCAGACCGGGGCGCGTGTACGTCTCGCTACGGTCATACCACCTCAGCTCCTGCAGACGCTTTTCCAGCGGCTCGGCCACCTGATCCTGCATCTCCTGAGCCGTCGCACCCGGCCAGGCGGAGATAATCGTCATCTGTTTTACGGTGAACGGTGGATCTTCTGCCCGTCCCAGTTCGAAAAAGGACAAGACGCCCGCCACGGTAATCAGGATGATCAGAAACAGCGTAATAGCGCGCTCGCGCACGGCCAGCGCTGACAGATTAAAGCGTCCCTGGCTCATGGCTGGCTCCCGGCAACGGCAGCGTCATCGGGGCGCACGCGCTCCCCCTGCTGCAACAGATGCGCGCCCAGCGCCACTATCTGATCGCCAGCATTAAGCTGACCCGTGACGGTGGCCGCCTCGTCACTTATCGACACCACCGTCACCGGCCGCCAGGCAACGGTAGCGGGCTGGCCGGTAATATCCCAGACGCCTGGCCCTTTACCGGCATCGTAGATCGCCGCCAGCGGAACCTGCAGCAGCGGTTGCGACGGTTTATTTGGCAGCGTGATTGTGACGGTGGCTCCCAGCGGAGCGCTGGCCAGTGTGCCCTCCAGCACATATCTCGCCTCAAAGGTGCGCGTCATCGGATCGGCCACATCAGCCAGTTGGCGCAGCCGGGCAGAAACCGGCGCACTGTCCGCACCATACAGCGTTGCCTTTGCCTCACTTCCCACTGCCGGGCGAAGGGTCTCTGGCAACTGAACGCTCGCCTCGCGCTGTCCGGATCTGGCCAGTCTGATGACGGCCTCACCGGCACTCACAACCTGACCCGGCTCCGCCAGCGTTGCCATCACCACGCCATCGTCATCAGCCAGGAGCAGCGCATATCCGCTGGCGTTACCTGCCACGCTGGCCTGCGCCTGGGCGGCTTTCAGCTCAGCCTGAGCGGTGGCCGCAGCGGCACGAATCTGGTCGTATGCCGACGCAGAAACTGCCCCGGTTGCCACCAGAGTGCGGTAACGCGCCTGATCGGCGCTGGCCTGTCTGACGCGTGCCTGCGCGGCGGCAACGGCCTGCTGCTGAGCCTGGGCCAGCAGCCGGAGATCTGCCGGGTCGAGCCGCATCAGCGGCTGACCGCGCGTCACCCGCTGGCCGCTATCCACCAGCCGTTCGAGGATTTTTCCTGAGACCCGAAAGCCGAGGTCGCTCTGAACCCGGGCAACCACGACGCCACTAAACGCACGGCTGCCATCGGTGGCGCTGATGACCTTTGTGACCCTGACCAGCGGCGGCTGCGTGCGCGGATCGTCTTTGGGTGAATTATCCCGGCAACCCGCCAGCGCCAGTGGCAGTAGACAAACAACCAGAATGGCAGGATTGAACCTGAGCATAGATTACCTTCAACAGTAAGCAGGAGAGTGACGCCATTCTCTTATCATGTGACCAATACTGTCAATAGTCACAAATTGCGTAAAGGCATTGTCCGTTCATACAGGTTATGAAAACACGTTAAACCAGGGAAATGCGTTGATGAAGGGTTCAGGCCCACCCTGAGCAGAGGAAACATCCCATTCAGTAACAAGTGACGAAATAAATCATAAGTCACAAAATCTGCATATTCCGTACACTGGAAACAGAGTGACGAAAAGGCTCTGTCAGGGCCTGGAATGGCTCGTCAGAGAGAAGTTCAGAGAGGATAAAGCAGAAAAAGCGGGGAGTGATGACGCGCGTTTACAGCAGAATCACCGCAGGCGCTTTGTCATCTGCGCCTGCGGTGGATCTCACAGCGCCCTGCTCTTCAGGGCGCTCTGTCACTTAACGCCAGCCGAGTTCCGGGGCGACATACTTCAGGATCGCCTCAATCACATGGGCGTTGTAGGCGACACCAAGCTGGTTAGGCACAGTAAGCAGCAGGGTGTCGGCTTCGGAAATCGCCTCATCCTGCGCAAGCTGCTTAATTAACGCCTCTGGCTCTGCGGCATAGCTGCGGCCAAAGATAGCGCGGGTTTTCTCATCGAGAAAGCCCACGGAATCCTGTTCGTTACCGCTGCGGCCAAAGTACGCGCGGTCCATATCATTTACCAGCGCAAAGATGCTGCGACTGACGGAGACGCGTGGCGCATGCTGATGCCCCGCCGCTTTCCAGGCCTCACGGTAGGCGCGAATCTGTTTTGCCTGCTGAATGTGGAACGGCTCGCCGGTCTCATCATCTTTCAGGGTTGAACTTTGCAGGTTCATGCCCATTTTTGCCGCCCATTCTGCGGTGGCGTTGGAGCCGGATCCCCACCAGATGCGGTCGCGCAGGCCTTCAGAGAGCGGCTCAGGACGCAGCAGGCCTGGCGGATTGGGGAACATGGGCTGTGGATTTGGCTTAGCAAAACCTTCGCCGCGCAGCACCTCCAGAAACTCTTCGGTGTGACGACGGCCCATATCCGCATCGCTTTCTCCCGCTTTCGGTTCAAAGCCGAAGTAACGCCAGCCATCGATTACCTGCTCAGGTGAACCGCGGCTCAGACCCAGTTGCAGACGACCATTGGAGATCAGGTCTGCCGCGCTGGCGTCTTCCACCATGTAGAGTGGGTTTTCGTAGCGCATGTCGATGACACCGGTGCCGATCTCAATCGTTTTGGTGCGCGCTGCAACGGCAGCCAGCAGCGGAAACGGCGAGCTGAGCTGGCGGGCAAAATGGTGGACGCGGAAGTAAGCGCCATCTGCGCCCAGCTCTTCGGCGGCGACCGCTAAGTCGATCGATTGCAGTAACACATCCTGCGCGGTACGGGTGGCGGACTGAGACGAAGGCGTCCAGTGACCAAAGGATAAGAAGCCAATATTTTTCATCTGTATTTCTCCTGACAGGCGGTAAACGCCCGTGGATGCAAGGCGATTTTTGATAGAGAAAGGTTACGCCCCCGGAGCCGCCACTGATAGTCAATATCTTTCAGCGCCATATTCAGGAATTTCGACATAGCTAAGCAGATTATCCACTTTGCCTTTGCCCGCCCTTTCTTTCACTGTTCAGATTCCCGCTTCCGCTGTCAGGTGAATCATGCACACCGGTTATCTCTCTCTACAGCAGCGCGCCTGGCTTAAAGCGCGTGCACGCAGCTGGCTCTGGCGCAGCGAACTGCCGACCTGGCTGCTAATCGGTGTGATCTATGGCGGCTGGTTTTCGGTGATGCTGAACGCGCAGATGCTGGGACGGCTGCCCGCCACCCTGCTGCTGATCGTCTTCACTGGCTGGTATATGTCGCTGCAGCATGAGCTGATCCACGGCCATCCCACACGCTGGCCGCGGGTGAATCAGCTATTTGGCACCCTGCCGCTGGCGGTCTGGTATCCCTACGGACTCTATCGCGATTCTCATCTGGCCCATCATCGCAATCACACCCTGACCGAGCCGGATGAGGATCCGGAAACCTACTACCTCTCCGCTGCTCGCTGGGCGAAGTTACCGCGCTGGCAGCAGCAGCTGATTCATCTGCGTAACACTTTTTTGGGGCGGTTGCTGCTCGGCCCGCTGCTGGATGTGGCGGCGACATTCGGCGGGATGTGGCAGGCACTGCGCCGCGGCGATCGGCCCGCGATAGCGATGTGGCTGCTGCACGGGACGCTGCTGGCACTACTGTTTTTCTGGATGGCGCGGCAGGGATTTTCGCCGCTGTGGTATCTGCTGGCGGTGAGTTATCCTGCGCTGGCGCTGACCAAAGTGCGCTCCTTCTATGAGCATCGTGCGGCGGACGATCCGCTGGCACGGTCGGTGAATAATGAAGCGGCGTGGCCGTGGCGCATGCTATTCCTGAATCTGAACTACCATTCAGTGCATCACGACCTCCCCGGCGTCCCCTGGTATGGCCTGCGCCGCCTCTATCTGCGCGATCGCGAGCATTACTACCAGCGCAATCACGGCTTTCGCGTGGCGGGCTATCGGGTCTGGCTGCGTCAGTTCTGGGTCAGACCGGTCGGGGTCAATGTCCATCCGGGACGATCAGCGGAGAAAACGCATGAATAACCTGCTCGCCTTGCCGATGTATGCGATTCACCCGCCCGCCACACGGGCACTGATACAGGCTGTGGTTACCCTGCTGACGCAGCACGGCATCGCTACGCAGCCGGTCTGGCCTGAGGACCTGCTGACACACTGGCAGGATAACCGGTTGTTGCTGAGCCAGACCTGCGGCTATCCGCTGGTCAGCCAGCTTCCTGCGGTTCAGCTGGTCGGCACCTTTCACTATCAGGCCCCAGGCTGCACCGGCCGTGACTATCGCAGCTGGCTGGTGGCGCGGGACAAACAGGCGGCGCTGGCCGATTTTAACGGCCAGCGGGCCGTAGCTAACAGCCAGGACTCTCACTCCGGTTATAACGCGCTACGGTTTGTGGCATCGCTTCAGGGCGTGAGGTTTTCGCAGCTGCTGCTGAGCGGCGGGCATCGTCAGTCGCTGGCAGCACTGCGTGATTCACAGGCGGATATCGCGGCTATCGACTGCGTCAGCTGGGCGCTGCTGGCGCGCTATGAGCCGGATGCGCTGCGCGGCCTGCATATCATCGGTGAGACGCCAGCCGCACCCGGATTGCCGTTGATCACGGCAGCCCCGACGTCAGTGGACCGGCTGGAGAGACTCCGCACGGCACTGCATCAGCTGGTGAACGATCCCGCCTGGCGCACCGTCTGCGACGACAATTTGATCGGCGGATTCAGCCCGATGCAGCGAGACGATTATCAGGGCGTGCTGGCGTGGGAACAGCAGGCTGCCGCGCTGGGCGTCACCCGGCTGTAACACACCCCTCTGTTTCGCCCTGCTGACCGGGCAGGGAAAATCTGATTTCTCTGCATCGTCCCCTCCCTGCCAGTGCTTTCCCGGCCTCTCATTTCATGCTCCCCGACGCGCTCTGACCGAGGCTAAGACTGGTAAGCCCGGTCACGGCGTTCTAAGGTAGAGGTTTTCAGCAGAGGGAGAGTGGGATGCGCATTCTGATGGCAGGCGCCGGCGCGACCGGTGGATATTTTGGTGCACGGCTGGCTCAGGCGGGCCAGGACGTGACTTTTCTGGTCCGCGAACGGCGTTATCAGCAGCTTCAGGCCAGCGGTCTGGTGTTGCAGACGCCGCAGGGCACTGAAACGCTACAGCCGCAGCTGGCTCAGGCGAGCAGCCTGACAGGCCACTATGATCTGATTATCGTGACGGTGAAGAGCTTTGCCCTTGATCAGGTGATGGAGGATATTTCACCTGTAGTGGGTCCGGAAACATTGATCATGCCGATTCTGAACGGATTGCGGCACATCGCGACGCTGCAACAGCGTTTCGGCGAAGATAAGGTGATTGGCGGCCTGTGCAAAATCAACGCGACGCTGGGTGACAATGGCGAAGTTATCCAGATGACGCCGCTGCATCAGCTCTATTATGGCGCGCTGGACGGTAACAACGATGCGCGACTGCAGCGGGTTGATGCGGCGCTGCGTGACTGTCAGGTCGATACCCGATTCAGCGATAACATCATGGATGAGCTGTGGGAGAAGTGGCTGCTGCTGAGCACGCTCGGCGCGGTTTGCTGCCTGGCGCGCGGAAATACCCAACAGATACTCACCTCGCGCGGCGGCGAAGCGCTGTTACAGGGTGTTTTCTCGGAGATTCTGTCAGTCATTACTGCCGAAGGCTATCAGACGCGTCCGGCGGCCACTGCCCGCATTCTTGAGCTGTTAAGCGATCCGGCCACCCCGATGACCTCCTCAATGTACCGCGATTTAACCCAGGGCTTTGATATCGAAGCCGATCAGGTGATAGGTGACCTGCTGCTGCGGGCGAAACGCCATAGTCTCGCCACGCCACTGCTTAACGCGGTGGATGTGAACCTTCAGGTCTATCTGCAGCAGCGTTAATGGCCCTGCCAGATACCGTGACCGGGTGCTGCAACGGACCCGGTTTTTGTGGTCGTGAAAGTGTGGTGTGCAGCAGCAGTGCAGCAGGAAAATTTGCTACACTCGTCGCTTCATCTTTTGGAGAGTTCAATGACTTCCCGCTCCGTGACCCTCGATGATGTCGCTCAACTGGCCGGCGTCTCATATCAAACCGTTTCACGTGTTTTAAATCGTTCTGAACAGGTGTCAGCCCGCACGCGGGAAAGGGTTGAGGCGGCGATGCTGCAGCTCAATTATGTGCCCAATCGTGTGGCGCAGCAGTTGGCCGGTAAGGCGACGCGTACGCTGGGTCTGGCCACCAGCGACCTGGCCCTGATGGCTCCTGCGCAGATCGCCTCGGCGATCCAGCAGCGCGCCGCCGGGGCGGGTTATCATCTGGTGATCGCCATGGACAGTGGTAACGATGCGGCAGCAACGGTGAATGAACTGCTGGCACAGCGGGTCGATGGACTGCTGATCAACCTGCCGCTGGAGGCAGATGAGGCGCAACAGATCCAGTTGCTCTGCGGCAGCAAACCGGTGCTGTTTCTGGATGTCGAACCCCAGGCGGCGGTAGCGCAGTGTCAGTACCCGAATGAGTCTGGCGCACGTGCCGCCGTTGAACATCTGGTGGCGCTGGGTCATCGTCAGATTGGTTTGTTAAACGGGCCGCTGCGCTCGGTCTCGGCCCGTCAGCGTGAAAATGCATGGCGTCAGGCGCTGGCCGATCATCAGCTGACACCGCACTGTTCTTTGCGCGGCGACTGGAGCGCGCAGTCGGGTTACCAGGCGCTGCTGGCGCAGCTTCCTGACGATCTGCCGCAGGCGCTGCTGGTGGCGAACGATCAGATGGCGTTGGGTGCGATGCGGGCGCTGCATCAGTATGGCGTAGCCATTCCTGGCGAGATATCGGTGATTGGATATGATGACACCGCCGAGAGTGCGTGGTATCAGCCGCCGCTGACCACGGTGCGGCAGGATTTGCACGCTCTTGGCGCGCAGAGCGTCGAGCGGATGCTGGCCCGGCTTCAGGGAGCAGAAGCGTCAGACAATGCACTGGAAACCACGCTGGTGATCCGGGAGACCACCGCCCCGCCTGCTGATGAGCGGGTCAATTTAGTGGCGCTGTCACAGCAGTTACAGGCGATCGCCCGCAGGCTGGCGGGAAAATAACGCTGCGCTGACGCAGGCAATAAAAAACCCGCCCCACCGGAGTGGATGCGGGTTGGCATAGGACGTCTGGCGCTTGCGCGCTGCTGTCTGCCCTTACGCTTTCGGGTGTTCGCCCACGCCCATCGCTTTGATCTTTTTCGACAGCTCGCGACGCTCTTTCGACAGGTCGGCGTTTTTGATGATGTACTCATCCACGCGATCTTCATAATCCACACGCATGCTGGCGATGATTTCCTGAATAGCCTCAACGCTCATGCCGGGTTTGATATATTCGCTCAGGTTGTCGAGCAGCAGTACGCGCTTCTGGTTGTCGCGAATTTTCTTCTCGTTGTCGACAATTTCACGCTGCAGTTTGTTTTTGCGGCGGAACATACGCACGAACTCCAGTACGTCCTGAAATGATTGCTTGGCATTTTCCATGATGGCACCTTTCTTTGAGCCTGCTGACGCAGGGAGAGAGTCAAAACGATCAGCTTAGCGGCTAGCCCGCCAGGTAAGCAATTTTCACAGCTAAATTCAGACTGGCTCTTATCTTAGCGCAAAGAAACCCTGTTTCACATTAAGTCATTGTCTGAGGTGATTATTTGCGCAGCGCCATTCGCATCAGGTCGGTCATCCGCTCCAGCTGTTTTGCCAGTTCCAGTGTCAGCCAGACGTAGCCGTAGATCGGCGTCTCCTCCAGACCTTCGCTGCCCGCTTCCGCGATCAGTCGCCGCAGTTCGCCACTGATTTCGGTCAGCTCGTGACTGTTAGCCACCACCTCTTCCGTTTCCCCTTCAATCGCCATGACCGACAGCGCCCGCAGCGTGTTCTCAGTCATCTGCTGGGTGCGGCGCAATGCAGGCGCGTTAAGCATAATCAGATGGCTCTCGCGCGATGCCCACCAGGCATTAATCTGCATCTCAATGGTGTAAACCATATTACGGTTGATGGTCTGGATCGCTTCAAGCACCGATTTTGGAATGCGCGTCTCTTTGCTTGACGGCTCCAGCAGCGCCCGCATTTTGATCACGCTGCTCAGCAATTTGCCCAGCGGCTTGTTCAGGCGTGGCTTTTCAACCAGGTTGGGTGAGAAACCGGCGTGATAGATTTTTGCCATTTCCGCCAGCGCGTCGGAGAGCTGAATGCGCCAGTGTGTATAGGCACGCTGCGCCCAGATAGCGGTAAACAGCAGCGCCATCAGCGAGCCCAGAATCACATCACCGCCGCGCCACAGTGCCATCGTGAAATCGCCGGTTGGTGCGCCCACGACCACGCTCAGCGTAATCCCGATCAACAACGCCATGTAGGGATGTTTGCCCAGCGTCAGGTAGCCGCTGATCATCATGATGATGCCGCACCAGGCCAGCATCATCGGCATCGAAATCAGCTCCAGCTTCAGGGCAATCAGACCGGATATTGACCCGGCGACCGTGCCGCTGATGCGCTGCAGTGCGCGCGGAAAGACATTCCCCCAGGTGGAGATGGGCCCCATCACCACCACCAGCGTAATCAGCGGCCAGGTGCCTTCAGGGATATCGGTCGCCCGCACAAAGATAAAGCAGAGCAAAAAGGCGATGGCAATACGCACACCGTGGACGGAGCGATAATGGCGATAAAACCAGAACTCCAGTTTTGATATGGGCTTATCGGGACGCAAAATGACTTTCCGGTTGCGGGAACATGGTGTGGCTATCTTAACGCTGAACGCGGCTCAGGCTTAGCGCGGGTCGGATATTTAAAACAGTTTTGACGTTCGCTTACAATTATCAACATCCGCCTCACATACTTTCCCGGTAGTTAAAAACAACTTAATGCGATTTTTTAACCTTTATCGGCTCTCAGTAACACGCTCAGAGCAGCCAGCGTGCAAGTAAAAACGGGCAGCCCGCAGGCTACCCGTTTTAGTGCTGACAATCGGCTAATCAGAACTTCTGCCTGAGATAATCCGTCAGGCGGGTAATTACACCTGCGGGTTCAACCGCACTCAGCGCCACCAGCGGATAGTGGGCAATCTGCTGATCTTTATCCATCACCTGAATTTCACCAATGACTTCGTTGGCTTTCAGCGGGGCTTCCAGATCTTTGCGATCGATAACATACTTCGCCTTCACGTTCTGCACTTCACTGCGCGGCAGTGACAGATAAACATCTTCTGCGGTACCCACATCCACCTGATGAGGATTGCCATACCAGACGTTTTCGCTGCCAATCTTCTTACCGGCATGGAACAGCTGAACGGTATCAAAGGTGTTCTGTCCCCAGACCAGCAGTTTACGCGCCTGCTCTTCGCGGCCTTTCGGGCTTTTACCGCCCATGACGACGGCGATCAGGCGATGCTTGCCCACCACATTCGAGGCGATGATGTTAAAGCCCGCGGTCTCCGTGTGACCGGTTTTCAGCCCATCAACGTGGAGATTATTATCCCACAACAGGCCATTACGGTTGTTCTGGGTAATGCCATTCCAGGTCAGGGTCTTCTCACTGTACATGGCATAAAAATCAGGCTCACCATCAATGATGGCGCGTGACAGTTTCGCCATATCCAGCGCGCTGGAGAACTGACCCGGCGCATCCAGACCATGAACCGTTTCAAAATGGGTATTCTGCAGGCCGAGCTTCTCAACGTAGTGATTCATCATGCCGACGAAGTTCGCTTCGCTGCCCGCCACATAATCAGCCAGGGCAACGCAGGCGTCGTTACCGGAGTCGATGATGACGCCACGGCTTAAATCCCGGACGCTCAGCTTATCGCCTGGCTTCAGGAACATCAGCGAGGAGCCTTTGAACACCGGATTACCCGCCGCCCAGGCATCTTTTCCGACCGTAACCATGTCGTCACGGCTGATTTTCTTCTGGTCAATGGCGCGATCAACCACGTAACCGGTCATCAGTTTGGTCAGGCTGGCGGGATTACGGCGTTCATCGGGATTGCCAGCAGTCAGAACCTGTCCTGTGGTGGCATCCATCAGCACCCAGGAAGCCGCATCAATCGCTGGTGGCGTCACAGGAAAGGGAATCGCATCAGCCTGCGCCAGCGAGGCCCAAAAAACAGTAGCGGTAACGGTGAACAGCAGACGCCTTTTCAACACTTCATCCTTAATTGCACGGGAGAGAAAATTTCTAAAACGAAACGGAAACAGCCGCACGTTTTACGGCAAAAGCGTTGTGAAGGTTTGAATAAATTGAAAAAAAGTATGAACTGCGACGGGTATGGCTGATGCCTGCAGAGTGGAGGTAACGGCTAATTGATGCAGGAAATGAGACCGAATATTTCAATATCATCCTGAAAAACGTTAAGGTCACCACGGTATCGCCCTGCCTTGCACCCAGCGGCATGAGCAGCACGCATCTGGAAACACCGGAATTACAGTATGCAGCAATAACCTGGAAATATGTCGAAGGGAATATTATCTATCGTGGCACATGGGATGAGCGAGCTACAGCCTGAGAGGTAAAAAGTCCGCTTTACTCCTTGCCCCTGACCGCTCAGTCAGATACTACGCCCCCCGCTACCATCCGAAACTTCAGGCCAGTGGGATTATGGTTTACCATGTAGTAAGTGAAGCCTGAGCCTGCATGACCTTGCCCGGCAAAGGCACCGCTCTCGCACCAGCAGCCAGGCGCCGATGAAGAAAGGCATCCAGCGAACGGGAAGCCTGATGACTTTCTGTTCATCAGTTTAGTGAACGCAATGAACGGATATGAAATTTGAATAACGACCGCGTACAGCCCACTTTCCTCTTCCACGATTACGAGACCTTCGGCACCAGCCCCTCTCGTGACCGGCCAGCCCAGTTTGCCGGCCTGCGCACCGACAGTGAGTTTAATCCGGTCGGCGAACCCGAAGTGTTCTACTGCCGTCCGCCTGATGACTATCTGCCACAGCCCGAAGCGGTGATGATCACCGGCATTACCCCGCAGATAGCGATGAGTCGCGGCGTGATCGAAGCTGAGTTCGCTGAACGCATCCACGCGTTGTTCACCACGGAGCAAACCTGTGTGGTGGGCTACAACAACGTGCGTTTCGATGATGAAGTGACGCGCAATATCTTCTATCGCAACTTTTACGATCCCTATGGCTGGGCCTGGCAAAACGGCAACTCACGCTGGGACCTGCTCGACGTGATGCGTGCCTGCTACGCGTTACGGCCAGAAGGGATCAACTGGCCGGAGAATGAAGAAGGTTTTCCCAGCTTCCGGCTGGAGCATCTGACCAAAGCAAACGGCGTCTCCCATGAAAATGCGCACGATGCCATGTCCGACGTTTACGCCACGCTGGCGATGGCGAAGCTGGTGAAGGAGAAGCAGCCAAAACTGTTTGAGTTTTTGTTTACCCATCGTAACAAAAACAAGCTGATGAACCTGATTGATATCCCGCAGATGAAACCGCTGGTTCATGTCTCCGGCATGTTCGGTGCCGCGCGCGGTAACACCAGTTGGATCGTACCGCTGGCCTGGCATCCCGATAACCGCAATGCGCTGATTGTGGTGGATCTGGCGGGCGACATGTCACCGCTGCTGCAACTGGATGCCGACACGCTGCGTGAGCGTCTTTACACGCCGAAAAACGATCTCGGCGATCTGCCTGCGGTGCCGGTCAAACTGGTGCATATCAATAAGTGTCCGGTGCTGGCGCCTGCCAGTACGCTGCGGCCGGAAGATGCGGCCCGGCTGAATATTGATCGTCAGCACTGCCTGGCGAATCTGGCGCTGCTGCGTCAGCAGCCCGACGTGCGGGAAAAACTGGTCACGCTGTTTGCCGAAGCGGAGCCGTTTGCACCGTCAGATGATGTGGACACACAACTCTATGATGGCTTCTTCAGTGATGCCGATCGGGCGGGGATGAATATTATCCGCCAGACCGCGCCCGCGAATCTGCCTGCGCTGGACCTGAGCTTTGAGAGTGCACGGGTAGCGAAACTGCTGTTCCGCTACCGGGCGCGTAACTTCCCCGGCACGCTGGATGATGCAGAGCAGCAACGCTGGTTGCAGCACCGTCGTGACGTGCTTAATGCCGATCGGGTGCAGGCGTTTATGCAGGAACTGGAAGGTCTGGCGAATCTGCACGAAGCGGATGCAGAAAAAGTTGGGCAGCTTAAAGCGCTCTATCTCTATGCGCAGGAGTTGGTTTCCTGAAGCACTAAGAGTCTGACCCGGTATCGCCTGCCGGGTCAGACTTTCTGATGCTGCTTAATCAGAGCACGGTCCACGCCAGCCAGGTCAGCGCAAAACCACTCAGCCCCATTAGCGTTGTCAGCACCGTCCAGGTGCGTAAACCGTCGGCCACCGAAAGTCCCAGATAACGGGTCACCACCCAGAATCCCGCATCATTGACATGCGACAATCCCAGACCACCAAAACAGGCCGCCAGGGTGACCAGTACCCGTTGCATATCCGTCACGCCGGTCACCGCCTGGGTCAGCAAACCGCTGGTGGTCAGGATCGCCACCGTGGCGGAACCCTGTGATGCACGCAGCGCCAGCGACAGGATAAATGCCGCTGGCACCAGCGGCAGATGCAGCGTTTCAAGCGTGACCGCCAGCGCTTTACCCACGCCCGACTCCACCAGCACTTTGCCGAATGCACCACCGGCCCCGGCCACCAGAATCACGCTGGCTGAGGTGGGAATGGCCCGGCCGGTCAGATCTTCCAGCTTATCTTTGCTCCAGCCACGCCGTACGCCCAGCAGCCAGGCCGCCAGCCCTAAGGCAATCAGCAGGGCAATCGGCGGTGTGCCGATCACGGTCATCACACTACGCAGCAGACTCCCTTCAGCCAGCAGTGTGTGTGACAGAGTTCCCAGCACGATCAATACAATCGGGACCACAATCAGGCCGCTGATGGTGAGCGCACCGGGTGGTGCCGGTTCATTCTTCTTTTCCTGCCCTTCCGGCTTCGCCATCTGCAACTGTTCCAGCACCTCCACCGACAGGGGGTAGTGGCGACGGTTCATGAATTTCGCTACGTAGTAGCCGATGATCCCGACCGGCACGGAAATCGCGATCCCCAGTATCATCAGCCATCCCATGTCGGTGTGCAGGATCCCGGCTGCCGCCGCTGCGCCCGGATGGGTCGGCAATGCCACATGTACCGTCAGCATCACACCCGCCATCGGCAGGCCAAACTTCAGCGGCGAGACCCGCGCCACTTTGGTAAAGCCATAAATCAGCGGAATAACAATGATAAAGCCGACTTCAAAAAATACCGGGATGCCAAGGATAAAGGCCGCCATGGTCAATGCCGCAACGGTACGCTTCAGCCCCAGCGTTTTACTGAAACGCTGCGCCAGCGACTCGGCACCGCCCGAGGCTTCAATGATCGCCCCGAGCATGGCACCAAGCACGATGATGATGGTGATGTGACCAAGCAGGCCGCCCATCCCGGTGATAATCGTCTCCATGATTTTTTCAGCCGGAATGCCGGTGGCGATGGCCACCAGCAGACTGACAATTAACAGGGCGACAAAGGGATGAACTTTGGCTTTGATGACCAGCAGCAGCAGGATCACGATGCTGGCGGTCGCTATGGCTAACAGCAGTGCGGTGGACATAGTAAACCTCAGAAATTGTTATATTTTTTAGGTTATCGGCGTACAGAATAAACAGGTGCAGGGTCAGAAAAAGGACGAAAAAATCTCAACCGGTGCCGAAACACCGGTTTTTTTAGCCCGTTAAATCAGGTTTTTCTCGCCCAGGGCGCAAACCAGCCAAGACCAGCGGTAGTGTTGCCGCGCGGGATATATTCGCAGCCCACCCAGCCGGAATAGCCAACCTCATCCAGCAGTGAGTAGAGATAGGGGTAGTTGATTTCACCCTCATCCGGTTCATGACGATCCGGTGCCGAAGCAATCTGCACGTGCCGATAGCGTCCGGCATAGTGGCGAATCAGATGGCTGAGGTTGCCATCCACCCGTTGCGCATGGAACAGGTCGAGCTGAGTGAAGACATTGGGTCGATCGATCTGTTCAACCATCTCCAGCGTCTGATACTGGCTGGCATAAAGATAGTTGGGTTTGGTTGTGGGATTCAGCGCCTCAATTAGCAGGATGATGCCGTGCGGCGCAAAGCGCTCAGCCGCATAACGCATATTGCTGATAAAGGTCTCAACGTAGCGCTGACGGTCAGCGTCGGGCGGCACCGTCGCCGCCATGATGTGCACCTGCGGGCAGTTCAGCGCCAGCGCATAGCTCAGGGCGCGATCGATATCCGCCTTTGCTTCCGCTTCCCGTCCAGGGATGGCCGAAACGCCCCACTCACCCGCTGCGACGTTGCCGGGTGCGGTATTGAACAGCACCAAGTCCAGCTGGTTATCATCAAGCCACTGCTTGATCTGCGTGGCGGGATAGTCATAAGGAAACAGAAATTCGACGGCAGTGAAACCGGCTTCCGCCGCTGCAGCGAAGCGTTCAGCAAACGGCAATTCAGTAAATTGCGTCGAAAGGTTAGCAGCAAACTTCGGCATTATCGGCTCCTTAATTCTGCCACTTCGGCATCATTGAGATAACGGATCGGGCGGTCGCCCAGGGTAAAGATCAGCCGGGCGGTCTCCTCCAGCTCTTCAGTGTTGTCTGCCGCTTCCTGCAACGATTTCCCCACTACCACCGGGCCATGATTCGCCAGCAGGAAGGCACGGTAACGTGGAGCCAGCGCCGCGAGATCCTCGGCCAGTCGCCCATCACCCGGCTTGTAGTAAGGCACAACCGGCACATCACCGACACGCATCACCAAATAGGGGGTAAACGGACGGATGCAGTTGTCCGTGTCCAGCCCCTGTAAACAGGAGAGCGCCGTCAGGTAGTGGCTATGCAGATGCACCACCGCCCTGCAGTCGGGATTATTCAGATAGAGCGCGCGGTGAAACGCAATCTCTTTGGAGGGTTTATCGCCTGAGAGCCATTCACCGTCAGGCGTGACTTTTGCCAGCCGGTCACCCTGTAATTCACCCAGGCATGAACCGGTGGGAGTCGCCAGCAGATTGCCATCCTCCAGCAACATTGAGAGGTTGCCCGCCGAGCCGGTGGCATAGCCGCGCTGAAAAAACGAAGCGCCAAGACGCACCATCTCGTCACGCGCCTGCTGTTCCGTTAAAGAGAAAGATTCAGACATCAGTAAACTCCGTTTGCGCGCGGCGGAAGAAATCTTCATCGCCAAAATTGCCCGATTTCAGTGCCAGAGAGAGCGGCTGATGAATGTCGCGCACCCAGGGCACGCCGGGCGAAATCGTCGGACCGATATGAAAGGCCGTCACACCCAGGCTCTGCGCGACCACGCCGGAGGTTTCGCCACCCGCCACGATAAAGCGCTGCCATCCGCGCCGTTTCAGCTCGCGGGTGACGGCAGCAAACAGTTGCTCAACCGCTTCGCTGCTGCGCTGAGCACCATAACGCTGTTGAATCGCCTGCAATTGTTGCGCGTCAGCGGTGGCAAACAGCAGGGGTGCCAGCGTCTGATCGCTGTTCGCTTCCACCCAGTCGCATAACTGCCGGGCATAAGCCCCGGCATCTTCCAGACAGCGTTCAGTCTCAACTTCGCAGGCCGGTGCCAGCTGGCGGTACGCGGCGACCTGACGATTGGTCATCTGTGAACAGGAACCGGAAAGCACCACGGCGCGATCGCCCTGCGGACGGCCTGCCTGCTCCGCTTTTGCATCACTCTCAGCCGTCGCCCACTGCCGTGCCAGACCGATGGCCAGCCCGGAACCGCCGGTGACCAGGCGCAGATCGCTCAGTGCTTCGCCCAGGGTCAACAGATGTTCCTGATGCAGGACGTCAGTTACGACGTAGTTGATCCCCTGCGCCGCCAGCTGACCCAGCGCATGCCGTACTGACTCAGCGCCCTGATCGACCTGTGCCGCCGCGATCAGCCCGGCTTTGCCCGTCGCCTGTGATGTCATCAACCGCAACAGGTTACTGTCGTGCATCGGTGTGACCGGATGATGCCGCATACCGGAATCTGACAGCAGCTGATCGCCGACAAACAGGTAGCCCTGATAAACGGTGCGGCCATTCACCGGCAGCGCCGGACAGATTACCGTCTGCGTTTCACCCAGCGCCTGCAGCAGGGCGTCGGTTACCGGACCGATATTGCCCTGCGCGGTACTGTCGAAGGTGGAGCAATATTTGAAGTAGAAGCGCTCACAGCGCTGCTTCTGCAGCCAGGCCAGCGCAGCCAGCGACTGAGCAACCGCCTGGTCTGCCGGACAGGAGCGGCTCTTCAGGCTGACCACAATCGCCTGCGCCTCTGTGGTTTCCTCGCTGTCAGGAATGCCGTTGAACTGAATGGTGGTCAGCCCGTTCTGCACCAGAAAACTGGCAATGTCAGTCGCACCGGTAAAATCGTCCGCTATCACGCCAAGCCGCATCAGATTTTCTCCTCTGCCTGCGGCAGCGTGATGCCGCTGAAGATTTTAATTACTGCACTGTCATCTTCACGGCCGTAACCGGCGTTGCTGGCTTCGGTGAACATATTGAGGGCGGTTGAGGCCAGCGGCAGCGGGAAGTGCAAGGATTTCGCGGTATCGGCCACCAGGTTGAGATCTTTCACAAAGATATCGACCGCCGATTTCGGGCTGTAGTCGCCATCCACCACATGCCGCATGCGGTTTTCGAACATCCATGAATTGCCTGCGGCGTTGGTGACCACTTCATACATGGTTTCCAGCGGGATGCCGGCACGCGCCGCCAGCGCCATCGCTTCTGCCCCTACCGCGATGTGAACACCTGCCAGCAGCTGATGGATAATTTTGACGGTTGACCCGAGGCCGATCTCACTGCCCACGCGATACACTTTGGCTGCCACGGCATCCAGTACAGATTGCAGTTGCGTAAAGGCCGCTTCACTGCCGGACGCCATCACCGTCATCTCACCGCTGGCCGCTTTAGCGGCACCGCCGGAGACCGGTGCATCCAGCATCAGCAGCTGATATTGCGCCAGCTGTTGTTCAATCTGCTGCGCATCCCGGGCGGACAATGTGGATGAGACCATGACCACGGTGCCGGGACGCAGTTTTGCGGCCAGGCCCTCTTCACCAAACAGAATGGCGTTAACCTGCTGCGCATTTACCACCAGCAGCAAAACGGCATCAAGCTGGTCTGCAAAGGCGGATGCTGAAGGCTGCGCATCACGCGCGCCTGCCTGGCGTAAGTTCTCAAGCGCGGCGGGATTCAAATCGACACCCCAGGTATTGAGACCGGCACGCAGGCAGGATTTCGCGGCCCCCATGCCCATGGAACCTAACCCGATAACGCAGATATTTTCAGCTGGCACGATACGCCCCCACTGTTAATTTAAGTGATTATTTGTTTGTTACTGTTAATCCTGCCAGTTTACTGCCGCCAAAAATGTGTTGCCGCTCACAAAAAAATATTCCCGATGTGAACCAGAACAATTTTTAACATTACCAGATTGGCAGCACCGGCACTGCCGCAGTGCAGTTACCGCCGCCGTTGCCGGGATTGCCGCTGTTATTATTTGTTCTGGTTAACCGGCAGATACTTTATAATGTGAAAAAATGGTAATCATCAGGGAGCCGATATGATTCCGGTTGAACGTCATCAACAGATTCTTGCGCTGGTGGCCGATCGTGGCGTGGTGAGCATTGCAGAACTCACTGAACGGCTGGGTGTGTCACACATGACCATACGCCGTGATGTGCAGAAACTGGAGGAGCAAGGGGCCGTGCTGTCGGTCTCCGGCGGCGTGCGCTCAGCCGACCGGCTGGCGGCTGAGCCGTCACATCTGACGAAAAGCGCCCTCTACAATGAGGAGAAGCGCGCAATTGGTCGCACCGCCGCCCGACAGATCCCACGTAACAGCTGCATCTACCTGGATGCCGGAACCACGACGTTAGCGCTGGCAAGAGAAGTGGTGGATCGCGATGATTTACTGGTGGTGACCAATGATTTTATGGTGGCGAATCTGCTGATGGAGGCCAGTCAGTGCCGGGTTATTCACACGGGCGGCACCGTTTGCCGGGAGAACCGCTCCTGTGTCGGGGAGTCGGCGGCACGCAGCCTGCGTCATCTGGCCATTGATATTGCCTTTATTTCCGCCTCCTGCTGGGGGCCGCGTGGCTTGTTTACGCCGGATGAAGATAAAGTGATGGTGAAGCAGGCGGTGAGTGAAGTTAGCAGTAAGCGGGTATTGCTGAGTGACAGTTCGAAGTACAACAGGATTGCGACGTTTCTGGCTTTACCGCTGGAGAGCTTTGATCGGGTAGTGACAGACACGCATCTGAGTGAGTCGGCGCGGGAGCTGTTAAGTGCGGGGAGCTGTGAACTGATACTGGCTGGTTAAGCTGTCGCCGCCTTCCCTGAACCGGGAAGGCGGCAACGTGAGCGTGATTAAACTTCTTCGCTGAACTGCGGCACCGGATTACGGAAGCTGCGGGTTACGAACGCCAGGTAGATAATCCCGATGGCGGCCCAGATCAGGCCCAGCTCCATAGAACTCTCTTCCAGATTCACCCACAGCGCTCCCACCGTCAGCGCGCCAAGCAGCGGCAGCAGCAGATACTGAACGTGATCTTTCAGCGTGCGGTTACGCTTCTCACGGACCCAGAACTGCGCAATCACCGACAGGTTAACGAAGGTAAACGCCACCAGCGCACCAAAGTTAATCAGCGCGGTTGCGGTCACCAGGTCGAAGTTAATCGCCATCAGCGCAATCGCACCCACCAGCAGCACGTTGAGCGACGGGGTACGCCATTTCGGATGGATGTAACCGAAGAAACGCTCCGGGAACACACCATCACGGCCCATCACATACATCAGACGCGAGACGCCAGCGTGCGCCGCCATACCGGATGCCAGCACCGTGACCACCGAGAAGATCAGGATGCCGACCTGCAACGCTTTACCGGCCACGAACAGCATGATTTCAGGCTGCGATGAGTCCGGGTGCTGGAAGCGTGTGATGTCCGGGAAGTAGAGCTGCAGGAAGTAAGATGCCGCGATAAAGATCACCCCACCAATCAGCGCGGTCAGGAAAATAGCGCGCGGAATGGTGCGTTCTGCATCTTTGGTCTCTTCCGACAGCGAACTGATGCCATCAAAGCCGAGGAACGAGAAACAGAGTATCGTCGCACCGGTAATCATCGGCACCACATGCGCATTCTCAGACCAGAATGGACGGCTGCTCACCAGCGTGCCGGAACCTACGCCGCTTGCCACACCGTAGATTACCATCGCGGTAATCCCGACCATGACAACCACCTGCAGCACCACAATCACACTGTTGAAGTTGGCGACGGTTTTGATGCCCTTGAGGTTAGAGAGCGTCATAAACCCGACCAGCAACACCACAAAAATCCACGACGGGATGCCCGGCACCAGCGATTCGAAATAGTTTTTAGCCAGCAGGATGTTGATCATCGGCATGAACAGGTAGTCCAGCAGTGATGACCAGCCGACCATAAAGCCGACGTGCGGACTGATCGCCTTCTGAGCGTAGGTATAAGCGGAGCCCGCAGAGGGGAAGCGGCGTACCAGCTTACCGTAACTCACGGCAGTGAACAGAATCGCAATCAGCGCGAAAGCATAAGCGGTGGCGACGTGACCTTCGGTCAGCCCGGAAACGATGCCAAAGGTATCGAACAGGGTCATAGGCTGCATGTAGGCTAAGCCCATCATGACGACCGGAAGTAACGTGAGTGTTTTTTTGAGTTGCGCACGCTGCGGTGCGGCGGAGGTATTAAGCGACATGCTTCAGTCCCCCATGTGCGACAACCTGGCTGGGCTGGGTCACAGGGCAACTGCGCATTAAGCGACAGGGAGTAAGGTTAGCGGTTAACGCGGCGCCGTAGTCATCACGAAAACGCGTACCAGCGTTGGCTGGCAGAGTGTAAAACATCCCCATCTTTGTAATCCTCAATCTCACGCTTATGCGTGTTTTCAGTGTTTATCTATCCGGGTGCGTGCCCGGCCTCGGTTAAGTCAGCAAAAAACGCTCTAATAAAACTGGATGCAAAAAAATAACCGGCGCGGTTAGCGTCGGTTATCATCTGATTTTGCAGGCCGCGTATTCTGCCCTAACCCGTGGCAGGAATACAAGCCATCGGGGCATCTTATGCAAAAAAAAGCGCGTCAGATGACAGGTAAAAAAACCTGTCAGGCATTTTTCAGCATCCAGTCAATCTCGGTCGACGTAATCAGCCGTTCAAACTGCATCAGTTCATGATGCTTACAGCTGTGCCAGACACTGGCAAAGCGTTCGCCCAGTAACTTCTGCAGCGGATAGCTGTTGTCAAACTCATACAGCGCATCGCTCTGGCGGATCGGCAGTGCCAGACCCTCGGCATGGTGACCGTTGCCGGTGACCGGATGGGGCAACGGCAACTGGGTATCCAGCCCATGCAGCATCCCCGCAAGAATAGCCGATACCACCAGGTAGGGATTAGCATCCGCGCCCGCAACCCGGTACTCAATACGATGATTGTCGATATCCCCGCACGGCACCCGCAGCGCAACGGTCCGGTTGTTATGGCCCCACGATGCCTGCAACGGCACATAGGCGTCCGGAACAAAACGGCGATAGGCATTCACATTGGGTGCCAGCAACGCCATTGAGGCGGGCATCAGATCGATCATCCCGGCCAGCGCCCGTTTCATCAGCGGCGAATCACTGCCGTCATCGCAGGCGAAGGCGTTATGATCGGCGGCATCCAGCATGCTGATATGCACATGCATGCCGCTGCCCGCGTACTCCTCATAGGGCTTCGCCATAAACGTCGCGGTCATACCGTGGTTTTCCGCCACCTGACGAATCAGGCGTTTCAGCTGCACCGCATGGTCGCAGGCCCGCAGCACGTCGCGGGTATGATGCAGGTTAATTTCAAACTGTCCGGGCGAGGCTTCCGCCAGCGCACCATCGGCCGGGATGCCCTGCTGACGGGCCAGATCGTCGATGTCACGCAGCACATCGGCGAAATGATCGAGGTTATCTACCGAGTAGACCTGGCTCTGCATATTGCGTTCATCACTGCCGGGCGAACACGGCGGCTGGATAAAGCCTTCGGCATCGCGCTTTTTGTCCACCAGATAGAACTCCAGCTCTACCGCTACCACCGGGAACAGACCTCGGTTACGCAGCTGTTGCCACAGCCGGTTAAGGACATTTCGGGGTTCAACGTCAAAGGGAGTGCCATCTTGGTTGCACATGGTTAACAGCAGTTGCGCAATGTGCTGAGGGTCAGACGCGGAGGGAACTAAAGTACCGGTGACGGGCAGGCAGAGATTATCGGGTTCGCCCAGTGACTGGCCGAGTCCCGCTTCTTCTACTGTGTTGCCGAGGATATCCATGGCAAACACCGAGGCGGGGAAATAACACCCTTTTTCCAGCTTAGGCAGCGCAGAGACCGGAATGCGCTTGCCGCGGAACACACCATTTAAATCATTTAACAGGATGTCGACATACTGCGTGTCAGGATGGCGCTCCAGCCAGGTTTTCACCTCAAGCTGGAACGCGCTGGTTCGTTTCTCTTCACTGTGAAGCGTGAAGTCTTCCACTTCTACCAGGTTAGTCATGATCTCACCCGCCCCTATTAGGTTTGCGTAATGCTCAAAATAACAGCCACACCACTAACATAGCGCCAACATAAAAAGTGTGCAAATGTAACAAATCTGTTTGAAGAACAAACAGCAGATTGCTAGATTGAAAAAATATTGCACACTTAACCGCCAGACGTGCCCTTTCGGTAGATATTTCGAACAGCGATGCGAGGACGTGAGATGGGCATTATTTTTGACAAGCCGTTGATCGGCGTAGTGATGTGCCAGAAGGATCTGGGCGGCCATCCGAGCCAGACGGTTCACAATAAGTATACCGATGCGGTTGTCCTTGCGGGTGGCGTACCGCTGGCCCTGCCCCACAGTCTGATGAAAGCGCCTCATCTATTAGAAAACGCTATGGCTGTTCTGGATGGCCTGCTGCTGACCGGCAGCCCCAGCAATATCGAACCCTGGCATTATGGCGAGGCGGGCGAAGAGCCGCATGCCGATCCGGGCCGTGACCATCTCGCCTTTCAGCTGATCACCTGGGCCACCAGCCACAAGATGCCGATGTTCGGGATCTGCCGTGGGCTGCAGGAGCTGGTGGTGGCAAATGGCGGTGCGCTGTGGCGGGAGCTCAGCGGGCAGCCGCCGTTTCAGCGTCATCATGAAGATGAGACGCAGCCGCTGGAGCAGCAGTATGCGCCGACGCATCCAATCACTATCGAACCCGACGGCCTGCTGGCGACGCTGCTGGACAGCAACAGTCCGCTGGCGGTCAATTCACTGCATCATCAGGGGGTACGCGAACCGGGCCCGCAATTGCGCGTTGAAGCGCGCGCGCCGGATGGCCTGATTGAGGCGGTGAGTCTGCGCCATCATCCCTTCGCCCTGGCGGTGCAGTGGCATCCCGAGTGGCAGCCGGAACACACGGCGGGATCGCAGGCGCTCTTCAGCGGCTTTATTCAGGCCGCCATTCGTTATCACAAGGAAAAAGAAAATGAGTGATGCCACGCTGGCGCCGGGACGACGGCTGGCGCAGATCCGGCAGACACTGGGGCTGTCACAACGCCGTGTCGCCGAACTGGCCGGACTGACCCACAGCGCCATCAGCACCATTGAACAGGATAAGGTCAGCCCGGCGGTCAGCACCCTACAGAAGCTGCTGAAAGTCTATGGGCTCTCGCTGTCAGAGTTCTTCTCGGAACCCAAACCGGACGCGGAACCTAAGGTCATTGTCCGCGCCAGCGACCTGCTGGAGATTGGCAGTCAGGGAGTTTCGCTGAAGCTTATCGACAATGGCCGTGCACAGCGCACGCTGGGCATGCTGCTGGAAACTTATCAACCCGGTGCCAGCACCGGCGAGAAGCTGCGTCATCCGGGCGAAGAGACCGGCACGCTGCTGGAAGGAGAGATTACGCTGGTCATCAACGGAGAGCACTATCATCTCTCTGCCGGAGAGAGCTACGTCATTGATACGGGCTTACCACACAGTTTCACCAACCGTGCTGAAATCCCCTGCCGCATTGTCAGTGCCCATACGCCAGCCAACTTTTAGGCGCTTCCGGAGGTTGTTATGAATTACGTGGAGAGTTATTACGCAGCGACCGCCAATCCGCATGCGCCCTGGCCGACATTACAGGAGAGCATTCAGTGTGACGTCTGCATTATTGGCGGCGGTTTCACCGGTCTTTCGGCGGCGCTGCATCTGACCGAGGTAGGCTATGACGTGGTCGTGCTGGAAGCGGCGCGGGTCGGCTTTGGTGCCAGCGGGCGTAACGGTGGTCAGGTGGTGAACTCCTACAGCCGCGACGTGGATGTGATTGAGCAGCGCTACGGTAAAGAGAGCGCCCGTATGCTGGGCAGCATGATGTTTGAAGGCGCTGAAATCATCCGCGATCGCATTAAGCGGTACGCGATCGACTGCGATTACCGGCCTGGCGGCGTTTTTGCGGCCCTGAATGCACGTCAGATGGCGCATCTGCGAAAACAGAAAGCGTTATGGCAGCAGTATGGGAATCATGATCTGGAACTACTGGATGAGCGAGCCATTCGCCGTGAAGTCGCCACCGAACGCTACGTTGGCGGGCTGCTGGATCGGCGCGGCGGCCATCTGCATCCGCTGAACCTGGCGCTGGGGGAAGCGGAGGCGATCCGGCGACATGGCGGACGCATCTATGAACAGTCCGCGGCGACCAGTGTGGTTTATGGTACACCAAACCGGGTAAAAACCGCCCAGGGCGAGGTCAGCGCAACCTTTGTGATCTTCGCCGGGAATGCCTATCTGGCCCCGCAGCTGGAACCGCGACTGAGCAGGAAAAGCATGCCGTGCGGATCGCAGATTGTGGCAACCGAACCGCTGTCAACCGACCAGGCGTTGTCGCTGATGCCGAACAACTACTGTGTGGAAGATTGTAACTATCTGCTGGATTACTTCCGTCTGACTGCGGATAACCGGCTGCTCTATGGCGGCGGCGTGGTTTATGGCGCACGGGAACCGGCCGATATTGAAGCGTTGATCCGGCCCAAGCTGCGCCGCACTTTCCCGCAGTTGCAGAACGTGAAGCTGGACTTCAGCTGGAGCGGCAATTTCCTCCTGACGCTGTCGCGCATGCCGCAGTTTGGCCGGCTGGAGAAGAATGTCTATTTTATGCAGGGTGACAGCGGTCATGGCGTAACCAGTACGCATCTTTCCGGCAAGCTGATCAGCGAAGTGTTACGCGGCGATGCCGAGCGTTTTGATGCCTTCGCCCGCCTGCCTCACCTGCCGTTTCCCGGTGGGCGACGGTTTAAGGTGCCGCTGACGGCGATGGGCGCGGTGTGGTATGCGTTGAGGGATCGGTTAGGGGTGTGAGGCTGAGGGCCAGACCTGGCTGTCTGGCCAGATGAAAACAGGTCTTTCAGCGGGGCACATTCTGCCCTGTTGTTTAAACTGTTATAGTATGTTGTAACTACAGGAAGAGCAGAACTTTCACCTATCAGAGCGGGAGCACTCAGCCCCCGCAACAGCGCCAGCCGCGTATCACTCCAGCGGCATTTTAATCGGATCGTCATAGCGGTACTCAAAACCGAGCTCGCTACAGATGCGGGAACCATCAATCAGCTTGCCGCTATTCTTTTCCTCCTCGGGTGCGAACTGCGGCGGCTGCAGCCCAAGCTGGTGCGTGACCGCAGGATAGAAGGTGTCACGCGAGGGATGTTTCGAGGCACACAGATTATAGACCCGGCCCCCTTTGGGCGACTGCAGTAGCAGCGTGATCGCCTCAACGACATCATCCAGATGCACCAGATTGACGCCCTGCGAGCCATTGGCCACATCCTGCTTACCGGCGAGGAAGCGTCCCGGATGGCGCTTTGGTCCTACCAGACCGGCCAGCCGCACAATATCTACGCTGGTGCCTGGCAGATCGTGCAGCCAGTTCTCCAGTTTAACCAGCGTCTTTCCGGCCACCGTTTCTGCGTCCAGCGGGCTGTTTTCCCGCTTAGCGCCGGCGCTGCTGCCATAGACTGAGGTGGAACTGGTAAAGATAATGCGCGGTACCTTATAAACCAGCGCCGTATCGACCACATTCTGCACCGCCTGCAGATAGGCTTCGCCACCTTCCGCAGTGCGGCTGGCGGGCAGTGTAACGATCAGCGCATCGACGTTGAATAGCGGCTCAATATCGGCGGCATCACAGAGCAGTTCCGGCGTCAGTTCCAGCTGGAACGCCTCAATGCCGCAGCGGCGTGCCGCGTCTACACCGTCTGGCGTGGTTTTGCTGCCGGTGACCTGCCAGCCTCGCGCAGTTAACGCCGTGGCCAGCGGCATGCCTAACCAGCCCAGTCCCACAATCGCGACCTTCTTCATTTTGACTCCTGACGTGAAACATCAACCCTGACTTCACCGTAGTTTGCCCCCGGATTGCAAACCAGAACAACCTGTTTCAGCGCTTTCCGAACCGCCCGTTTAAAAAAGTGTTGCCAAGCGCAGCCATCTTCGCTAGGTTAAACCCCACAAATGAATACTCATTCATCGACGAGATTATTATGACACGCGTTCAGTTCAACCATCATCACCACCATCATCCTGACTAGTCTTTCAGGCGATTGGTGCTGGAAGACTTTCAAGATCTTCCAGTGGTGTGAACGCAAGAGAACCCCCGGAAGATCGTCTTCCGGGGGTTTTTTTATGGGCTGACGTAACCACACATTCAGGACCGAATTAAGAGGACAGGAACCATGTTAGATAACACCCGTTTACGCATAGCTATGCAGAAATCTGGCCGTTTAAGTGATGATTCACGCGAACTGCTGGCGCGCTGCGGCGTTAAAATCAACCTTCAGCAACAGCGCCTGATTGCGTTTGCGGAGAACATGCCGATCGACATCCTGCGCGTGCGCGATGACGATATTCCTGGCCTGGTGATGGATGGTGTGGTCGATTTAGGCATCATCGGCGAGAACGTGCTGGAAGAAGAGCTGCTGTCGCGCCGTGCCCAGGGTGAAGACCCGCGCTACTTTACGCTGCGCCGCCTGGACTTCGGCGGTTGCCGTCTGTCACTGGCGATGGCGACAGATGCCGAGTACACCGGCCCGGAATGCCTGGATAAATCCCGTATCGCCACCTCCTATCCGCACCTGTTAAAACAATACCTCGACAAAAAAGGCGTCAGCTTTAAGACCTGTTTACTGAACGGTTCCGTAGAAGTGGCGACCCGTGCCGGTCTGGCTGATGCCATCTGCGACCTGGTCTCTACCGGTGCTACGCTGGAAGCCAATGGCCTGCGCGAAGTTGAAGTAATCTATCGTTCAAAAGCGGTGCTGATCCAGCGTGACGGCGAGATGCCTGCCGCGAAGCAGGAGCTGATCGACAAAATGATGACCCGTATTCAGGGCGTGATTAAAGCGCGTGAATCGAAGTACATCATGCTGCACGCGCCAAGTGAGCGTCTGGAAGAAGTGATCAGCCTGCTGCCTGGCGCAGAGCGCCCGACCGTGCTGCCGCTGGCAGGCGATGTCAGCCGCGTGGCGATGCACATGGTCAGCAGCGAAACCCTGTTCTGGGAAACCATGGAAAAACTGAAAGCGCTGGGTGCCAGTTCGATTCTGGTGCTGCCTATTGAGAAGATGATGGAGTAAGCCATGGCCTTTTCTACCCCGATTGAGTGGCAGCAGTGCACCCCCGAACAGCAGCAGGCGCTGCTGTTACGTCCCGCTATCGCCGCCTCTGAAAACGTGACGATGACGGTGCGCGATGTACTGGAGCAGGTAAAGCTGAACGGTGATGACGCCCTGCGCCAGTTCAGCGCCCGCTTCGACAAAGCGCAGGTGGATAACCTGCGTGTTACCGCGCAGCAAATCGCAGAAGCCAGCTTACGTCTGAGTGACGAGCTGAAGCAGGCGATGGCCGTCGCGGTGGGCAATATCGAAACCTTCCACAACGCGCAGATCCTGCCGCCGGTGGATGTGGAAACCCAGCCAGGCGTACGCTGCCAGCAGATTACCCGTCCGGTGAAATCGGTCGGACTCTATATTCCTGGTGGTTCCGCCCCGCTCTTCTCCACCGTGCTGATGCTGGCGACCCCGGCCCGTATCGCTGGCTGTGGCCGCGTGGTGCTCTGTTCGCCGCCGCCGATTGCCGATGAGATCCTGTATGCCGCCCAGCTGTGCGGCGTAGAAGAGGTGTTCCAGGTAGGCGGCGCGCAGGCCATCGCCGCGATGGCCTTCGGCACCGAAACCGTGCCACGCGTGGATAAGATTTTTGGCCCGGGCAACGCCTGGGTGACAGAAGCGAAACGTCAGGTAAGTCAGCGACTCGATGGCGCGGCGATTGATATGCCAGCGGGTCCTTCTGAAGTGCTGGTGATTGCGGATGAAGGCGCCACGCCCGCGTTTGTCGCGTCTGATTTGCTTTCACAGGCAGAGCATGGTCCCGACTCGCAGGTGATTCTGCTGACGCCTTCATTAAAGCTGGCCGAGGCGGTCGCGGTCGCGGTTGAGCAGCAGCTGGCGCAGTTGCCGCGGGCTGCCACAGCGCGTCAGGCGCTGGAAAGCAGCCGCCTGATCGTGGCGCGTGACCTTGAGCAGTGTGTCGCGATCTCTAATCTCTACGGCCCGGAGCACCTGATTCTGCAAACGCGCCAGCCGCGCGATCTGGTGGAGTCGATCACCAGCGCCGGTTCGGTATTTTTAGGCGACTGGTCGCCGGAGTCCGCGGGCGATTACGCCTCTGGCACCAATCACGTGTTACCGACCTACGGTTACACCTCGACCTGTTCCAGCCTGGGCCTGGCCGATTTCCAGAAACGCATGACGGTGCAGGAGCTGACGCCACAGGGCTTCCTGAACCTGGCCGCCACCATTGAAACCCTGGCCGCCGCCGAGCAGCTGGATGCCCATAAGAATGCCGTCACCCTGCGCGTTGCCGCACTGAAGGAGCAAGCATGAGTCAGGATATTGAGCAGCTGGCGCGCGCCAATGTGCGCGCCCTGACGCCCTATATGTCGGCGCGTCGTCTGGGTGGCAACGGAGATGTCTGGCTCAATGCCAACGAGTTTCCGCTGCCGGTGCCGTTTGAGCTGTCGCAGCAGACGCTGAACCGCTATCCGGAATGTCAGCCTAAACTGGTGATTGAGCGCTACGCTGCTTATGCAGGCTTAACGCCGGAGCAGGTGCTGGTGAGCCGTGGCGCAGATGAAGCCATCGAACTGATCATGCGCGCCTTCTGTGAGCCGGGTCAGGATGCGATTCTGTTCTGTCCACCGACCTATGGCATGTACAGCGTCAGCGCCGAAACCATCGGCATTGAATACCGCACCGTCCCGGCCCTGACCGACTGGCAGCTGAACCTGCCTGCCATTGCAGAGCAGCTGGATGGCGTCAAAGTGGTTTACCTCTGCAGCCCGAACAACCCGACCGGCAACCTGATCAATCAGGACGACATCCGTCAGCTGCTGGCGATGACCGCCGGTAAAGCGCTGGTAGTCGCAGATGAAGCCTACATTGAGTTCTGCCCGCAGGCGACCCTGACCGGCTGGCTGAAGGATTATCCGCATCTGGTGATCCTGCGTACGCTTTCTAAAGCCTTTGCGCTGGCTGGCCTGCGTTGCGGCTTTGCGCTGGCGAATAAGCCGGTCATCGACCTGCTGATGAAGGTGATTGCGCCCTACCCGCTGGCCACACCGGTGGCCGATGTCGCCGGTCAGGCGCTGAGCGACCAGGGAATTGCGCTGATGCGTGAGCATGTGGCACAGCTGAATGAGAATCGTAGCTGGCTGCAGGCTGAACTTGCTCAGCTGGCCTGCGTTGAGCAGGTTTTCTCCAGTGAAACCAACTATGTGCTGGCGCGCTTTACCAATTCACCAAAAGTCTTCAAAACCTTATGGGATCAGGGCATTATCCTGCGTGATCAGAACAAAAATCCGGGCCTGTCGGGATGCCTGCGCATCTCTATCGGCACGCGTGAAGAGTGCGAACGAGTGATCGCCGCGCTGCAAGCCTTTTCTGTGGAGCAAGCATGAGCCAGAAGACCCTTTTTATTGACCGCGACGGTACGTTAATCTCTGAGCCGCCTGAAGATTATCAGGTGGACCGCATGGATAAGCTGGCGTTTGAGCCAGATGTTATCCCGGCGCTGCTGGCACTGCAGGCCGCCGGTTATCGCCTGGTCATGATCACTAACCAGGATGGTCTTGGCACCCCGGGTTTCCCGCAGGCCGATTTCGATGGCCCGCACAATCTGATGATGCAGATCCTGACCTCGCAGGGCATTGCGTTTGACGATGTGCTGATCTGCCCGCACATGCCGGACGATCACTGCGACTGTCGCAAGCCAAAAACCCGAATGGTGGAAGCCTGGCTGGCTGAAGGCGCGCTGGATACCGCCAACAGCTACGTGATTGGCGATCGCCTGACCGATGTCCAGCTGGCAGAGAACATGGGCATCCAGCCTATCCGCTACGGTGCTGACGGCCAGAACTGGCAGACCATCCAGCAGCGTCTGACCCAGCGTGACCGCCATGCGCTGGTGCAGCGCAACACCAAAGAGACACAGGTGCGGGTAGAACTGTGGCTGGATCGCGAAGGCGGCAGCAAGATTAATACCGGCGTGGGTTTCTTCGACCACATGCTGGACCAGATTGCCGTACACGGCGGGTTCCGCATGAACATCGAAGTGAAAGGCGATCTCTATATTGACGATCACCACACGGTGGAAGATACCGGTCTGGCACTGGGCGAAGCGCTGCTGAAGGCGCTGGGCGACAAGCGTGGCATTGGCCGTTTCGGTTTTGTGCTGCCGATGGATGAATGTCTGGCGCGCTGCGCGCTGGATATCTCCGGCCGTCCGCACATCGAGTTCAAAGCGGAGTTCAACTATCAGCGCGTGGGCGACCTCAGCACCGAGATGGTCGAGCACTTCTTCAGCTCACTCTCCTACGCCATGATGAGCACCCTGCATCTTAAAACTAAAGGCAAGAATGACCATCACCGCGTCGAGAGCCTGTTTAAAGCCTTTGGCCGTACGCTGCGTCAGGCGATCCGCGTTGAGGGCAATACGCTGCCAAGCTCGAAGGGAGTGCTGTGATGAACGTGGTGATCATGGATACCGGTTGCGCCAACCTGTCGTCGGTGAAATGGGCGATTGAACGTCTGGGCTACACCCCGGAAGTGAGCCGCGATCCCGATGTGGTGCTGCGTGCCGACAAACTGTTTCTGCCCGGCGTCGGCACCGCGCAGGCGGCAATGAATCAGCTGGAAGAGCGTGACCTGATCGATCTGGTGAAAGCCTGTACCCAGCCGGTGCTGGGGATCTGCCTGGGTATGCAGCTGCTGGGTCGAGGCAGCGATGAAAACGGCGGCGTGCCGACGCTGGGGATTATCGATGTGCCGGTGTCATTAATGGACACGCACGGCCTGCCGCTGCCGCACATGGGCTGGAATCAGATTACCGCGCAGGCGGGCAATCATCTGTTCCGTGGCATCGACGAAGGCTGCTATTTCTACTTCGTCCACAGCTATGCCATGCCGGTCAACGCCAGCACTATCGCCCAGTGTCACTACGGTGAAGCTTTCACCGCCGCGGTGCAGAAAGATAACTTCTTTGGCGTCCAGTTCCACCCGGAACGCTCGGGCAAAGCGGGCGCGCAGCTGCTGAAAAACTTCCTGGAGATGTAATGATTATCCCCGCGTTAGATTTAATTGACGGCAAAGTGGTTCGTCTGCATCAGGGCGATTATGGTCAGCAGCGCGATTACGGCAGCGATCCGCTGCCGCGTCTGCAGGATTACGTTCGCCAGGGCGCGACCGTGCTGCATCTGGTGGATTTAACCGGCGCGAAAGATCCGGCGAAACGCCAGATCGCGCTGCTGAAAACCCTGCTGGATGGCGTTGATGTGACGGTGCAGGTTGGTGGCGGCATTCGCAGCCGTGATGATGTGCATGCACTGCTTGAAGCCGGAGCGAGTCGCGTGGTGGTCGGTTCCACCGCGGTGAAACAGCCTGAAGAGGTAAAACGGTGGTTTGCGGAATTTGGCGCAGAGGCGATTGTGCTTGCGTTAGATGTGCGCATTGATGCCAGTAACCGCAAAGAAGTGGCAATCAGTGGCTGGCAGGAAGCGGCGGGTGTCACGCTGGAAGAGGTGATTACCGACTTTCAGCAGGTGGGCCTGAAGCACGTGCTGTGCACCGACATTTCTCGCGACGGCACCCTGAGCGGCTCCAATGTTGCGCTCTATCAGGAAGTGGCGGCGCGCTTTCCGACGATTGCTTTCCAGTCCTCGGGTGGCATTGGCGACCTCAATGATATCGCCGCCCTGCGCGGCAGCGGCGTTCAGGGCGTGATTGTTGGACGTGCGCTGCTGGAAGATAAATTCACTGTTTCGGAGGCGATCGCATGCTGGCAAAACGGATAATTCCCTGCCTGGACGTACGTGACGGCCAGGTGGTCAAAGGCGTACAGTTTCGCAATCACGAAATCATCGGCGACATCGTGCCGCTGGCGCAGCGCTATGCCGCCGAAGGTGCCGACGAGCTGGTGTTCTATGATATCACCGCCTCATCCGATGGCCGGGTCGTCGACAAAAGCTGGGTATCGCGGGTTGCGGAAGTGATCGATATCCCGTTCTGCGTCGCAGGCGGCATTAAAACCCCGGAAGACGCAGCGCGCATTCTGGAGTTTGGCGCAGATAAGATTTCGATTAACTCGCCGGCGCTGGCCGATCCCACGCTCATTACCCGCCTCGCGGACCGTTTTGGCGTGCAGTGTATTGTGGTCGGGATCGATACCTGGTTTGATGAAGCCAGCGGTAAATATCAGGTGAATCAGTATACCGGCGACGAAGCGCGCACCCGCGTGACACAGTGGGAAACGCTGGAGTGGGTGCAGGAAGTGCAGAAGCTGGGCGCAGGCGAGATCGTGCTGAACATGATGAATCAGGATGGCGTGCGTAACGGCTATGACCTGGTGCAGCTGAAGAAAATGCGTGAAGTCTGCAACGTGCCCCTCATCGCCTCTGGCGGCGCAGGCACCATGCAGCACTTCCTGGATGCGTTTACCGAAGCTAACGTGGATGGTGCTTTAGCCGCCTCGGTATTCCATAAGCAGATTATTAATATTGGTGAGCTGAAGAGCTTTCTGATCGACAACGGAGTGGAGATTCGCGCGTGCTAACTGAACAACAACAGGCCCTTCTCGACTGGGATAAAACACAGGGCATGATGCCGGTCATTGTCCAGCACTTCGTCTCAGGCGAAGTACTGATGCATGGCTACATGAACCCGGCCGCGCTGGAGAAAACGCTGGCAGAAAGCAAGGTCACCTTTTTCTCCCGCACCAAAAATCGCTTGTGGACCAAAGGCGAAACCTCCGGCAACTTTTTGCAGGTCGTGAGCATCACGCCTGACTGCGACAATGACACCCTGTTAGTGCTGGCGGATCCTATTGGCCCGACCTGCCATCTGGGCACCACCAGTTGCTTCTCACCGGCGGTCCCTGAGTGGACGTTCCTCTATCAGCTTGAGCAGTTGCTGGCTTCGCGCAAAACCGCCGATCCTGAAAGCTCCTACACCGCACGACTCTACGCCAGCGGCACCAAACGCATCGCGCAGAAAGTGGGTGAAGAAGGCGTTGAAACCGCACTGGCCGCCACGGTCAACGATCGGGATGAACTCACCAACGAAGCTTCTGACCTGGTCTATCACCTGATGGTGCTGTTGCAGGATCAGGATCTCGACTTCCGCGCCGTGATCAACAACCTGCGTGACCGCCATAAGTAACTGTGCAATATGCTGCTCAGAATTTCGTTTTTATGCGAATTCTGAGCAGTCTTCAGCTCATTCCTCTCGTCCATCCGGCACAATGACGGCAACTCAAACCTCAGGGAGAGAACCGTGACCACCCATGAGAAATTAATCGCCCTGCTCGACCAGCACCAGGCACGCTATCGCCTGATGGAGCATGAGGCGACCGGTAAATGTGAAGCGGTCGCGGCGATACGCGGCACCGAAATCGGCCAGGGTGCTAAAGCGCTGGTCTGTCATGTGAAAGGCAACGGCGTTAAACAGCATGTACTGGCGGTTTTACCTGCCGATCATCAGGCCGATCTGGGCAAAGTCGCGGTAGCAGTCGGGGGAAGACGCGCCTCACTCGCCAGTCCGGCGGAAACCGATCTGCTGACCGGCTGCGTATTCGGGGCGATTCCGCCGTTCAGCTTTCATCCCGACCTCAGACTGATTGTTGACCCCGCGTTGTTTGAACGTTATCCGGAGATCGCGTTTAACGCCGGTCTGCTGGAACGCTCAGTGATCCTGAATACCGAAGATTATCGCGCGTTATGCGCGGCTGACGTGGTGAAGATTACGCAGTAATTGCCATCCCGGCAGCCCGGCGATACTCTGCATAATCACTCATCACGACAGAATAAGAGCAAAATCATGAACATTTTCACTCAACGCCTGCGTCAGACGCTGGCTGTGGCCGTTATGGCAGGCTGCGCTTTTGGCGCGCAGGCAAAAATCGAACAGGTGCGTTTCGCGGTCGATCCGACCTATCCGCCATTCGAATCGAAAACGCCACAGGGCAAGCTGGTCGGCTTTGATATTGATCTGGGCAATGCGCTTTGTACTCAGATGCAGGCAAAATGTGTCTGGGTTGAAAGCCAGTTTGACGGCATGATCCCGGCCCTTAAAGCGCGTAAATTTGATGCCATTCTGTCCGACATGGGCATTACCGAAGAGCGCCTGAAGCAGATTGATTTTACCGCGCCGCTCTATGACACCCACACCCAGCTGATTGCCCGTAAAGGTGCTGGCATATTGCCCACCGTTGAATCCCTGAAAGGAAAAACGGTCGGCGTAGAACAGGGAACGGTTCAGGAGCGCTATGCGCTGGCGAAATGGCAGCCTCACGGTGTGACCGTAGTGCCTTATGGCGATCAGGCACAGGTTGAAAGCGATCTGGTTTCAGGCCGACTGGATGCGGTATTCACCGATGCGGCACAGGCGGCCATCGGCTTCCTGAAGCATCCGCAGGGCAAAGATTTTGAACTGGCTGGCCCGATTATACAGGATCCGATCATCGGCCCCGGCACGGCGATTGGCCTGCGTAAAGGCGATACCGAGCTGAAAACCGCACTGGATAACGCCTTCGTCGAAATCAAAAAGAATGGCACCTTTGACCAGATTCAGAAGCGCTACTTCGCCACGGATATCTCTATCCAGCCTTAACCTCGCGGTCGCCCTTTTTCATCCTCACCGCGATCCGGCACTATACTCTAACTATTTCGGGACGGCGCGCTGTCGTCCTTTGCCGATTAAAGGACATTAACACGGTATGCATCAACAACATCATCCACTGTTAAGCGCCTCTTTAGGCACCCAGCGTGAAATCATCAGTTTCCATTTCGCGGAAGACAACGAGCGTCAGGTCTACATCCAGGCTGCGCTGCATGGCGACGAACTGCCCGGTATGGCGGTGGCATGGTTTTTAAAGCAGCGACTACAGGCGCTGGAGTCCGCCGGTCAACTTAAAGCCGCCTTTACCCTGGTGCCGGTTGCCAATCCCCTGGCGCTGGGACAGCACTGGCATGGCACCCATCTTGGCCGATTCCATACGCTCTCTGGCCAGGACTTCAACCGCCGTTTCCCGTCACTGGGCGCAACCCTGGCGGCCGGGCTGGCTGAGAGTCTGACTCAGAGTGAAACGCAAAATAAGAGCCTGATCCGCGAGGCGATTGATCGCCACTATCGCGATACCGTGCCAAAAACCGAGCTGGATGCGCAACGCCACACGCTGATGCGGATGGCCAGTCAGGCCGATCTGATGATCGATCTGCACTGTGACTGGGAAGCCGTGCCTCACCTGTACACCACGCCGCACGCCTGGCCGGACATTGAGCCGCTGGCGCGCTGGTTAGGCAGTGAGGTGCAGCTGCTGGCGCAGATCTCTGGCGGTGAACCGTTTGATGAAGCCTGTTGCGAACCCTGGCTGACGCTGGCGGAACGGTTTGGCAAAGATTATCCGATGCCACGGGGATTGCTGCCGGTGACGCTGGAGTTGCGCGGTGTACGTGATGTGTCGCCTGAACAGGCGGAGAAAGACGCGGAGGCGATTATTTCAGCGCTACAGGAAGGCGGTTATATCGGCTACAGCGAGCCTGCGATTTCCGTGGAAGTGGCGGCACCCGTGATTGGCGGCGACGAACTTGTCCGGGCGAGCGCGGGCGGAGACGATATCGTGGCTATCAATGACGGCCCGATTGGTTTAAACGTGCCAGATATCGCTGAAGCACCTGGAGAAGCTGGCGTCATCAAAGAGCGTCACAGCGAAGGATCGGCGGCGGCCTTCCCTGCCCTGAAAAATCCACCTACGCCGTTAGCGGGCTGTGAATATATTCATTCGCCGGTATCCGGACTGATCCTGCATCGTAAACCGCTGGGCGCAAAGATTCGGCCGGGAGAAGTGGTGGCGGAGGTTGTTGATCCGATAACCGACCAGATTACCCCGCTGGTGACGGAACATGGCGGTATTCTCTATGCAAGACACTGGGCTAAGTTTGCGACGGCAGGCATGCTGGTTGTGAGGCTGGCAGGTGAGCGAGAGATTCGGAGCGGGGATTTGCTGGTGATGTAGTCAGCATCACCAACTGGCGTGTCACTTCGCAATCAGCTTTGCTCGCGTCGATTTTTGAACACAAAGAGAGACGATGTTGTGAAGTTGACCGCCAGCCCGCATAGACTTCCGATGGCTACGGCAACCACTGGGTATTGCGCAATCCAGGAGGAATTGTAAACAGCAATACTGTAGGCGATATAGTTCACAGCCCCGCCAAAAAGCATAAAGAAAAGATAATTTAAGAACTCTCTTTTCTTATTTAATGACGAAGACATGCTTCTGAAAGTAAGTTTCCGGTTAAGCAGCCAGGTTGCAAAAACTGCCGCCAGAAATGAAATCAGCCTGGCAATATACAGCCCTAAGAAATCTTTTAAAAGATAGAGCACAAGGGCGTCAACGATAAAACCAGCAACACCGACAAATGCAAATAATATTAATTTTTTCATACGAGAATCAGAACCAATTTTATTGTTATGACCAGCCACAGAATAATAGCTGGTCATCTTGATTAAAAAGAGACAACCAAGGGTTCTACGCCCTGCTTATCTAACCAAGCGATTCCCTCTTCAACCGGGACAATTTGAACACGGCTTCTGTCACTAACCTTCCCTGGTAATTTGAGGGTTACATCAGCATGGCCGCCTTGCGCAGCAACGTAAGGCATAGCCACGCGCAAAAAGTCCTGATTAATGAGCGCTCCATCCGGACTATATAGTCTGACGCCTAAATTCAAAGGATAAAATGTATTTTTGCCAACAGCGAAATCACTGTTGTTAATAACAGTGACCGATAGCGTCTGACCAGAATTATCGCTTGCAGATTTGATTTGTGACCTGAGCTTTAAGGACAAATTCCCTTGAACTTTTCCAGAGGTACCTGGCTGCTGAGATGAGGAAAAGTAAGTCCATTTAAGCCGGTTTAAATCAAATTCACATAGTCCCTGACGAATACCATGAGCATCAACATATTTAAGAACTCTGGGTATATAGGTATTTAACGGGTTTTTAGCAAAATCCCAATCTTTGGGGTTGAAAGTTGAAAAGCCGTTGATTGTTCTCAGGTGAAAAATCTCAGCAATAAACATCGCATCGACATTATGTGGATAGAGATCAAAGTCAATGTTTGTGTTATTTATATCGAACTCACCGAAACGCTGTCCTAAAACATAGAATGATTTGCACTCTTTAGGAGGAGCGGGCACGTCATTTAAGAAGGCAAGGCTAACTTTACGGTTAAAATCACTACTTTGTGACAGATTAATCTGCTCAGTAATAAGCAACACACCAAGAATAAACCCAATAGGTTTTGCGATCTTAACGATTCTTCCAGAAAGAAATAATGTTGCTAAAAGGGCAAGCGGAAAGATAAGGAAGAGCGCATAGCGTGAAGTAACCCTCATTCCTTTAGCGCCGGGAACAAACTTCCAGATATACTCCCAAAGAAAGAAATCGCCCTGTTTTATCATTACTGCCAGAGAGATGAACAACGCAAAAATCAAGCCAGCAATTAACTTAATCCCGACATCTTTCTTTTTTATAAAAAGAATTGAAAGTAAAGAAAAAACAAACACAAGTACAATGAACGGCGGAAAACCAACATTTAACTCTCCGACTCGCTGTACAGACCCAAAGTGGTTCCCAAAAACAAAATCGGCAAGTTTTCCAAAAAGCAGGTTAGAAGAACCAGGATCCAGCAGGTTACCTATTTTTGGCGCATAATAAGTAACTGAGTAAAGATTTTGCCCGCCCGTTTCTTTTGCTTTAGGCAAATAAACCATCAGAAAAGGGATTATAGAAGCAACGAAAAAGAGAACAGGCACAAAAAAAGAATAAATATCAACTCTACTAAAGAGAGATTCTCGCAAAGCCGTACTGAATAAAATGGAAGGTATAATACATATTATAAAAATAAGTGAAAAAAGCAGATAGAACCAAGCCATATAAAAAGAGGTTATCAGCCATGCCGATAAAAATACAGCTGAACAACTTCCTAAGATGATGGAGTTCTTTCTATCACCTGCGATAACCGAAGAAAAATATTTGAGAAGTAGAGCCGTCAACAGCGGAGCAAAAGTAAGACTTAGCAATTGTGCATGATGCATTTGCACAGTCAGAGAGTTGCTGAGGCTAAAAATCATGGCCCCAGCGACTGCTGCGTAAAAACCCACCTTTAAAACATGACGCGCAAGATAGAAAAAAGATATAAAGCCAATCGCTTTCAATGTTATGTTAACAAATTCAGATGCCAGAAACACATCCAAACCTAAAAACTTATAAATTGAAAAAATCATCCCAAAGATTAAATATCCATCATTATAGCCCAAGGTATCTTTGTAGGGATAGAAATAGGCTACCTGATTCCATTTAGCCTGCCCCGTAAAGAAATTGTACCAGTGCTGTAAAATACTGGTTTCTATCATTCCATCGAAACGACTACCAATAACAAATTCAAAGCCTGTTGAGAATTGTCTGGAGAAAACAATCCCCAACGTTATGATAAATGCCAGAATGAATAATAGAATTCTGACATTTCTGTTGGATATTAATTTCATCATATTAAAATCAAATACGCTTTACAGGAACTGAAAGATAGGAAAGACGCTTAAGTTCACGCCGACCTACGGTCACACTTTCTAAAATCAATCCGGTCACAAACGAAATTGATGCTAACAGAATCAATCCTGTTGAGAGTAATGCCGTAGGCAAGCGAGGAACGAGCCCCGTTTCGAAATAGTAGGTGGCCAAAGGAAATGCTAAAACGAATCCGGTAATACTGAACAAGAGTGCTAAGATGCCATAAAACATCAGAGGCCGTTCAGTTGCATATAACCTAAGGATCATTTTTGCGATGCGAATCCCATCTCTGTAAGTGTTCAACTTACTCGCTGACCCTTCCATCCTTGCACTGTAAGGGGTATCCACTTCACTGTAAGGCATCCGGAGTTCGAGAGCATGCACAGTGAGTTCTGTTTCAGTCTCAAAACCTTTTGCCATTGCCGGGAATGATTTAACATAGCGACGTGAAAAAACACGGTACCCCGATAACATATCCGAAAACTTGCCACCGAAAATACTTTTCACGCATCCGGTAAGCATCTTATTACCTAAAGTATGCCCCATACGATACGCTTCTTTATCTTCATGTTTTCTGACGCCGACAACCATATCAAGGCGTTCATTGATTAATCTCTCAATCATTTTGGGGGCACTTGCCGCATCGTAGGTTGCATCGCCATCTACCATTATGTAAATGTCAGCAATGATGTCCGCGAACATGCGCCTGACGACATTACCTTTTCCCTGTTCTTTCACAGTAAAAACTTTAGCACCTGCCGCAAGTGCTCTATCAGCAGTATCGTCATTTGAATTATTGTCAAACACATAAATTGATGCTGAAGGTAGATGTTGTTTGAAATCCTTAATCACTTGTGAAATTGAGACACCCTCATTATAACAAGGCACAACAACTGCAATATCATATTCTTTCTGTTCAATCATCATTAGCAATCCATTTCTATTTGAAATTTAAATTCACTATTTCACTTCATTAATATCCAGACTGACAAAACCTACACCCAGCATTCGTTTATCTTCTCCGAGATTTAGAGATTGAGGTGTCGTTGGTGCAGGAGGCATGATAACAATTTCATTTGACTGTTCATTTGAATTGAATTCAATCGATTGGATAGTATCATCCTGTTGCAACCTCACTGTACGATTTACACCTGAATAGCTGATTTTAATATCCTTGCCTATATTAGGCCCAAAAGCATGTCCCTTAAGCGTAATAACAAAATGCTTAGGTAAATTAGCTTTGAAGCTGATCGATACTTTTTCGGCTTCAGTCTGATCTGACCATCTTCCCCATGCCTCATGCTGTGAAAGCCCTTCAATATCTTCGACATATGAAGGATAGGTTGGCTGAGTAAAATCAATAGTTAGTTTTTTGCCAGATAACGTAATTTGCTGACGATTCCCGCTTTCCACTGAGTTAACAAAGCGCGTAAAAGAAGGAAACAGCGTTTTATTTCCGTAGCCGCTCAGATGATCTCCATCAAAAAAGAGTGGTTTACCATTTTTATAAGCACTACATTTACTTTCACCACATAAAGTCGGGAGCGGATCCCAGACATCTAATGGGATAGTTTTACCTAACTCCGAATAGCTAGCTAAAATAGGTGCCCGATAGTTTTCAATAACTTCACGTGAGATTGAATCTCCACTCTTACAGATAGGATTGCTTTTGTTGAACCAGTCAGCACATCGATACACTGGAATCTTAAACAGAGGTTTTGGTGCTTCGAAAATGATGTGAACCCCCTTATCAACAAAGGGTTTTAAGGCCTCTTTTGCATAATCTACTGTACGTTCGCGCCCTTTTTCAGCCCGCTCACTAAACAGAATATCCGCATGTTGCCTGTCTCCGAAATAGGCCCACTGATCAACGAATCTCGGCAATCTCAATGAAGCCAGGAAGAGAATGTCTCCAGGCTTCACTCTTTTAATAATATCCTGAAGTGACGAATCTGAATATTTCTGACATTGAGGGACATCCATATCTCTTTCTGGCGTAAAGCTGAGGAAAGGACAGCCACCATTATTGTATGCAAAAATTGTCGTCTGCGTTTTGATTGCAAAACTTTTAAATAATCCAGAGTATGCCAGGGCATGCGAATCCCCGATAACGAAAATCTGATGTGGATTAGGCGAAGCTGGTTTATCACAACCTTTCACCTTATAAATCAGTAACAACCCACCGTTTACATCAACATGTTCTGGCTCTGCCTGGCAGCCAGGATAGCCCTCAACAACACCACTGCCTTCAGGATACCAATCCTGTGGGAATTTAGTCAGTACGCTTTGCGAAATTTTCCCTACGCGGGAATCGATTTTTGCAGCAGCTAAGTATGAAATCCCTATAACCACAACACCTGTAAATAGTACGATCCAGTTATTTCTTTGTGCAATAAAGCGCGCGGTTCTGACAGGTTTTTCGATAACCAGATAGGAGAAGAGCGAAAACAATACTGCTATCAGCAATGCTAATAATTGTTGTGAAATCTTTTCGAGGCCGTAAGTCCAGCGAAAGAGAACGAATACCGGCCAGTGCCATAAATAAAGCGAAAAAGACAATTTACCAATAAATCTAAGGAATCTGTTACTTAGCAGACTGTTGACGATTGATGGCGCAACGCCATCATAGAGACTAAACAATAGCCCAAGTGTACTTACTGTGGCGAGTAATGCACCTGGCATCGGGAAGCGATTGGTATCAGTGATGATGAAAGAAATCAGTAAACCTGCCAGAGAGATAACACTGATAATTCTTCTGAACCAGATTACCCGATGTTGTGAGTTAAGTTGCTGTCTGAACGCAGACATGAACTGGTATAACAATACACCTGAAGCCAGTTCCCAAAAACGACTAGCTGTAAAGTAATAAGCCTGTGTAGGTTCTGTAGCTGATAGTTTAAATGAATATACCAGAGAAGCCACGCCTAAGCACAAGTATATAACTGAAGACAAATACCGCTTTTTTGATGACAACCAGAAGATGTAAAGAAATGGAAATATTAAATAGAACTGTTCTTCAACACCTAGTGACCACGTATGCGTGAACGGATTAAAATCTGAGGTTGGAGCAAAGTAATCTCTTCCTGTTGAAGCGAGGATGAAATTACTGAACCCGAAAAATGCATAATACCCTGTAGACTGATTAACCCAACTTAGCCATGAGCCGGGAATAAAGGCTGTTGATAACAAAAAAACAACCAGCAGCATAAATATTAACGCAGGAAATATACGCTTTATTCTTCGACTATAAAATATTGCAAAGAACTGTAGGATGGTTGCGCCTTTAAAAGCCGCTACTGAAGCACTTACGATGAAACCTGAAATAACGAAAAAAACATCTACGCCAACAAAACCGCCAGGCAATAAATTTGAATTCAGGTGAAAAAACACCACTGCTAAAACTGCCAGAGCACGTAAGCCATCAATGAAAGGATGATATGGAATATGCTTTCCTGCTAACTTATTATTCATTCGCCAACACCATTTAAAAAGTATTCTTATATTTATAAAAGCAATAATTCATTTTCGGCAAAAGAAAACCCGGCCAAGCCGGGTTTTTTTAAACCTGGGTAACAGCTATTATAACCACTCGGTGTGGAACACACCGTCTTTATCAATGCGCTTGTAGGTATGCGCACCGAAGTAGTCACGCTGCGCCTGAATCAGGTTAGCAGGGAGCACTTCTGAACGGTAGCTGTCGTAGTAAGCGATCGCCGCAGAGAAGGTTGGCGTCGGGATACCGTTCTGAATCGCGTAGGAAACTACATCACGCAATGCCTGCTGATACTGATCAGCGATATCTTTGAAGTACGGAGCCAGAAGCAGGTTAGCGATGCCTGCATCTTCTGCGTATGCATCAGTAATCTTCTGCAGGAACTGGGCACGGATAATGCAGCCAGCGCGGAAGATCTTCGCGATTTCGCCGTAGTGCAGATCCCAGTTGTTCTCTTCAGACGCGGCACGCAGCTGTGAGAAGCCCTGAGCATAAGAAACGATTTTACCCAGATACAGAGCGCGACGAACTTTTTCGATGAATTCCGCTTTATCACCGGTGAAGGCCTTCGCCTGTGGACCGCTCAGTACTTTAGAGGCTGCCACACGCTGGGTTTTCAGCGAGGAGAGGTATCGAGCGAACACAGACTCAGTGATCAGTGACAGAGGTTCGCCGAGATCCAGTGAGCTCTGGCTGGTCCATTTACCGGTGCCTTTGTTCGCTGCTTCATCCAGAATCACATCAACCAGGTATTTACCTTCTTCGTCTTTCTTGGTGAAGATATCTTTGGTGATGTCGATCAGGTAGCTGCTCAGTTCGCCGTTGTTCCAATCAGTGAAGGTCTCAGCCAGCTCTTCGTTGTTCAGACCCAGCGCGCCTTTCAGCAGAGCGTAGGCTTCTGCGATCAGCTGCATGTCGCCATACTCGATGCCATTGTGAACCATCTTCACATAGTGGCCCGCGCCGTCCGGACCGATGTAAGCCACACAGGCTTCGCCATCTTCTGCACGTGCAGCAATTTTATCCAGAATCGGAGCAACCAGCTCGTAGGCTTCTTTCTGACCGCCAGGCATGATAGATGGGCCTTTCAGTGCGCCCTCTTCACCACCGGAAACACCGGTACCGATGAAGTTGAAGCCCTGGTCAGAAAGCTCTTTGTTACGACGGATAGTATCTTTATAGAAGGTGTTACCGCCATCGATCAGGATGTCGCCTTTATCCAGGTGTGGAGTCAGGGAGGCGATAGTCTTATCGGTCGCTTCACCCGCCTGAACCATCAGCAGGATACGACGAGGTTTTTCCAGCGATTCGACAAACTCTTCAACGGTGTAAAAAGGAGCAAGTTTCTTGCCCTGGTTCTCGGCGATGACTTCATCAGTCTTTTCGCGTGAACGGTTAAAGATAGAAACAGTGTAACCGCGGCTCTCAATGTTAAGAGCCAAATTGCGGCCCATTACTGCCATACCTACAACGCCGATCTGTTGCTTGGACATTACATACTCCTGTCTGTGGTCTCGCATGGTGTTACCCGTAACACCACTTTGTAAGTGATCAGTATGTTAACTCAGGATAGCGGATTAAAGGTAATGAATGGTGCGGTCGTGCGGATGAAATTATCTGAAAATAAATCACACACTTAACAAGGATTTATAAAGCTTGGTATAGCTTTGAATCATTCTATCTGCTGTGAAAAGGGATTCAAAGCGTGCCAGCGCAGCCGCACCATAGGTCGTTGCCAGCTCGGGGTTCTGCCAGATTTCATCCATCGCCCGTCGTAATGCTGCGGGATCAGATGGAGGGACGACTAATCCTGTGACCCGATCAATATTGATAAAGGTTGTTCCCGTTCCGATCTCGCTGGAGATTAGTGGTTTTGAATAGAGAGCACCTTCCAGTAAAGAGATACCGAAAGCTTCTGAACGTAAATGAGACGGGAAAACCAGACAGGTACATAACTGTAGCAAGGCAGATTTTTCGCTGTCTTCCAGCGCACCCAGGAAATGAATATTGTTCACGCCTAACTGCTGCGCCTGCGATTTCAGCTCAGCCTCAATAGGTCCTGCACCAACCACGACGATTGGATAACGGCTGTTCTTTGCCGCCTCGATTAAGATATGCAGGCCTTTGTAATAGCGAAACGTTCCAATAAAGAGAAAGAAGCCATCCGGAAATCTTGCCTGCCATTTTTGCAGAACGGCAGAATCGTTATTTTGATAAAACTGTTTATCAAGACCGTAAGGAATAACTTCAACTTTATCTTTGAACTGCTGCAGGACCGGGCTACTTTCAACATAGTTTGGCGACGCGGCAACGATGCGGTCTACACTGGAGAGAAAACGGTTCATCAACGGCGTATAGAGCCTTAACAGCACCTTCTGTTTAACAATATCAGAATGATAACTCACTACTGATGGCTTTTTGATGCCAGCAGCAAAATGCATAAAGTCCATAAAGGGATACGGGAAGTGGTAATGGATGATATCCGCCTTCTGAGCCAGTTCCCTGAACTCTTTTATCGCTGAATAAGAGAATGGCGTGGAAGCAAACTCACACTGCGTTTTTACCCGATGAATCTGATGATTATCCAGCGTGTTTTGTTTGGTTTCAAATTGCGGACTATGAGTAAAAACAACAGACTCAATACCTGATTTAAAACCACCTTCTGCGAGCTGATAAATAACCTGCTCGATGCCGCCAAAAGTATCAGGGTAGTAGGTTTTGTAACAGTGTAGAACTTTAATCATATATATCTTGCGACCTGCTCATAAGCTTCAATGGTTTTATCCGCACACAGTGACCATGAAAATTCGCGGGCACGCGCTAATCCCGTATCAATCATACGGCGCTTTTCATCAGCGTTTTCAATCATCATCTGGATGTAATTTGTCAAAGCATGAACGTCCTGAGGTTCATGCATTAATGCTGCATCTCCAGCGACTTCCGGAAGTGATGTTGCATTTGAGCAGATCACGGGCGTTCCTGATGCCATCGCTTCAAGAACCGGCAAGCCAAAACCTTCATAGATTGAAGGGAAAACAAAGCTCGTTGCAGCACTGAATAAAAACGGCAGATCTTTACCGGGTACAAAACCTAAATATTTTAGCCACCCTTCTCTCTCGCCCTTGTCAAAGAGTTTAAAGAGTTGCTCATTTTCCCAACCCTTATAACCACTAATGACTAACGGGAAAGCAGATTTTTCCTGAGCGGGCAGACGATCATACGCCTGAAGCAATGTCAGGATATTCTTTCTTGGTTCAATCGTGCCGGTATACAGAAAGAAACGTCGCCACTTAAGATTGTATTTTTCAAGAACATGTTGTGTTTCTGCTTGATCCCGGGGATGAAAATGTTCATTACAGGCCAGAGGAGCTACGGCAATCTTATGATCTTCAATACCAAAGAAATCAATTAACTCATTCTTTGTGTAATAAGAGTCAGTAATCAACATCGATGCACGCGAAACGGTATTCCTTAACTCTTTTTGCATCAGGTGAACACGTCCAGCCGGATGAAATTGAGGCCAATGGAATACTGACAGGTCATGAAAGGTGGCAACACAATGTTTCACGCGAGGAGGTAGATAATAGTTTGGACTATGAAATATATGATTCTTAAAATGCCTCAGCGCCATCATTTTCATTACCGGGAAAGTCAAACGGTATATTTCACTTACTGTTTTGCTTCTTTGTAACTTACGCTTTAGAGATTGAACCGATTGAGCAGACTCACTCGCGACTGCCAGTGAGTCGCGAGTCTTAGTGCCATGAAGAAACGTCAGCGCGACGTTATCTCTTTCCTGAAGCTGTTTAGCAAGCTCAAACGCATAACGGCCAATACCGGTTAAAGGATATTTAATACAGTCCGTAGAATAAACGACGTTTATTGCTTTGCTTCCAGCATCCATTTCAGGGTATCTCTAAGAGGGATTTTAGACGAAGTCTCACCGACTAAGCTACTGAGCAAAGTGATATCGCCACAAAGTTCTTTAATTTCATTAGGCCGTATAAAATCAGGATTAACTTCAATCTTAATATCATGGCCTGTCAGGGATTGGCAGAGATCAACGACTTCCCTCAATGAATGCATTTTACCTGAAGCGACATTGACAGTCTGACCAGATGAGCGGGAATGAAGTAACGCGGAATAGCTTTTAACCACGTCACGCACGTCGGAAAAATCACGCCATACATCTATGTTGCCCAGCTCAATGACATCTTTTCTCTCACGAAAATGTTTGACGATTTTCGGAATCAGGAAATTTTCTGCCTGACCGGCGCCGGTGTAATTGAATGGCCGGGTAATAATAATCGGCAATTTTTCATAAAACAGACTGGTCATATACTCCATTGCCAGCTTGCTTACCGCATAGTCATTTGCAGGTCTGGCAGGAACTGACTCTGCTAATTTTCCCGGTGTGTTATTACCGTAAACATTAGCACTGCTGGCGATCAAAACTGCATCCGGCATTTTTGCTGATTCGCTAAGAGCCTGTAATAGATTACGCGTACCGCAAAGGTTTACACTATAGAACGCATTCGGGTCGGTATGACCAACAAAAGCGATGGCTGCAAGATGAACAACGACGTCAGGCTGAATACTGTCAACAGCATTTTTTACCTGTGCTGCATTAGTAAGATCAACCTGAAAATAGCGTGAGGAATTCTGGGCGGGAGTTGAACCGAAACCATAAACTTCATATCCGGCAGCGGATAAATCCGCTGCCATATATTGGCCGGTAAAGCCCTTGATCCCAGTGATCAATGCTTTTTTGCCATTAGTCATATCAGAAGGAGAACCCTTGTTTATTGCGGCGCAGATCTTCTTCTACCATCATCGCACACAACTCTTCGAGCGTGGTTTTTGGTTCCCAGCCCAGAATGTCCTTCGCGCGCTGTGGATTACCAATCAGTAATTCTACTTCAGCAGGACGATAGAACTTAGGATTGACCTTAACCACCACTTTATTAGTGGCTACATCGATGGCAACTTCCTGGTCATCTTTGCCTTCGAAGCGCAATTCAATGCCAGCAGCTTTGAACGCCATTGAAACGAAGTCACGGACTGTTTCAGTGCGGTTGGTTGCCAGGACAAATGTATCTGGCTCATCAGCCTGCAGCATACGCCACATGCCTTCAACATATTCCTTAGCAAAGCCCCAGTCACGCTTGGCGTCCATGTTACCTAACTCAAGCACATCCAGCTTACCGAGCTTAATTTTGGCTACAGAATCGGTGATCTTACGGGTCACAAACTCCTGTCCACGCAGTGGTGATTCGTGGTTAAACAGAATGCCGCTTGAGGCGAAGATGTTGTAGCTCTCACGGTAGTTAATTGTCATCCAGTGGGCATACAACTTTGCAACGCCATACGGGCTACGCGGATAGAAAGGTGTATCTTCTTTCTGCGGAATAGCCTGCACTTTACCAAACATCTCTGAAGTAGACGCCTGATAGAAACGAATTTTAGGGTTAACGATGCGAATAGCTTCTAACAAGTTTACCGGACCAATACCTGTAATTTCAGCTGTGGTCAGCGGCTGGTCAAAAGAAACACCTACAAAGCTTTGAGCCGCAAGGTTGTAGACTTCGGTCGCTTTGCTTTCCTGAAGTAAACGAATGCTTGATGACAGGTCAGTCAGATCATATTCGACCAGGTGAAGATTAGGATTTTGTTTAATTCCTAACTCTTCGATGCGCCAGAAGTTTACTGAACTTGTACGGCGATAAGTACCAAAGACTTTATAACCTTTATCAAGTAACAATTCAGCTAAATATGCGCCATCCTGACCAGTGATGCCTGTAATAACTGCACTTTTCATTTATAGATAACCTTTTAATCAAAGAGTTTTTTTACAAGATTTTCTGCACTTTGCGCCCAACTTAACCAACTAATCTCAGCTGAATCAGGGTGTGCATTGTTTTTGAAGAGTTCGATCCACTCTTCTATAGCTCGAGCTAATACCTCAGGCCGATTGGATTGGAAATAAAAAGCGCCCTCACCAGCAACTTCACGAAGCACCGGAACATCACGTGATATCAATGGTTTGTTATGCTGTGAGGCTTCAATTAACGGAAGACCAAAACCTTCGTCTTCAGATGGATAAAGTAAGCAGTCAGCGTTCTGATAAAGCTCATTAAGTAATTCATCGCTGGCGTTATCAAACCAGAAGAGTTTTTTGTTTAACAACGGATGATTTTTAATCGTATCGACAATCTCAGGGATCGTACGCCTCGCATCATCTGGCAACCCCTTCCAGCCTTCTTTACCCACGATAACCAGGTGGGATTCATTACCTGCTGCCCAAAGCAGTTCGAAAGCAGCCACAGTCTGCAAATGCCCCTTACGCGGCTCCAGTGTACCAACCATGAGGAAAGAGAGATTCTGTTTAATCAGGTTAACCTTGTCAACATCGCCCGAATTAATGCCACCTGAAGGTATTGTTGAGGAAATATCCGCACCATGATGAGAATACTCTAGCTGCAAACGTGGATTATCTAGCTTTTTGGACAAAATATATTTTTTAACTTCGCTAACAACAGCATCAGTAACGCAAATTATTTTATCAGAATACTCGATTATAATATTAAGCCATGCTGAAAAACTTTCATTACTTCCAGGCGGGAAGAAATGATTTTTGGTAACAGGTAAAATATCATGAATCATGAATGTGACATTAACACTGTTTTTTAAGAGATGGTCATAAAATCCATTTTTTTGGGCATCTATGACTAAATCGCAGGCTAACTCGGATGAAAAGTAAACATCGCCTGAGTTAAAATCGACACATCTATCGTAATCAATATAAGGTGCAATACCAGGATAGAGTTTTGCCATGAAACTATTGGCTTCACGTAAAGTATAACCACTTTGCTCTTTATTCAGATATACAGGCACTACGCTAAAACGATTATCTGATAGCTTGGTCAGCTCAATCAGCAGGGCTCGGGTAACACGCTCAATCCCGGTCCATAAATCAGAATCTTTAATGAGGGAAACATCAAAAAATAACTTTCTGTTTGATTTCATGCGGGGAAAGTTATTGGCTATAAGATTAGCGTAAGGTTCATACTGTTTTTCCGGAATATCCAGCTTGTTGATAATCTGATTAACAGTAAGATTATTTTTACTATATGCAGCCTCTATATGATTAAAACATGACTCAGCACATCTTTCGGGGCTGTGCTCTGCTGAGATATAAAGATGCGCGCTATCGCCAAGATCTTCTCTGAATTTTTTATCCTCGCACAATTTATCAATAGCCGTGATCAAATCGCTCAGCATGAACTCGTCAGCGAGCTTAATAACTTTGTCATCAGGGAGCTCAGCCATTGAACCATTAGCGTTGATAATTGTTGCTAAACCATAATTCATGCAATCTAAAACAGCGGCAGAGGTTTCCCCCCGGGATAAAGCACGGAGCTGAACACCAATATCAGCGGCAACCAGATACTGCCGGTAAAGAGCATCAGAAACCCACCCGGTGATCTCGACAGCTGACTCAAGATGATACTCTTTTATTAATGACTCAATCCGATCTTTATAGCTACCACCAAGCTCTCCAACAAAAACCATTTTGATCTTATGTTTTAGCTCATTATTTAAAGCTCCTAACCCCTGAATCAAAAGGTGGTTGAGTTTAGAAGCATCAAGAATACCAAATGAGCAAATCAATATTTTATCTTCAGAAATATTAAGTTCTTTTCTGACCTGTTGCTTATCCTGAGAAACGGGTTCAGCACGCAACAATGGAATACATTCCCAGTCAAGCGCGCGACTGTTTGAATACCATTGTTTTGCTAACTTCCTCGAATAATCGGAATGCACTATAACGGCCGTAGCATTACTCAGCACATTAAAGTTTGACGGGTAATGATACATTATCTTCTCATCGTCATTAATATTCGCTCTTTGAATAAGCGCATTATAACCATGAGAATCAAATAACTGTTCGCTCCATGAACGTTCATGACCAGCAAAGGTTTCTTTATAGCGGAAATAGTTACTGAGATAAAAATCATGCATACAAACAATGCCGGGATAAATTTCCAGAATCTCATGCATATAATCATGAAATATGGAATTACCCATTTGATAAATGATGCGATCATAAATTTTTGAGCTGTTTAAAAATTCGCTCGCTGTAATGAAAGAATAATAACTATTCTCTCTTATATCAGACTGGTTTTCATCAATAACCACATCAATATCATAAAATTTTGATAGCGCTGGAAGTAACTCTTCGCTATATAATGAAATACCTGATCGCGCAGGACTTAAAGGTGTAAAAAATGCTAACGTCTTCTTAAGACTGCCAGCATCCTTCAGGACAGTCGTTTCTTTACTTTCAATAACTTCTTCAAATGCAGAAAGCGCAATAGCAGCAGAAGTATCCCATGAAAAGGCTTGAGCTCGCGACAAGCCTTTTTCTTTCAAAGAAGAATAAAGTGATTCATCCGTAAGCACATTGGTAATCTTCTCTCTGATGTCTGACACGCTTAGCGGATCAAACAACGCCTCTTCGATACCAATTACTTCAGGTAAACTGGTATTGCCTGCACCAATCACAACGGCGCCGCAAGCAAGAGCTTCCAGAGCCGGCAGGCCGAATCCTTCATGCCAACTGGGAAAGACAAAGAGTTTACAGGTGTTATAAAGCTGAACCAGCTCTTCATCAGTAATATAACCAGTCATGATCATCGACATGTGTTCTAACTTACACTGACGAGCATGGTGATTGAGTTTATCGATGTCAAATTGCGATAATTTTCCTGCTAATACAAAATCATACTGTTTCTGTAGTTCAACAGGAAGCTCACTGAGTGCTGTTATCAGAGCAGGAAGGTTTTTACGTTCATCTGCTCCTCCAGAATACATAATAAATGGTTTAGTTATTTTAAATTTAAGTTTGAGCTCGTTGATTTTATTCTGGTCTGATTCTATAACTCTGAAAATATCGTCACAGGCTGTAGAGACATTAACAATATCTTCAGCTTTATCTTTAAAATACTCTTGTCCTTCATGTCTTGAAAAAGCAGAGATAGCCAGTAACTTTTTACATGCCTGCAAATAAGAAATCTTCTCAAGATAAAACTTCTTATAATTGGGGTTAGGGTCCAGATATTGTGCAGGATTGTGTAGCGGAATCAGATCATAAAGGGTTGTGACAACGGGTGTATCCGTATCGAATTCATTAACGCTTAAGACGCTATCATCTTGATAGCCTTCGAACATAGCCGGTATATAGATGATGTCAGGCTTATGGCTTTTAAAAAATGCTTCCCGAATAATTTTTGCATTTGAATTATTATGATGATTGGCGGGGTTTTCAAATGCACAGGGCCCTGCCGGGTACCAGAACTTAATAGCATTACGGCCAACCAGTGGAGAAAATTCATTGACTAAATCTTTTACTGGGAAAGCACCATTACCTATTAAAATAACTTCATATTTTTTATTAAATGCCAGTTTAGCCAGAGACTTAACTATCGCACGAGTATACCGGCCAATACCTCTGAACCGACTCTCTGACTGCAAACCCTGCATATCAATTGCTATGCGCATCAATCGTTCCCTCTTTGACTTTTAAGCATCTTGATTTTTTTAATATTGATAACAGTGTCTTTGGATTTTTGGCTTTCATTTGAAACATCGACTAATGGTGAGGCGACTGGAACTGTACTTTGTAAATAAATGCTTTTTAATTTACCGTAAAGGCCAATCTTTTTTGTTACAGCTATAGCTAATTTTCGAGCCTGATAGTTGGCAAGCATTTTTCTGGCAATTGGTAAAGCCAGCGCAACAACTTTGCGTTTCAAGGGAAATGTTGTTTTTTTCGCATATTTTAGACTATTTATAACTCTTAATGGTTTTGTAAGTCGCCATGACTTACTTGCATAGATGTTTTCAATAAGATGCTGGTGACACCATAATTCATCTGCTAGATGTTTCTTTTTATTGACCGCACTATCAAGCTCTTGGTTCTTTTTACTCAGTTCCGAATTAAGCAAATCCACTTCTTTCGCCCTGTCGGAATTAAACTTCATTAATTTTTTAGTTAATTCTTCGGCCTCAGAACGAAAATAATTTTCATTTTCAACGAATTGCAAATTAAGATTTCTGAAAAAAATATTCTCCAGCTCAATAGGAATTGTATCGATGTTTATATTTGTTTTATTCCAGCCGTGTTTTAAGTTCAGATAATAGAACAGATGCTTATCCCTGATACTATCTTCATCAGGCATCGTGATGCGCCAGTCGTAATATTCTTTGTTGAAAAGGAAATCGAATGGGACCAGATAGTTAAGCAATGCGAATCTTAGCGCATCGACAAACCCGGCGCTGTCACGGCTAATGAATGAAAATGGAGAATCGCCTAATATCTCACTTGGTTTTCCCCATAACAATGCTTCGAAACCTACACTCGAATTAATAGTAATTATTTTTTCGCATAAAGCGATAAATTCCTGAGGCGTTAAATCCTCACTTCCATTTTCTATATCTTTATAATTAACACGTCCGTAAGGGTGTTTGCGGATCAAAACTCTGCTGGTTTTACTTTTGACGTAGTCAATAATTTTGGGATTATCAAACCCGTTATTATAAGCAATAATATTTGAATCATCTTCAACCTGAAGAGGCACACCAATTTCGTAATTATCAAATTTACGAATGGGTTTTACGACTTTAAGAAAAAGACTTAGCAGCGCTACACGTCCAAAATTTGCATATCGATCGTTGCTTATGTGATAATTTTCAAACCGACGGGCAGCCTCAGTATTCCCATTAACACCACTAAAATCAAAATAGCAAGTCGGTAAATAAACAGGTTCTCGTAATGGTCCTAGTTCATTATGAATAACAGGAATCTGATGTTTGTGTGCAATTTTTTTTACTGAAGGACAGTTTGACCATAATACTACAGCTTTAATATCAAACGTTTCTTTGATTCTGACAATTTCAGATTCAAACAGCTCCATCAATGGCTCGTACTCTTGGGTAAGAATATGCTGCCATACGATGTTTTTAGATTTATGCTTAACTTCCAGAGCAGAAAAAACATCGCTGCTCCAGATAATTTTATCCAGATTTCTTAACTCTTCATTGTCTGGCAAGGAAGTATTAAAATCTGCCAGCCAGTTCTCAGGTAAATGCGGTGGCACATCCTGAAAAATCTTCTCATGTCCGATATGTATCGCGTCATTACAAGAGAAACGCTTAACACTCAGGTAAAAAGCGGTTAGAAATGTTTCATAGGAATATTTGACGTCATAGGGAAGCCAAAAAAATAGATATTTGGATTTCTTATTTGACATTACTCGCATTCACCTCATGTGATTAACACATATTTCCTGAAATTTCAGACTGGATTTATTTTTTTATGATTTTCATTTCTGCCGGGATATGGAGCATACCACCAAAGTTTTCTTTCAGAAGCTCAACTGGCGTATTCACAGTGAAAACTTTTACGCAGAAGATCCGATCATAAAAATCAGACGAATAGGGTTCAGGCTTGATGCCAATATCGATGCGATATTCTCCCATATAAAAGGGAATGACAAAATCCCAGCTGATGATGACGTGTTCACCAGCTTTCAGACTCTCCAGGCGAGTATCATAATAGTTGGAATTCATGCTCAACACAGGAAAACCATTTTTGTCACCGATCAGCATGCCAACACATGCCTCAGCAGGTACATCTCTGTTGCATCTGATAACAGCCTGAACGGTAACTTTATCTTTCGCGTAGAGGGTAGCAATTTCCTCCCCCTCAGCGTTCAACATTTTGAAATCCAGAAACTCCAGAGCCAGGCTCCCGGCATTCTCCTGTAGGGAATTCTGGCGGAGATTAGGATTAACTGTAATATCAGGATCGAGTTTGTGATTAACAATTAATCCCGTATTTTCCTGCTCTTTAATAGAAATTTTATTTTCCACCAGAGAGTTTTGATAGAGGTCGCAAACTTTTGCCGCGGCACCAAAAGCTTTTACTTCCCCGTCTGCTATATAGACTGCACGAGAACAAAACTGCCTAACCTGGAAAAGTGCATGACTGACAAAAAGGATAGTCACATTGTCTTCAAGCATCTTATTCATGCGTTGCATGCATTTAGCCTGAAAAGCCAGGTCGCCAACGCTGAGTGCTTCATCGACAATCAATATATCAGCTTTAACTGCGGTCGCTACTGAGAATGCTACACGGGCTTGCATACCACTTGAATATGTCCGTACAGGAGAATCGAAGTATTCACCTATACCAGCAAAGTTTTCTACATCACGGATGACTTCATCCATATCTTCTTCAGTGATACCCAGGAGTTGGCCCGCTATTACAGCATTTTGCCTGCCGGTAAAATCAGGGTGGAATCCCATACCTAATTCAAGGAGTGCAGCAATACGCCCCTGTGATTTCACCTGTCCTGATGTCGCTGCTGTGGTACCCGTGATAATTTTTAATAAGGTACTTTTACCAGCGCCATTGACGCCAATAATACCAACAGCTTCCCCTTTTTCAATTTCAAAAGAGACATTGTTTAAAACATGTTTTTCATGAAAACGTTTTTTTTTGCTTGGTAAAACCCACTCTAATAGCCGATCAATTTTTCGCGGGTATTGTTTATAACTCTTACTGACGTTTTCAACTTTTATGCTGTACATTATAATTCATCCACCATATCAGCCGCGTGTTTCCGAAAGAGATAAATACCCAACACACAAAATATAACCGCGATAGCAACAGTCCATTTCATAGCAAAAAAGTCTGGTACGGTGTTATGTACAAAAACTTCATGATATCCGTTTATTATGGCTGTCATTGGATTGTAATTTAACCATCTCTGAGCCCAGACAGGAAGTGTTGTATAGACGTACACCACCGGCGTGAACCAAAACCAGAATTGAAGCAGAACGGTGACAAACTGCCCCACATCACGGAAAAAAACATTCAGTACGCCAAGCGTAATGCCAAGCCCGCTCGCGAATAATACCTGAATGATCAATATTGGAATAATATAGAAAAAGTCAACTCCGGGAAAATTCCCCGTCACTGCCAGGAAAAACAAAAACAGTGAGAATATTATTAAGAAGTTAAGTATGCATGATAAAACAATGATGACCGGCAAACAGATTCTTGGAAATGTAACCTTTTTCAACAAATTAGCATTTTCAATAAATACTACCTGCATTCTGGAAAGTATTTCAGCGAATAAACCCCAAGTAAGAATACCGGAACAGAGGTATATACTGTATGCAAAAGGTCCGGTTGACTGAGGCAACCTGGCCTGCATAAGTTGCGAGAAGATTACGGTATAAACAGTGATCATCGCGAGAGGCTGCAAGACTAACCATGCTGCTCCTAATATGCTCATTTGGTAGCGAGACTGAAAGTCTCTTTTCACACTACTCCATATAAAGCCACGATACTTTAATATCGCTATCAGTATCTCTCTCACTTCTGGACTCCATTTAGTAAAGCTAGAATGTCTGCTGTTTTCTCATTCATTAACGCTGAATTGTTTTTAGATTCGACGTTCAATCTGACTAAAGGTTCTGTATTAGAAGTTCTTAAATTGAAACGCCAGTCAGAGAAATCCACACTGATTCCATCTGTCAGATTTAATACACTTTCTTCAGATACATAGTGCTCTTTAATGATTTCAATCTTTTCTTTTGTATTGGCAACTTTAGAATTAATCTCACCACTGCAAGGAAACGCCTTCATTCTTTCCGAAACCAGCCCGGAAAGTGTCTCTCCTTTCACTGCCAGCAGCTCTGCCACCAGCAGCCATGGAATCATACCGCTGTCGCAGTAAGCGAAGTCGCGGAAGTAGTGGTGCGCACTCATCTCACCACCGTAAACCGCGTCTTCTTCACGCATGCGCTCTTTGATAAACGCATGACCGGTTTTAGACATCACCGGAATACCACCCGCTTTGGTCACCACATCAATGGTGTTCCAGGTCAGACGCGGATCGTGAATAATTTTCGCTCCAGGCTCTTTCTTGAGGAACGCTTCGGCTAACAGCCCAACGATGTAGTAACCCTCAATGAACTCTGCATTCTCATCAAACAGGAAGCAGCGATCAAAGTCACCGTCGAAGGCGATACCCATATCGGCCTGATGCTCACGCACCGCATCAGAAGTGTCTTTGCGACACTCCGGCAGCAGCGGATTTGGAATACCATTCGGGAAGTTACCGTCAGCTTCATGATGTACTTTGATGAACGTTACTGGCGCATTGGCCTGCTTAAAGCGTTTTTCAATTTCATCAATGATATGACCTGCTGCACCGTTACCGGAGTTGATCACCAGCTTCATTGGTTTAGTGAAGTTGCTCAGGTCGATGTAACCCATCAGGTGATCGACATAGGCATCCAGCACAGAAATCTGTTTAAAGCTGCCGCGCTTACTCTCTTCTACCGGAGCAAAGTCATTCGCTTCAGCCAGGCGCTGCACGTCACGCAGACCGGTATCACCACTGACCGGGCGAGCACCTTCCCGTACCAGTTTCATCCCGTTGTAGTTCATCGGGTTGTGGCTGGCAGTCACTTCAATGCCGCCATCAATGCCTAAATGAAACGTGGCGAAATAGATCTCTTCTGTTCCGCTCATACCAATGTCGAGCACATCGGTGCCCGCATCCCGCAGTCCATTTGCCAGTGCCAGCTTTAACGACTCGCTAGTCAGTCGGACATCGCCGCCCACCACGATCGTTTTTGGCCGGATAAATTCACCATAGGCGCGGCCAATGCGGTAAGCGATGTCTTCATTCAGTTCAGTGCCTAACTCGCCGCGGATGTCATAAGCTTTAAAACAGGTCAGTGCTGCCATGATCGTGTCTGTCCTTACTTACTTGCAAACTGTTGTTTAATCAAAATGAGGTCGTCATCACCAAGGTAAGAACCCGACTGGATTTCCAGAAGTTCCAGGGGAATTTTGCCTGGATTTTCTAACGTATGCGGGTGACCGATTGGAATAAAGGTTGACTGGTTTTCTGTCAGCAGCAGGGTTTTATCCTGAATAGTGACTTTCGCTGTGCCTGAGAGGATCACCCAGTGTTCGGTGCGGTGATAATGCATCTGCAGTTCGAAGGCTTCACCCGGCTTAACCGTGATGCGGTTAACGTTGAAGCGGCCAGTGTTAACCACCAGATCGCAACGTCCCCATGGCCAGTAAGTTTCACGATGGCGGCGATATTCGCTGCGGCACTCGTTTTTCAGGAACTCAACCACCCGCTTAACATCCTGTACCTGGTCTTTACGTGCAACCAGCACAGCATCTTTGGTGTTCACAATGACCAGGTTTTCAACGCCGATGGCGGCAACCAGTTGATCTTCACTGTTGATGTAGCAGTTTTTGGTGTTGTGCAGGAAGGTATCGCCCTTCAGCGAGTTGCCGTGAGCGTCTTTGTCGTTTACTTCCCACAGTGCAGACCATGAACCGACATCACTCCATCCGGCTGCCAGCGGGACGACCACAGCGGCATCGGTCTGTTCCATTACTGCGTAATCCACTGACTCGTCAGGACAGGCGATAAAATCATCTTTATCAATACTGATGAAATCATTCCCTTCTTTCACGTTAGCCATGGCGCGACGGCAGGCTTCCAGAATATCCGGACGGAATTTCTCCAGCTCCTGCAGATAGCGTTTAGCCCGGAACATGAACATGCCACTGTTCCAGTAGTATTCACCGGACTCAAGATACTGCTCAGCGGTGCTCTGATTCGGTTTTTCAACAAAGCGCTGAACCTGATAAGGGCCGCTTTCTGCGCCTGGCAGTGCTTCGCCACGCTGAATGTAGCCATAGCCGGTTTCCGGACCGGTTGGCACAATACCAAAAGTCACCAGCTTGCCCTGTTTGGCATAGGCGGTGGCGACTTTGATAGCCTGATGAAACGCAGCACGGTCTTCAATCACGTGATCGGCGGCCAGCACCAGCAGAACCGGATCATCACCCTGCTCTACGGCGTTCAGCGCAGCCAGCGCGATGGCCGGAGCAGTGTTACGCCCTACCGGTTCGAGAATGATGTTATGGGATAGCTTGTTAATTTGTCGCAACTGCTCGGCAACCAGGAAACGATGTTCCTCGTTACAGATGACCATCGGTGCACGCGCTTCGACACCGCTCAGACGATTAACCGTCTCCTGCAGCATGGAGTGCTCACCGTGCAGACAGATGAACTGTTTTGGGTAAAGTTCGCGGGAAAGGGGCCATAAGCGGCTGCCGGTTCCTCCGGCCATGATTACGGGAAGTAACATTCCACATCCTCTAACAAATTTAAACATGCTATGCATATAAGCGGGTCAATTTTTATTCATTATGAATAAACAGCCACGCTACCGCCCCTGGCTTGCAGCAACCAATGCGCTGTGTGATAGGAATCTTACCTTCACAGGTTAGCTTGTCGATGCGCTGATTATATTTTATTCAATCGCATACGGGTTCCGGGATAACACCAAATAGTACATTTTGTGCGGCAAAAATAATATGCCTAATCTTTCATTGCCACTGACAAAACTTAAGAGTGACTAAACATTGATCTCATCCTGCATGAGTAAATGTAATCACTGGCAAAACAGCATAGTAGCGTATGAGGAATCGCGCTTTGCGCCTCTTCACACAGTCGGATTAGCCGCTATTGTGATTAAACGCTATAGAAGCCAGACCAGGATAATTCCGTATTAAGTCATCAGTCAGTCACAATCTGGCATTGAGGTGAGGAGAGTGAGCAGGAATATGCAATTTCTCTTAATGCAGGCACAAAAAAACCCGGCCTGAGCCGGGTTTTTTTTATTTCATCGCAGACTACCGAAACCCATCGGGGTTCTTGCTCTGCCAGTTCCACGTATCGCGCATCATCTCATCGATGCCGCGCGTCACGCGCCAGTCGAGCGTGGTGTTTGCCAGTGACGCATCGGCCCAGAACGCAGGCAGGTCGCCATCGCGACGTGGCTTGATCTCAAACGGGATCGCCTTGCCGGACGCCTTCTCAAACGCTTTGATCATCTCCAGCACCGAGAAGCCTTTGCCGCCGCCCAGGTTAAAGGCGGTGTAGCCCTCAACTTTGCTCAGATAATCCAGCGCTTTCAGATGCCCTTCCGCCAGGTCAACGACATGGATGTAGTCACGCAGACAGGTGCCGTCTGGCGTATCGTAATCACCGCCAAACACGCCCAGCTTCTCCAGACGGCCAATCGCAACCTGTGCAATGTACGGCAGCAGGTTGTTTGGGATGCCCGCCGGATCTTCACCGATTTCGCCTGACTCATGCGCGCCCACCGGATTGAAGTAACGCAGCGCAATCGCCTTGAACTTCGGCTCAGCTTTGGCGAAGTCGCGCATCACGAATTCGGTCATCAGCTTAGAGGTGCCGTATGGACTGGTGGTGCCGCCAATCGGCGTGGTCTCAACGTAAGGAACCGGGGCATCTGCGCCATAAACTGTTGCTGATGAACTGAAGATGAAGTTCCAGACGCCGGCATCACGCATCTCTTCCAGCAGCACCACGGTGCCCGCGACGTTGTTCTCGTAGTACTCCAGCGGCATACGCGTAGATTCACCGACGGCTTTAAGCGCAGCAAAGTGGATCACGGCTGAAATGCTGTTGGATGCAAACAGGTCACGCAGACAGGCGCGATCACGGATATCGCCTTCAACGAAGGTCGCTTTTTTGCCTGCCAGTTTCTCAACGCGGTTAATCGCTTCGCGTGAGGCATTGCAGAGGTTATCCAGAACCACAACATCATCACCGCGCTGCAACAGCGCCAGTACCGTATGGGAGCCGATATACCCTGCTCCGCCCGTGACTAAAATTGCCATGTGAGCTCCTTTCAATCTGCCGCGCAGGACGCGGCAGATAAATTACTGTTGTTTTGCGAGGATGGTCTGGATAGCTTCGCGGAAATCGCGACCCTGCGCGTTGCTGCGCAGGCCGTAAGAGACAAACGCCTGCATGTAACCGAGCTTACGACCGCAGTCAAAACTGTGGCCGGTCAGCAGCGAAACATCAACGGTTTTATGTTTGCTCAGGCTGGCGATGGCATCAGTCAGCTGGATACGGCCCCACGCGCCTGGCTCAGTGCGCTCCAGTTCGGCCCAGATATCAGCAGAGAGGACATAGCGGCCTACCGCAGCCAGGTCAGAATTCAGTCCGGCGGTATCTTCAGGCTTCTCAACGAAATCGGTAATGGTGCTGATGTCGCCAGGGTGATCAATCGGCTCTGCAGTGGTGATTACCGAGTACTCAGTGAGATTGGACGCGGGCATATGCTGCGCCAGGACCTGGCTGTGGCCGGTCTCTTCAAAACGGGCAACCATTGCTGCGAGGTTGTAACGCATGTGGTCAGCGGTGGAGTCATCCAGCAGGACGTCTGGCAGCACGACCACAAACGGATTATCACCGATCATCGGACGGGCACAGAGAATCGAGTGACCCAGGCCCAGCGGCTGCGCCTGGCGCACGTTCATGATGGTTACGCCTGGCGGGCAGATAGACTGCACTTCGCTCAGCAGCTGACGCTTCACGCGCGCTTCAAGCAGCGCTTCGAGCTCATAGGTGGTGTCGAAGTGGTTTTCTACGGCATTTTTCGATGCATGCGTGACCAGCACAATCTCTTTAATACCCGCGGCAACACACTCGTCAATGATGTACTGGATCATCGGTTTGTCGACGACAGGCAGCATCTCTTTCGGAATGGCTTTAGTCGCAGGGAGCATATGCATACCGAGGCCCGCAACCGGGATTACTGCTTTAAGCTTGGTCATATTTATTCCGTTTAATAAAATGAAGATGTGGGTCGATTATGCAGGATCGGCCGGAAGAGCAAGTATAATCTTTATCTGAAAATCGGACAGTAACTCTCTGTCATAACTTGGAAATTCGGCATTTTGCCCATTGCCAGCAACGGCATAAACTGAATAAAGACAATCAGTAATCGAATATCGCCTCTGTTATTTCAACCCCTGGTCGCCGCACGGCTGAGACCAGCCATAAATGAAAACGGGCGACCCTGAGGCCGCCCGTTGATATAACGCAATTGTGATTACAACCAGCCTTCAAACCACTCTGGCATCACAAACAGATTAAAGTGATTGACCAGCAGCATTATGCCGACAAATACCACCGACACCGCCACCCACTGCCGGGCATAAGGGATAAACCGAATGCCAATTACCGGCTTGATAAAGAACGGATGAGCCAGTGCCGAGATCAGAATCTGCGAGATGGAAAGCGTCAGCGCCACATAGAGCACGTTCGGCCAGATAAAGGTGGTTGCCAGCACCGCCAGAACCACAATACTCGCCACGATGTTCCAGTAGAACTCAACGTTGGTCCGTCCGTTGGCCTGGGAAATCGCTCCGGTCAGTCCGCCCATCGGCCGCAGCATACCAAACAGCAGCATCAGCGGAATCAGATGATAGACCTGCTCGTGGGATGCGCCGTAGAGCACACGAACGATAACCGGCGAGAAGATGCCAATCACCAGGTACATCGCGCTGCTGAACAGCATGATCCCCAGCGTGCCTTTGAGGAACAGCTTCTTCAACTGCTCGGCATCGTGCTGCTTCTCTGCAAAGCGCGGCAGTGCCAGACGGTTAATCACCGGCGTCACCAGCTTCAGCGGTTGCAGCACCAGCTCTTTCGCCAGCGAGTAGACACCCAGCATCTCTGCGCCCATCACTTTACCGACCACCAGCGCATCGGCCTGGGTTCGCAGCTGGTTAATGGTCTGCGAGCCGAGCTGATAACTGCCGTAGCGAATCGCGCCAATAAAAGTCGCTTTATCGAACTCCCAGGTCGGACGCCACGACTTCTCACCCAGCGCAATCATGCAGAGGATGCGGGTAAAGGCGTTGATAAACAGACCAAGAATCGCCGCCGCTACGGTGAGCGAGGTGAACTCCAGCATCGCCACCACACAGAGGAAGGCAAACAGCTTGGTGCCCATCTCAATCTTCGCCAGCGAAACCATCCGCTTGGTTTTGATGTAGTGCGCCTGATACTGCGACAGATGCCCCAGCACCAGGAAGTTGAGGCTGGTCAGCATGATCAGACCCACCAGCTCCGGCAGGTGATAGAACCAGGAGACCGGGAAGGCGATCAGCAGCATGATCAGGCCAGTACACAAGCTGAGTGAGACGTTCACCCAGTAGATAGTGCTCTGCTCACGACGGGTAATGTTCTGGCGATGCACCAGATAACTGCTCATCCCCATATCCTGCAGCACACCCGCCACCGCCAGGATGGCGTTGATGATGGCTAACAGACCCAGCTCGTGGGTTTCCAGTTTGCGGGCGAGAAAGCTTAGCTGTGCAACCTGCAGCACTGCCGAGAAGCAGGTGCTGCCGAACAGCCAAATCGCCTGTGACTTAAATCCACTCACACCAGTCGCTCCAGAATCTGTGCCAGTTCGCCGTAGGCGATATGCTGATTAAATTCAGTCTCAACTTTGTGACGGGCGGCCGCGACCACGGGCGCCACATCCACTTCACCCTGAGAGAGCTTCAGCAGCGTCTCCGCCAGCGCCTCAGGATCGTCCTCTTCCACCAGCCAGCCAGATACGTTGTTTTCGATCAGCTCCGGAATGCCGCTGTGGAAGGTTGAGACCACCGGCAGGCCGACCGCCATCGCCTCCATCAGTGCAACCGGAATACCTTCCATATCGCCATCTGCGGCGGTTTTGGAGGGCAGCAGGAAGATGTCAGCCTCACTCAGCGCGCGACGGATCTCCTCCTGCGGTTTAAAGCCCGGCATGCTGACGCAATCTTCCATCCCCTCGCGGGCGATGAAATCACGCATCATCTCATCCTGATCGCCGTTACCGATAATGGTGTACTGAAACTGACCGCCACGCTGCTTCAGGATGGCGCTGGCTTTGACCGCCACATCCAGCCCTTTCTTCTCGGTCAGACGAGCCACCGAAACGATACGCAGCGGCGTCTGAAACGCCTGGCGCGGCTGGAAGTTAAACTTCTCCGGCTCAATGCCCATACGCGTAACGTGAATTTTTTCCGGCGGGCAGCCCATCTCAATCAGCTTATTCTTCCACAGATTGCTGATAGGCAGCATCAGCTCACTCTGGCGGAACAGATTCACATAGTCGAGTTTGTGCTCTTCCAGAATGTGACGACGGGAAATATCGGCGCCGTGAAACACGGTCGCCTGTTTACCCTTGAGCACGCCCAGCTCACGCAGCTTGTTCGCCAGCGCACCGGCATAGCCGAAATGCACCAGGAAAACATCTGCGGTGAAGGTCTGTTTAGCATTCGCCACAATCGACGGCAGCAGCAGTTTGCTGGACTGTGCGCCATAACGGCGCACATTCAGCGAACGCAGCAGCGACGGCTTCGTCACTTTTGGCAGCACCAGCTTGATACGCTGGTTCAGCTTATCGACAATCGAGATCTTCTCTTCCGGCAGCAGATAATGCGTCTTCGCCGCCAGACCATACTCATCAAAAGCGGCATGCCGGTTCACTAAATCGCCGGGAAAGACTGAAATAATCTCCACCTCGTAACCGGCATCAATAAAGTGGGTTACCTGATTTAATACGAATGTCTCAGAGGCAACCGGGAAACGCATGGTGAAAAAAGTCAGTTTCATCACATTACCCTAATACTTTGAGAATCTCTTCAGTGATCCGGTTGCCAATTTCCCTTTCATTCGCAACGGCCGTGTCGACCTTGAGCTTGATGTTGTCGTAATCGGCAAGCACAGTTTTCACCTTGTCGATTAGCGAGCCATCCATCAGGCTTTTCACATCGGTTGCCATCTGCGGCAGACCAAGCTGGTTCATCACACCCATCGACTTGTGCTCGTAGTTAATCGCCACAGCCGGGGTGCCAAAGTTCATGGAGATAATCGCCGAGTGCAGGCGGGTACCAATGGTCAGATGACAATGATTCAGCAGGATGCCCAGTTCCAGGTCATTAAACTCATCCATAATGACATGGTAATGTTCAGGCTGCGTCACGTGGTCACGCAGGGTCAGTGCAACCATGCGGTCATCTTTGGCATAGCTGTCGATGCCGGTACAGGTTGAGAACGCCACAACCTGATAGCCTTCAGCAATCATGGCATTGATCACCCGGCCAAATGCCGCTTCATACTCTTTCTGCGTCACACCCAGACGTTTATCAAACGGTGCCAGTTCACGCACGGTGATCGCGATGGTTTTACGGCCATCGATAATGCCCTGCCAGTAGAGCAGGTTATGGCTCGGATTTTCGACTTCGCGTGCGCGCACCAGGAAAGCGGTATCAACGCCAGACGCGACTTTAGAACTGGTCACGCCATCGCGCTTCATCAGGTCAAGACTGACCGATTCACGCAGCACCAGGCTGTCGACCCGATCAAAGACAAAGTTTGCCAGCGCATTGACGCGCGGGTTCTGGAACGGCCCCACCGAGTGACCGATCAGGTAGATCGGCTTTTTCGCCATCAGTGCACAGAGGGCATGGTCAAACTGGGTCACACCATAGAGGTCAACGAAGAACGATCCGCCAACCTGAATAATCGCATCATATTTTGCCAGACTGTCAGTAAACGCTTTCAGGTGCGGGGGTACAGCGAACGACTTAAAGATCCCGCCCTTGCCCAGATGCGCCATCATGATATCAGGCATCAGGCGGTTCGCGACTTTACGCTTGAACGAACCGACCAGACCTTTGCCTGATTTGCTGTTGTGCAGATACAGCGCATCCTGCTTAATATCCTGCTGAAGCAGATAACCGGAGCTGGTTGGATAACGGCTTATAACATCAATTTCTAAATCACTGCGTGCAGACTTCATTGAATCAATCAGTCCACGAAGAATCGCGCCATCCCCGCGATTTCCACACGTATGGTTACCCACCAATAAAATTTTCATAACAACTCCGAATGAATTTTTTTAATTCTGTAAGCCGCCCAGATCCGCAATGGGCAAAATGAACTCTGTTTAAAGTAATGCTTTACGGGATAACGCACCCAAAGGTAGTGCTCCTGTTAAAACCGGCCGCCTCCATTGTGGCGGCCGTGATGCAAGGTGTTACGACTTGATTGCGAAGTAAGGCAGTGCGACCTGTTTGCCGTTGATCACGACGGAAACAAAACCTTCTGGCTTGCTGGTATCGACCTGTTCGGCGGAGAGCGGACGGGAAGCCATCAGCAGGTCGCCCTGTTCATTAGCGCCCACGCCCGCTTTGCCGTTGTGCAGGCTGAAGCGCTGCGGCGCGCGTTTAGTCGCGTCGCCCGCCGGAGGATTGCCCTTCTCCATCTTCGCGTTAACGCGCGCACAGCGACCGGTGACAAAGCGATCTTTACCGGTGGTTTTCACCAGCACGGCCACCGACGGCGTCCAGCCCGCCAGTTTGACGAAGATGCGGACATCGGTGTCATGCTCAGCCACATAGCGCACATCGACAATCGGGCTGCTGCCTTCGGCCGACCAGCTCGCTTCAGAGCGATCTTTTTTGCGCTGTACATGGATCATCGCGCGGCCACCGGTGGTCTTGTCACCGATCAGGTCCATCAGCGGCTTATCGCCACTGCCGTTGCTGAACTGCGACTGACCAAAAATTTCGATCTCCCACGAATCACCCACCGTCGGGGAGTAGAGGCTGCCGAGATCAAACCAGGTTTCCTGATTCGTGTTGTTCTCTAAACGCCAGCGCGAGGTAATGTAGTTGTACTTCAGGCTGCCATCGAGCGCGACGCCATAGGACTCCACGCGGGTCGATCCCATCTCCCAGATGCTGAGCAGACGGTCGCCCTGCATGGAGTTGTCGATCCAGCTGCCCGACTGCAGGCTGGTCTGGCGCATATTCAGGCGCGTGTTATGCGCGATCAGCGGATTCTTACAATCTTCCAGGCTCAGCGCATCGACAATCCACTGACCGTTGGAGAGATCGCCCGGGTTATCACAATGCTCAATCCAGCCGTTATGGATAATCGACTGGCCGCAGCGCGGCAGGTTGAGGACTTTGCCACCACGACAGTACTGCGCATTGAAGTTCGACAGCTCAATCGCGGTGCTGTGGTCCCATTTGCCCTGCTTCTGACCTGACCAGCCCGATTTGATCACATCGCCGCTGCAGCGTGAGGCGTACCACTGGTCGATTTTACAATCGAGGGTATCCTGCAGGCTGATAGCGGTGCCGCCGACTGCGTTAAAGCGCAGGCAGGCACCACGGAAATATTGTCCGCCAGGGCAATTGTTATGGAAAAAGCCCTGCTTGTTGGGGCTTTTATCGCTGTTGCCGTTAAAGTTCAGGTTGGAAAGCTCAACCCGACGGGCATTCATCTCAAAGACGAACTCTGACTTACCATCCGAGACAATCGTGGTCGCCGGGAAGTAGCCGAAGTTTACCATCGCACCGGACATGCGGAAGAAGTTGAGATACTTATCGCCAAGGTTACAGGCTGAGACCATGAAGGTACCGGCCGGGAACTGGACGCAGATCTGCTGGTTAGCCTGCTGTGACCACTGGAACATCGCCATAATGGCGGGTGCCGTATCGGTTTTGCCATCGGCAATCGCACCGAAATCAAACAGGGTCAGGCGGTTAAAATCGTCTACCACGCGACGCCAGGAAAAGCCCTCACCGGCAAAGTTCACGCCGCCATCATTCTGCGCGGGCTGGAAGCTGCCGACAAACTCGCCGCCGCCGACTTCCCGTCCTTCATGCCAGCTTTTCAGCTTAACCTTGGCCCCTTCAAACAGCGGACGGGTTTTGCGTAACTCCGCTACGGACGGGATCTCACCAATCAGCTGATAACCTGCTGGCTGCGCCAGACGCTGGCTGAAATCTGCAGCGCCCGGACGGCTGACATCTGCGATGTTGAACAGCGTCTGACCGCTACTGTCCTCGACTGCCATCGAATGCGACGGATTGGCAATCAGCGCAGCATTGTCCTGAATAAACTGGGCAAAGTTACCTTTGTTCAGCGCGATAGGCTGAGCAATCTCCGACACTTTGCCGCTGGCATCACGCAGGAAGACCGGGATCTGGTTGCCCGGTTTGCTGGCATCTGCACCTGCTTTACCAATCCAGAGTTTGCCTTCAAAACCCTGCCAGAACTGCGGTGGCATGGCGTAGACATTTTCCGGGGTCAGAATTGGCACGTCGCCTTTAGGCACGTCAGTGGCATCAACCGGCTTCAGGGCGATACCGTTACTTTTTGCAGCGTAGCTGGAAAAGGTGCTCACGGAGAGAGCCCCCACCAGAGCGGAGGCGGCGGTCTGTAAAACTTCTCTTCTTTTCATGCATCAATTCCCGTAGTCAATAAGGCCATTGGCCATGGCGGTGTCCCTGAGGCACGTCGCAAGTGAGCTTTTCCAGCTCCGGTTAAACCAGTGACAGCCAGCTTTGCTTAATCTGATTACCGTCGAATTTCAGCGCGGTCTGTTTCGTTTTTTCGCTCATGGCATAGAACAGCGCGTCATCGCTGGCGAGCTGCTCCATTCGGGCCAGAAACGTGGCTTTGTCGTTCATCGGAACCAGGAAACCATCTTCACCGTGATTGATGATCTCCTGTGGACCGGTCGGGCAGTCATATGCCACTACCGGCAGTGACCAGGATTTTGCTTCCAGCAGCACCAGTGGCAATCCTTCATAGCGCGAGGTCATCAGCGCCATATCGCTGTCGCGATAGTAGTCGTTGATATTGCTGACCTTACCGACAAACTTCACGCTGTCGGTGATGCCCAGCACCGCCGCCTGGTCATGCAGTTGCTGACGCAGTTCACCGTCACCGGCAATCACCAGCGTCCAGTCAGGATGGCTGCGGGCGAAGTCGCGCCAGATATCCAGCATCAGGTCAAAGCCCTTCTGGTTATCCAGACGGCCTACGGCCAGCGCCTGGCGATGACGGGTCTGGCGCTGATAGTCTTTGTAAACCACCGGGTTGGGGATTTGCTTGCTGGGAATGCGCCAGCGGCTGAACACCTGATGATCTTTGTCGGTCAGAACAATCACGCGGTCGTAGTAGCGCAGCAGCAGAAACTTGAGGAACTTAATCGGTTTGCTGAAGGAGTTAATGGCGATGTGTTCGCAGGCGTAGGCTTTGCCCCGCTTCTTCTTCATCGCCAGCAGATTCCAGAAAGCGAACATCACGCTCAGGCGACCCATGCTGATCAGGAAGACGGTATCGAAACCCTCTTCGTGAATCCGGGCAACCGCGCTTTTGATCGGATTGCTCTGCCCTTCAAAGCTGACGATCTGTTTGACGTGCTCAAACGGGTAAAAGGTTTTTCCACTGCCTTCCAGCGAGTAGATGGTGACTTCATGGGTCTCGCCAAGACACTCTGACATGAAGTTACAGATGTTCTCGGTGCCCGCATACGAATAAGCATCTTTGATCACCAGGACAATTTTTTTCATGAAACGCTATCCACCTCAAATTTTAAAGACAATCCTGCCGACAGGCTTAACGATGCTTAAGGGTAAACAGCACACCATTCACCATATACCAGGCGTAATAGTAATAGATTTTTAAAGGATTGTTTTTATAGATAATTCTTAATAATTCAAGGTGCCACTGGGCCGCTTTGTTCTTATTACGGGAAAGGGAATCGCCTAATTCGTAATAGTTGACCAGAATCGTCTGAATTACGCGTGCCTGCTTATAGCGGGTGAATAATTCATACAAAAACAGGAAATCTTCGTGGCCTTTGCGCTGGAAGAAAAGCCCCTGCGGCGGACGGCGGAAACAGACGGAGGAGAAGCAGACGCGATACTGCTTCTTCACAAAGTTTTCCTGCTGCAGGTAAGGTTTGCCGTAGGTAATGTCGTGCTCAGCCTTGCGGGTTTTATAGTGATATTCGGTAATCACAAAATCATCGCCGGCCGCAATGGCAGCAACCTGCTGGGTCAGCTTATCCGCATGCCACTCATCGTCGCTGTCGAGAAAGGCGATAATCTCTTCAGTGGCCGCGCGCAGCCCGACGTTACGGGTTTCTGCTGCGCCCATGTTGACCGCGTTATCCAGAATGGTAATGCGCGGATCCTGACAATGCTCACGCACAAATTCCAGCGAGTCATCGGTCGATTTATCGTTGACCAGATAGAGATGCCAGTCGGTATAGTGCTGATTGATAACCGATTGCACCGCGCGTAACACCGTCTGACGTGCATTATACATAGGCATGACAATGCCAACGGTTCCAACAGAAGTATTCATCTTCAACCCTGAATTAATCGTAAAAAGAGTCGCTCCTGGCATCAGGAGCAGAGCGAGGCGCGGCGCGCGTCAGGAGATCGCTTTCTCACCGCCGAAACGTGCTTTGACCTTGTCTTTAACCCGGTTCATAAAGTAAGCACGGTTGTCTTTGTTGGTGAGGAAGAAGTAGCGCGCAAAGCTCAGGCTCGCCATCAGCGACTTACCATCCATCTTGTAGCGCAGCGGCAGCTTAAAAGCTTTGTAGGTGTGGATGTCACGCGGGGTCAGATGCGGCTTCATGCTATCGAGCCAGAACATCGAGTAGTTCACCGATTCGCCTTTGTGTTTCGAGCCAAACTTAGTGACCAGGTGGTAGTTCGCCAGCGGTGCGGCGATCATCACAAAGTCATAGCCCATGCGGTCGGCACGTATGCAGAAATCATAGTCCTGATGACGGATGTAGCGGGTATCGAACTGAATTTTCGCCGCGTCTTCCCGCTTCAGCACAATGGTGCTGGTCTGGATAAAGCCGTAGCAGCCGAACAGATACTCCGCGACCGTTTCATTTTTGCCTGGCGGCTGCATCGGCATCACTTTCAGGAACGTGCCATCCTGATAGATATTCACCTGGCTGAAAATGACGAAATTCTTTTTGCCCTGCGCGTCCAGCTGAGCAATTTTTTCGCTCACCTGCTGCAGTTTGTCCGCCGCCCACTCATCATCGGCGTCAAGGAAGCTGACGTAGTCACCGGTCGCCAGCTCAATGCCTTTGTTACGCGCACCGGCTCCGTTGAGTTTGACCTCAGAGAGCACCAGATTGATATCGAGATCCCGGTAGCGTTCGCTGCGCACCACATCCGCCAGCGCGGCGGCATCCGCAGATTTATCATCAACGATGATGACTTCGAAATTGCGATACGTTTGTGCTTTAACGCAATCCAGCGTCGTGACAATCGATTCTGACGCGTTATAAGCCGGAATTACGATGGAGAAACGAATGTCCTTCATTGCCAGCACCTCATTAAAGTAGTTCAAAAATAAACAGTTCATTCGACAACGGTCGATGAAAAACCTGTGTTCTGACCGACGACCGCCCCTGGGTGAAACTCGTCATCCAGAGGCGGTCGTCAGATTGATTAGTGCATCAGCCAAAACTCCCGCGCCACTTCATAACCGGTAACGGCCTGTTTGGTTGAAATGGTGTTGTAGTAGAGGTAATAGAGCAGGAAGAACACCAGCATGGCATACAGCGCTGGCTTCCAGGATCGCCTTGCCTGATAAATCAGCGAGGTCAGGATGATCGGCTCAACCTGCTGCAGATAGTTGGACAGGCGCGAACCTGACGGGAAGTTGTACAGGAAGATCCTGATCGCCCCGCCGATGGCAAAACTTAAAATCAGCAGATAGTTAAGGCGATACTGGGCGTAATTCTCGCGCTTCAGCTTATCGGTCAGCATGAAATAGAAGAAGACGAACACCAGCATGATGTTTTTCAGGTTCGATACGGCCAGAATGCTGCCACCCATTGCATAGGAGGGGTCATTGTTATAGCCCGATGCCCTCTCTCCCAGCGATCCCAGATGACCGGCAATCAGGGCAATAAAGCCCGAGCCACCCACAACCGATAGCGGCAGACTGGCAACGATGATAATGACCGGCCACCAGCGCCAGTCCCGGATAAACAGGAACGGCACAAGCGTCACCACCATGACACCGGTGTTATGGCTCGTGAACGACAGAATAAAGAAGGCAAATGCCCACCAGTAGCGCTTGAGATAGATCGACCAGAGAACGCCAAGGAACAGCGCAGAACTCAGGCCAAAGCGAATCTGGTTAATGTCTTTGTTGATAAAGATGTGCGCCGAATAGAGCACCAGCGCCAGCACCGGATACGGAGACATCTTCCTGAAAAACCAGGTATTGATGGAAACGGCAATGGCGCAGAAGACAAACAGGAAGATGCTGGCATTGTGCGAAAACAGGCTGGTGAGCCAGGCCATCGCAAAAATCAGCGGTTCGTAACGGAAAAACGCAACGGTATTAAAGAAGCCATTAATCTCAATACGTCTTACAAAGTCTTCGAAGAAGCTCCGGTACTGAAAGTCATCCATGCCGGTACCAAGACCGCGTATTCCCCCGAAAATAATCAAAGTCACGGCGGCAAAACAGAGTAGCCAGGTCAGAATATAATTTGTGCGTTCGTCTTTTTTTAGCGCTATTTCAAACAGCGAAAGCAGCAGTAAAAAGCCTGATACATACCAATATGGAGCCATGGTGTGATTCCTTAATTCCACAAGTTCTCATGCCAGCAATAATCACGCTTCGCCTTACCGACTGGCTTTACAGCGAGTCTGATTGCACGGTCACAAATTGCGTGCGGGCGATGCCGGCTGGTGATGAATTCTGTTGAGTGACGCTCGCCATGCGATTTATAGATGTATCGCTTTTGTGGGTTTGGACAGAATAACCTGTGTAAATTGATGCGTGTCGTCATTCAAAGGGACGATAAAAAGGGGCGGTCAGACCGCCCCCTGTTTTATTGCTCAATGATCAGCTTTTGTTCGTCTTGCCGTAGTCATAGGCGTAGTAGTCATACCCATAGCCATACGCATTAGCGGCTTTACGCACCACGGCGTTGAGGATCACACCTTTAATCTCAATACCGTTCTGGGCAAAGCGTTTGAAGCTGACGTCCACTTCTTTGGTGGTGTTGGCTTCGAAACGCGCCACCATCAGTGAGGTGCCGGCCAGCTTACCGATGATAGAGGCATCGGTGACGGCCAGGATTGGCGGCGTATCGATTAACACCAGGTCGTAGTTCTTGCTCGCCCACTCCAGCAACTCACCCATGCGACGATGCATCAGCAGCTCAGACGGGTTCGGCGGAACCTGACCACGTGGCAGGAAGTCGAAACCGTACACGCCCTGCTGAATCAGCGCCGGGCTGAACTCAGTTTTACCGGACAAGACGTTGGACAGACCTGATTTGTTATCTGCGCCCAGCAGTTCGTGGGTATAACCACGACGCATGTCGCCATCGATAAACAGAACACGCTGACCCGCTTTCGCGACCAGGGTCGCCAGGTTGGCACAGATAAAGGTTTTACCAATACCCGGGCTGGCACCGGTGATCATCAGGATATTGTTTTTCGCTTCCATCATCGCGAAGTGCAGGCTGGTACGCAGGCTACGAATCGCTTCGATGGAGAGGTCAGTCGGATTACCCAGCGCCAGCAGCGTTTCGTGCGGATCGGTTTTCACCTTGCTGCCACGACGCGCCAGGGCTTCGGTATCTTTCTTACGCTGCCAGTCTGACAGTGGAACGCTGGCATAGACATTCATGCCCAGCTCTTCCAGCTGATCCGGGTTCTCGATGCCGTGATGCAGCAGCGCTTTCAGCAGAACCAGACCCACTGACACGAACAGACCGAAAATCAGGCTCGCGGCGATGATCAGCAGCTTCTTCGGTGCAACAGGCGAGTTAGCAGTCTGCGCGCCATCGATGATGCGGACATCACCCACGGTGCTCGCTTTACTGATACCCAGCTCCTGCTGACGGTTCAGCAGCTGCATGTAGATCTCCTGACCAGACTGAACGTCACGGGTCAGACGCAGGATTTCCTGCTGAGTCTGTGGCATGCCAGCAATTTTCTTGTTCAGCTGAGCCTGCTCACCTTCCAGCGTTTTGCGTTTTTCAAGCAGCGCGCGATACGTCGGGTGATCTTTGGTAAACAGCTGAGAGACTTCGGCTTCACGGAAGGTCAGTTCGTTCAGCTGACTCTGCACGCTGACAGAGGAGTCCAGAGCGGATTTCGCTTCCAGTGACAGGTCAACAGATTCGTTCTGACGACGGAAGGTGTTCAGCTTGTCTTCCGCTTCATCCAGCTTGCTGCGCACGGCAGGCAGCTGAGTGCGTAAGAACTCCAGGCTTTTCTCTGCCTGCGCTGACTTGCGCTCAACGTTCTGTAACAGATAGTTATTCACAATCTGGTTCAGCACTTTGCTGATCTGCTCTGGATCTTCACCCAGATACTCCAGACCCAGCACGCCGGTATCTTTACCTTTGTCTGCCACGGTCAGGTTAGAGAGCACTGAACGGATCGCCTGCAGGTTATTCAGCTTGGTCACGGTGAAGCTGGTGCCTTCATCAGCGTGGATCTCGCTGACCAGCATGCTGATGTCGCCGTGCGACTCCAGCTGGCCGACTTTACCTTTGAACAGCTCATCGCCATCTTTTGAGACGGTGTAGCTATCCGGACCGGTCACTTCCAGTTCAACGTTACGTTTGTCGATAGTGCGTGGGATTTCCAGGCGCGAAATCGCGATACTGGCGGGTTTGTTGCCCATCAGGCGCGACAGACCTTTACCGATAACCGGGAAATAGTTCTGCTCAACGACGGTATCCAGACCCAGATCGTCAACGGTTTTGCCGATGACCATACGGGATTCCAGAATCTCGATTTCCGTATCAGAGGCTGGTGTCGGTGGCAGAATGCTGTCAATTTCGTTCAGAACGGTGCTGGCATTCTTCTGCTCAACCTGAACTAACGCATCTGCGCTATAAATGGGTGTTGCAAACAGTGTGTAGAGTGTTCCCGCCAGCATGAAAAAAGCGGTAACGGCAACAATGATCCAGCGATGATCAATTAGCTGTCCCACAAGATGCGCCAGATCCCATCCATTCGAATCCTCTCCCGGCGCGGTTCTGACCTTATTTTTTATATTCATGGATAATCCCAACTATCGGCTTAATACGTTCACCCACTTCTGGGTAGCGTTTTCCAGTAATCCGTAAATCTCTTCAAAGGCCTCACGGCTTTTTCTGTACGGATCCGCAATTTCTTTCTGATTGAGCCAGTGCCCAAGCAGCATGGTTTTGCCACGCGCGGCCGGGTCGATGCGATTCACCTGTTCAATATGTCGCTTTTCCATCACCAGAATCAGGTCAACGTTGCGGCACATCTCTGCCGTCAACTGTTGCGCCTCATGTCCTTCCAGCGACAGACCCTGCGCAGCAGCGACTTCAGACGCCGTCTTGTCGGCCGGGTGGCCGACCAGCGCCCCCAGGCCGGCAGAGCGAACGTCTAAATCAGGCAGCGCACGTTTAAACAGGCGCTCTCCGGTAGGAGAGCGGCAGATGTTGCCGACGCAAACGACTAACACGGACTTAATCATGATGGGACCTTAATTACCCCAGGTACGGATACGCGATGCGGCCTGTGTTGCATCGTTGATACCTGCGATGGTCGGTATCAACTGTCCAATCACACGGTTCCAGCGCGTCAGCGGCGTAGAGGTGACATAAACGATGTCGTAAGGCTGGAGCTGGAAATCGGTTCCCATCACCATGGATGCCGCATCTTTGGTGTTCAACTGATAGATGTTGGCAATCTTGTTGCGATCGGTGCCGTGCAGTGGACGGATAACGAATACACCGGTGGCGTCAGAGGTGGTTTGATCCATCCCGGCCGCATTGCCCAGTGCTTCCGCCAGCGTCATGCCGCTACGGTCCATTTTCAGGGTAGTCTGCTGCTTCACTTCACCCATCACGAAGATTTTCAGATCATCGTTACGCGGAACGTAAAGAATATCGCCTGGATAGAGGAGGTGGTTCTGGCTCAGGTCACCATTCTGCATCAGTGCCTGCAGAGAGATGCGCTGTTCACGACCGTTGTGCGTCAGCACCACGTTGCGCCAGTCAGCATCAGCAGCCAGGCCGCCAGCGGCGTTGATCGCATCCAGCACCGTCAACGGAACGTTGGTGATGGGCTGCTGACCAGAAGTGGTCACTGAACCCGTCACATAGGTTTTCTGTGATTTGAACGAGGCGATGCTGACATCAACCTGTGGGCTTTCAATGTACTGAGCCAGACGACGTGACACTTCGTCACGTACTTCGCCGACGGTACGGCCCGCTACACGCACACGACCAATGTAGGGATAGAAAATGGTGCCGTCAGAATGCACCCAGTTACCGGTGTCGCTGGCGCTACGGTACTGACCCGCTGGGGTGGTCAGTTCCGGGTGATCCCAGACCGTTACGGTCAGGACATCGCCCACACCGATACGGTATTCGTAGTTCTGAATTTCGTTCTGCAGGGCAGGATTCGTCTGAGCCACCAGTGGCTTCGGACGCATCCTTTCAACCAGTGAAGGCGTTAACGGGAAGACGTTGACATATTTATCGATGTCAAAGTTGCTATCCTGCTGTTCAACAACATCTTTTCCTGATGTAGAAAGGTGAGAACCTGGTTCGATCGTACACCCGCTAAGGAATGTGGCGGATACCAGCAAGGGTATCAATTTCATTTTGATTGTAATCATTTAGATCTTCGCTATCAGTTATTTATTGATAGAGGCGAAACCGCCGCTGTGTAAGCGTCCAACAAAAAGTAAATCCTACCTGACTTAAGCACTGAACCTGTCGTTCATTATCCTTGCTCCACTTGTTATAAGTAGCGGCCATCTACCAGGGTGTACCCTGAACGCCACGCATCATAGCGGACTATGGATGCACAGCGATATCCCTGATGATGGCCACTATCAACGACACGCCTGACAACGGCAAAACACCTCTGAGCGCGCATTAACGCGCTCATTCCGACTCACGATTAATAGGCACCATCGCGTTTCAACACCACGCCCACTGTTTTAAACAGAATCGCGATGTCGTTCCACAGTGACCAGTTTTTCACGTACCACGAGTCGAAATAGACGCGGGTTTCATAGTCAACATCATTACGACCGCTGACCTGCCACAATCCCGTCATGCCTGGCTTTGCCATCAGGTAATAATCAACATCACCGGCATAACGACAGAGTTCATCTTCAATGACCGGACGCGGTCCGACCAGACTCATATCACCGCGCACCACGTTCCAGAGCTGAGGGAGCTCATCGAGGCTTGTTTTACGGATGAAGTGGCCCACTTTAGTAATACGTGGATCATTTTTGAGTTTGAAATCTTTATCCCATTCAGCACGGGCAATCGGATCAGTGCGCAGCACCTCTTCCAGCACTTCTTTTGAATTAATGACCATCGAGCGGAATTTCAGGCATTTGAATTTACGGCCATTCATTCCCACACGCTCGTGACCATAAATCGGTGGTCCACCGTCACGACCCACCAGGAAGCCCAGTACCAGCAGCGCTGGCATCAGCATCAGGATAATCGAGAGCGCACCCACGATATCGAATGCCCGCTTCAGGAAGCGCGACGTGCGTTTAGCCAGGTTGTTCTGAACCCGCAGGATCATCACTTCATGGCTGAAGATATAGGCCATGTCGGTACCGTAGAGCGGTACACCACGCAGGGTTGGGATCACTGACACTGAACGGCAGTTGTGCATCGCCAGCGATTTAAGCCAGACATCACGGTACTGACTCTGCTCATACTCAACCGCAACGATAAACTGCGTTTCGCTGTTGGTGAGGCTCCAGAGCTCCTGCTCGTCGCGCAGCACCGGCACGCCGTTCATGATCTCCTGCGGACAGGTTCCATCAACGTCATAGAAGGCGATAACGTCAAAACCCATGACCTCTTCGCTTTGCAGTGCCTGCCAGGCTTCATGCGCATTTTTGCTGCTGCCGATAATAATGGTCTGTTTTTTCCACAAGCCATTTTTATTCAGCAGACGTTTAGAAAGCGCGCGGCAGGTCGGAATTAAAATCAGCGCCAGGATCCAGGTCAGTAACCAGACGAAACGCGACATCTGCCACTGCGACAGGGCGGTAATCGACAGGTCGATAACAGAAAATATAAGAATGGTACGAAAAACTTCTTTTAATTCGAACCAGAAAGGTTTGCGGTAAGTGTAGTGACGCAGCCTTACCCAGAACCAGCCAATACAAATTACCGACAGACAAATGTGTGTGGCAATTTTTAAATTCATTTCTTTTTCAGAAATATCTGCCAGCGGCGAATCTGACTGCAAATTAATTAGCATCATCGCCAAAAAGAACGCTGCGTTGAAACAAATTAAGTCTGAACATGCCAGCATTAATTTGGTAATAAGACTTTTAAACGTAAATTCTGTATCGCGCATATTTAACTCTTTATTTTATTTCCTTAAACCCGCAACGGCTATCGCCTGTTTAATCATTAAGCGACGAAACCTCTCCAGAGTGAGCCGTTTCTAAGGGGAGCTCCTGCGGCGTTTAGGCCAATGATCTTAACCATGAAACCAATAATATCGTGATGAATACCAACAGATTACTCTGACTTAACCACCGCCAGCGCTGCTCACTTTATCAACAAAAACGCGATTCGGGCACGCTACCGCCCTTGGCTGTCGCTGCCAATATCGCTGTCATCATTCATAATGCTCCCCGTAATGTGTTAGCGTTACCGTAACGCATCATACAGACGTTCACAGGCGAATTACTCATTCGTAACATTGCGATTAATGTCGAATAGGTACGCAGATTACGACTCTGGGGCAGAGTTTGCTAACTTGTTGCTATACTAGTTATTACTGGCTTGTTTACAAGCAGGTCCCGCCATCCCTGGACTATTTTAGGAAAAAGACTACCAGCAATTAGTATTGAGGCCTGACGGGCAGTGCAATCCTTTCTTCACAATTCGGATTAATGCCATACTCACGATGAGATAAATCGCATAAGCCCGACAGGTGAATATCTCTTTCCTGTCAGCCAATGACTAAGAATTATCTCTACTGCGCCCTGTGAAGTTAATCAAAGCGTCACACTATTATGTTCATATTTTGCACGATATAGCGCGGTTATCTGAGAACATGCCCCCTGCCCTGCCATTTGTACGTGGCTTCGCACTCCACTATCATCAGAGAAAACTCAATTTAAGACATTCAGGTGAACAACGCATGCTGGAGGTAATTGCAGATCCCTCGCTATGGGCGGGATTAGTAACGCTAATCGTTCTGGAACTGGTTTTAGGCATCGACAATCTGATTTTCATCGCCATCCTGGTGGAGAAGCTTCCAGGGCCGCTTCGCGACCGCGCGCGCGTGATTGGACTGCTGCTGGCGTTATTGTGCCGATTATTGCTGCTGGCATCGCTTTCGTGGCTGGTTACGCTGAAAGAACCCTGGATTACGCTTATGGGCCACCCCTTCAGTGCGCGCGATTTACTGTTGCTGACAGGCGGGATTTTCCTGCTATTTAAAGCCACCACAGAGTTGAATGAGCGTCTTGAAGGGGATGATGAGGCGTCCGGTCAACAAAAAGGCGGCGCTAAATTCTGGCCGGTGGTGGCGCAAATCGTGGTGCTGGATGCCATCTTCTCGCTGGATGCGGTGATTACTGCCGTCGGCATGGTTAATGACTTACCGGTCATGATGATTGCGGTCACCATCGCCATTCTGCTGATGCTGCTCGCCAGCAAGCCGTTAACCCGCTTCGTGAACAACCATCCTACGATTGTGATCCTCTGCTTAAGCTTTCTGCTGATGATCGGCTTCAGCCTGGTGGCGGAAGGCTTTGGCTTTGTGATTCCCAAAGGCTACCTCTATGCGGCAATCGGCTTCTCGGTGGTCATTGAGGCACTGAACCAGCTGGCGCACTTTAATCGTCGTCGGGTGCTGTCGGCCGGTCGTCCGCTACGCCAGCGCACGGCGGAAGCGGTGTTACGCCTGCTGCGCGGCGCGGCAGAACCGGCGGAATTGGATGCGAAAACTTCGTCACTGATTGCTGACAGCGATGACAGCATGCTGTTTAACCGGCAGGAACGGGTGATGATTGCCCGCGTACTGGGCATGGGTCAGCGCCACATTAACAGCATCATGACCTCGCGCCACGACGTCGAACATATCGATCTCAGTGATGATCCGGCAGAGATTATGTCGCGCCTCGACCGCAATCAGCACACGCGAATACTGATCACAGATCACTCCAGCGAACCGCTGGGCGTGGTTCATGTTATCGATCTGCTGCACCAGTCACTGCACCACAATTCCCTCGATTTACGCGCCCTGATTCGACAGCCGCTGGTCTTTCCTGAACGGCTGACGGTGCTGCAGGCGCTTGAACAGTTTCGTCAGGCCCATACTCACTTCGCCTTTGTGGTTGATGAGTTTGGTTCGGTGGAAGGCGTGGTGACGCTGAGCGATGTAATGGAGACCATCGCCGGCAATCTGCCGAATGAGGCGGGTGAAATCGATGCTCGCTACGATATTCAGATTCAGGATGAAGGTCACTGGATTGCTAACGGTCATATGCCGCTGGAAGATCTGGCGCTCTATGTGAAATTGCCGCTCGATGAGCAGGGTGACTATCATACGCTGGCGGGATTACTGATGGATAAGCTGCAACACATCCCTCAGGAAGGCGAAGTGTTGCAACTGGGTGACTATCTGCTGCGAACGCTGCAGGTCGAAAATCATCGGGTGCAGAAAGTCGAGATCCTGTTGCAGCCCGATATCAGTTACGAGGTCTGAGCGATTAGCAGGCAGAAGGAAATGCGCCCGCTATGGGCGCATGATTTTCTTCAGGTTCTCTTTGTTCTCGCCCTCTTTCTGGCGATCGATCCACTGATTCAGCCGTGATTTCGCCTCACTCTGCAGCCGGTTACGCAGAACGTCATCCACCGGCAGAGAGTATTGCAGGCTGTCCCAGCGACCATACATGCGCAGCGGAACCGGCTGACTGGAGAGCGCCTTCACCAGCGCATCATCGCCACGCCAGCCGCTGATTTTCAGCCCCAGGGTCATATCCAGCTGTTGCTGCACCATGTCAACTTTGCCCGCACCCTGCAGGCCCAGATTCTGTCCGTTGCCATTGATATCGCTGAAGCTGAGTACGCCCTTATTCAGCGCCACCTGTGCGCTAATCGACTCAATCCCCTCATCCACCGCCTGATCGCTGCTGACCTTATCGCTGACCCGCGCCACGGCACGCTGCACCATCTGCTGCAGATTCAGCTGTGCCAGCTTCAGGTTGCTGGCGCTGATGGTCGCCCTGCCCTGCCAGCGACGTTTGGCTGCTTCGACCGTCAGCGTATCACCCGACAGGTCGCCATCCAGACTCAGGTTCCCCTGCACACTTTCCGGCAGTTCAAACGCTTTAAGCAGCGGCTGAATCGCAATTAAACGGAGTTGGGGTTTAAGGCTGACCCGCGTCTCTGGCTGACGGATATCGATACTGCCGGGAATGGAGAAGCTGCCATTGCCCAGCTTGCCGCTGAGCGTCTTCAGCGTCATCACTCCCTGCTGATTGCTGGCGTTCACCGAAAGACTGGTCAGAGAGAGTCCGCGCCATACCGCATTGTCAGCCTGTAACATCAGCGCCAGATCCAGGTCATTCAGCGGAGAGTCGGCGTTGCTGCGTTCCCGCGGCGCAGCAATCACCGGCGAACGAGCTACGGTGGCGTGCTGCACGCCAGGTGCGTCAGAGACGGGCGCACTGGTGAGTAAATTATCGACGTTAAGGTTGCTGGCTTTCAGATCCAGCGCCAGCTGCTGCGGTGGCGCAATATGGCCACTGCCCTGCCCGGTCAGGGTGCTGTCATTGGCGGTGAGCTGCAGATTACTGAAGGAGAGCTGCTGGCGGTCGCCATCCCACTCGCCCTGCAGGCTCAGCGAGCCTTTGATCCCCTGTGCCGGAATATCAGCGCCGGACAAGGTGTAATCAAGCTGCTGCAACTGGCCGCTGAGGCGATGGGGATATTGCGCGGCATCCAGCTGGCCTTTGAGATTCAGTGTGGCGTTGCGCTGGTTGCGCATCAGCGTAGTGCTCAGCGACAGGGTCGCCAGCTTGTTCGCGTCCTGTTCCATATTAATGTTGAGGTCGCGGAAATTATATTCGTCGCCGCCTGGCTGCTGCCAGATCAACAGACTGTCTGCTACCCGCAGTTTAGCGATATCAAATGACCAGCCGCTGGAAGGCGAAGCCGGCTCCGCATCACGCGGACCCTGAGGCGCATTTCTGGCACGCTGCGCGCGGCTATCTGGCGTCACCCGCACTATCGCATTTTTCAGCATCACCTGGCTGACGCTGAGCTGATGGGATAACAGTGGCCAGAGATCAACATCCAGCCGCATGTTTTCCGCCGAGACCATCGGCTGGCTGGCACCCGGCGCGGTAAGACTCATCCGGCCGGCCAGAATGCTGAGCTGAGGCCAGACGTGCCAGCGCAGATCGCTGCTGACCTCAAGGCGATAACCACTGCGTTGTTCGACCTGCTGCACCATATAGGCACGAAAGTCGTTGGGATTGACCAGCAGCACCAGTGCGCTCATTCCCGTTACGACCACCACTAACAGGATGGCCAGCGTGGTTATCACTCTTTTCATTACATCCTCAGATCAGTCTTTGTCGATACGGCTGGCATCAGCGCCCTGCTGACCGCGATATTTCGCATCTTCACGTCGGTTATAGGGACGCGCAGCCGGGCCTGAAAGCGGTTCAAAACTCAGCGCGCCGATCAACATACCGGGACGCAGAGCCAGCGGCAGTTTACCTGAATTGTAGAACTCCAACACGATACGGCCCTGCCAGCCAGGATCGATGCGGTGAGCCGTAACGTGTACCATCAACCCAAGTCGCGCCAGCGATGAACGGCCATCCAGCCAGCCGACCAGATCGTCAGGCAGCGTCACGGACTCCAGCGTCACCGCCAGCGCCAGCTCTCCCGGATGGAGGAAAAAGGCTTCGCCATCAGGCAACACGATCTCATCGCTCATGACCCGATCCAGTGCCGCGCTCACTTCCTGTTTCGGGCCGCTCAGATCGATAAAGGCCGCGGTATGACCGCTGAAGGTGCGGAACTGATTACCCAGACGCACATCGACGGTTGCTCCGTTAATGCGCTCGACCGGCGGGCGTGGCTCAATGGCCAGTTTGCCATAGTCCAGCCAGGCTTCAATATCGCGATCGCATAATCTCATTGCGGTAACTCCATGGCATAAGTGTAGCAAACCGGCATGCGTGCCTGCCGCCGGTCTGCACCACGTCCGGACGGACGTGCGTTATTCAAAAAACTGGTTGATTTTCGCCTTGAGAATATCGATGGCAATACGGTTTTTTCCGCCGCGCGGCACAATGATATCGGCGTACTGTTTTGATGGCTCGATAAACTGCAGGAACATCGGACGCACGGTCTTCTGATACTGACTCATTACTGAATCCATTGAGCGGCCACGCTCATTGACGTCACGCTTCATACGACGCATCAGACAGATGTCGAGCGGCGTGTCCACGAAGATAGAGAAGTTGAGTTCCTGGCGCAGACGGGCATCGGTTAACAGCAGAATGCCTTCAAGGATGATGACCTTTTTTGCGCTCAGATGATGCGTTTGCTGGGTGCGGGTGTGCTCAACGTAGCTGTAGACCGGCAGCTCAATATCCTGACCGGCTTTGACCGCCTGCAGATGCTGCAACAGCAAATCATGATCCATCGCACTCGGATGGTCATAATTGGTTTTAACCCTCTCTTCCATGGTGAGGTGACTTTGATCTTTGTAATAAGCATCTTCCGGGATGACCCCGATGTGCTCGCCACCTACCTGATCACGGATTTCACGATAGAGCGTGCTGGCAATTAAACTTTTACCGGATGCGGAAGCGCCGGCAATGCCTACAATCACGCACTGATGAGACTTGTCAGTCATACTTTTTTAAGACCTGATAACTGGAGCCTGCCACTGGTCACACATTACGCGGGCAGCGGACGGGCCGAAATGGAGAGGGTGTGTTCGCGCTAAGTATAGGGATTTCGGCCTTTTGATGCCAGAGAAATGGCGTCGGCGACTTTTCAGACTTTCTCCTTTGGACGCCACTCATTTCACCGATAAACTAGCGGCACACCATACTATAAAAAAAATGGCCTGCGCGGCGCGCTGTTCAGACAACGCGTGTCGCTAACGTGACGACCGAAGATGCATCAGGAGTGGTATGCACTGGAAGACTTTGACCTATTTTGGCGACAGCATGCTGTTGATTCCAACAGCCGTGATTATTGCGCTGATTTTGCCGTGGAAGAGTGATAATCGTCATACGGTCTTTTACTGGATTGTGGCATTCGGCCTGGCTGGCCTGACCGTCAGCATCTCTAAAATTCTGTTTCTGGGGTTTGGCATCGGCAGCGCCCGCTTTAATTTTACCGGTTTCAGCGGCCACAGCGCCATGTCCGCCACGCTGTGGCCGGTCATGCTATGGCTGATTTCCGGGCGCTGGTCCGCGATGTGGCGCATTGCGGCGATTGGGGTTGGCTATCTGATTCCCCTGATGGTCGGTTTCTCCCGCCTGGTCATCCACGCACACTCAAAAAGTGAGGTGGTCACCGGGCTGCTGCTGGGCTTCACGCTGAGCACGGCGTTTCTGATATCCCAGCGTCGCACCTCGCTCAAAGGCTTCAGCTGGCCGCAGGTCGGTGCTGCGCTGTTAGTGCCGTTTGTATTGATGAGTCACGGTCGTGTCGCCACCACGCAGCAGTTCCTGGAGCGTTTCGCCGCCAGCCTTGCGGGCATGGAGAAACCCTATACCCGCGCCGATCTTTTCCGCCAGTAATCAACGTGCTGGCAATCAATCTTAGCGTGCCCGTCAATTCGCCGAATAACGGGCAATATTGATTTCACCCCTTTTTTCTTTGCCGGATGTGCTAGCATGCAGTGAGAGAATGACTGGTGCCTGATACGCCATTGTGGAGCGCTGCACCCTGCCGGAAGTCCGCATGACGATAGAGATCCTGTCCCCGCAAAATAGCACGCCAAACCGCTGGCTCTCGGCGCTGCTCCTTGGCTGCGTGGTGTTTGTCCTGACACTCTTCTGTCTGGAACTGATCGTCGTCAGCGGCAAAATCTCCCCGCTCTGGTTTCCGACTACGTTAATGACCGTCGTGGTTTTCCGCTGCCCGTCACGCCAGCTCCCGCTGCTGCTGACAGCCTGCGTGCTTGGCACCGCCGGGGCTAACGCCATCATCATCGGGCCTGCCCTCTCGAACATTAAATTCGCCCTGCTCAATCTTATCCAGGCCGGTGTGGGTGGCATGCTGCTGCGCGCCCTGCTGGATCGGCGCGCGCCGCTGGATTCACTGCATGACTGGGCACGGATGGTACTGTCGGTGGGCATCGTGACGCCGGTGCTCGGCGGCCTGCTGGCACTCTGGACGCTACAGGTCAGCGGCCACGCCTCTTTTCCCTTCTTTTATACCTGGGTGATCTCCGAAATCATCGGCATGCTGGTGTTAGGCCCGATGCTGTTACTTCTGCCGTGGCCGCTGCGTCGCACGGGGTTCAGCAATCTGCGCCTGGCCGAAGCTCTGCTGACGCTTCTTCTCACCCTCGGGGCCAGTTATCTGGCGCTGCGCTTTTTGCCGTGGCCCTTTACCTTTATCGTGGTGATCCTCTTCTGGTGCGCGGTCCGCCTGCCCAAGCTGCAGGCGTTCGTGCTGTTCTTCCTGAACGCCAGTTTTATCTCGATACTGCTCGCCTTTGATCTGGTCACCGTGGTGAACAACAACAGCGCGCTGGGCCCGGTCTCCAGCTGGCTGCCGTTCCTGCTGGTGCTAATCCCCAGTCACATTATGTCGCTGGTGATGGATGCGTTCCGGCGCGAAAAGCTCCATATCACTGACAGTGAAACCCGCTTCCGTCACGCCATGGAGTATTCCGCCATTGGGATGGCGCTGGTGGCGCCCCACGGCATCTGGTTGCAGGTCAACCGCTCGCTGTGCCAGATCCTGGGCTACCCGGCTGAGGAGCTGAAGCGGCTGACTTTTCAGCAGATCACCCATCCCGACGATCTCAGCCTCGATTTGCAACATGCGAACCGACTGCTGGCGGGTGAGATTGATACCTACACCTTTGAGAAGCGCTATTTCCGCAAAGATGGCGAGATTGTCTGGGCGCGGCTGACGGTATCGCTGGTGCGCGATGGTAACCAGGAACCGCTCTACTTTATTGCGCAGATTATCGATATCTCTGAGCTGAAGCAGAGCGAGCAGGTGAATCGCCGGCTGATGGAGCGTATTACGCTGGCCAACGAAGCGGGTGGCATTGGCGTATGGGAGTGGAACCTGCTGACCGGCGAGATGTTATGGGACAAGCGCATGTACGCGCTGTTTGGTCTTGCCCCGCATGAGTCACCCAGCTACGACCTCTGGATCCATCTGCTGCATCCCGCCGATCGCGAGTATGCCGCACTGACGGTGCAACAGGCGATTGAGCTTCGCAGCGCGTTTCACATGGAGTACCGCGTGGTCGATGACCAGGGACATCGCTGGGTGCGCACTCAGGCCAACCGGCTGCTAAGCAAAGAGGGGCGCATTGAGCGCATGCTGGGCATCTGTCAGGACATCACGCCGCTACGCAATCTTAACGAGGCGCTGTTTCAGGAGAAAGAGCGCATGGCGATCACCCTGGATTCGATCGGCGAAGCGGTCATCAGCACCGATAAAGAGATGCGCGTTGCCTTTATGAACCCGGTGGCGGAGAAAATGAGTGGCTGGTCGCAGGAGCAGGCCGCCGGTCAGCCGCTGAGTGAACTGCTGCATATCACGCAGGGACTTAACGGCCCTGAGGTAGAGAGTTTGCTGTTATGCCAGCTGCCGCCGGAAAAAGTCACCCCCGGTCTCGCTGAAGATCTGGTGCTGCATACCCCGGACGGCGGTCATATCGATATTCACTACAGCATCACGCCGCTGCGTTCGGAAGCGGGTCTGGAACAGGGGGCGGTGATGGTCATTCAGGATGTGAGTGAGTCACGCAAACTGATGAAGCGCCTGAGCTACAGCGCGCTGCATGACACCCTGACCCGTCTGCCTAACCGCGCCAGCTTCGAACTTCAGCTTAAGCGTCTGCTGTTTGATGCCGCTGAACATCAGCATCAGCATGTGCTGGTGTTTATCGACCTTGATAAGTTTAAAGCGGTCAATGACAGCGCCGGGCATGCTGCAGGCGATGCGTTACTGCGCGAACTCTCCGATCTGATGCAGCACCCTCTGCGCAGCAGCGATTTCCTTGCGCGACTGGGCGGTGATGAGTTTGCACTACTGATGCCCGATTGCGATATCGGACAGGCTCATGATGTGGTGCAGCGCATTGTCGCCGCGGTAAATGATTACCGGTTCCAGTGGCTGGGACGACTCTATCAGGTCGGCGCCAGCGCGGGCGTGACGCAGATTTCAGCAGAAAACTGTCAGAGCAGCGACGTGCTTTCGCAGGCGGACATCGCCTGTTACAACGCCAAACGCAGCGGGCGCGGACGGCTGGTGGTCTACGAACAGCATCGCTTACCGCTGTCGGGCAACCATCAGGGCATGGATGCGGCGATGATTGATGCGCTGCAGATCGAACTGCCCGCCTGGGCCGTTGCGCCGCCAAAAACGCCGCAGGCCGCCTTTATCTGGCTGCTTGAGGTGCAGCTGTTAACCGCTGACGGATTGCTGCTGGATGAGACACTGTTACGCAATAACCTGCCTGATGAAACGCTGCGTCGCCGGCTGGATAACAATATTGTTGAGGCTTTTTTCCGCCACGACGTGCAGCGGCTCAATAACAAAGGCATTCCGGTGATTCTGCCGCTTAATGCCCAGGTGCTGAGTGATGCCGCCTTTGTGCAGCAACTCTGTCAGCGCTTTGTCGCCGCCGGACTCTCCAGCAGCGGCTGTGGTTTTGCTTTCCCTGCCGCCAGCGTGCTGAGCCAGGGCGATCAGCTCTATGCCGCGCTGCTGCAACTGCGGCAGTGCGGCTGCCGCATCGTATTGCAACATTTTGGCCGTAATCTGGATGCTTTCAATCTGCTGAGTGACGAGGTGGTCGATTATCTGGTGCTGGCGCCTGAACTGGTTGCCAACGTTCACAATAATCTGATGGATGAGATGCTGCTGACCATCATTCAGGGCCAGGCCACACAGCGCAATATCTCGGTGCTGGCCGGTCCGGTTTCGGTACCGGCCCTGCTCAGCACCCTGGCTAACCTTGATGTTAATGGCGTCTGGGGCAGTGCCGTGGCGGAGCGCCAGCCGTTGCGTTCACTGGCTGAAGATCACATCTTCGCTATTCGTTAATTCCGGCGCTGCCCGCTTGCCACCCTGCTGAAGCTGCGCTAAAGTCGCCCCCTTTTTTCCGGCATGGGGGCGAAAATGTTCATAGGATTCGATTACGGCACGGCTAACTGCTCTATTGCAGTCAGCGAAAATGGCACGCCACGTCTGTTAACGCTGGAAAATGATCAGCGCCTGCTGCCGTCGATGATCTGTGCGCCCACCCGCGAGTCGATCAGCGAATGGCTCTATCGTCATCATCAGGTCGCGACACCTGACAGCGAAACCACGGCGCTGCTGCAGCGCGCGCTGCGATATAACCGCGAAGAAGATATCGACGTCCAGCCCAATAGCGTGCAGTTTGGCCTCACCGCGCTGCAACACTATATGGTCGATCCCGAAGATGTCTGGTTCGTTAAATCCCCCAAATCGTTCCTCGGTGCTACTGGCCTGAAGCCACAGCAGATTGCCCTGTTTGAAGATCTGGTCTGCGCAATGATGCTGCACATCCGCAAGCAGGGTGAAAGCCAGCTTGATCAGGCTATCGATCAGGCGGTAATCGGCCGACCGGTCAACTTCCAGGGTTTAGGCAGTGAAGAGTCTAACCAGCAGGCTGAAGGTATTCTGCTGCGCGCCGCTCACCGCGCCGGTTTCCGCGACGTAGAGTTTCAGTTCGAACCGGTGGCGGCCGGACTCGATTTCGAAGCCACGCTGCAGCAGGAGACGCGGGTACTGGTGGTGGATATTGGCGGTGGTACTACCGACTGCTCAATGTTGCTGATGGGGCCGAAGTGGCGTGATAAAGCTGACCGCCGTGAAAGCCTGCTGGGCCACAGCGGTTGCCGTGTCGGCGGTAACGACCTGGACATCATGCTGACGTTTAAGACCCTGATGCCGCTACTCGGTCTGGGCGGTAACACCCAGAAAGGCACCGCCCTGCCTGCGCTGCCGTGGTGGAATGCGATCGCCATCAATGATGTGCCGGCACAAAGTGACTTTTACAGTCCCGCCTGCGGAAAGTGGCTGCGGGATTTAGTGCGTGATGCGGAACAGGGTGACGTAGTGGCTCGCCTGCTGAAAGTGTGGCAGCAGAAGCTCAGTTATCGCCTGGTACGCGCAGCGGAAGAGAGCAAGATTGCGCTGTCAGCCAGCCCGGCGCATACCGCTTCCCTGGACTTTATTGCCGCCGCATTAGAGACAGAGATTGGCGTGGATCAGCTGCAGGACGCCATCAGTCAGCCGCTGGAGAAAATTCTGGAACAGGTGCAGCTGGCATTGGCCACCAGCCAGATTAAGCCTGATGTGATTTACCTGACCGGCGGCAGTGCGCGTTCGCCGTTGCTGCGCGCGGCGCTGCAGCAGACGCTGCCGGATACACCGATTGCGGGCGGCGATGATTTCGCCTCCGTCACCGCAGGGCTGGCCCGCTGGGCGGAAGTGATGTTCCGTTAATTCTGCTTTACGCTGCGCTGCAATGAAAAAACGGCACCTGAGGGTGTAATGCTGATCGGTTAAGATTAGTTTTATAAAGGCTGTCACGGTCAGACGTGGCAGCCTTTTTTTCCGGGCGAGCGCGCCGCAGTGCGGGCCAGCGCACCTCTGCTGCTGCCGGGCCGTCCTCGCGCCGCTCACGCGGTACCTTCGGCTTTGAC